>CAMOGW010000011.1 GCA_946614435.1 uncultured Prevotella sp. | reverse complement strand
ACTCCTTTCATTGAGGGCAATGCCGCTAAGGCAGTGGCTGCAGGCGCTTGCATCCTGCCCACGGCTCTTGTGCTGATGTTCATTGGCGGTGCCGGTAAGTCGGCCATGTTCCCCCTGCACATCTGGCTGCCCGATGCTATGGAAGGTCCTACGCCTGTGTCGGCTCTGATTCATGCTGCTACGATGGTGGTTGCAGGTGTGTTCCAGATTGCACGCATGTTCCCTTTGTGGATTCAGTATGCTCCCGAGGCCCTGTCGATTGTCGTATGGGTGGGCGTGTTCACCGCTTTCTATGCCGCTGCCGTGGCTTGTGCTCAGAGCGACATCAAGCGTGTGCTGGCCTTCTCTACCATTTCGCAGATTGCCTTCATGATGGTGGCACTTGGCGTGAGCCTGCCCGGTCATCACGGTGCGCTGCTCGACAATCATGCTCAGCTGGGCTACATGGCAGGTATGTTCCATCTGTTCACCCATGCCATGTTCAAGGCTTGCCTGTTCCTCGGAGCCGGTTGCATCATCCATGCTGTTCACTCTAATGAGATAGCTGTGATGGGTGGCCTGCGCAAGTACATGCCTATCACGAACATTACGTTTCTGATCAGCTGTCTGGCCATTTCGGGTATTCCCTTCTTCTCGGGCTTCAGCTCGAAGGATGAGATTATTACCGCCTGCTTTGCCTACAGTCCTGTAGTGGGTTGGATTATGACGGGTATTGCCGCTATGACCGCCTTCTACATGTTCCGTCTGTACTACGGCATTTTCTGGGGAACTGAGAACGTGGAGGCTCATGAGCATCATACGCCTCACGAGGCTCCTGCCACGATGACCTTCCCCCTCATTTTCCTGTCGGTGGTCACTCTTGGCGTGGGTATTTATACTACGCTGGCTGGCTTCTTGGATTGGGGCGGCTCGTTCGGTTCGTTCGTTTCGGCCAGTGGTCAGGACTATACCATCCACTTCGACCTCAAGATTGCAGCCACCTCAACGGTTATTGCCATTCTGAGCATCTGCCTCGCCACCTATATTTATAAAGGTGAGAGCCAGCCCATCGCCGATCGTCTCTACAAGACGTTCCCGAAGCTGCATCGTGCTGCCTACAAGCGCTTCTATCAGGATGAGATATGGCAGTTCGTGACGCACAAGATCATCTTCCGCTGCGTCTCTACGCCTATTGCCTGGTTCGACCGTCATGTGGTTGATGGCACGTTCAACTTCCTGGCTTGGGGAGCCAATGAGGCTGGTGAGAGCCTGCGTCCCTGGCAGAGCGGCGATGTGCGCCAGTATGCCGTGTGGTTCCTCACGGGCAGTGTTGCATTAACATTAATCCTATTAGCCCTATAGGTCCTATAGGTCCTATAAGACATATAAGACTTATAAGAAAGGATAAAAACTATGAATATATTAAGTTTATTCGTTGTAATTCCCGCCCTGATGCTTTTGGGATTGTGGGGAGCCCGCAACCTCAATCAGGTGCGTGGCGTGATGGTGGCAGGTAGCAGCTGTTTGCTGGCCCTGTCCATCTGGCTGACGATTTATTTCATTCAGCAGCGCAGTGGTGGCAACACCGACGATATGCTGCTGGTAGCTTCAACACCTTGGTTCAAGACACTTAACATCAATTATGCTGTGGGTGTAGATGGTATCTCGGTCGTGATGCTGCTCCTGTCAAGCATCATCGTGTTCACGGGCACGTTTGCCTCATGGCAACTGAAGCCTCTCACCAAGGAATACTTCCTCTGGTTCACGCTGCTTTCGACGGGTGTGTTCGGCTTCTTCATCTGCACCGACATGTTCACTATGTTCATGTTCTATGAGGTGGCTCTGATTCCGATGTACCTGCTGATCGGCGTATGGGGCTCGGGCAAGAAAGAGTATGCAGCCATGAAGCTGACCCTGATGCTGATGGGAGGCTCGGCACTGCTGATTCTCGGCATCCTCGGCATCTACTACTTCAATGGCGAGTATAGTGGCGTGTTCACGATGAACGTCAACGAGATTGCGAAGACCTCGCATCTCATCCCGACCGACATCCAGTGCGCCTTTTTCCCCTTCATCTTCATCGGCTTTGGCGTGCTGGGCGCTCTGTTCCCTTTCCACACATGGTCGCCCGACGGTCACGCTTCTGCGCCTACCGCTGTGTCGATGCTTCATGCCGGTGTGCTGATGAAGCTTGGTGGCTATGGCTGCTTCCGCGTGGCTATGTTCTTGCTGCCTGAGGCTGCCCAGCAACTCTCTTGGGTGTTCCTCATCCTCACCACGATCTCGGTGGTCTATGGTGCTCTGTCAGCTTGCGTGCAGACCGACCTGAAGTACATCAATGCCTATTCGTCGGTGTCTCACTGCGGACTCGTGCTCTTCGCGCTCTTGATGATGAGCCAGACGGCTGTGACGGGTGCCATCCTGCAGATGCTCTCTCACGGTCTGATGACGGCCCTGTTCTTCGCCTTGATTGGTATGATTTACGGTCGTACCCACACTCGTGACATTCGCGAGCTGGCCGGTTTGATGAAGATTATGCCCTTCCTTGCCGTGGGCTACGTGATTGCCGGTCTGGCCAACCTTGGTCTGCCGGGCTTTTCGGGCTTCATTGCTGAGATGACCATCTTCGTAGGTTCATTTGGCGCTGCTCCCTTGGCTGGCGATCCCAACACTTCGTTCCGCATGGTGGCTACCATCATCGCCTGTATGTCGATTGTCGTAACGGCAGTCTATATCCTGCGTGTGGTAGGCAAGATCCTCTATGGCGAGGTTGAGAACAAGCACTTCCTCGAACTGACTGATGCCACTTGGGACGAGCGCGTGGCTGTCATCTGCCTCATCTTCTGTGTGGCAGGACTGGGCACGTTCCCCTTCTGGGTGAGCAATGTCATCTCGCCGAGCGCTGGAACCATCCTTCAGTCAATTGGCGTAATGTAAGTAGAGTCGTAATAACGTAATGTCGTAACAACGAAATATATTATGAATTATTCTCAATTCTTAAATATGATGCCTGAGGCATTCCTTGTTCTCTGGCTTGTAGTGGTCTTTGTGGCTGACTTCTGTCTGATGAAGGATGAGCAGAAGACCAAGAAACTGGGATTGATCACTATGGGGGCTCTCATCTGCCAGACCTGCCTGCTGTTCGGCTGGCAGGAGCCGCAGACGGCTTTCGGTGGCATCTATGTCACTTCGCAGATGGTGAATGTGATGAAGATCATCCTTACCGCAGGAACGCTCATTGTAGTGATTATGTCGCACACGTGGCTCTCCGGCGCTCAGCGTAACTCCGGCGAGTTCTTCATGCTGGTGCTCTCTACGCTCCTCGGCATGTATATGATGATGTCGGCAGGCTCGTTCCTCATGTTCTTCCTCGGTCTCGAAATGGCCTCAGTGCCGATGGCTTGCCTCGTGGCTTTCGACAAGAACCGCAAGAACTCGGCTGAGGGTGCTGCCAAGTACATTCTCGTGGCTACGTTCTCAAGTGGCGTGATGCTCTTCGGCATCTCGTTCATCTATGCAGCTACAGGCTCGCTCTATTTTGACAATGTGGCAGAGGCATTAGCTAATCTCTCACCTCTCGCCTCTCACCTCACACCTCTCACCATCATGGGACTTGTGTTCTTCTTCAGCGGACTGGGCTTCAAGATTTCGCTGGTGCCTTTCCACTTCTGGACGGCTGACACCTATCAGGGTGCGCCCACTCCTGTCACAGGTTATCTGAGCGTGGTGTCTAAAGGTGCTGCAGCCCTCACGCTGTGCATCATCCTCACGAAGGTGTTCGGGCCGATGGTCGATGTGTGGAATCCGATGCTTTGGATTGTCATTGTGCTCTCCATCACTGTGGCCAACCTCTTCGCCATCCGTCAGACGGAGCTGAAGCGCTTCATGGCTTTCTCGTCAATCTCTCAGGCCGGCTACATCATGCTGGCTGTGATTGGTGGCAACCCACAAGCCGGAGCTGCCGCCCTGACGTTCTACGTACTTGTCTATGTAGTGGCCAATATGGCTGTGTTCACCGTAATCTCAGCTGTTGAGCACAATGGCGGTACCACGCAGATGAGCTCATTCAACGGTCTTTATCAGACCAACCCGAAGTTGGCCTTCCTCATGACCTTGGCCCTCTTCTCCTTGGGTGGCATTCCTCCCTTCGCCGGCATGTTCTCGAAATTCTTCGTATTCCTTGCCGCCGTTGAGGGTCATGAGGTAGCACCGTTCTGGCCCTACTTCGTGGTGTTCATTGCCTTGGTTAATACGGTCATCAGCCTTTACTACTATCTGCTGATTGTGAAGGCTATGTATATCACCAAGGAAGAGCATCCGCTGGCTACCTTCCGTATGGACGGCACCACTAAGCTCTCCCTCGCCATCTGCACCCTCGGCATCTGCCTCTTCGGTGTTGCCTCGTGCCTCTACGAGTGGATAGCTGCCGCAGCGCTGTAAGTTCTACAATTAGATACTCAATTCAAATAATCCCCGGAGTGTTTGGCGCTTCGGGGATTATTTTATCGTTTTTGACAAATTCCAATGTCTCATGAGCACATGAGTTAATTGTTCTTAATACGTGAAGTTTTGAAAACTATTTGAGCAGAAAATGGAATCGGTTATGAACAAAATAATTACTTTTGCAGAAACTTTATAATGTTGATAAATTTATGCAAAAGACATTCCGCAACCGATACAAGAAATATGAGAGCGTAGTGATGTTCATGCTTTTGGCGCTATTGTCCGTTAGTTGTGCTACTCAGCAGCAACGGGCAGAGGCGACCGCTAAGACACAGAGAGCTGTGGCAGAACTGGTAGCGCAGAAAAAATGGCGCATTGATGTTTCGTCGATGAGCACATTGCGCTATGGATCGCGAACGGTGGCTTCCGACTTCTTCCTGGAGTTGCGAGGCGACACATTGTGCAGCTATCTGCCTTATATGGGGCAGGCATTCCAAGGACCTCTGGCTTCGCCCTCGCAAGGGCTTAACTTTGAAGTGCCAATTCGCCGCTATAGCCAAAGCACTCCCAAGCCCTTTGTCTCGCGCATAGAGATGACAGTCAAGACACAGGAAGACTTATACGACTATCAAGTCGATATCTACGACACAGGTACGGCTTACATCCATGTGCGCTCTCAGTATCGCGATCCTATCAGTTTCGATGGCTATGTAGTATTGCCATAAAGTTCCCTTTTTGCCCGTTTTCGTGACAAAAAAACACTAAAAAACTGCGAATACTGATTATTTGTATCTTATATTAGCCCATTCTTCTTGATATTCTCACAAATAATTCTTAACTTTGCAGCACCTAATTGTGGACTTAATAAATAAGGATGACTAACAGACGTCTTTTACATCTGATAATAGCAGCATTTGTTGCTGTATTGGCTTTCACGTCATGTGATGAGCAGCAACAGGTGAAGGGAGAAAGCCAGGCTGCCGACAGCCTGCTGAATGTTGCCTACGAGTCGCGCGACTATCAACGTCTGTTGGCATTGGTAGATGAAATGGATTCGTTAGGGACTGTCTCTAAGATGAAATCTTCTTACTGGAAAGGCTATGCTTACTCCCGTCTTCGCCAGTTTCGATTAGCTGAAGTGGCTTGGAAAGAGGCTGTTTCATTACCAGTTCAGACCGATGAAGATTTGACCTATTATGCCAAGTCGGCAAACAGATTGGCAGGTCTTCTTTATGTGAAGATTGACTATGAGGGCACAATGCAAGTAGCCATTCCTGCCATCGAACTGCTGAACAAAGAAGGCTTCAGCCCTAATTCAGATTATGTCAACCTACAGGCATTTATAGGTAACTGCCAGTTGAAGATGGGCCATCCCGAGGAGGCCGCAGCCAGTTATGATGAGGCTTATCAACACTTTCAGAAAATAACTGAAGCCAGCAACGAGCTTTCCGATTACACCAGTTCGGTGATTTGCGCCATCACGATTACGGATACTTATCTCACATCGGGCTATTATCGTGAGGCTTATGACTGGACTGAGCGTCTGGACAACGTGTTATCCCAATACAAGAGCCATCCGCATGCCTTAGCCAGTTTTGTTGACAAGCAATATGCCCGTCTGAACTTCTACAGGGCTTGTAGTCTGGAGGGGCTGGGAAAGAAGAAAGAGGCTAAGCATGCCTATAACGAGGCACTCACCACCGACTATGCGAAGACCGACGACGGCAAGATGGAGGCAACGAACTATCTGCTGGTGGCTAAGCGATGGAATGAGGCAGCCGACAAGCTTGCAGTACTCGACCGGCAGATGGAGCATTATGACGTGAAGTTCACGCTGGATAATATTCAGACGTATATGTTGCCTAAGTTCAGGGCCAATGTCGAGGCGAACCGTACCGACACCGTCATGGCCTTGGCCCTGAAGCTGTGTGATGCGCTCGACTCGGCCATTCTCCTGGAAAAGCAGGATGCTTCGCTGGAGTTGGCAACCATCTACAACATCAAGCAGAAGGAGACTCAGATCATGGAGCAGCGCGAAGCCTTGTCGCGCCAGCGCTTCATTGCCACCGTCATAGCTTTCTTCATCGTGGTCGTGGGCTTCTCGCTCATCATCTATTTCCGTCACCAGTCGTCCTTACGTCTGGAGCGGGCTTTCAGTCAGTTGGAGGTGGCCAATGCCAAGGCCGAGGAGTCGTCGCGCATGAAGACCAACTTCATTAAGCAAATTTCACATGAGATACGCACACCGCTCAATATCCTCTCAGGCTTTACACAGGTGATTACCACGCCCGGCATGAAGCTGGACGAGGAGACGGGTAAGGACATCAATCAGAAGATCATAGAAAATACCAACCGGATCACAGGACTCGTGAACAAGATGCTGGAGCTCTCAGACGTGAACAGCCGGGCTGTCATAGAGCGCAACGATACGGTTCTGGCCCTGCAGATAGCTGCTCAGGCAGCTGAGGACAGTGGCATTTCAGTTGCCAATCACCTGCACTTCGACATCAGCTATTCAGCCGAGGCAGAGACCCTGATGCTCACCACCAATCTGCAGCAGGCCACGCGCGCGCTGTCGCTCCTACTCGACAATGCCAAGAAGTTCACCGAGAAGGGTGGGGCGCTGCTCCACGTAGATAGTCGTGATGGACAGGTGGCGTTCAGCGTGTCGGACACGGGCATCGGAGTTCCTGAGGGTGAGGCCGAACACATTTTTGAAGAGTTCGTTCAGCTGGACGACTATTACGAAGGTACGGGCATCGGACTGACCGTAGCCCGCTCCATTGCCAACCGTCTGGGCGGCAATATCGTGCTCGACAAAGACTACACCTCAGCCGCTGAACCTTCCTTCGCTGAAATGGAGAAAGGCGGCTGTGGCGCACGCTTCGTGATGATGCTTCCGCTCTCCGACGTGTCGGGCGGTTAACTTATTTACCATGACTAAATCGCTTATTCACAACATGTAAACAGCTTGTTCTTGCAAGCAAATAATAAAAGATTCAGTATATATGAGACGTTTTTTCAAATATCTATTGTGTATAGTCGTCCTGACGTGCTTTTCCGCACAGACCGAAGCCAAGGGCCATCAAGATAATGACGACGTGAGGAACCGGGCCATCAGGCTTGGCGTGATGCTGCCGCTTCATGACGAGAACGGCGACGGCAGACGCATGCTGGAATACTACCGAGGCGTGCTCATGGCCTGCGACAGTCTGAAGCAGCTGGGCATCTCAACCGATGTGTATGCATGGAATCTGGCTGAGGACGGCAATCTGAGTGACATTCTTGCCGACCCGAATGCAGCCCGCTGCGACCTCATTATCGGTCCGCTCTATTCCAAGCAAGTGCCTGAGCTCTCGCAATTCGTTGAGCGACACGGCATATTGATGCTGATTCCGTTCTCCATCAACGCTCCCGATCTCTACACTAATCGCAACCTCTTTCAGGTCTATCAGAGCCCTAATGCGCTGAATGATGCTACAGCCCGCCGCTTCAGCGACTGGTTCAAGGACTATCATCCCGTGATCATAGACTGTGGCGATACCACCAGCACCAAGGGTGCGTTCACATCCGTCCTGCGCCGCACGCTCGAACAGAAGGGCATGAAGTACAGCATCACCAACCTGAAGCATTCGTCGAATGCCGCCTTTATGCGGTCGTTTGATGTGAACAAGAAGAACGTGGTGGTGCTCAACACAGGCCGCTCGCCAGAGTTGAATGCCACTTTCGGCAGGCTGAGTGCCGTTTCGTCGGCCAATCCCGATATTCATATTGCCGTGTTCGGTTATACGGAGTGGATGATGTATGCCGCTTCTCAGATAGAGAACTTCCATAAGTATAATGTGTATCTGCCTGCTCCGTTCTTTACGAATACGCTCTCGTCGGCCACCATGCGCCTGCAGCAGAAGTATCGTTGGAATTTCCATCAGGACATGATGAACTCGTTGCCGCGTTTCGCGCTTACCGGCTTCGACCACGCTTACTTCTTCCTCAGAGGACTGCACCAGTATGGCAAGACGTTTGACGGAGCAGCAGGCCGGCTCAGCATTTCGCCCGTTCAGACTCCGTTGAAGTTTGAGCGCGTGGGCAATGGCGGTCTGCAGAATCGCGCCTATATGTTCATACACTACATGCCCGAGCAGCAGATTGAGGCCCTGAACTACTGATTCTGAATGTAAGACAAGCATGAAACGAATACTTCTCATTCTGACCCTCATCACGCTCTCGCTGGCAGGAAGAGCCCAGATAGGCGAATACCGCAGTGAGCTGGCTATTGGTGGCGGTGCAGGTTATGTGCTCAGCAAAATCGGGTTCCTGCCCGAGGTTCCGCAAAGCCAGCATCAGGGACTGTTGGGAGGACTGTCTGTGAGATACACCTGCGAGAAGTATTTCAGCAGCATTTGTGCGCTCTCGGCTGAGGTCAACTTTGCCCAGTTGGGCTGGAAGGAGAACATCCTTGACCGCGACGACCAACCAGTCATAAACGCACTCACCAATGAGCCCGAGCAGTATGAGCGCACCATCAACTATGTGCAGGTACCCTTCTTCGCCCGATTGGGTTGGGGACGAGAGCGCAAGGGCTTCCAGTTCTTCGTTCAGGCCGGTCCTCAGTTCGGAATCTGTCTGGGCGAGCAGACCAAGACGAACTTCAATCTGGCGTACAGGAATGCCTCCAAGCGTGTGTCGCAGGTGATTGCTCAGGACACGATGTCGGTGGAGCGCAAGTTCGACTACGGCATTGCCGCAGGCTTAGGGCTTGAGTTCTCACATCCTAAGGTGGGACACTTCCTGTTGGAGGGGCGCTACTACTATGGCTTGGGCGACATCTATCGCAACTCAAAGCGCGACTACTTCGGGCGCTCCAACTATGCCAATATCGTTGTCAAGCTAACCTATCTTTTTGATATTATTAAAACAGATAATCCTAAAATTAAATAAATAGTAATTATGTTTGAAGGTCAACCGAAAGGTCTTTATGCGTTGGCACTGGCCAACACCGGTGAGCGATTCGGCTACTACACAATGCTGGCTGTTTTCGCCTTGTTTTTAAGAGCAAACTATGGACTTGCCCCCGGTACGGCAGGCATCATCTATAGCTCGTTCTTGATGTTTGTCTATTTCTTCCCCTTGTTTGGTGGTATGCTGGCCGACAAGTTCGGCTTTGGCAAGATGGTGACCACGGGCATCATCATCATGTTTGCAGGCTATCTGCTTCTCTCCGTACCTCTTGGCGGCGACTCGTTCGCTCTGATTGTGATGTTGGGTGCCCTGCTGGCCATCGGCTTTGGTACGGGCCTGTTCAAAGGCAACCTGCAGGTGATGGTGGGCGATCTGTATAATGATCCGCAGTTTGCCGACAAACGCGATTCGGGCTTCTCCATCTTCTACATGGCCATCAACATTGGCGCACTCTTTGCCCCCACGGCAGCCATCACTATTATGGACTGGGCTCAGAAGAGTCTGGGTGTGAGCGAGAATGACAGCTATCACTTTGCCTTTGCCGTAGCCTGTGCATCGCTCATCCTCTCTATCGCCATCTATTATGCTTTCCGTAGCACCTTCCGCCATGTTGAGGGTGGAAAGAAGAAAGGAAGCGAGGCTGCTGCTGTTGAAGAACTGTCGAAGGAGGAGACGCGCGAACGCATGACTGCCCTTGTGCTCGTGTTTGCCGTGGTCATCTTCTTCTGGATGGCTTTCCATCAGAATGGTCTTTCCCTGACCTATTTTGCTAACGAGTTCAACGAGCAGAGTGCTACGGGCATCAAGGGCATGGCCTTCAACGTGTGGAATCTCGTAGCCATCATCTTCATGGTCTATGCCTCGTTCTCGCTCTTCCAGGGCAAGACGGCCAAGAGCAAAGGCATTGCCGCCCTGGTGATTGTGGCTGCACTCTGCTTCCTGGGCTATAACTATGGCGTGATTGGCAATCAGGTGGTAGAGGTGAAGGCTCCTATCTTCCAGCAGTTCAATCCTTTCTATGTGGTAGCGCTCACTCCTGTGTCGCTGGCGCTTTTCGGCTGGCTGGCAGCTAACAATAAGGAACCGAAGGCACCGCGCAAGATAGCCTACGGCATGATTGTGGCAGCAGTGGCTTTCTGTCTGATGCTCTACGCTTCGCTCACGTTGCCGTCACCCAATGAGCAGGCCGCTCTGGGCGAAGCCGCTCCGCGCGTGTCGTCTTATTGGCTCATCACTACTTATCTCATTCTCACCTTTGGCGAGCTGTTGCTTTCGCCTATGGGCATTTCCTTCGTGTCGAAGGTGGCTCCTCCCAAGTATAAGGGCATGATGATGGGTGGTTGGTTTGTGTCAACCGCTTTCGGCAATCAGCTCGTTATGGTGGGCGGACTGCTGTGGGGCGACCTGCCTCTTTGGGCCGTATGGGGCGTGTTTGCAGGCGTATGTCTGATTGCAGCCCTGTTCATGTTCACGATGATGAAGCGCTTGGAGAAGGTCTGCTGATGCGGCACTTTTTAACATTTGTCATCTTCAGTTTCTCCTTTTGCAGCCTTCACGCTCAGTCGCTCACGTTTGTGGAGCTGAATTGCGAGAACCTCTTTGATACCCGTCACGACTCCCTCAAGCAGGACCATGAGTTCCTGCCTGAGGGAGTTCGTCATTGGACTCCGGCGAAGTATTGGCACAAACTGAACCACATAGCCCAGGAAATCGTGTCCTGTTCAGAGCTTCTGCCCGATTTGGTGGCGCTCTGCGAGGTGGAGAACGACAGCGTGTTGCATGACCTTACCCGGCGCTCGCTATTGCGGAATGCCGGCTACGAGTACCTGATGACCGATTCGCCCGACCAGCGCGGCATCGATGTGGCTTTGCTCTATCAGCCCTCTGCGTTTGTCCCCCTTTGCTACGAGTATATTGAGGTGCCACTGCTGAAGGGCATGCGCCCCACGCGCGATATATTATATGTGAAAGGAGTGACCGAAGCGGTCGATACGCTTCACGTCTTTGTGGTTCATGCACCGAGCCGATACGGAGGCGAACGACGTTCACGCCCCTTCCGGATGCAGGTGGCTCAAACTTTGCAGCAGGCATTGGCGGGCATAGGCGAGGCTCATGTGCTGGTGGCAGGCGACTTTAACGACTATGCCGAGAGCCCTGCGCTCAGATGGCTGGAGGAACAGTCGCTCACGAATGTGACCAAACGGCTGAAAGGGCGCAACGGAGCAGGGGGAACCTATCGCTATCGGGGCGAATGGCACTCGCTCGATCATGTGCTGCTCTCGCCAAGTCTGGTGCTTCAGCTCGATTCAGCTTATATAAACGATGCCCGATTCCTCTTAGGTACCGATGCCCTGTATGGAGGCAGTCAGCCCCAACGCAGCTTCAACGGCTCCCACTTTCAGAAGGGAGGCTTCAGCGATCACCTGCCTTTAGTGGTTCGCTTCAGGCGGAAAATGCAGTAAATAAGGCCGAAGAAATATCGTTTTTTCGGAAAAAGTTGTATCTTTGCACCATGATTGACAATACGCTGAACATTTATTTGGATGAGATAGGTCGCGAGTCGTTGCTCTCAGAAGAAGAGGAGCGCCGCTTGTCAGCACGCATCAAGGCAGGTGACGAGCGGGCGCTGAACAAGCTGATTCAGGCTAATCTCCGTTTTGTGGTGACGATAGCCCGAGGCTATCAGGGCAAAGGACTGTCAATGGACGACCTTGTGAGTGAAGGGAATATGGGGCTGATGAAGGCTGCCCGGAAGTATGACGGCGAGCGCGGTCTGCGTTTCGTGAATTATGCCGTGGTCTTCATTCGCCAGCAGATAGAGAAAGCCCTGAAGCTGGAGAGTGCCGAGCTGCGTGTGGAGAACACCAAGGACGGGCTCTCGCGTTCGGTCGATGCCCCGTTGGGCAACAGGGCCAATGTGAGTCTGCTGTCTGTGCTGACCGATGCCAACTCGCCTATGGCCGACGTGCGTGTGTATGATTCGGCCATTGCCGATGCCGTAGAGTATGCCCTGCATTCGCTTACCGAGCGTGAGCACCAGGTGGTTACGGCCTATTACGGCATAGAACAGGAACATCTGACGATGGCCGAGATAGCCGAGGACATGCACCTGAAGAGGGAGCGCGTTCGGCAGATTCGCAACCGTGCCGTCCGCCGATTGCGCAAAGCTTATAAGAACCGTTTGGCAGAGCTACGATAGAAAAGTTTGGAGCGCTCTGTTAAAACCATTTGGCGGAGCTTCGGTCATTTTCCGAATTTGAGGGGAACAAAAATCAGCACTTAGAAAGCGGGTACGCTTTCCAAGTGCTGTTCTTTTACAGCCATGCACTCCATCTCGATGAGCCATCCTGAGCGGCACACGGGGGCATGGACGATGATGCGGGGCGTATTGGGGAAACGCTCTTCGTAGAGCTCGCTCACCAGCTGGAAGTCAGCCACGTCGCGCAGATATACAATCATGAGTCCCACGTCTTCAAACGAGCATTCGGCTTCGTTCAAGAGTGCGCCCACGTTCTCCCACATGCGGCGGGTCTGCTTCACGATGTCCTTGGGATGCTCTATCAGTCCCTTGTTGTTGATGCTGGCCGTGCCCGATATGAACACCTGTCGGCGGTCAGCATAGTCTATGTAGGTTCCGCGCTCAAAGCTCACGCCGTAGTCGCTCGTCCGATTGAGGTGAGTGGAGGCATAGAGGTAGTGAATCTGTTCGCGCCTGATGCCTGCTACGGCATAGTTGTCCATCTGCGTGAGCACCTGCGCATCCTGTTGCCGTCCGCCTATGCCTGTCGAGGCAATGAAGTGGGTGTCTTGCGTGAGCCCTTGGGTGAAGAACACCTGATTGCGTGCTCTCACCACGCCCGGGTAGTTCACGTCCACGTCGTTCACGAAGAGCCACGTGCGAATGCAGTTGTCCTTGAGCGTGCAGCCTTCCTGCGCCAGTTGCATGATGTATTCGTTGAACAGCAGTCGCGTCTGATATTCCGAGTTGGTGGCTGTGTTATGGGCGCTTGCGTTCCACAGGTGGCGGAAGTCGCCATGTGCCGTCTCGCACAATCCGCTGGGGAGCAGTCGCGAGGCCACGTTTGTCATCAGATAGGCCCAGAGGCCGATCTTCGACCCGTCGAGCGGAGCCTGTTCTATGATGCTCTTGGCGCAGTCGCTGGTGTCGCTCATGATCACGTCGTCGGCCTGATTCGAGGCATCGCTCAGGAAGTAGCGCTTGAACACGGCTGTGCTTCCCTTCAGTTCCTGTTCGATGAGTTGGTCGTATGCGTCGAGCACGGCGTTCAGCTGTTGCAGGAAGGTGCGGTGGCATCCGTCGGCATGAATCATGACGTGATGCTCCTTCACCTCCGTTCCGTTGTCGAACGTGAAGACTTCGGCCTGTGCGTCCGTGAGCTCTATTTTCTTGAAAGAGGTCATTTTTCTTTTTTCGGCTTTACTTTTATCTTATTTGACTTTCGCAAGTTCCACTTGCCTATTGGAGTTTGGGAGTTTAGGAGTTTTGAAGTAACTTCAAAGCTCAAAAAACTTCTTAGACATGCGAAACTTGAATTATCTTATCGTTCTTATAATGTTATAGTTTTACTTTCTTCCTGGCCATTTTGCTTTCGTTGTGAATACGGTTCAGGGCCGTCACCACGTAAGTGTATTTCTGCTTGCCGTCCTCGTAGGGCAGCTTGTAGAACGTGTCTGACGTGACGGCCAGCAGCTTGGTACCATCCTCAATGTTCACCTTCTCGCCCTTGGCAAAGCGATAGACGGCATATTTCACGGCTGTGTTCTTCCACGTCTTGCCTTTCGGAGCAGCCCATGTCAGCATGTAGCCGTCGGAGGTCCATTTGGCCTTT
Organism: uncultured Prevotella sp.; assembly: GCA_946614435.1. Classification (GTDB taxonomy): domain Bacteria; phylum Bacteroidota; class Bacteroidia; order Bacteroidales; family Bacteroidaceae; genus Prevotella. The sequence goes on along the minus strand of CAMOGW010000011.1, from coordinate 60,644 downwards.
ATCGACTTGGGCCTCTTGGGGGCGGTCTTGTCTATGAACTTCATGCTGGGCTGCAGCACGGGGCGCTTCCAGTAGCTTGTGCGGAGCACGGTGCCATAGTTGCCGGGGTTATCTACCACAGCCTTGGCATACCAGAGCACGGTTCCGTCCACGTTCTTCATCTGCTGGTGCAGCCGGTGCTTGGCTGGCAGCTGGTGCTGTGAGGGATTGTTGGGATCGGGGAACTTCACCGTTCGCTCCACGTCCTCGCCTATGAAGAGAGGGCGTGCCGATGCGTGCTGGTTCCACCATCTGATGAGCGTGTCGTAGTCGGCAGCCTTGTGGCCTATCTCCCAGTACAGCTGAGGCACGCAGTAGTCCAGCCATCCGTTGTTGATCCAGAACAGTACGTCGGCATAAAGCTGGTCATAGTTCTGCAGTCCGTTGGTCTCGCTGCCGATGGGTGCCGACTTCTTGTTGCGGTAGATGCCGAAGGGCGATATGCCCACCTTCACCCAGGGCTTGGCCTTGTGCACGGTCTCGTAGAGTTGCTTCACGAAGAGGTTCACGTTGTAGCGCCGCCAGTCGCCTATGTCCTTTATGCCGTTGCTGTAGATTCTGAACTCCCTATTGTCGGGTATGTCCTGTCCGGCCACGGGGTAGGGATAGAAGTAGTCGTCGATGTGTAGTCCGTCAACGTCGTATCGGTTCACGATGTCGAGCACCACCTTGCAGATGTAGTCCCGGTTCTCGGGAATGCCGGGGTTCAGGATTTTCATGCCGTCGTAGTCGAAGCATCGTTCGGGGTGTCTGACTACGATGTGATTGGCGGCCAGCTCGTTCGTGCCTTTCGTCTTGGCGCGATAGGGGTTGATCCATGCGTGGAGCTCCATGCCGCGTTTGTGGCATTGGTCTATCATCCACTGCAGAGGGTCCCAGTAGGGGTAGGGGGCCATTCCCTGCTGTCCTGTGAGGAATCGGCTCCACGGCTCCAGGTGGCTGCGGTAGAGTGCGTCGCATTCGGGTCGCACCTGAAAGATGATGGCATTCACGCCGTCCTTCTGCAGCTCGTCCAGCTGGTAGCTGAGGGTCTGCTGCATGTTCTCCGTGCCTATACCCTGAAACTGTGAGTTGACACACTGGATCCATGCACCTCGGAACTCGCGTTTCTTCTGCGCCTGCGTTTCGGTAGCGAGGCAGGCGAGACAGAAGAGCATAATTGCAAATAAGATTTTAGTTTTCATATTTCATTTTTGATACTTCAACCGTTTTCAGTACTTCAGCCTTTTTGATGTTTCAGCCGTTTCTTTTCAGTACTTCAGTCGTTCAAAAATCTCCTTGGTCCAGTCGGCTCCGTTCTCGGGGCAGTAGGTTCTGAACCCTATCTGACTGGCCACGGCCACGTTGTGCGGCCCGTCGTCTAAGAACAGAATCTCGTGAGGGAAAGTCTTCTCCTTCATGAGCACCGAGCGGAACATGTTGTCGTCGGGCTTCATGCACTTCATCTCGTAGCTCAGGTAGCAGGCATCCATATAGTCGGCCAGCGAGTGACCCTCACCGTCGAAGTCGGGACTCATGACCCACGACATCATGAAGGGATTGGTGTTGGAGAGCAGTATCAGGCGGTAGCCCTGCCTGCGCAGCTCGCGCAGCACTTCCAGATTGCGCTTGGGCAGTTCCTTCACGTAGCCGAGCCAGCCGTAGCGGCACTCTTCAAACGTGAGCTCTCGTCCCACGAGCTTGCTCAGTTCCGAGCGGAACGTCTCGGCGCTGATGGTTCCCTGTTCCACGTCGCCGAAGATACCGTGCTGTCGGTAGGGGTCGAGCATTTCCTTGGCATTGGCCAGTCCCAACTCCGTGAATCGCTCTACGGCTCCGGGCTGATTGAGCGTGATGATGACCCCTCCGAGGTCGAACATCACAGTTTTTATGGTTCCCATAGGTTTTGTTTGTTTTTTCGCGCTTCGTCGAGCGAGAGCAGCTGTTGTTGCTCGTCGGCATACTGGCGGCGCATTTGTTCGTATGTATCGTTCAGTTCTTTCTCCACTTGTTGCCCGTCGGCCATCAGTCGTGCGGCCATGAGCGCGTTCTGCGACGCATCTTTCATCCACACCACGGGGCCTCCATATACGGGCGCTATCTTCAGGGCTACGTGCAACTGGCTGGTGGTGGCTCCGCCTATCATGATGGGGATGCTGAGCCCGGCACGCTTCAGCTCCTGCGCCACGTTCACCATTTCCTCCAGACTGGGGGTGATCAGTCCCGAGAGTCCTATGATGTCCACTTTGTTCCTGATGGCGGCCTCCACGATTTGCTGTGCAGGCACCATCACCCCCATATCTATCACCTCATAGTTGTTGCAGGCCATGACCACGGCCACGATGTTCTTCCCGATGTCGTGAACGTCGCCCTTGACCGTTGCCAGCAGCACCTTTCCAGCCTTGGCGGCTCCTTCTGAGCGTTGTGCCTCGATGTGTGGCTGCAGGATTGCCACGGCCTGCTTCATGGTCCGGGCGGTCTTCACCACCTGGGGCAGAAACATCTTGCCAGCGCCGAAGAGCCGTCCCACCTCGTTCATGCCGGCCATGAGCGGCCCCTCGATGATGTCAACGGCACGCGGATATTTCAGCAGGGCCTCCTCCAGATCGGCCCGCAGATGGTCGCCAATGCCCTTGATGAGCGCCTGGGAAAGGCGGGATTCCACAGAGGGTATAGGACTTATAGGTCCTATAGGACTTATGGGACTTATAGGACTTACGGGCCCTGCTGACAATTCATTGGCCAGCTCAATGAGGCGCTCGGTGGCATCTGGCCTGCGACAGAGGATGGCATCCTCAATGATGGTGAGCTGGTCTTGCGGAATGTCGGTGTAGAGCACCTTCGTGGCAGGATTCACGATGCCGAAGTCCATGCCAGCCTGAATGGCATGATAGAGGAAGACGGCATGCATGGCCTCGCGAATATAGTTATTGCCCCTGAACGAGAACGACAGGTTGCTCACGCCTCCGCTCACATGAGCACCGGGCAGGTTCTCGCGAATCCATCTTGTGGCTCTGATGAAGTCGCGTGCGTAGGCATCGTGCTCCTCCATGCCAGTGGCGATGGCCAGTATGTTCGGGTCGAAGATGATGTTTTGCGGATTCATCCCCACCTCCTGTGTCAGGATGCGATAAGCGCGGCTGGCTATCTCCGTTCTGCGCTCGTAGGAGGTGGCCTGTCCCTGCTCGTCGAAACACATCACCACCACGGCTGCGCCATAGCGCATCACGTCGCGTGCGTGGCTCCTGAACACCGCTTCGCCCTCCTTGAGCGAGATGCTGTTCACGATGCATTTGCCCTGCATGCACTTCAGTCCGGCCACGATCACGTCCCAGTCGCTGGAGTCAATCATCACCGGCACCCGGGCAATGTCGGGCTCGGCGGCTATCATGTTGAGGAAGTGCGTCATCTCCTCCTTGGCGCTGAGCAGTCCGTCGTCCATGTTGATGTCGATGACCAGCGCCCCGTCGGTCACTTGCTTCCTGGCTATGGTGACGGCCTCGTCGTAGTTCTTCTCCTTGATGAGCCGCAGGAACTTGCGCGAGCCCGCCACGTTGCATCGCTCGCCCACGTTGGTGAATATTTGGGGCTGCGCGTTGGGCGCTGAGTGGACTGGGGCCGACACCTTCAATACGTCGAGGCCGCTCAGCCACAGGCACTCGGGCTTGTCTGCTGGCACGTGTGGAGTCTTGAAATCAGCTTTCTCACCACTCACGTCTTTCCCTTCGCCTCTGAGGACAAGAGCGGCGAACCGCTCGATAAACTCGGGCGTGGTGCCGCAGCAGCCGCCCACGATGTTCACCAGTCCCTCGTCTATGAACTCGGCTATCTGTGGTGCCATCGTCTCGGGTGTCTCGTCGTAGAGCCCCATCGAGTTGGGCAGTCCGGCATTGGGATGTGCGCTGATGTAGTAGGGGGCACGCTGTGAGAGCTCTTTCAGGAAAGGCTTCATCTGCCGGGCTCCGAACGAGCAGTTCAGACCGATGGAGAAGATAGGGTAGGAGTCTGTTGAGGCGAGGAATGCGTCGAGCGTCTGACCGCTGAGTGTGCGCCCGGCCAGGTCGCTGATGGTCACGCTCAGCATGATGGGCAGTTGCCGTTGCAGCCGCTCCATCACGTTCATGGCCGCGCAGATGGCCACCTTGGCGTTGAGCGAGTCGAAAATGGTCTCTATCAGAATGGCATCCACACTGCCTTCCACCAGTCCCTCCATCTGCTCCTCGTAGGCCAGCAGCAACTGGTCGTAGTCGAGCTCGCGCGCGGCAGGGTTACTCACGTCGGGCGACATGGAGCAAGTCTTGTTCGTGGGGCCCACCGAGCCCGCTACAAAGCGCGGCTTGTCGGGGGTGGAATAGCGGTCGGCAGCCTCGCGGGCCAGTCTGGCTCCCTCGAAGTTGATGGCGCGCACGTAGTCTTCCATCTGGTAGTCGCTCTGCGAAATGCGCTGAGCGTTGAACGTGTTGGTGGTGATGATGTCGGCCCCGGCCCTCAGGTATCGCTCGTGAATGTCGGCAATCACGTCGGGTCGCGTCAGGCAGAGCATGTCGTTGTTGCCCTTCATCAGCACCGGCTCGTGCGAGCCCTGTCTGAACTGCTGCGGCAGCCGTCCCTGAAAGTCGTGCTCCGTAAGGTTGTATTGCTGAATGACGGTGCCCATAGCGCCGTCGAGAATAAGAACTCGTTCCCTTACAATCTCGCTAAGTCTGTCTGGCATTATCTGTTGCTATTTGTAAACCTTCATGGCCCTGTCCATTTCGCGCCGGTCCTCTTTCTCCTTGAGCGTCTGCCGCTTGTCGTAGGCTTTCTTACCCTTGCACAGGGCAATATCGACCTTAGCGCGTCCGTTCTGGTCGATGAACACGAGCGTGGGCACGATGGTGTAGCCCGTCTGCTTCGTGGCGCTCTCCAGTCGGCTGATCTCCCGTCGGGTGAGCAGCAGCTTGCGTTCGCGCTTCTGCTCGTGGTTGTTGTAGGAGCCGTAGAAGTAGGGGCTGATGCTCATGCCCTTCACCCACAGCTCGCCCCGGATGATGGTGCAGTACGTGTCAACGAGGCTGGCCTTTCCGGCCCTGATCGACTTTATCTCCGTGCCTGTGAGCACGATGCCTGCCGTAAACTCCTCTATGAAGAAGTATTCGAAGGCAGCTTTCTTGTTCTTTATCTGAACAGGACTCTTCTTCCTGATTTCTTGTTCGGTTTTGTTCATGCTTTCAGTTCTGCCACGGTGGCAAATTTCTCTATGTTCTGGTCAATGTATTGCGCCACCTGTTCGGTGTATTCCTCCTCATGCTCCACGAATGCGTCGTCCAGGTCGTCGAACTCCGGGTACTGCTCGAAGAGAGCCATGAACTCCTCGTCCGTGCAGTCCTTCTCAATCTCCCCGCCGTACTTGGCATAGAGCGTGTGGGCTTCATAGACGAGTTTCGACAGCTCGCGCATGTGCCACATCTTGTTGAGCGCCTTGGCGAAGGGGTTCTTGAAGATGAAGGGTCCGTAGCCGTTGTGTATGAGCTGCACGAATCCTCCGTCCATCACCTCCTCGTGCAGTGTGTGCCATGCCAGCAGCGTGATCTGGTCGGTGTTCAGCAGGCTCATGTTCTCGCTGTTCAGTTCTCCCCCGATGGCAGTGTGTATGGCGTTCACGAATGCGTCCACGAATGTGTCGTTACCCTCTTGGGCAGCTTTTCTCAGTGTTTCGTCTTGAATGATGATTTCCATGTGAGTATGCTAATTTAGGCGCAAAGTTAATCATTTTCTCGCAAATGGCAAAAAATAGCCGTTGTTTTCCCCCTCGTAGGAGTTCAATTTAGTAGTTTTCGGAAAATAATAGAGACCACTTGTTGTCATTTTCGCTTTTTTATTCGTAACTTTGCAGAAAAATAGTAAAAATGTCAAAGAGCAATCCTTTAGCAGAAGTGTTTGGTTTTCCTATATCAAACGAATCAGAACTGGCCAGGTATTATAGAGAGAATAGACTATGTCCATTTCATAATCGTTTTCCCAATTGCACCAAAAGTAAAGCAGACAATCCCTTGGGCGTATGCAGCGTGATTCATGGCGGCAATAAGATTATAACCTGTCCGTCGCGATTTCGCGAAGATTGGAAGATTCTGCATGATGCAGCCTCGTTCGTTTGGCCCAAAGGTACAAAGTGGACTTCGCTTCCTGAGATCAAACTATTAGATGCTAATGGCGAGTCGGCGGGTAATGTGGATTATGTTATTGTAAGCTACGATGAAGAGGGACAGATAACTGATTTTGCTTCAATCGAAGTACAAGGTGTGTATATCAGCGGCAATTTGAGTAATGCGTTCCATCAATACATGAAATCGCCGACTCCCGACTTCGAATGGACAGGTAGCCAATTCCCCCGTCCAGACTATCTTTCCTCATCGCGCAAGCGGCTCATTCCGCAGATGCTTTATAAAGGCGGTATCTTCAAGTCGTGGAATAAAAAACAATGTGTGGTTATTCAGAAGTCTTTTTTTGACACGCTTCCGCTTATGCCCCAGACAAATAAGGAAGATGCCGACATTGCATGGTTCCTCTATGATTTGAAATATGATGATAGTGACCAGCGGAATCACTTGGTGTTGATTGATATTGTTTATACAGAATTTCAGTCTGCATTGGAACATGTTATCTATACCAAGCCGGGCAGTATGACAGACTTTATGAATACGCTTCAGGGTAAGCTCGATGAGCGCATCAGTAATGAACCTGAAACACGTTCAGTGATGGATTTGCTATGAGGTCACAAGAGATACAACAACCACTGTTCCCACAAAACGAGATGGGACCTTCGGCAGAGAAGCAGCCTGTCATAGTCAATGTGGCATCGGTTCCGCAGCGCAGCCCCTTCCGTTATCCAGGCGGTAAGACGTGGCTTGTGCCAACAGCTCGCAAATGGTTTGCCCAAGCCCAGTTAGGCTCTTATCTTGTTGAACCTTTTGCCGGTGGAGGTATTATCAGTCTAACAGCCGCAGCAGAGCACTATTTTGTAAATGTGACGATGGTTGAACTTGACAGCGATGTTGCTGCCGCGTGGCAGACTATTCTGTCGGATGATTGTAAATGGCTGACAAATCAGATTGCTAACTTCAATGTTACGGCTGAAAACATCAGTGAAGCCATTGCCCACTCGTCCGATGGCCTGAAGGAGAGGGCTTTCTCAACGATCATACGGAACAGGACGAGTCATGGAGGCATATTGGCTAAAGGTTCTGGACTAATAAAATCAGGCGAGAATGGCAAGGGCTTGGCTTCACGCTGGTATCCCGGAACTCTTATTAAGCGCATTACTGAAGTGAACAAGATGCGTAATCGTCTGGCCTTTGTTCATGGCGATGCATTCGAATATATGGAGAGACAGGTGGACGAAACCGATGCTTTTCTTTTCATTGACCCTCCCTACACAGTAGCCGGGCGTAGGCTTTATAATCATTTTGAGGTTGACCATCATCGGATATTCGAAATAGTGAATAGGCTGAAAGGGCATTTCCTGCTCACGTATGATGATACACCCGAAGTCCGCAGTTGGGCCAATGAGTTTGGCTTGCCTTATATCACTATTCCAATGCAGACCACCCATTTGGTTACGAAAAACGAGTTGCTCATCTCTGACAACTTTGAATGGTATGGCGTAAATGAGGTCAATGAATTTGACTATGAGCTTCAAGATGCGGTAAATTGCAAATGTTAAAGTAATAAGTCAATACAGACGTATCGATGTAAACACAAAGAAAAAAAGATGCTAAAGATTCAGCCATTTTACAGAACACAGGAAGATTTAGAAAAGGCCGACGAACCTTATAAGTCTGTAACTTTTATCATCGACAAGTTGCGTCTCAAAGGACCTGACGGCAAAAAGGTACTGTCGCAGAATTTCAAGGAGACGGTAGCGGTTAGTTGTATCAGGGATTTAGCTGAGAGTCTGGCCAAAAGTCAGGTGACATTTGTCAGTAGGATGGCAACTTTTTGGAATGCACTTCTTTCCTCACAACATCAGTATATGGGCTCTTTTGATAATTATGCTCTACCTTATGAGTACTATCAGGGTGTTATCTTCGGTGGTGTGTTCTATGTTTTGTCCATGCAAGGTGCAGTAGATGATGAACACTTAGAAATGATGACAACTTTCGTTTCCAAAAATTCCGATGCCCTTCCATACTTCAACATGTTCAAGGAAGCAGCAGAGAAAGACAAACAGAAAGTAGGCGAAAGTGCTGCGGTTGCCAATGCCGGCGACATCGTTGAAGAGAACTTGCATGCCAGTGACGGCAAGCGGATTATACTTGCAAAAAGGCGCAACAGCGACTTTACCCGAATTGTTCAGGCAATGATTACAGATGGCTATTTCCGGCATGCTGACAATAGTTTTGTGACAGCTACCGAAGTGGGCGAGATGATGCTAAAATTAGTAGGGGTTAGCACGGAATGGAAGTCGATGCTTCAGAAAGCATACTCACGAGACACTCCGCTAAAGACTTTTGACAGACTGCATGATGCTGCTCAAAAGTATTGGTTAGAAAGAGTGCATCTTAATGATTAGAAGGTACACGTTTTTTCCTTTTTCAGGTACACGTTTCAGGTACACGTTGGCGAGATTCTCACCTAAGCAGGTACACGTTCGAGGTACACGTAGGGAAACAGCCATTATTTCATTTTAGCTTTATATATACGTAATTTTGCACCCAGTTACCCGCTGGGTGCAATTCTTTTTGCTATCCTCAGACACCGAGGGTGCAGAAATGGGTAAACCCATAGTAACATTTTACGCGTATATTAGGGGGACAGACCTGAGCACAGGCCCTCGCCGATTGTGAATGCATCCGTCATTAATATCGGTAGTGCGAGGATGCTCATTTTAAAATCCGGACAAAATGGAAAAGGATTTTAGTGAGATTAAGAACGTTCAGCAGACTGACAATCTGTCTGGACAAGTAAACGGCCAAGCCCAGACGACGGTGAAGGACATCGTGGGCGAGGCTGTCAACCAACCTTCTGCCGAGGAGCAGGAGAAAGAGCAGTTAAGGCAGATTCTTCAGGAGACGCGCATCTGTAGCGATACAGAGGTGCCGCCCGAGGAGTATGCGCTACAGGTGGACGACAAGGGCATCTTTGCCCTGCGCGACATCCATGCCATCAAGGCCAAGCAGAAGGCAGGCAAGACGACGGCGCTGAAGGTGTTCATCGCTGCACTGTTGCAAGGTGGGATGTTTCGCGTGAAGTCGCTGCTGGAGAAGCCTCACATCGAGTTCTTCGACACCGAACAAAGCCGGACCGACACGAAGCGCATCCTGCAGGATGTGGCACAGATGACGGGACTGCCGCCTGCGGTCATCGACGCGCAAGTGTCGCTCCACTCGCTCCGCCGCATCGACCAAGAGCAGTTGTTGCCGTTGCTGGAGGTGGCGCTCGAAGACGAGAAGCCGCAGGTAGTGATGCTCGACGGCATCGTGGAGTTCGTAGCCAGCTTCAACGACGAGACGGAGTCGAAGCGCCTGATCAAAGAACTGCTGAAGCTTAGCGACCAGCACAACTGCGCCATCGTCTGCGTGCTGCATACCAACAAGGCCGACGAGGACCACAACATGCGCGGCCACCTCGGCACGATGCTCGCCCAGAAGAGTGCCACGGTGCTGGAGTGCGTCAAGGAGCGGGGCAGCAGCGTCATCACCGTCCGCTGTTCGGAGGCGCGCCACGAAGAGATGCCCGAATGGAGCATCACGTTCGATCAGGACGGTCATATCGTGGATGCCGACGAGCAACGTCGCCAGCTCATAGAGCAGCGCAAGGCCGAACAGCAGCAGAGGCGCCAGGAAGCCATCGACAAAAAACAGGAGGAACGCCTGGATACGTGTATCCGCATTCTCACCGACAAGGGAGGTGCGGTCAGCCGCAAGCAGCTCACCGAGATTCTCGTCAAGGTGTTCAACCGCGAGCGTACAACCGTCGCCGGATACATCTCTGAGTGGCTGAGAGACGGCAGCATCGTTGCGGTCAACGGCATGATTCAAGTATCCAACGACCTCGCATTACCCTTCTGACCGCGATAAGATTTTTGTTTGTTGTCGGAGCCGCCTATATATAGAGCGGCTCCGACGACAAACGAGAATCGCCACAAAAAGACATGACAAACAACATTACAAAGTGAAACCAACGAGTATGATGAACAAAGAATATCGTTATCAGTTAGAGAGCAAGCGTCTGACAGGCCACCAGCCCCGTAAGCTCACCTGTCCGCATTGCGGAAAGAAGAAATGTTTCGTGCGCTACGTGGATACACGTAACGGCTTCAGCTATGTGGCCGACAGCGTTGGCAAGTGCGATCACCAGCACTCCTGCGGCTATCACTACAAGCCTTCGGAATACTATCACGACCATCAGTGGGCAAGGGAGAGCGAGCCCCGTCCGGAGCGCTATTGCCAGCCCCTGCCGCCGCCGCCCTTCCAGCCGCTGCCCACCGACTATGTGTTGCGCAGCCAGTCGCCACGCAGCGTGTTCTGGCAGTGGTTCTCTTCACAGGTTGCCAGGCATCTGAACCTCTCGCAGCAGCAGCTCCAACAAGTCTATCAGGACTACCTCATCGGCGCTACCCGTCGCGGCAACGTCATCTTCTGGCAGATAGACCATCATTGGCTGGTGCATGGCGGCCACATCATGCAGTACCGCTTCGACGGTCATCGCGACGGCTTTCAGGGATGGACGCACACGCCGCTGATGCGAGCAGGACTGCTGCATCCCGACTGGCGCTTGTACCAGTGCTTCTTCGGCCTGCACCTGCTGCCTCGCCGTCCTGAGGCGCATGTGTGCATAGTGGAGAGCGAGAAGACGGCACTTGTCATGGCGGCCTATCAGCCCGAATATCTGTGGATGGCTACATCGGGCAGTAGCGGTCTCACGCCCGAGAAGGCAGAATGCCTGCGAGGACGCAGGGTGACACTGTTTCCCGACAGCGGTTGCTACGAGAAATGGGCTGAGCAGATGCAGCTCGTCAAAGACGTTGACTATAATATTTCGAAGCGTCTGGAGGCATACCCTCCGAATACCGACCTCTGCGATGTACTGCTGGGTGAGCTCTGATTTCCTTCTGTGAACGACGCATCGGACAGCCCGTCCGATGCGTTTAACAAGCCGTCAGATGCATCGGGCGAAAATGACGAGAAAATGGAGCTCCATTGCCTTCGGCACAACGCGAATGCCCGTAAATGAGCCGTGAATGGCTCGTAAATGTTTTTGTAAATATTCTCGGATTATTCACGGTTCATTTACGGGCATTTGCGTTACGCCGTAGGCGAACATAAATTTCTATCTTAAAAATATCGGTAATTCCATGAAAATAATGGCTTTAAAATTTGGATATTCAAGTAAAAATTCGTACCTTTGTATCAGTCAATCGCGAGCGACTGAGAGACAAAATTAACCCTAATAATCAACACACCCAAGCCCCCTCTCGCCCATCCATTCATCCCCCCGTGGGGGAAACTGAGGGGGGGCTGGCTTTAAACACACAATCATTATGTCAAACGGAGTAATTATCATCAAGCGGCAGAACGACAACAAGAGCAGCCAGAAGAGCTATGGCCGCTGGTATCCGCGCGTGTTCAACCTGAAGACCCTGACCCTCGACGACGTGTGCCAGCACATCATGGAGCACGGCACCATCTTCACCAGCGACGTGGTGTATGGCGTGACCAGGAAGTTCGTGAACTGCATTCAGGAGCTGCTGCTCAGCTCGCACAAGGTGAAGCTCGACGGGCTGGGCACCTTCTACCTGAAGCCACGTCTGAAGATGGGCACCAACGAGAAGGGGGAGACCCTCTACGGCGGTGCCGAGACGATGGAGGAGCTCGACATTCAGAACGTGGTGTTCTCGTTGGGCTTCACGCCCGAACGCAGCGACCGCTCACTCTACCTGAGCCCGGTGCTCTCGCGCAACGCCACCCGCGTGTCGGCCACCACAATCATGAAAGGCGCCGGCCTGACAACCGACGACGACAGCGGCACCAGCGGCAGCGGACAACAGCAGCAGGGCGGCGGCACCAGCGGCAGTGTGGAGGAGCAGCCCTAAGCTGACCGCCATCGGCCACCACCACTTCCTGTATAGGAATGTAGCACAGGCCCCGATTTCCCCTCCTCGCGCAGGAGGGGAAATGCTTTTTCGGGAGTGGCATCAGGCGGAGCGATGGTCCCCGATTTGTTAAAAAGAATCAATTTCAAAAGGCAGTTCGAAAATATATAGGGCGGATTCTTTGCCGAATTAAAAATAAGTCGTAAATTTACACCCAAATTTCGAAACAATAACTAAAACTTAAAAAACACTAAGCAAATGAAAACAGCTAAAAACTCGTTGCTCTGCATCGGTGCAATGGCACTCATGATGTCGGCCTGCGCCGGCGGTCAGCAGCAGGAGACCACACTCACCAAGTCGGGACTCGATGCCGCTAAGTTCGACACCCTCATTAATAATAAGGAGGTGAAGCTCTACACGCTCAAGAACGAGAGCGGTATGGAGGTGTGCATCACCAACTACGGCGGGCGCGTGGTGAGCCTCGTGGTGAACGACAAGGACGGCAAGCCCACCGACGTGGTGCTCGGCTTCGACAACATAGCCCAGTATGCCGACACGCTCAACTCGCCCACCGACTACGGATCCAGCGTAGGCCGCTATGCCAACCGCATCTGCGACGGCAAGTTCGCACTCGGCGGAGTGACCTATCAGCTGCGGCAGAACGATCCCCACGAGGGCGACACGCGCACTCACTGCCTGCACGGGGGCGGCGCTACGGGATGGATGAACCAGGTGTATGACGTGGTGGAGGCCAACGACTCGGTGCTGAAACTGCAGATCAAGGCTGCCGACGGAGAGAACGGATTCCCCGGCAACGTGGTGGCCACGACCACTTATAAGGTGACAGCCGACAACGTGCTAGACATCGTGTGGGAGGCCACGACCGACAAGCCTACCATCATCAACCAGACGAACCACAACTACTATAACCTCTCGGGCGACCTGGAGAACGCTGCCTACGATCAGGTGCTCTACGTGAATGCCGACTCCTTCACCGAGGCAGACTTCAGCTACATGCCCACCGGCAAGATTCTTCCCGTGGAGGGCACCCCGATGGACTTCCGCACACCTCATGCCGTGGGCGACTCCATCCATTCAGACTACTATCAGATAAAGAACGCACACGGCTACGACCACAACTGGTGCCTCAACACGGCTGGCGACGACACGCAGGTGTGCGCCTCGCTCTACAGCCCCCGCACGGGCATCTTCATGGAGATGTTCACCAACGAGCCCGGCGTGCAGGTCTATAGCGGCAACTTCCAGGGCGTAGGCGGCGAAGAGAACATCGTGCGCAAGCTGGGCAAGAAGTATCCGCAGCACGTGAGCGTGTGCCTGGAGAGCCAGAAATATCCCGACAGCCCCAACCATCCTGAGTGGGCCAGCCCGGTGGTCACACCCGAGAAGCCTTACTACAGCCACGCTGCCTATAAGTTCTCAATCAAGTAAATAACGAATCATCAACAAATAAACGAATAGTAAGAAAATGAACTGGAGTTCACATGAATTTATCTGGCTCGACTGGGTGGTGCTCATCGTCGGCCTGTGTGGAGTGGTGGCAGCCGTGTGGTATGCCATCTGGAAAGACAAGAAAGCCCAGCAGGGCGAAGACTCGTCGGCTTACCTCTTCGGTAAGGGCGAGCCCTGGTATGTGATCGGTATGGCCATCTTTGCCGCCAACATCGGCTCGGAGCACCTTGTGGGCTTGGCCGGAACAGGTGCCAAGGACGGCGTGGGCATGGCCCACTGGGAGATGCAGGGCTGGATGATCCTGATTCTCGGCTGGCTGTTCGTGCCCTTCTATCAGCTGCTCATCAACAAGATGGGCAAGATCATCACCATGCCCGACTTCCTGAAGTTCCGCTACACCCAGCGCACGGGCTCGTGGCTCAGCATCATCACCCTCGTGGCCTATGTGCTCACCAAGGTGTCGGTCACCGCTTTCACGGGCGGCATCTTCTTCAAGTATCTGCTCGGCATACCTTTCTGGTATGGAGCCATCGGCCTGATTGCCATCACAGCCGTGTTCACCGTGTTCGGCGGCATGAAGGGCGTGATGACCCTCAGCACCATTCAGACACCTATTCTTATTATAGGCTCCTTCCTCGTGCTCTTCCTCGGCCTCTCGGCCTTGGGCGGCGGCAGCATCACAGCCGGATGGGAGAACATGATGGCCGTGTGTAATGCAGCCCACGAGGGCTACGGCACCACCCACATGTTCCACACCGATCCGGGCGACCCCATGTATCCCCAATTCCCGGGCTATGTGGTGTTCCTCGGAGCCTCCATCATCGGCTTCTGGTACTGGTGTACCGACCAGCACATCGTGCAGCGTGTACTGGGTCAGGTGCCCGGCGAGGACAATGCCGAAGTGATGAAGCGCGCCCGTCGCGGTACCATCGCAGCAGGCTTCTTCAAGATTCTGCCCTGCTTCATGTTCCTCATCCCCGGCATGATTGCCTATGCCCTGTCGCAGAATCCTGACAGCGGCATCGTGATGGACATCACCAACCACGAGTCAACCGACGGCGCCTTCGCCATGATGGTGAAGAACATCCTGCCTGCCGGCATCAAGGGCATCGTGACCATCGGTTTCGTGTGCGCCCTCGTTGCATCGCTGGCCGCCTTCTTCAACAGCTGCGCCACGCTCTTCACCGAGGACTTCTACAAGCCCATGAAGAAAGGCATGAGCGAGGCCCACTACGTGTTCGTAGGCCGTATGGCTACGGTCGTGGTCGTGATTCTCGGTCTGGCCTGGATGCCTGTCATGATGTCGATGGGCAACCTCTACAGCTATCTGCAGGACATTCAGTCGCTCATCGCCCCCGCTATGGTGGCTGTGTTCACGCTCGGCATCTTCTCTAAGAAGATTACGCCTAAGGCAGGTGAGTGGGGCCTCATTGGCGGCTTCTGCGTGGGCATGATTCGCCTCGTGACCAACGTGATCACTGACTCGGGCAAGGCCGCTATGGAAGGTGCCTTCTGGGAGAACACCACATGGTTCTGGCAGACCAACTGGCTCATCTTCGAGTGCTGGCTGCTCGTGTTCATCATCTGCCTCATGGTCTGCGTGAGCTGCTTCACGCCTGCACCTACCAAGGCTCAGGTCGATGCCATCACCTTCTCGGCTGACTTCAAGAAGTCGATCAAGGAGAGCTGGGGCACCTTCGACATCGTGGGCACCCTGATCGTAATCGGCCTCTGCGCTTGCTTCTATGCCTATTTCTGGTAATGTCTTTACGTTGAACATTGAATGTATTATAACGAATATTCAAAAGTCTGGGTGTCGGTGGACTGCATCATCTTCGGCTTCGACGAAGGAAAGCTGAAGGTGCTCATAGGCCGTCGCCAGATGGACCCCGGACGAGGGGAGTGGAGCCTCTACGGCGGCTTCGTGGCTGCCGACGAGAGTCTGGACGATGCCGCCCGGCGCACACTCTACGAACTGACGGGCATGAAAGACGTGTTCATGCGGCAGGTGGAAACCTTCGGCAGGGTGAATCGCGACCCGGGCGAGCGCGTCATCTCAGTGGCCTACTATGCCCTCATCAACGTGAAGGACTACAACGAAGAGCTCCAGAAGGAGCATGGAGTGGAGTGGGTGAGCTCTGACGAGCTGCCCCATCTCTATTCCGACCACAACGAGATGGTGGACAAGGCGTGGCGGCTGATGATGCAGAAGATACGCACCGAGCCCATCGGATTCAAGCTCCTGCCCGAGCTGTTCACCCTCACACAGCTGCAGCGGCTCTACGAGTCCGTGGTGGGCCACGAGATTGACAAGCGCAACTTCCGCAAGCGCATCAAGGAGATGGACTTCATCCAGAAGACCGACAAGATAGACAAGAAAGGCTCTAAGCGAGGTGCCTATCTCTATCGCTTCAACGACAACGTCTATAAAGAAGATCCGAACTTTAAACTGTGACTAAAAGAAGAAAGATATGTTAGAAGAACTGAAACAAAAAGTATTTAAGGCTAATCTCGATCTCGTGAAACAGGGATTGGTCATCTTCACTTGGGGCAACGTCTCTGGCATAGACCGCGAGAAGGGCCTCGTCGTTATCAAACCCTCAGGAGTCAGCTACGACGACATGAAGGCTGAGGACATGGTGGTGGTCGATTTGGAAACCGGCAAGGTGGTCGAGGGCGAGCTCAACCCCTCGAGCGACACACCCACGCACCTTGTATTATATAAGGCATTCCCCAATATCCAGGGCGTAGTGCACACACACTCCACCTATGCCACGGCCTTCGCTCAGGCTGGCCGCGACATTCCCAACATCGGAACCACGCATGCCGACTACTTCTACAAGGACATACCCTGCACGCGCGACATGACGAAGGAAGAGGTGGAAGGACAGTACGAATTGGAGACGGGCAACGTGATCGTCGATGAGATTCTGAACATCCGCAAGATCAATCCCGACCACACACCTGCCGTGCTGGTGAAGAACCACGGCCCCTTCTCATGGGGCACGTCGCCCGACAATGCCGTCTATAACGCCAAGGTGATGGAGCAGTGTGCCAAGATGGCCTTCGTCAGCTTCTCGGTGAACCCCAACACCACGATGAACCCCTTGCTCGTAGAGAAGCACTACAACCGCAAGCACGGCCCCAACGCCTACTACGGACAGAAAGGCCAGAAGCATTAATATCATGACCCACCTGCCGATAGAATTATGACACAGCAAGAGCAAGAGAAAATTGTCAGTCAGATTAGTCGTATTTGTTTCGAGAGTGCGCTGTCTATCAGCAAGCGTCTCGAGAAATGGGCCGACGAACTGTTTGGACCCAGTGACTACGGCTTCAGTCACGACCGTGGGTTTCTGTTTCAGTACCAGATCGATGCCTGCGACGAGTGGTTTCAACTGAATACCCTTTCCTTGCCCGTGCGTGTCATGTCGGCAAGCGATAGTAATAGTTTCAATAACAGAATCAGGAATCTGTTCTATTGGGGCAACCTTGAATCGTCTAACAAACTTGGCGATGTCTCTGCCGTGCGCTACATGCCATACGTCTCTAATGGCAGCGTCCGGTATACCAAAGACGAAGAAACGACGGTTGTTCCTTGTTCTGTTACGGGGCAGCGGCGTGAGTGGAATCATCTGGATTTCAAAATCGTTTTTACTCCTGGGTGGAACGGGCGCGACTATTCGTTCGATATTGACGATGTCCATGTGGGCGACGACCTCAACTGGTATCTTCCTTGGCATTTCTCGCTCGAAGACGATGCCGAGTGTCCTGTAGCGCCAGTCATTGTGGAGCATGTCGACGAGTATGAGTTGGTCGTCCGTTACCGTGACCAGCAGTTCACGTTGAGCATGTCGCCCAACAAACAGCATGCTGTGCCATTGGAAAAGGACATACCTGTAAAGCCGACGCACACATGGGAGCCAGGACACCGTCCTGATTACACGTTCTCGCTTGAACTCATCATCTCGTGGCGTGAAAATCTCTATGGCTCTCGCGACAAAGAGGCTTTCCAGAGCAAGCCGCATTTCGTTCGTACAAGCGACCTTCCTCCAGATGTTCGCACCATGCAGCAGATAGACCATGATGCCTGGGATTATGCCGTGAGGAATGGCCTGATTTGAAACTACTGAAGGTGAAAAAAACTGTAAAAACCGTGGCAGGATATTTCCTGCCACGGTTTTGCAGATAGAATTTTGAAACGAATTTGTTTCGCTCACTTTGCTAATGGGTGTTGTTTTCCAGTTGCCCGTCATTGCATTGCTCTTTTTCTGCTTTTTTAACTTTTAGAATCTTAAATAGTTTTTGTATGTCGGCATAATTTCTTATTTTTGCAACCAAGAAAAACAATCGAATCATAAGCATCTTTGACTATGGCTGTAAATTGGAATGAATATGAACTGGTTCTCGAAGCAGAAAGTTCAAAAGAGTGCGAGGTGACAGGCCGCGACATGGGTGGCACAGAAACCTTTACTTGTCCGGTTAGCGATTTGATAGAGAACAAATCGCCCAAATGGACGCCACAGGGAAACTATGGCAGCTACGGCGGCTATGAGTCTTACACTTTCTATTTTCTGCGAGTCGACGAAGATTGTATTCATCTTTACACCGACAAATATTTTAGACAAGACATCACGCTCAAGCCTGGCGAACAGTGGTCGAGTGGCTGGAGCAGCTTTGGCTCATGGGATTATTGTACGTCCTTGAAACTCCGTAAGAAGGAATAACAATAAACAAATATATTTCAATAACTAAAGACCCAAGTCCCTGTTACGGTCTTCCTCCCTGTTGGGAGGGTTAAGGGGGGGCTTACTACAATGTTCAAAGATTTGGAAATTTGGTGGGTAACTGGTGCACAGCTCCTTTACGGAGGCGATGCCGTTGTTGCAGTTGACGGACATTCAAAGGAGATGGTCGAGGGCCTGAACGCCAGCGGCAACATTCCCGTGAAGATTGTCTATAAGGGCACGGCTAACAGCTCAAAAGAAGTGGAGCAGGTGATGCTCGCCGCCAACAACGAGGAGAAGTGTATCGGTATCATCACCTGGATGCACACCTTCTCGCCTGCCAAGATGTGGATCAAGGGCCTGCAGGCTCTGAAGAAGCCCATGCTGCACTTCCACACTCAGTATAATGCCGAGATTCCCTGGGAGACGATGGACATGGACTTCATGAACCTGAACCAGAGCGCCCACGGCGACATCGAGTTCGGACACATCTGCACTCGCATGCGCGTTCCCCGTAAGGTGGTGTGCGGCTACTGGAAGGACGAGCAGGCTCAGAAGCAGATTGCCGTATGGGCCCGCGTGGCTGCCGGTGTGGCCGATGCCCACAACGTGCGCTGCCTGATGTTCGGCATGAACATGAACAACGTGGCCGTGACCGACGGCGACCGCGTGGAGTTCGAGCAGCGTCTGGGCTATCATGTTGACTACTATCCCGTCAGCTCGCTGATGGACTACTTCAAGAAGGTGACCGACAAGGAGGCCGACGAGCTGGTGGAGGAGTACAAGAAGCTCTACACCATCAAGATCGACGAGAGCGGCGAGGAGGTCTATTGGCAGAAGGTGCACAATGCAGCCAAGGCTGAGATTGCCCTGCGCCGCGTGCTGAAGGACGAGGGCGCTACTGCCTTCACCACCAACTTCGACGACCTGGGCGATGCCGACATCGATGCTCCCGACTTCTGCGGCTTCGATCAGATTCCCGGTCTCGCTTCGCAGCGACTCATGGCCGAGGGCATCGGCTTCGGTGCCGAGGGCGACTGGAAGACGGCTTGCCTCTATCGCACACTCTGGGTGATGCAGCAGGGACTGCCCACAGGATGCTCGTTCCTCGAGGACTACACCCTCAACTTCGCCGGCGACCGCTCCAGCTGCCTGCAGAGCCACATGCTCGAGGTGTGCCCGCTCATCGCAGTCGATAAGCCCAAGCTCGAGGTGCACTTCCTCGGCATCGGTATCCGCAAGCAGCAGACAGCCCGTCTGGTGTTCACCTCTAAGACGGGTCGTGGCATCAAGGCTACCGTCGTTGACCTCGGCAACCGCTTCCGTCTCATTTCGCAGGAGGTAGAGTGCATCGAGCCGAAGCCCATGCCCAACCTGCCCGTGGCTTCAGCCCTCTGGGTGCCACAGCCCACGTTCGAGATTGGCGCAGGCGCTTGGATCCTGGCTGGCGGTACGCACCACAGCGCCTTCTCCTACGACATCACCGAGGAGTACTGGGAAGACTTCGCTGAGATGCTGGGCATCGAGTATGTCAAGATCAACAAAGACACGAAGACCTACGAGTTCAAGCAGAACCTGCGCAACAACGAGGTCTATTTCATGCTGAACAAGGCGCTGAAGTAAGCGTTTCGACTCCTGTGAGTTTTTCTGAGGGAAAACTCATCTCAACCTGTCACCGCAAGTGTCATACGGGCATTTGCGGTGATTCTTTTCGACCCGAAAACGGCTGCTTGAGAACACTTAACTGCATAAAAAGCGGAAAAGTTTTTGTGACATGGCCGAAATGTGCTACCTTTGCACGCAAAATCAGAAAGCAATGGATAAGCATGTATATATATTAGGTATAGAGTCGAGCTGCGACGACACATCAGCCGCCGTGCTCAGAGACGGGGTGCTGCTGTCGAACGTGACCGCTTCGCAGGCCGTACACGAGGCTTACGGAGGCGTGGTGCCCGAACTGGCCAGCAGAGCGCATCAGCAGAACGTGGTGCCCGTGGTGAGCGAGGCCATCAAGCGTGCAGGCATCACGAAGGAGCAGTTGTCGGCTGTGGCCTTCACGCGCGGCCCCGGTCTGATGGGATCGCTGCTCGTGGGCGTGAACTTCGCCAAGGGCTTTGCCCGTTCGCTGGGCATTCCGCTTATCGACGTGAACCACCTGCAAGGACATGTGATGGCCCACTTCATAGACGGGGGAGAGGGCGACTTCAATCCGCCGCCATTCCCGTTCCTCTGCCTGTTGGTGTCGGGTGGCAACTCCCAAATCGTGCTGGTACGCGCATACAACGATATGGAGGTGCTGGGACAGACCATCGACGATGCTGCCGGCGAAGCCATTGACAAGTGTTCCAAAGTGATGGGACTGGGCTATCCGGGCGGACCCGTCATTGACCGACTGGCACGGCAGGGCAACCCGAAAGCATATCAGTTTGCCGAGCCCCACATACCCGGGTTGGACTACAGCTTCTCGGGATTGAAGACATCCTTCCTCTATAATCTGCGTAAGTGGGTGGAGGATGATCCCGACTTCGTGGAGCACCATAAGGAAGACTTGGCCGCCTCGCTGGAATGGACCATTGTGGACATCCTGATGAAGAAGTTGCGCCAAGCCGTGAAGCAGACCGGCATCAAACACGTGGCCGTGGCAGGAGGCGTGAGTGCCAACAATGGGCTGCGCAATGCCTTCAAGGACCACGCCCAACGCTACGGCTGGACCATCTACATTCCCAAGTTCAGCTATACTACCGATAATGCGGCCATGATAGGCATCGTGGGCCATTTCAAGTATCAGGACAAGGAGTTTTGTCCCATCGATGCGCCTGCATTCAGCAAAGTCACATTTAAGTAAAGCACCGAGCGCAAGAGCGAGGTGAATCGTAAATCGTAATAAAACACTAAATAAAATAAGATGGATTTTGAAGCAAAAATAATCAGCAGGGAGATAAGCCAACTGCTGTGGGAGAAAGAGAGAACTGTGGCTACGGCAGAGAGCTGCACGGGCGGACGTATTGCTGAAGCAATCATCGCAGTACCCGGAGCCTCGAAATATTTCAAGGGCGGCATTATCTGCTATGTCAATGAGGTGAAAGAGAATCTGTTAGGAGTGTCGCATCAGCTGTTGGAGGAGAAGACAGCTGTGTGCGAAGAAGTGGCTGTCGAGATGGTGAAAGGTGCCTGCAAGATGCTGAACACCGACTATGCCATTGCCGCTACAGGCTTTGCCGGTCCTGGCGGAGGCACCAAGGAAATCCCGGTAGGTACTATCTGGCTGGCCTGCGGCTCACCCGAGAAAATCGTGACCTGCAAAGTGGAAGAAGACCACGGGCGCGACATCAATCTGGCCATCGCCACGAACAAAGCTATTCAGATGTTTTCCGACTATCTGAAGCAAGAGGATGTGGAAGAAATAGAAACTGAGAGTTAAAAAACATTAAAGTTTTGAGAAATCTTTATTCTTCATTCTTCATTTCTCATTAAAATTAGTACCTTTGCACCCTGTTTGGAGTAAGTATCAATTAACGGAACAAAAGAAAGTAGATAGCAATGTCGAAAGTTTGTCAAATCACAGGCAAGAAGGCACAGATTGGTAATAATGTGTCTCACTCAAAGCATCGCACAAAGAGAAGCTTTGATGTCAACCTGTTCAGCAAGAAGTTCTTTTGGGTAGAACAGGATTGCTGGATTAATCTTAAAATCAGCGCTGCTGGTTTGCGTTTAATTAATAAAGTTGGACTTGATGCTGCCATTCGTCAGGCAGTAGATAAGGGCTACCTCACTTGGAACGACCTTGAGAAGAAGGTCTTTGCATGGGGTAATTAATCATAATAGGAGACTGAATAACCATGGCAAGCAAGAAAGCAAAGGGTAACCGCATCCAAGTGATTCTGGAGTGCACCGAGATGAAGACCAGCGGCGTTCCCGGCACCAGCCGTTACATTACGACCAAGAATCGTAAGAACACGCCTGAGCGCATGGAACTCATGAAGTATAACCCCATCCTGAAGAAGATGACTCTTCACAAGGAGATTAAGTAAGAAAGGATCTGACGCATGGCAAAGAAAACCGTTGCTACCCTCCACGAAGGTTCGAAGGATGGTCGCGCATATTCAAAGGTGATCAAGATGGTACGCAGCCCGAAGACGGGTGCTTACATCTTCGATGAGCAGATGGTTCCCAATGAGGCCGTTAAGGACTTCTTCAAGAACTAATCGGGTTGATTTTTTAAACGCTTAGATACGAACAGGGCGCTTCCTACAATCGGGAGCGCCCTTTCTGTTGGCAAATAAGGAAGGAACTCGATGTGTGCAAAAAAAGGACACTCGTGAATATCCTTTCCTATATGCAAAAAAGAGAGAAGGCGCTCGCAAGCGCCTTCTGTTGTGTGGTGAAAAGTTGTTTTTCTGTCTTAGAATGGCAGATCGTCGGCAGCACCTTCGCCAGCAGGTTCCTGTGCAGGAGGGAAGGGAGCCGTAGCGGCATCCTGGGGAGCAGCGTTCTGCTGGGGAGTGAACGGCGGAGTGGCTTGGGGAACCGTCTGGGCAATCTGTCCGCGAATAATGTTGTAAGCGCGAATATCGTTGAACCAGCGACCGTTATACTCGCGAGCATCAATATCGAATTGAACGGTGATCTCCTCTCCAGCCTGTATGTTGAACTGCTTGATACGGTCCTCGCCAAAGATGTTGAACAGCATTTTGCGTGGGTACTGACCCGGTACTTCGATTACATACTCTTGCGACATCCAAGGGTTGCCCGTGCGGGCTGACGTACCGCTGCGTGGCTGCATGATGGCAATTACTTTTCCTGTTAAATCCATAATCCTTTATTGTTTACGATTGTTTGTTTTTTCAAAATCGATTGCGAAATTACTAAAATTGTTTGAAAAGAAGAAAATTTTTCGTGATAATTTTGTTATTCACACATTATTTTCGTATTTTTGTGCTCCGATTTGAAAACATAAAACCAAATAATTATATATGAAATTTACCGTTTCAAGCACAGCCCTCAGCAGTCGCCTTGTGGCGCTCTCGAGGGTTATCAATAGCAAGAACTCATTGCCCATCCTTGGCGACTTCCTCTTCGAAGTAGTTGATGGACGTTTGAACCTGACGGCTTCGGACAGTGAGGTAGTAATGAAAACCTCAATGGAGCTGAACGAATCAGATGGCAATGGCCGGTTCTGCGTAGGCAATCACGACCTGCTCGAGGCTGTAAAGGGCATTTCGGAACAGCCCATCACGTTTGAGGTGAATCAGGAGCAGAACAAGAACATAGCACATATCCACTATCAGAATGGTATGTTCTCGCTGCCAGTAGAGAATGCCGACGAGTTCCCCCAGGCACAGCAAGTGGGCGAGGGTGCCACCACCATCACCATCAGCACGCAGATGCTGAGCGATAACATCAACCGCTCTATCTTCGCTACCGCGCAGGACGAGCTTCGCCCTGTGATGAACGGTATCTACTTCGACCTGACACCCGAATGCCTGGCTGTGGTGGCCAGCGACGGACACAAGCTGGTGCGCAATAAGGTGTTCACCGTGAAGAGCGATCAGCCGGCAGCTTTCATTCTGCCTAAGAAGCCTGCTTCACTTCTGAAGAACGTGCTGGGCAAGAATGGCGGCGACGTGGTGATTCGCTTTGACGAGCGCAATGCCGAGATCAACTATGAGGACGGACAAATTATCTGTCGTCTGATTGAGGGGCGCTATCCCAACTACAATTCAGTCATTCCTCAGAGCAATCCTAATCAGCTTACGGTTGACCGCATGGGCCTGCTGTCGGCATTGCGCCGCGTGCAGCCCTTCTCGAACGACTCGAGCAATCTGATTCGCTTTCATGTGGAGAACGGAACGCTTCAGCTCGATGCCGAGGACTACGACTTCTCGAAGACGGCAACCGAGCGGATGGCTTGCGACTACGACGGTATGCCGATGAGCATCGGGTTCAAAGGCTCGTCATTTATTGAAATTCTGAACAACTTTGAGTGCGAACAAGTCGTTATTCAGCTGGCCGATCCCAGCCGTGCAGGTCTTGTGCTGCCTTCAGAACAGCCTGAGAACCAAGACGTGTTGATGCTGATGATGCCCATGCTGATAAATGATTAACATTCATGAAACTTAATCTTACAAAACCACTGGTCGTCTTCGATTTGGAGACGACCGGTCTTGATTTGGTCAAAGACCGCATCATTCAAGTCTCCTTCATCAAAGTCTATCCTAACGGAAAAGAGGAGCGTGGCAATTATCTGGTGAATCCCGAATGCCATATTCCGCCCTTCATAACTGAACTGACGGGCATCAGCGATGAAGATGTGAAGGACAAGCCCTCGTTTAAGCAAATAGCGAAGCAACTGAGCGACCTGTTTACGGGATGCGATTTTGCAGGCTTCAACTCTAATCATTTTGATGTGCCCCTCTTGGCTGAAGAGTTCCTGCGTGCAGGCATCGACTTCGACTTTTCAAAGTGCAGGCTTATTGACGCGCAAGCCATCTTCCACAAGATGGAGCGTAGGAATCTTGCCGCTGCCTATAAGTTCTATTGCGGAAGAAAGATGGAGGACGACTTTGAGGCTCATCGGGCTGATCAGGACACAGAGGCAACCTATAGCGTGCTGAAAGCTGAGCTGGATTATTATACCGAAGCGCATCAGCGTGAGCTGGGCGAGAATCCTGAAGGCCGTGTGTTACAGAATGATATGGACTTCCTGAACGAGTTTTCGAAATCCAATCGGAATGTTGACTTTGCCGGACGCATCGTCTGGGGAGAAGAAAAAGACAGTAAGGGTAACATTGTGCTTGACGAGAAGGGCAACCCCAAAATGGTGGAGTACTTCAACTTCGGCAAGCACAAAGGGAAGACCGTGGCAGAGGTGCTGCGTAGTGATTCAGGCTATTATGCATGGGTGCTCTCGGGCGATTTCACCTACAATACGAAGCAGGTGCTCACACGTATCAGACTGCGTGAGGCTCAGAAGAATAAGTAAGGCGGCATCATCACGTGACAGGCCCCTTTGAGAAGGGTGCCAAAACAAAACTGAACAGGAAATAGTGAATAAGATGAAAAGATTGTTGATACTGTGGGCCTTGATAGCTCTGTTCATGCCCCAAGCACATGCAGTATTGAAGGAGAAAGACTTGGAGCAGACACTGAGTGTGCTGAGGCAGGAGCTGATAGGGCGACACGTTGAGCTGACAGGTCAGGCACAGGAACGAAGACTGAAGAACAGGAGCATTCAGAACGAGCTGATGGAGACTATGAGACAGTCTAATCAGAACTCGCTCATGCTCTATTCGCAGAATTCGAACTATGTGTTCGATTTGACCTATGCCTGCAATGAAGCCACCAAACAGTATCATCAGTTCAAACAACAGCAGCAGCCTTTCAGAGACTTCCTGGACAGTCACGAAGCTGAGATTGCCAAATATGACAGCCTGATAGGGAGTCTTCGGCAGATGCCTTACATGCTGCTGAGCCAGAAAGCCAAGATTGACAGAAGCGTATGTCTGACACTGGCCATCCACATCAGGAACACCCTTGACGAGAACCGGTCGCAGACAGCTGACTACATCAGATACTACGAGATGAGCGAGCAGCGGCTGAAGATGCTGGACGACTACGCACAGCAGCGTTATAACGAGATACAGCGCGGCATCTTCATGAACGGCAGCGACAACTATTTCAAGGTGTTGGAACACTTCCCTGAGAAGTTTGATGAAATGATCACTACTTTCGGAGAGAAGTATAAGCCTTCGCCTCTGTCGCAGTGGGACAGCCGCATCATCTTCGGTCTTTTCATCGTCACCTTCATCTATTTCGTGGTAGCCACGCTGCTCAATCTGCTGACCTTCCGCTTCATCGTGCCCCGGCGCTTCAATTCGCCCGAATTCATGAAGAAGCGCAGCTGCATCATCATGGCTACGACCACCATCACGTTTGCAATCATCCTGATTCTCTTCCGTAACATAGGTGAGCAGAACTTCTTCATCATGGCTTCAGATTTGCTCATCAGCTATTCATGGCTGTTGGGCGTTATTCTGGTGTCGCTTCTGCTGCGCGTGAGTGGTGATCAGATAAGGAGCGCGTTCCGCATCTACGCCCCCCTCATCTTGGTGGGCTTCTTGGTGATAGCCTTCCGTATCATTCTGATTCCGAAGGAACTGGTTAATCTGGTGTTTCCTCCAGTCCTGTTGCTGGCCACTATTTGGCAGTGGAGCGTTATCGGACGGCAGAGCCAGAACGTGCCTCAGCAGGACATGCTCTATTCTTACGTGTCGCTTATCGTGTTTCTTTCCTCACTCGTTATCTCGTGGTCGGGCTACACGCTGCTCTCGGTTCAAATCCTGATATGGTGGATTATGCAGCTTACCTGCATTCTGACCATCACCTGCCTGTCGCGCTGGATGAGCATTTATGGCTTGCGAAAGGACATAACCCATAAGCCAATCACGAAGACGTGGTTCTACAACTTGGTCTATAGCGTGCTGATGCCTATTATGGGAGTGCTCTCCATCATGCTCAGCATCTACTGGGCTGCCGACGTGTTCAATCTGAGCGACCTGTGCTGGCAGATCTTCCGTTCGGATTTCGTACACATGGAGAATCTGCACCTTTCTATCATCAAGATTTCTATTGTTGTCTGTATGTGGTTCGCCTTCAGGTATATCGGCAACACGCTCCTGGCTTTTCTCGAATTGCATTTCAATCATTTGGACCCTACGACAGCCTCGTCTCGAATAGTGATGAGCCGCAATGTTGTGCAGGTGATTATCTGGAGCATCTGGCTGATGTTCTCTATGGGCTTGCTCCACATCTCGCTGGCCTGGCTGTTGGCCATCTCGGGCGGTCTCTCAACTGGTATCGGTTTTGCATCGAAGAACATCATCGAGAACATCTTCTATGGTGCCTCGCTGATGGCTGGCCGACTGAAGGTGGGCGACTGGATTGAAGTAGATGGTACGATGGGAAAGGTGCATCAGATCAGTTACACCTCTACGGTCGTGGAGTCTATTTCAGGTGAGGTGATCACCTTCCAGAACTCGCAGCTGTTTGACAAGAACTATAAGAATCTGACGCGCAACCACGGATACGTACTGGCTCCTGTCGTCTTCGGAGTGGCTTACGGCTCTAATCTGCGACAGGTGCAACAGTTGGTTGAAGGAGCCGTCAACAATCTGCATCACAAATGGATGGATCCTTCGAGAGCGGTAAAGGCTGTAGTGACGACAATGAACGATTCGAGCATTGACTTCAAACTCTTTGTATGGGCTGATGCCGTGAAGAAGTCATACGTGGTGAGCGATGTGCTGAAGTGTATATATGAAACTCTCAACGAGAACGGCATAGAGATTCCGTTCCCACAGCGCGATATACATATTATAGAACAGAAAAATTAAGAAAACAAAATAGAGAAAAAGATTATGGGAAAAGTAATTCTTACGGGCGACCGCCCTACTGGTAAACTTCATCTTGGCCACTATGTGGGTTCGCTCCGTCGTCGCGTGGAGCTGCAGAATGCAGGCGACTACGACAGGATGTTCGTATTCATGGCCGACGTGCAGGCACTCACCGACAATGCAGACAATCCGGAAAAGATTCGTCAGAATATCATTAATGTGGCACTCGACTATTTGGCTGTAGGATTGGACCCCAGCAAATGCACCATCTTCATTCAGAGCCAGATAGCTGAGTTGGCTGAACTGACCACCTATCTGATGAACCTAATCAGTGTGAGTCGCGTGCAGCGCAATCCTACGGTAAAGACCGAGATAAAGATGCGTGGCTTCGAAGGCGAAAGCATTCCTTTAGGCTTCTTCTGCTATCCCGTGTCGCAGGCAGCCGACATCACGCTTTTCAAGGCAACTACCGTTCCTGCCGGTGAAGACCAGGAACCCATGTTGGAGGTGACGCGCGAGTTGGTGAACCGTTTCAACAATATCTATGCTCCTGTGCTCGTTGAGCCGCAAATCATGTTGCCGGAGAATATGACGGCTCGTCGTCTGCCCGGTACCGACGGTAAGGAGAAAATGTCGAAGTCGCTCGGCAACTGTATCTATCTCTCCGACTCAGCCGATGAGGTGTGGCAGAAGGTCCGCTCTATGTACACCGATCCTACCCATCTGAACGTGAGCGATCCCGGACATGTAGAGGGTAACGCTGTGTTCACCTATCTCGATGCCTTCTCAACCGATGCCGACTTTGCCAACTTCTGGCCGGAGTACAAGAATCTGGATGAATTGAAGGAGCACTATACACGTGGCGGCTTGGGCGACATGAAATGCAAGAAGTTCCTGAATCAGGTGATAAATCAGTTCTTAGAGCCTATGCGCCAGCGTCGTCATGAGCTTGAGCAAGACATTCCTGAAATCTACAATATCCTGAGAAAGGGTACTGAACAGGCGCGTGAAGTGGCAGCTCAAACGATGAGCGAGGTGCGTAAGGCCATGCAGATAGATTATTTCAACGATGCTGAACTGATTCGCCAGCAGAGCGAGTTGTTCCGTCAGAAATAAAGCTCTACTTGTTCAGTAAGTCAGGACGAAGTCTCTTGGTGCGCTCCAGCGCTTGGTCAAGTTCCCACTCGCGGATCTTTGCCTCATTTCCGCTCAGCAGAATGTCGGGCACCTTCCACCCTTTATAGTCGGCAGGCCGAGTGTAGATGGGAGCCGCTAAGAGGTCGTCTTGGAAACAGTCGGACAGGGCACTTTGTTCATCGCCAA
The DNA here is from genome assembly GCA_946614435.1 of uncultured Prevotella sp. Lineage (GTDB taxonomy): Bacteria > Bacteroidota > Bacteroidia > Bacteroidales > Bacteroidaceae > Prevotella. The sequence continues at coordinate 31,641 of CAMOGW010000011.1, read as the reverse complement.
TAACGCCAGGTACTACGCGGACGATGGCATCGGCAATCATAGCTGCCACCAGTTCGCCTCCCGTCAGAACAAAGTCGCCGATTGAAATTTCCTTTGTAATCAAATGATCTCTTACTCGCTGGTCTATTCCTTTGTAATGGCCAGCGAGTATGATAAGATTACCTTTTAGTGAAAGCTCGTTGGCCATGTGCTGATCGAAGCGTTCGCCATCGGGCGAGGTGAAAATCACTTCATCATAGTCGCGTTCGGCCTTCAGGGCAGTAATGCAACGGTCGATAGGCTCACATTGCATCACCATACCGGCAGAGCCGCCATAGGGATAGTCGTCAACACGTCGCCACTTGTCAAGGGTGTAGTCGCGCAAGTTGTGTAATCGTATTTCTGCCAGACCTTTTTTTTCGGCACGAGCCAGTATCGACTCGTGAACGAAGCCTTCCAGCATCTCGGGTAGAACGGTAATAATGTCTATTCTCATGCGTAAAAATTCTTAATGTTCTCAATTTGCTTTTCTCCAGTCTTTCGTCCCATCTCATAGACCAAGTGCATTTGTTTTGGATTGTGTGAGACGTGGCCGATGGGAATCTTTTCTTCTGGTCGGATGACGAGGCAACGCTTTTCAGCTTCAGCCTTCCGGACGAAATCCAGTTGCTGATTATACATGACGTGGCGTTTGTCCATCGCTTCAATCATTTGTGGATACTTGCTTAGCGCCATTCTCATGAGGGGCATCAGGCGGTTGTGCTCTTTCTGATAGCCGTCCGGCTGGGTGAGAATCACCACATTACGGTCGTAGCCTATCTGTTCGAAATAGGCGAGGGGAATGGAGTCGCTCACTCCTCCGTCGAGTAGCTTGTGTCCGCCAAGTTCTACCACGCGCGAGGCTAACGGCATAGAGGCCGAGGCCCTGATCCAGTCGTAGCTCTCACGGTCAGACGTGCTTAGCTTCTGATAGATGGGGTTGCCAGTCATCACGTCTGTGCATACTACGATGAACCCCATTGGGTTGGCTTCGAAGGCAGCATCATCGAATAAGTCGTAAGTGGAGGGAACGGTGTGGTAGGCAAATTCGGCATTAAAATAGTCGCCTGTTGTGAGGAGTGACCATAAGCCGCTGTAGCGTCGGTCGTTAGCGAAGCGCATGTTGTAGCGGATGGCTCTTCCCGGCTGTCGCGATTTATAGTTGCAGCCGAATGCCGCTCCAGCCGACACGCCTATGATACCGTCGGGCCAAATGTCGTGTTCCATCATGACATCGCAGATGCCAGCAGTAAACAGCCCTCTCATGGCTCCGCCTTCCAGTACTAATCCGCGTTTCATTCGTTTCTCTCTTGTGAAAAAGGTTCTTATAACAAAGAATCGGAAACCTGTGAAATGGCTTCCGATTTTCTTTGAGGTGCCTAGCAGATTCGAACTGCTGTAGACGGTTTTGCAGACCGTTGACTAAGCCACTCATCCAAGGCACCAATGTTGTTCTGCTTTTTGCGGATGCAAAGATACTATGTTTTTTTCGTTTCTCCAAATTTTTCTTCTGTTTTTCTGTTAAATTCTTTGTTTTGTTCTACTTTTGCTGTGCTTTTGCCGTGCTTTTTGCCCCAATGGTCGAAGGACATTGCTCTCGGACCTTGATTTTCCCCTTAAGGCTGCAACCTGCGCATCCGGCACACGGGTCGGCCTTATGGGTGAGCGACTGGTGAATGCGCCAACCTGCGTATGCCAGACTGATGGCTATAATCAAAAGAACGAGGACGAGCTGCATCTAACCGAAAAAAGTTTGATATTCCTGTTCGAAATTGGGAGTTAGGATGCCTTTGCCCATTGCGTTGACTATCTCTTCGCGCGACCAGAACCTGCCTCCATCGAGTTCTTCTTTGCTTGGGGTGACAGTTCCGTCATATACAGCCTTGTTCACATACACAAGTTCACGTTCGCGCTTACTGTCGAAAACATAATGGCCTAACGCGATGGGGCTGTAGTCGGTAATTCCCAACTCTTCGCTTACTTCGCGACGAAGTGCTTGTTCAGGCGTTTCGCCGTATGCCATGTGGCCCCCGCAGGCAGTGTCCCATCGCCCGGGTTGAATGTCTTTCCAAAGAGGGCGGCGTTGCAGATACAGTTCTCCCCGACTGTTGAACAGATGCAAGTGTACGACGGGATGAAGCGTTCGTGAGCCGTTGTGAGCCTCGCCGCGAGTGATGCGGCCCAAGGTTCGGCCTTGCTCATCTACAATGGGGAAAAGTTCTTCGCTGTTGTCTGTCATCGTCTTGAAAGTTTGCGGAGCATGAGCTTGTTGAGCACTTGTATGCGGTGACCGCTTCTTGCTATGTCCTCGCGTACATTATTTATATTATTAAAGAAGTCGCTAAATGCGTTGAGCACAGGATTGGGCTGCGCTTCGTCCTCGATGGTATCAGGATTCACCACGACCTTTATTCCCAATGGCTGCATTTCTACATCTATGTCGGCTTCAGTCATGATGGGGTCGCCGTCGTAGTGGATGGCGCCGGCAGTAGAGCGATGGATGTGGATGTGCCGAGCCTGGAACGTCTTGATGCGCGAGTTGCTGCTCAGAGTCTTGGCAAAGAGGTCCATAGCAATCTTCGGCGCGTCGATCACGTCGAAAGGCTCCATGATGATTACGTCCATCATGCCGTCTTTCATAGAAGCACCTGGGGCGATGTAGGCATTGTTTCCGTATTGAGCGGCGTTGGCGCAGGCTATGAGGAAAGCTTTGTGCCTGTGAGTGCCGGTCTCGTCCTCCACGACGTAAGTCTCGGGCTTGTATTTAAGACCTTCCTTCAGTACGTTCTCTACATAGGTGATTGGTCCGCGCTTCCCCGATTCGGCAAACTTGAGAGAGATGAACGCATCGAACCCCATTCCGCATGTGCAGAAGAAAGGCAGTCCGTTCACGATGCCGTAGTCGAATGCCTCAATCTGCGCCTTATTAATGATCTCAATCGATTTCTTCACATCCATAGGAATGCACAGGTGCCGGGCCAGTCCGTTTCCGCTTCCGCAGGGGATGATGCCCAGGGCCGTATTCGTGTGAGTGAGCGAGCGTGCCACCTCGTTTACGGTTCCGTCGCCCCCTACGGCTACGCAGATGTCATATCCTTCGTTGGCACACGCCTTTGCAATTTCTGCTGCATGGCCAGCATATTCGGTAAAAACAATACGCTGGTCGAAGCGGTCCTTGCTCAAATTCTTTTCAATGAGCTCAGCAATACCTTCCTTGCTGTGTGTTCCCGATATGGGATTCACTATGAATGTGATTCGCATCTTTCCGTTCTTCATAATGCTGCAAATTTACGTAATTTGCATGAAATTTTCTCTAAATGGGAAATATTTTTAAGTTCATTCCACAAATATTACGAAAAAAATGCACTAATTTGAGAATTTTGTGTAACTTTGCAAACTGAAATTAAGTAAACACCTAAATTTTTAAATGGGACAGTTACAAGAAAGATTCAAATCGTATCGCGTGCCTCAGGATTTTATGGCCAAGGGCGTTTATCCCTATTTTAGAGCTATTACGGGTAAACAAGGTACGGAGGTAGATATGGGCGGACATAAGGTTCTTATGTTCGGATCGAATGCATACACAGGTCTTACAGGTGATCAACGTATTATTGACAAGGCTAAGGCTGCTCTTGACCGTTACGGTTCGGGCTGTGCTGGAAGCCGTTTCCTCAATGGCACGCTTGATTTGCATGTGCAGTTAGAAAAAGAGATTGCAGAATTTATCGGCAAAGACGATTGCCTGTGTTTCTCAACCGGCTTTAGTGTCAATCAGGGCGTTATTCCTGCTCTGCTGAGTAAGGATGACTATGTGATTTGCGATGATCGCGATCATGCCAGTATTGTTGACGGTCGTCGTTTGGCTTTTGCCAAGCAGCTGCATTACAAGCACAACGATATGGAAGATTTGGAGCGCGTGCTGCAGAAGTTGCCTCAAGAAGCCATCAAGCTGATTGTAGTAGATGGCGTGTTCTCTATGGAAGGCGACTTGGCAAAACTGCCCGAAATCGTTCAGCTAAAGCACAAGTACAACTGCTCTATCATGGTGGACGAGGCTCACGGTGTGGGCGTATTCGGAAGACAGGGTAGAGGCGTGTGCGATCACTTCGGACTGACAAAGGAGGTTGACCTGATTATGGGTACATTCTCTAAGTCGTTGGCAAGTATTGGTGGCTTCATTGCTTCTGATAAAGATACAATCAACTGGCTCCGTCACACCTGCCGCACTTACATCTTCTCAGCTTCAAACACACCTGCTGCTACGGCTGCCGCACTTGAGGCTTTGCACATCATTCAGCAGGAGCCTGAGCGCATTGAAAAACTGTGGAAGGTTACGAACTACGCCTTGAAGCGTTTCCGCGAAGAGGGATTCGAGATCGGTGAGACCGAGAGCCCGATTATACCGCTTTATGTGCGTGATACAGAGAAAACATTCTTGGTGACAGCTCTTGCATTCAACGCTGGAGTGTTCATCAACCCGGTTATTCCTCCTGCCTGCGCACCTCAGGACACGCTCGTTCGCTATGCCCTGATGGCTACCCATACCGAGGAGCAGGTGGAGCGTTCGGTACATGCGCTAAAGAAGATATTCGTAGAGCAAGGTATCATAAAATAAGCAAGATAGGGACTGCGAATTTTGAATTATTGTTAAATCAATATGATTTATCAAATTCAAAATTCGCAGTTCCATTTTTTTTGTTTACCTTTGCAGCCGCAAAAGCGAGGTGTAGCGCAGTTGGTAGCGTTCCTGGTTTGGGACCAGGCTGTCGCAGGTTCGAGTCCTGTCACCTCGACACATTTGGTAAAAGAGGAAGTATTTCTTACTACAAAGGAGATTTGCTTCCTCTTTTGTTTATATAAGGTGCTCAGCGTGAGCAAGTCAAACGCATCGAGTGAAAAAGTTAAACGCATCTAACGAGCCGTTAAACGCATCTAACGAGCTGTTAAACTCATCTAACGAGATGGCAGGATGTATCGGCATTTTTATTTTACCGTTATAGTTTTTACAATTTATTTTGGCTGTTCGGCTAACTTTTAGTATCTTTGCCGCATTAATCAGGCCCTAATAGCAATGAACCTAAAACCTATTCGATTTCTTTTGCCACTGCTGCTCTGCTTTAGTGTATCTCTCAGTCTTTTCTCAAAAGAGAACGAGCCTGAGTTCAAGATTATTAATGCAGCTAATGGCTTGGCTGATAATAGTGCGCAAGTCATTGTCTGCACCCGTACAGGGCGAATGATTATTTCGACTATCGGTAACCTGAATTTCTACGATGGTTCGAGTTTTACACATATTGATACCGAGCAAGAGTATCAGTATGACCTTCCCGCCTATCGTGGCAACGACCGCATCTATTTTGACCATAATCATCACATCTGGCTGAAAAGCAAGAACTCAGTGACCTGTGTTGACCTTTTGATGGAAACATTTATTCCTGATGTAGCAGGCGTTATTCGTGAGATGGGATGTGATGAGAAACTGCTCGACCTCTTTACCGATAATGAGGGCCATGCTTATTTCCTTACGGAGAAGGGGCTGTATGACGTAGATGCCAAGAAGACACATCAGGTGCTGAAAGATCGTAACCTGCAGGATATAGACCTTTACAAGGGCATGCTGCTCATGTTCTACGACAACGGCGAGGTAATCGGTCTCAATCGTGAAGACGGACAGATAGCCCATCGTTCAAAGGCTTTCGAATGGGAAATGTCGCATCAGTTCACCCAGTCAACCATCATTCAGCAATACAAGGAGAGCTACTTCGTGATTCATAGTGGTACCGAAGGCTCTGTACTGATGCAGCTCGATATGGTCAGCGGGCAGTGGAAAACAATACTGCAGGTGCCTTACGGCCTGAATGGAATGACCATGCGTAATGACTGTCTTTATATAGCTTCGGCTAAGGGTTACTGGACTTACGACATTCCGACTCAAACTACTAACCATGTAGAGCTGGTTAAGCTGAGAAATGGAAAATACCTTCAAACCGTTTGCCACACCATCGTGTTCGACCGTCAGGGAGGTCTCTGGCTCGGCACAGAAAAGCGCGGCGTGCTCTACGCTACTCCTTACTCGTCGCCCTTCAATGTCTATATGTTGGACAGCCCGGAAGCCGAAGAATATATCTCGATGATGGAACCGCTCAAGCAGAACATTTTCGACTTCAACGGAAAACAGGCCAACTGCATGTTTGAGGATAGTCGCGGCTATAGCTGGATAGGAACTACGGTCGGTCTCTATATGTTCCGTAAGGCTCAGTCTGAGCCCGTCATCTTTAGCAAGAAGAACGGTCTTCTCAATAATTTTATTCACTCGGTAGTAGAGGACAAGCAGCACAACATTTGGGTGAGCACCTCGTATGGCATATCCTGTATCATCTTTGATAAGGACAATCCTGATTTCGTCAATAGTTTCAGCTTGTCAGACAATGTACCGAATGATGCTTTCTTAAATTGCAAGGCGATGTGCCTGAATGACAGCACCATCATCATGCAGGCGGTCGATCATGTCGTGTCCTTCAATCCCAATCACTTCGCGGCAGTCAATGTGAAAAGTCCTGTGGTTCTCTATCCCAAGCTGATTAGGATTCTTGTGAATGGCGACTTCGTGTCAGCAGGCGAGGAAAAGGATGGCATCGTGATTATAGACCGGGCCATCACACGTATCAAAGACATCAATCTGAATGCTGATCAGAATTCAGTGTCGCTCACATTCTCCGGACTTAATTATTTCCGTCCTTTGCAGACCTACTATCGAGTGAGGCTTTTGGGTATGGGCGATGAAAAGTGGCATGTCTATTCTTATTTCAACGGATCTGACTTTGTTGACACGAAAGGCGACCTTCACTTGCCGCTCATGAATCTGACTCCTGGTGAATATCAGATTGAAGTGCAGGCCTCCATGTTCCCAGACCAGTGGTCGGGCACCACTCCGTTCACGTGGATTGTGCATGTGAATCAGCCTTGGTGGCAGGCTACAGGCGTTTATGTGCTTTTTGTCCTGTTGATTCTGATATTAGTTGTGGTCAATCTCTACTTCTTCAGTCGCAATACTAAGATGCGCGCTCGCCGCAATAGTGAGGAAGACGATATCATCAAGAAGGTGAATGCCTTTGTAGATAAGAGCGTGGCTATCAGCAATGAGCTGATTGCTCCGCAGAGTGATGAACTCTTCTTTGCCAAGCATGACAACAGCACGCCGCTTTCGCCTGAGTTCTCGGCGCTGATGATCAAGCTCATCCCATACGTGCAGGCACATAAAGGACGTGTGACGATGCGCGAGTTGAGCAATGCTTCAGATACTGACATTGTGACACTCTATCATCTTATAAGCGCCAATATTTTCAAGAGTCCGCGTGAGTTAGCCCTTAAGTTCGCTTTGCAGACTGCCGCTCACATGCTGGTTACTACCGATAAGAGCATTGAGGAAATAGCCGACGAGTGCCATTTCTACACACCAAACTATTTCATGGGCAGTTTCTTCCATGAATACAAGCGAACGCCAAGCGAATACAGGAAAGAGCTTCGTTAGAGGTCGAAAATCAACTCGCGAAAACTGACGAGCCTCCAAGTTCGGTCTCCAATACCTTTATAATAGACAAGTGCCTGATAGCGGTTCTCTGTTTGATAGAAAGAACCCTCTTCGGGCACTATTTCTGTTTGTCCGTTTTCGTGCTCCATCAGCAGCTGATAGTTATAGTAACCCATCTTCTGCAGTATCACGGCATTGTAGGAATGGTCGCGCTCGTCATAGCTCATGGTGTAGGTCTCGGGTGCTTCAGTCGTCCAGTGACCATCCACATAAAGACGGGCTTTCTCATATTCCTTTGCCGGAGCCAGCTTGTAATGCACATAGACGTAGTCGCTCGTGCGATCGTTCTCAAAATTGTCGCTGTTGCGCACGTAGAAAGCTCCGTCGGCATCCTTGTAGAACATGTAGTTTCGCTGTGGCTCGCACATTTCTGGATAAACGTGATAGTGCCTGTCATCCTCGTCCCACGCCACGCGCTCAAGTCCCAGCGTGATGTGAGTGGGGTTGAGCACTTCGAAACGGTGATACTCATTACCGGCATCGAATATGAGCTGACGGCAGTGGTCCCATGTCAGTCCGCGAGGCGTGGTCGTCGAGGGCTTCATGTCTGTCCGCATGTTGTCCTCTCTTCCGTTTTGCATCACGATGATGTTCAGCTGATCCTCGGGCTGAGTGACGTTGAGCGATCCGTAATCCAGCGACATTGACAGTTGCTGCGAACGGTTGTTGAAATCAATATCCGTATTGGTCGTCATGCCCATCGACAGGTTCATGAGTTGCTCAACCACTCTGAACTCCACAACCGCCACCTCATTGTTATTGTCGTCTTCGTCCAGAATGTGCAGTCGGTAGTTGCCGCTCATTTTCAGTCGGCACTGGTCGTTAGGCAGTTGAAAGCTGTAGTGGGTGTAGAGTACGGTCGTGTTGAGTGAGTTGTCGTAGTCATCGAGCGCCCAGTCGTTGAATCCCTCTAACCAGTCACTTTCAAATATATCCTCTGAAGGGCTCCAGTCGGGTTCACAATGCTCCACATGAACAATGAAGCGATGGAAATTGTGCGACAGTTCGTCGAATCCCACGTTGAGCACATCGTCTGACCTTAGGGTCATGACGGGTAGGGGATCTGTCCAGTTGTCGTTGACCACTACCTGCAGCGTCTTTAGGTTGGGCGAAAGGATTCTGTGCTTTGCCTGAAGCAAAGACGGAATGAGAAGAAAAGGCATCAATAACACAAACAGTCTCAGTCGGTTCATCATTTTGTTTTTTATTAATAATGTGTATATTCTTACCTTCATGTTATTGATACCCTTTCTCATGTTAGTAAATAGATTACATAGCAAACACGTCGAAGCCGCCGTCAACCTTGGCCACCGTTCCTGTGACGAACTTTGAGGCTTCCGACATCAGATAGTGGATAGTGCCGCAGAGCTCTTCGGGATCACCCATGCGCCCGAAAGGAGTCTGTCTCACAACGTCTTGTCCGCGTTGCGTATAGCTGCCGTCGGGATTGGTGAGCAGGGCGCGGTTCTGTTCGGTGATGAAGAAGCCCGGGGCAATGGCATTCACGCGGATGCCCTCGCCAAACTTCTTTGCACACTCCGTAGCCATATAGGCGGTGAAGTTGCTGATGCCAGCCTTGGCAGCTGCATATCCGCAAACGCGCGTCATAGGACGGAAGGCGGCCATGCTCGAGAAGTTGATGATGCTGCCTTTACCTTGCTTCACCATTGGCTTGAGAAATATTTGAGTGGGAATGACAGTACCTGTGAGGTTCAGCTCCAGCACGCGCGAGAATTGAGCGGCATCTAAGTCGAAGAAAGTCTTGTCGGGCGCGATGGTGGCTCCGGGCATGTTGCCGCCTGCAGCATTGAGCAGCGTATCGACACGACCGTACTTAGCCACGATGTCGTCGCAGTTCTTCTGCACGATTTCAGCATTCATCACGTCGGTCTTCATGAACTCGCAGCTGCCGCCCTCGGCAGTAATCTCATCCACGATTTCCTTTCCTGTCTCTTCCTTCCGTCCAAGGATAATCACTTTGGCACCGTTCAGAGCCAGATATTTGGCGATGGCGCGTCCCAGCACACCTGTTCCACCCGTGATAACGGTCACGTTACCGTTAATATCAAATAGATTTTTCATGATGATTTCTTATTTTTGAGTCGTTGTTTCGTGATATGGTTGTTTCATTATGACAGGATTCCGTTATGGCGGGATAGCCTTAATCATAAAATCCCGGCTGTTTGTATGCTATGCCCAACTCGCTATCGACTGTGGCGAGTATGCCCTGCACTTGTCCGAGTGCAAACATACGTCCGAGCAGTGTGTAGCCAGCATTATGGCCGTGACTGCTCTCGTCGAGCACCCCACCGGGCTCGTCGGTAAAGGTCATGCCGTGATCCACACGCATGGGCAACTGCGGATTCTCTTTCTCGAAGATGCGTGCCAGCTCAATGAGATTAGCCCTTCCGCCCAGATGGCTGGCCTCTGTGAAATCACCGTTGGGGAAGATGTGGCATGAGCGCAGGTGAACGAAATGAGTGCGGGGCGCAAAGGCACGCGCCATCTCCACCACGTCGTTCTGAGCTCCAGCCGAGAGACTGCCCGCGCAGAAGGTGAGGCCGTTGTGCTTGTTGGGAACGGCATTGAGAAACCACTCTATATCTTCGCTGCTGTTCACGATACGGGGCAACCCCAGCACGGCAAAAGGAGGATCGTCAGGGTGAACGCACATGTTCATTCCATACTCATCGCAGGTAGGCATGATCGCTTCAAGGAAATACTTCATGTTTTCGCGTAACTGTTTCTTGTCTATGCCTTTATAGAGGTCGAGCAGTTGCTTGAATAACTCTAATGGATGTTCGTCGTCTTCCTTGATGTTGCCGCTCACGAATCCCTGTGTCTTCACGATGATATTCTCCACCAGTTTATGGTCATCTTCAGGAGTCATGCGCTTGGCCAGCTCGTCGGCCTCAGCCAGCACATTACGGTCCTGGCCTACGCCTTCGGGAAACTTGAACTTAGCCCATTCCTCGCGTGCACCTTCGCGTTTCAGCACGTAGATGTCGAAGTAGGCAAACTCAGCGTATGAGAAGTAAAGGTTGGTGGCTCCGTTGGGATTGTCGTGCATGAGGTCGGTCCGGGCCCAGTCGAGCACTGGCATAAAGTTATAACAGATGGTGTGAATACCTTCGAGCGACAGGTTCTTCAGACTTACCTTATAGTTCTCGATGAGCTGGTCGCGATCCTTGCCGCCATACTTGATGCTTTCGCACACGGGCAGGCTCTCCACTACGCTCCATCTCATGCCGTAGCTCTCAATGTATTCGCGCAGTTCTCTGATTTTTTCGCGAGTCCAAATCTCACCGTTAGGTACATCGTGCAGCGCCGTAACGATGCCCTCCACTCCAATTTGTTTCAGCATGGCAAGTGTGATTCTGTCTTTCTTGCCAAACCATCTCCAGGTTCTTTCCATTTCTTTTTTTTAGTTTCGTTTCTTTTGATTAGTCTAAGTATTTGCAAAATTACAATAATTCTTTTAATGTAAGTACTAGATATATATGTTTTTGTATAATAATTTGCACTTTTTCGGAAAAATTGCCTACCTTTGCATTTAAATTTAAGGAAATACTATGGTCAAGTTCATATCCTTTGGAAGTGGGAGCAGTGGTAATTGCTATTTTCTGTTTACCGAGAACGGTGGTCTGCTGATCGACGTTGGCGTAGGTATCAGAACGCTGAAGAAGCACTTCAGAGACTATGGGCTGACCCTTCCCCAAGTACATCAGGTGCTCATCACTCACGATCATGCCGACCACATCAAGTCAGTGGGCAGCATCAGCTACGATTTGCAGGTGCCCGTCTATGCCACCGCACTTGTGCATCGCGGTATCGACCGTAACTATTGTGTGCAGCGTAAGGTGAATGCTGGTCTGCGTCGCATAGTGGAGCCTGGCGTGCAGATTCAGATAGGTGACTTCACGGTCACTCCCTTCTCGGTGCCTCACGACAGTAGCGACAACGTGGGCTATTTTCTTGAAGCCGAAGACATTTCTTTCTGCATAATTACCGATGCCGGCATGGTGACCGACGAAATGGCACAGTTCATCGCTCGTGCCAACTATCTGGTGATAGAGGCCAATCACGACATTGAGATGCTCCAGCACGGGCCTTATCCTTACCATCTGAAGACGCGCATACTGAGCAACACGGGGCATTTGAGCAATGCAAGCTGCGGTGAGGCCATCGCCCAGCACATGACTGAACATTTGCGACACGTTTGGCTCTGTCACCTTTCGGAGGAAAACAACCATCCCGAACTGGCTCGCAAGACGGTGGAGACCGTGTTGCGCTCCTATGGCATCGTGGCAGGCAAAGACTTGCAGTTGGAAGTGCTGAAGCGCACCATGCCTACGGGCATCTTCGAGCTCTGACGGAATGTGGCACGGATTTTGCATATCCGCTTGTAAAAAAACATTCTAAAAACATTTATACAGATATGCAAAAAGGTAATATTGGGGTTACGACTGAGAACATTTTCCCCGTTATCAAAAAGTTTCTCTATAGCGATCACGAAATTTTCTTGCGCGAGATGGTATCGAATGCTGTCGATGCCACTCAGAAGATGAAGACACTGGCCGAGAAGGGCGAGTTTAAGGGCGAACTGGGCGACCTGACCGTTCACGTGAGCCTTGACACGGAGAAAGGTACTATCACCATTAGCGATCGCGGTATCGGTATGACTGAGGAAGAGATTGATAAGTACATCAATCAGATTGCTTTCTCTGGCGTAACTGATTTCCTTGAGAAGTATAAGGACAACGCCAACAATATCATCGGCCACTTCGGACTGGGCTTCTACAGTTCGTTCATGGTCTCGAAGAAAGTAGAGATTATTACACGCAGCTATAAGGAAGGTTCCAAGGCTGTGAAGTGGAGCTGCGACGGAAGCCCCGCTTTCGAAATTGACGATGCCGAGCGCGAGAGCCGTGGTTCCGACATTATCCTTTATATTGATGATGACTGCAAAGAGTTCCTCGATAAGCAGAAGATTGAGTCGCTGCTCAACAAGTACTGTAAGTTCATGCCCGTGCCTCTGGCTTTCGGCAAGAAACAGGAGTGGTCGAAGGACGAGAGCAAGATGGTAGATACTGCAGAGGACAATATTATAAATAATGTGGAGCCGCTGTGGACGAAGACCCCCTCAACCTTGAAGGACGAAGACTACAAGTCGTTCTATCGCACACTCTATCCCATGCAGGATGAGCCCCTTTTCTGGATTCACCTGAATGTCGATTATCCTTTCAATCTGACAGGTATTCTCTACTTCCCCAAAATCAAGTCGAATATTGAGATTCAGCGCAACAAGATTCAGTTGTACTGCAATCAGGTGTTTGTCACCGATCAGGTGGAAGGCATCGTACCCGAGTTCCTCACCTTGCTGCATGGCGTGATCGATTCGCCCGATATTCCCTTGAACGTGAGCCGCAGCTATCTGCAGAGTGATCGTGAAGTGAAAAAGATTTCCACCTACATCACGAAGAAAGTGGCCGACCGCCTCAAGGCTATCTTCAATGAGGACCGCAAGGCATACGAAGAGAAGTGGGACGACCTGAAATTGTTCATCAACTACGGCATCCTGACCGAAGAGAACTTCTTCGATCGTGCCAAAGAGTTCTCGCTCTTCAAGGACACAGAGGGTAAGTACTTCACATTCGAGGAATACAAGAAGCTGATCGAGGCTTCGCAGAAGGACAAAGACGACCAGCTCGTCTATCTCTATGCCACCGACAAGGAGGAGCAGTACAGCTATATTAAGGCAGCTCAGGACAAGGGCTATTCGGTGCTGCTGTTCGACGGCCAGCTCGACGTGCCTTGCATTCAGACCTTTGAGCAGAAGTTTGAGAAGAGCCGCTTCACTCGTGTAGATGCCGACATTGTTGACCGTCTTATTGTGAAGAGTGATGCTCCGAAGAGCAGTCTGTCAGACAACGAACGCGACAATCTGTCAGCCGTATTCCAGTCGCAGGTGCCAAAGACTGCCAAGACTGAGTATCTTGTTGAGGTAGATGCGCTGGGAGAGGATGCCCGTCCGGTTATCATTACCCAAAACGAGTGGATGCGCCGCATGAAGGAAATGAGCCGTTATCAGAGCGGAATGAGCTTCTACGGACAGATGCCCGACTCGTTCAACCTCGTGCTCAACAGCGACCATCGTCTTGTGAAGGAAGTGCTCGCGTCGCTCACTGCTGAACTGGCCGACCAGCTCAAGCCCATTGAGAGCGAGATCAAGGGACAGGAAGCCCGTATGGCAGCCCTCAATCAGAAGACTGAGAAGAAGAAACCCGAGGAAATCACTCAGGAGGAGAAAGACGACAAGGTCAACACGCAGAAAGCCATTGACGAGCAGAAGCAGAAGAAGGAACAGCTCATTAGCGGCTACGCTCAGAAGAACGACGTAGTACATCAGCTCATTGACCTGGCACTGCTCCAGAACGGCATGCTGAAGGGTGAGGCACTCGACAAGTTCCTCAAGCGATCAGTAGATTTGATCAAGTAAATCGTTATATATGAGATTCAACACAGGAAATAATCGTGCAGGCGACTACGATCACTATGTCGTACAGGCACCGCAAGGCTTGCTGGCATTCCTTCTGGAGAATGTGCAGCAGAGCCGCACGAAAATCAAGGCCACGCTACAGGGCAGGGGAGTCAAGGTGAACGGTAAGACCGTATCGCAGTTCGACTTCCCCCTGGAGCCGGGCATGAAGGTGGCCGTGAGCAAGACCAAGCGCAACCAGATGGGATTCAAGAGCCGCTACGTGAAAATCGTCTATGAAGACCGTTGGCTCATTGTGGTAGAGAAGAACATTGGTATTCTCTCGATGGCGGCAGGCCACTCATCGCTCAATGTGAAGAGCGTGCTCGACGACTACTTCAAGAAGTCGCGTCAGAAGTGTACGGCTCACGTGGTGCATCGCCTCGACCGTGATACCAGCGGACTCATGGTCTATGCCAAGGACATAGAGACCGAGCAGATACTGGAGCACAACTGGCACGACATCGTCTATGACCGTCGCTATGTGGCGGTAGTGAGCGGCGAGATGGAGCAGGATGAAGGCACTATTCAGAACTGGCTGAAGGACAACAAAGCCTACATCACCTATTCATCGCCCGTTGACAACGGTGGCAAGCTGGCCATCACCCATTTCCATGTGCTGGATCGCACCACCGACCACTCGCTTGTAGAGTTCAAGTTGGAGACAGGCCGAAAGAATCAGATTCGCGTCCACTCAGCCGACATGGGACATCCCGTCTGTGGTGATCCCAAATACGGCAACGGCGACGATCCCCTTCACCGCCTGTGCCTGCACGCATGGCTGCTGTGTTTCACTCATCCTGTCACGGGTGAGCCAATGGAGTTTGAGACACCTGTACCCACGCAGTTCCGATTGATGTTCAAACACTAAAGACGACCGTATGGATAATCTCATTTATTATCTCCTGCTGTTGGGGGCCATCATCGCAGCCGTGTTTCTCATCAAGAAGGTGGCCAGTTGCATGATGAAGACTGTCATCTTCATAGTTTTGCTCATCATTATCGTCTGCGTCTATCTTATGCTGACGCAGTAATAAAAAGAGTAATAAAAAGCAGAGGCCCTGACTTTCCGATTGGAGAGTCAGGGCTTATCTGTTGTTTGTTTGGAATAAGTTTGTTTGTAAGTTTTTTTTGTTATGCTTCGGCTTCAGGAATTACTGAAACGACGCTCTTGTCGCGCTTTCCCTTGTGGAAATTCACTGTGCCATCAATGAGGGCATAGAGCGTGTCGTCCTTACCAATACCTACACCGTTGCCGGGGTTGTGATGCGTACCGCGCTGGCGAACGATGATGTTGCCTGCCTGCACTTTCTGGCCACCCCAGATTTTCACGCCGAGTCGCTGTGCTGCACTCTCGCGGCCGTTCTTAGAACTACCTACACCTTTTTTATGTGCCATTTCTTGTTCCTCCTTGCGTTTAAGCGATTACCTGTTTAACTTCTACCTGAGTGAACTGCTCGCGATGACCGTTGCGTTTGCGGTAGTCCTTGCGGCGCTTCATCTTGAAGACGATTACTTTCTCGCCCTTCACCAGCGGTTTCACTACTTCTACTACTACTTTTGCACCATCTACGGTGGGTGCGCCAACCTTGACAGCGCCGTCGGCATCTACGAGCAGCACTTTGTCAAATTCAACAGTCTTGCCTTCCTCCACGTCTTTCATGTGGTGAACGAAGAGCTTCTTGCCCTCCTCAGCCTTGAACTGCTGACCCTGAATTTCTACAATTGCGTACATTGTTTTTTGTTTGTATTTTAGGGGTTTTTCCGTAAGGCGGTGTACGTCCGTACACACTTCACCCAGCCTCCACGGACTCTTTCGGGCTGCAAAGGTACTTATTTTTCCTCATATACTTTGCGTGTGCTTTGCCTTTGCATTTAATGTTTAACCAAGTTTAACGAATAAGACGGCTTAAATCGCCAAAAGACCTGTCTCAAACCGTGATATATTTGATTGGCATGTTTTTTGCTGTCACTTCTGTAAAGAAAGGAGACGAAAGATTATGGCATTTGTTGACTATTACAAAATTTTAGGCGTAGATAAGAACATTGCGCAGAAGGATGTAAAGAAAGCTTATCTGAAAAGGGCTAAGCAATTTCATCCCGACTTGCATCCTGATGACCCTAAAGCGAAGGCTAAGTTTCAGGCGCTTAATGAAGCCTACGACGTACTGAACGATCCCGAAAAGCGGCGCAAGTATGATCAGTATGGCGAACAGTGGCGACAGGCCGATGCGTTCGGAGGCGGTCAGGGTGGCTTTAGCGGTTTCGGACAGGGGGAAGGCTCTCCGTTCGAAGGTTTCGATTTCAGTAGTTTCAAAGGAGGCAGCGGCTTCAGCTCGTTCTTTGAGAACCTGTTCGGCGGAATGCACGGCAGAGGTGCTGGTCAAAGTACAGGCTGGCAGCAGAGCGCACCACAGGACACACAGGCATCGGTCAATATTGATATGTACACCGCCTTGTTGGGTGGCGATGTAGTGCTGTCACTAGGCTCACAGAAACTGAGATTGAAGGTGAAACCCGGCACTCAGCCTGGCTCGAAGGTGAGGCTGCGCGGAAAGGGAAATGGAGGCTCTGATCTGATTCTGACTTTCAACGTGACGCTGCCCACACAGCTCTCTGAGCGGCAGCGGAGCCTGCTGGAACAAATGCGTAATGGCTAAATTAATATTAATTATAAGGTGAACAAGCCTTTAATTCGAATTATTTTGTTTAATTTTGCAGAAAAATTAGCATTTTAGTTCGAATGAGAAAATCTGTTGATATATTCATCCCCTGTGATGATATGGCTGTAGCAGAAGCTACAGCTGAACAGTTTGCCAAGAGTACAATGTTGCGCAGTATCTATCTGTTGATGGAAACTGCGCAACATTATTGTAAATGGAACACTTTAGTCTTGGAGAATCGGTTGACTGCAGCTTCTACACTCAGGCAAATGGCTGAGCTGGCTACGGCTGACTATGTACTACTGATTACAAAGGCGACCCCACTCCTGTTAGGTGAAGGAGCACTGGAGCGCATGACACGTGTGGCTACCGATGCAGCCGCTGCAATGGTATATGCCGACCACTATGAACGCAAGACCGTTGACGGCAAGGTGCTCACAGAGAAACATCCTGCTATCGGCTACCAGTTGGGCAGTGTGCGCGACGACTTCGACTTCGGTTCGCTGCTCCTCATACGTACCTCGCTTATGAAAAAGTGGGCTGCACAGGCGGGAACCGCTTCACTCTCTTTCGCCGGGCTTTACGACTTGCGCCTGTTCCTGAGTCGTGAAGGTGAGCTTGTTCACCTGAACGAACTGCTTTATACAGAAGAGGAGCGCGATGTGAGAGCCAGTGGCGTGAAACAGTTCGACTACGTGAACCCAGCCAACCGTGACTTGCAAGTGGAGATGGAAAAGGTGGCAACCAATCATTTGCGCGAAATAGGGGCGCTGGTCGATACTTCGCGCTATCGCTCTATTGATTTCAGTGAGCAGCAGTTCGAGCGTGAGGCTTCAGTCATCATTCCCGTTTATAATCGTGCCAAGACCATCCGCGATGCCGTGAAGAGTGCGCTTTCACAGAAAGCTACGTTCGACTATAATATAATGGTGGTAGATAATCATTCTACTGATGGAACAACCGACATTCTGCGCGAACTGAAGAAAGAATATGGCGAGGCTTTGGTCCATATCATTCCGGAGCGTAGCGACTTAGGCATAGGCGGCTGCTGGAACGAGGCTGTGAATGACAGTCGATGCGGTCGTTTTGCCGTGCAGTTGGATTCCGACGATCTGTACTCGTCGGAAAATACGCTGCAGACGATTGTCGATGCTTTCCATAAGCAACAGGCGGCTATGGTCATCGGTTCGTATCGCATGTGCGATTTTGAGCTGAACACGCTGCCTCCCGGACTGATTGCACATAAGGAATGGACCGACGAGAACGGACCGAACAACGCCCTGCGCATCAACGGACTGGGGGCGCCGCGTGCTTTCTTCACGCCACTGCTCCGTCAGGTGCAACTGCCCAACACATCCTATGGCGAGGACTATGCGATGGGGCTTTACTTCTCGCGCTTCTACCGTATAGGGCGCATCTACGACGAGCTGTACCTGTGTCGCCGATGGGGGGGCAACAGCGATGCCGCACTGAGCATAGACCGCATCAACGCGAACAATTTATATAAAGACCAGCTGCGCACGTTGGAAATCAAGGCGCGACAGCATCGTAACATGCGCAGAAAGGAACGGACAACCGACCCGGAAGCCGAGAGAAAGGTGGAGTGGGGGGAGATGGGATCGCTCAACCGCTTCTTCGACCGACAGCTACGCACGTGGGACGAAGTGCGCGAAAGATACCGATACCTGACTGGAGTGAAGACGCGAGAGCTGACAACCGATTCGACCCCATTGCGTGTGCAGTACAATCCAGCTCGCATGGTCTCAACGGGTGCAAAGATGTCGAAAGAGGCCATCATGGAAAGACCTTGTTTCCTCTGTGGAGCGAATCGCCCTGAGCTACAAATGAAGCGGGTGCTCGACGGTCGGTTTGAGTTGCTCGTCAATCCCTTCCCCATACTCCCAATGCACTTCACCATACCCGTGTTGCAACACAGGCCGCAGGCCATTCAGCCCATGTTCGACGAAATGCTGAAGCTGTTGTGCAGATACCCCGACCTGACGGTGTTCTACAACGGTCCGAAGTGCGGAGCCTCGGCACCAGACCACGCTCACCTGCAAGCTGGCGTGACGCAAGGGCCCGATGGCGCGTCAATGCTCCCCTTGCAGCGCGACTGGCAGCGATTGAGCCGCAGCATGCAGACACTGTTGAAGCTCGATGACGAAACTGAGATTGCATCCATTGAGGATTATGTGTGTCCTGCTTTGGTCATTCGCAGCAAGACGGAGAAAATGGCCGCCCGGATGTTTAACGTGCTCTATGGCAAGCTGCAGAAGGCTGACGACGAGATAGAGCCGATGATGAACGTAGTGTGTTGGCGGCAGTATGAGCTGACGGGAGGCGAATCTCAGCCGAATGGAGAACTCGTGACCGTAGTGTTTCCCCGTGAGAAACACCGCCCTGCCTGTTATCAGGCTACAGGCGACGAGCAGATGACGGTCAGTCCGGGGTCGCTTGATATGGCCGGCCTCATCATCACCCCAAGAGGTGAGGATTTCGAGAAGATAACATCCGAGAAGGCGGTGGCTATCTTGCGGGAGTGTGCGCTCTCTGAAGTAGCTTTCACCCAGTTGAAGGAACGGTTGAAGGAAGTATCGCTCGACGTTCGTCAAGAGACGGCTGAGCGCAAGGAACCCGTCGTAGCGGTGGGAATACTGAGCAGACAGTGCCTGCGCTTCTCACTCAACACGCCCTATATGGCCAAAGGCGAGACCATCGAGGGCGAACAGGAGGTGAAACTGTCGGAAGGCGGCATACTCTGGCATGGACAGCAGTATCGCGAACTGCTTTTTACACCGCAAGGCGCGAATGCCTCGTTCTCGCTCTGTGACGTAACGATTGGTGTCAACTTCCACTGGGAGCGGCAGGAGACACAGGAATTCAGAGGTGCGCTCCGACTGGTGGTAGATGCCGACAATATCGTAGCCATCAACGAACTGCCCACAGAGCAATATCTGGAGAGTGTCATATCAAGTGAAATGAGTGCTACTTCCTCGCTCGAGTTGCTGAAAGCCCATGCAGTCATTTCGCGTTCGTGGCTCCTGTCACAGAAACGGAAACGCGAGCAGAGTGGGAAGAAGAGAACCGACGGCTTCTTCTCGTTTGTGAGAAAGGAAGACGAACTCATTCGCTGGTACGACCGTGAGGACCACACGCTGTTTGATGTATGTGCCGACGACCATTGTCAGCGCTACCAAGGCATCACCCGTGCTACGAGCAAGACGATAGCAGATGCGATAGAAGCCACGCGCGGACAGGTGCTGATGTTTGGCGATGAATTATGCGATGCACGCTTTTCGAAATGTTGTGGCGGCAAGACCGAGGAGTTCCAATATTGTTGGGAAGACACGCCCAAGCCCTATCTTGTCTCCATTGACGATCCTTTCTGTCACACCAATGATGCAAAGATCCTGCGACAGGTGCTGAATGACTATGACCAAGAGACCCCCGACTTCTACAACTGGAAGGTGGAGTACGATCAGGCCACGCTCACCGAGCTCGTGAATAGGAAACTGAAGATGGACCTTGGCGACATCATAGACCTCGTTCCGCTGGACCGTGGCAAGAGCGGTCGTATCTGGCGACTGAAGATTGTCGGTTCAAAGCGCTCGTTCATCATTGGTAAAGAACTGGAAATCAGGCGTGTACTTAGTGAGACCCATCTGTATAGTTCGGCCTTCGACGTAGAGAAGAAGAACGGTCTGTTCGTACTCAACGGAAGAGGTTGGGGACACGGCGTAGGACTTTGCCAGATCGGTGCAGCCGTGATGGGCGAGCGCGGCTATAAGTACGACGACATCTTGCTCTACTATTATCGGGGAGCAAAGATTATGAAGCTCTATAAATAAGTAAATAAACACATTAGTAATTTCATAATAATGAATAGCAAACGTAAACATCCTTGGTTCTGGATTCCTTCACTCTATATGGCCGAAGGACTGCCCTATGTGGCAGTGATGACCATATCTGTTATCTTGTATAAACGTCTGGGCATATCGAATACCGATATTGCCCTTTACACAGGTTGGCTCTATCTGCCTTGGGTCATCAAGCCGTTTTGGAGCCCCTTCGTTGACTTGGTGAAGACCAAGCGCTGGTGGACGGTGACGATGCAGTTCATCATCGCCATCGCCTTTGCTTGCATCGCGTTCTCACTGCCCACAACATTTTTCTTTCAGCTGTCGCTTGCTGCCTTCTGGCTTGTGGCATTCACGTCGGCTACGCACGATATAGCAGCCGACGGCTTCTATATGCACGCACTCGACGACCACGAACAGTCATTTTATGTGGGAATACGCAGCACCTTCTATCGTATTGCCAATGTGGCAGGACAGGGATTGCTGGTGATACTGGCAGGATGGTTGGAAACACAGACCGACAACATTCCGTTGGCATGGATGGTGGTGTTCGGAGTGCTGTCGGCCTTCTTCCTGCTGGCATCGCTCTATCATCAGTATGTTCTGCCTCGCCCCGTGAGTGACAAGCCCGTGAGCAACGTCTCGCCCAAGACCATCGTGCGAGAGTTCGTGAGAACCTTCGAGTCATTCTTCACGAAGAAAAACGCGGGCGTGGCCATCCTCTTTATGCTGCTTTACCGTCTGCCAGAGGCGCAACTGGTGAAACTCATCAATCCCTTCCTGCTCGACCCGTTGGAGAAGGGCGGACTGGGACTGACAACCAGTGAAGTGGGCTTCGTCTATGGAACAGTTGGCATCATCGGACTCACCGTGGGCGGTATTCTGGGCGGTTTTGCGGTGGCTCAGGGCGGACTTCGCAAGTGGTTGTGGCCTATGGCGCTTGCCATCACCTTGCCCGACTTGGTGTATGTGTATCTGAGCTACGTGCAGCCCGCAGGGCTCACAGTGGTCAATGTCTGCATCTTTGTTGAGCAATTCGGCTATGGCTTCGGCTTCACAGCCTATATGCTCTATCTTATCTATTTCTCCGAAGGCGAGCATAAGACGGCACACTATGCCATCTGTACGGGTATCATGGCCCTTGGCATGATGTTGCCGGGTATGGTTGCAGGATGGCTGCAGGAGACACTCGGCTATCAGCACTTCTTCGTCTGGACCATTGTCTGCTGTCTGGCAACCTACGTGGTCTGCGCCTTCCTGAAGATTGACCCAGAGTTTGGTAAAAAGAAATCGTAAGCAATGAAGCACAATAGCGAACAGATGAGCACATTGAGGTGGTTGCCCACTTTGTATTTTGCAAAGGGACTACTCTATGTCATTGTGTTCTTCGTGTCGCTTCTCATGCTGCGGCAGACGGGGCTTGACAATGCTGAGACCACCGCCTGCGTAGCACTTTGCTATTTGCCTTGGGTGCTGAAATATAAGTGGAAGCCGCTCGTCGATTGGCAGCGCAACAGCCAGCGAATCATTCTCTTGACAGAGCTGTTGCTCGTCATGGCTTTCACGGTGCTGGCTTTTGTCCTCTCCTCGTTGTGGATGACACTCGTCCTGTTGCTGCTCATCGCATGTCTCACTTCGGTGCATAACGTGGCTGTAGATACATTCTATAAGGTGGCGGTGGGTAAGGAGGATTCAGCGACTTACAGGACTGTCAGGGAACTGTCGCGTAAGCTGGCTGATGTCGTAGGGTTGGGCGTACTGGTGATGCTGGTAGGAAACCTGCAGGTGGTCTATCGCAATGCGCAAGTGTTCTCCTGGCGCTACACGACTTACTGCGTGGCCCTTATCTTCCTCTTACTGTTCTTTTGGCATTTGATGTGTCTGAGTCGTCTGAGGCCCCGAGGCTTGCAGCTGCATCAGGATGAAGCGGCATTGGAGAGCGTGACGGGCCATCGTCTGCCCGCTGCCTCAGTCATGTTCCTCCTCACCTTTCTCTTTGCAGCCATCATGCAGGGAAAAATGGCCGTCCTGTTCCTTGTCGAGAATCGGAGCAGTGGCGGCTTAGGGTTCTCCCCTCAAGAGTTCGGCTTCGTGATGGGAACGGTGGGCGTGTTGGGTGTCACCATCGGTGTGGTGGCAGGCAACAAGTTGGTTCGTAGGCTTGGGGTAGGGCCGTTGTTGGTGCCGATGGGCGTGGTGTTGGCTCTTCCCAGCATCGTTTATACGTTGTTGAGCTATTGGCAGCCATCCGAAATGTGGTTGGTGAGCCTTAGCGTGCTCATAGAACAGCTGGCCTATGGGCTGGGACTGTCGGCATATCTGGCTTATCAGACTTCTTTGCCAAATAAGAAACTGGCCAAGTCTCTGATGGCAGTATCCATGATGGCGGCCTGTGCACTGTCGGGGCTGCTTCAGGTGCAGATGGGGTATAATAGTTTTTTCATCACCACCTTGTCACTTTCCGTAGTCACCTTGATTTCAGTCTGTTTAGTAAGAAAGTACAGCGGCTCAGAATCATTTGTCTGAACCGCTGTACTGTGTATATAAAATCACTAATCGCTCGTCCTCTTCAACTCCTCAATCATCTGATCCAGTTTCTGTAGCTCTCGCGGAATGCGAATCTTTTGCGGACAATGCGGCTCACATTGTCCGCAGCCTATACAGTGATCAGGTTGTCGGTCGCGTGCGATGGCACGGTCCAGACTGATGAGGTATTTCCTTCGGTTAGTGCGATATTCCGGGTCGCCTGCGTCGCGAGGCAGAATGCCTTCGTTCTTGCATTTGTTATAGTGGACGAAGATGCCCGGGATATCCACTCCGTAAGGACAGGGCATGCAGTATTTGCAGTCGTTGCAGGGAATGTTCTCCAGTCCCACTATCTTCCTGGCTATTTCGGTATCCAGATAGCGCATGTCCTCTTCTGAAAGGGGCTTCAGCGGACAATAGCTCAGCAGGTTGTCCTTCAGGTGCTCCATGTACGTCATGCCGCTCAGCACCGTCAGCACGCCTTTGGGCGTACCTGCATAGCGGAAGGCCCATGAGGCTACCGAGCGTTCAGGATCCTTTGCCTTCAGCTCTTTTACCAGATATTGCGGCAGGTTGGCCAGTCGTCCGCCTAATAGCGGCTCCATGATCACGGCAGGAATGTCGAGGTCGTGCAGTCGCCCGTAGAGGTAGCGTGCATCGGTGTTGCGGCTGTTTATCTCGTTGGCATACTCCCAGTCCAAGTAGTTCAGCTCAATCTGCACGAAGTCCCATTGATACTTGTTGTTGAGTGACAGCAGGTAGTCGAACACCTCGATGTCGCCATGATACGAGAAGCCCAGGTTGCGTATGCGTCCGGCTTTGCGTTCCTCTAAAAGGAAGTCGAGCACTCCGTTCTGCAGATAGCGCCCCTTGAGTGCCTCCATGCCCCCCATGCCGATGCCGTGCAACAGGTAGTAGTCGATGTAATCCACCTGAAGCTCCTTCATGGAGTTATGGTACATCTCAATAGATGCTTCGCGTGACCATGTGGCTTCGTTGAAGTTGGATAGCTTCGTAGCCACAAAGTACTCGCTACGCTTATGGCGGGAAAGGGCAATGCCCGTGCAGCGTTCTGAGAGGCCGCGACAGTAGGCGGGGCTTGTGTCGAAATAGTTCAGGCCGTGTTCGATGGCATAGTCAACTTGCCGGTTCACCATCTCCTGGTCTATGTCGTCGGGATTCTCGCGGGCCGAGCCTTCGCCCACTGTTGGCAGGCGCATCATGCCGTAGCCCAGCAGCGATACGATGTCGCCCGTCTTGTGGTTTGTACGGTAGGTCATTTGGCCGAGTGGGGGCTCCACCTGTTTTTTGTATTCCTCAGTAGCCTTTGATTCCTGTTTCTTTCCGGTGCAGGCTGCTATCAGAGCAGTGGCCGTGCCGGCACCGAAGTATTTTAAAAACTCTCTTCTGTCCATAGCGCTCAATAACATTCAAATCTTTTTATGTACTTCATGTCCTTCAACCACGATAGCAGAGTAGGGACGGGCAGGACAAACATACTCGCAGGCACCACAGCCGATGCAGGCATTCTCGTTGACTGCCGGTACCCAAGGCGACTCCTCGTCGTCCTCGTTGAGCGCCACCATCTCAATGGCTCCTACCGGGCAGTGGCGGGCGCAGTTGCCACACTCCACACCATCCTTGATAGGGATGCAGAGATCCTTCACCCACTGGGCATGTCCTATCTGTATGCTCGATTTCTCCTCTCGGTCAATAGGCCTGATGGCGCCTGCCGGACACACCTCAGAACAGCGTGTGCACTCAGGGCGGCAGTGCCCCCGCTCATAGCTCATCACGGGCTGCATGAGGTGCATCAGGTCGGTAGAGGGACGGAGCACGTCGTTGGGACACTCGCTCACACAGAGCTGACAGCCAGTGCAATGCTGCTGGAAGTTGCGTGCCGAAAGTGAGCCCGGAGGCGTGAGCGGTGTCTGTCGCTCAGGCGACTGTTTGGGCTGTATGACCGCCATTCCGCCATCCACTTTCTTTGCTTCCTGAGCCAGCGCAGCCGTTGCCAGTAAGGCAGAGGAGAGCAGGAACGAACGCTTACTTGCATTTACGTCCTTCTTAGATTTGTTTACGTCTTCCTTAAACGCATTTAGCTTTTTAGGCAAATGGATATTGTCATATCTTAGCGCTCCAAACTTGCAACTATCTATACAGTCGCCGCAAACCACGCAGCGCGAGTAATCCACTTTGTGGTTCTTATAGTCTATACATGCGGCTTTGCAGCTCTTCGAGCAGAGCGAGCAGTTACGGCACTTGTCAGTGTCGAAACTGATCTTGAGGAAAGAGAAGCGTGACAGGAAGCTGAGAACCGTGCCTACAGGACAGACGGTGTTGCAGTAAGTGCGCCCGTTGCGCCAAGCCAGCACTGCGAGCACTGCAAGGGTGACCGCTGCAATGACGAGTACGGGCAGTGACTTCATCCACACATCAACCGAATAGAAAGCATAGCTCTCGTAGTGTTCGGCAATCGAAGCCAGCAGATTGTTGCCCATCTTCCACAGCGGTTGGAACATCATGGTCATGATGCGGCCAAAGGCACTGTAAGGAGCCAGCAACTGAACGATAGAGCCGATGCCAGACAACAGCGCGATGATGAAGATGGCCAGCACAGGGTAGCGCAGCCACTTCTTCTCAGCTGAGTAGGTGTAGCGGTTCTTCTTGGCTTTCTTGCCCATCCAGCCGAATACGTCCTGCATCACGCCCAAAGGGCAGATGACGGAGCAATAGATGCGTCCGAACACCAGCGTGAGCACTGCGAGCACCGCGATGACCACCACGTTGAGGGCCAGCACGGCTTCGAGTGCCTGAACTTTAGCCATCCACGAGAGCCAGTGGCGGGCAGTACCCGTGAAGTCGAGAAACAGCAGCGAGAGTCCTGTAAGGAATACAGCTGCCAGCGAGATTCTTATTTTCCTTAGCAT
This sequence comes from uncultured Prevotella sp., assembly GCA_946614435.1. Taxonomy (GTDB): domain Bacteria; phylum Bacteroidota; class Bacteroidia; order Bacteroidales; family Bacteroidaceae; genus Prevotella. The sequence goes on along the minus strand of CAMOGW010000011.1, from coordinate 5,518 downwards.
ATTTTAATTCTTGATTCTTACAATCCAAATACTCACCTCGTAGAGCAGCCATATCGGCAATGCAACCACGAGTAGCGTGAACGCATCGGTGGTTGGGGTGATGATGGCCGAGACAACGAGGATGGCCACAACGGCATGCCGTCTGTATTGTGCCATCATGCGCCCGTTGATGAGGCCCATCTTGCCGAGGATGGCACACACCACAGGCAACTCGAACACCACTCCCATCACAAAGCTCATTCCGATGAACGTGTCGATGTAGCTCTGAAGCGTCAGCATGTTGGCTACGTCAGGACTCACCTGATAGGTGCCGAGAAAGCGTATTGTGAGGGGGAATATGAGCAGATAGTTGACCAGCGTGCCCAGCAGGAACATGGCGTAGGCCGATACTGCAATCCAGGTGGCAGCCTGTCGTTCGTTCTTGTAGAGCCCGGGGGCTATGAAGCCGAATAGCTGATAGAGCACGTATGGTGAAGCCAGCAGCAGTCCGGCATAGATAGACACTCGCATGTGGGTCATGAACTGTTCGGTGAGTCCTGTGTTCATCAGGCTCAGCTGAAAGCTGTCGTCAATGCCCAGCAGCCGATAGCTCACAAACTGGCTCGACCTGGGGGCCAGCACCACGCCGAACAGCCAATCTTTCAGCAGGAAGGCTGCAATGGCTGCCGCTACGACCACCAGCAGCGAGCGGATGATTACACTGCGCAGCTCGTCTAAGTGTTCCCAGAAAGTGGCCTGTTCGCTCATGCTTCCTTCTTCGCACGCTGTTCGGCAGGCTCCTTGGTCTCCTCTTGCTGTTCCAGTCCGTTCACTCCATCCTTGAAGCTCTTCACGCCTTTGCCCAGGCCGTTCATCAGTTCAGGAATCTTCTTGCCGCCAAAAAGCAGTAGCACCACCAGGGCAATGATGATGATTTCGTTCAGTCCAAGACCGAATAATAATAGGTGTGCGTACATTGTGATTTAATATAGCGCTCGTTTAACAACAATGATTAATCGGCTGCAAACTTACGGAAAAAAAACGAGAAAAAGTCGCAAGTATGGTCAAAAAACACAATTTCCTTCCATAATAAATGATTTTCTGCTAAAATCACATGAATTTAGTACATTCTTTAACATGAGTTCGACGAATTCCAGAAAAGGCAAAGATGAAGACCTGATATGCCATCAGTTCCTTTGTCATCTACGGCACATGAAATAAAATTTTAGCTATAATTGAGAGAATTATAGCTATAATTCCCAAAATAATAGCTATAATTTTTCATGATGATGCTTATCATCTATGACCAAGTACCTTCAAACTGACACCAAACTGTATTCATCGAGCTCGCATTATCTTATGACGATGGGGCTTATGCTGACAACTTCGTGCAGCAGCGATGACAGTAATGCCAATGCGCTACGGAAAAAACTGAAAAATCTTCTTCTACAGCAATCAATAACTGTCGTTTTATATTTGGCGTTCCGCAAAAATTCTGTATCTTTGCCAACGGAATTAGGAAACGAAACAATCAAGAACAACTACACATTATTATTTATTATAAATAGGAAAAAATCATGAAAGAACAAGTATTACAGGCTATGCGTGAGGCTGGTAAGCCCGTCTCAGCAGGCGACGTGACAAAAGCACTGGGTGCAGACCGCAAGGAAGTTGATAAGGCATTTGCTGAACTGAAGAAAGAGGGTGCCATCGTGTCGCCCGTGCGCTGCAAGTGGGAACCTGCCAATAAATAAAGAATAGGATTATGGAAATCAAAGCAGTAAAATTCAGACGTGACGGGTTCTATTCCCAGCCCTTCGCCTTTGGCGGTGAGGAGGGAATGGAGAAGTTTGACAAGAACATCCGCTATCGCGGCAGTCTGCAGAACTATCTGATTGACACGGGCAGTGAGGTCATACTGGTAGATACCGGCATTCCGGCAGGCACTCCTGAAGAGGCACCCGACGAGAACTCGCTGGCCTTCACGGGTAAGGACATCTGCACCTACATGGAGGCTTTCAATGCGCTGGGCTACAAGCCTGAGCAGGTGACGAAGATTCTGCTCACCCATCGCCATGCTGACCATAGTGGCGAGTTGAAGAGTTTTCCCAATGCCAAGGTCTATGTGAACAAGGAGGAGATGGATGCTGCCGAACTGCAGGGACTCACCAATCTCGTGCCTGTCAGCTTCACCGATGGCGCTTACTACAACTTCCCTGAGAGTCAGAAGATTCAGGACGGCATCTATCTCATCAAGGCCAAGGGCCACACTAAGGGCAACAGCATCATCGTGGTTGAGATGGATGGCCTGTTCTACATGATTCACGGCGACATCACCTATGTTGATGAAGCACTCTATGAGGATAAGCTGTCGGTGGTATTCGACGACGTGGCTGCCGCTCGCGAGACACAGGATCGCATCCGCGAGTTCGTCCGCAATCATCCCACCGTGTATTGTGGCACTCACACCCCGCAGGGCTATGAGAACCTGGAGGCTAAGCGAGTGATGGACCTGGACAATCCCGTGCCTACGGTCTTCGCCGAGGTCGATTTCGCCAAGCAGAAGTCTTCCGGCAAGTATGTGTGCTCTGTCTGTGGCTATGTCTATGACCCAGCCGAGCACGACGGTGTGGCTTTCGAGGACCTTCCTGATGACTGGCGTTGTCCGCGTTGCAAGCAACCGAAGGAGAAGTTCAATAAGAGCGTTTGACGTTCTCACGCATGGAAACAATCGCTTTAGGTCTTCTGCTCAATCTCAGCACCATCGGTTTCGCCATCGGCTTTGTGCTCATGATGGTCCTCGATGTGGTGATGGGGTGATGCGTGGCATATACGTGCCTCGTATATTTCTCTATGTTTCTCTGGAAGATAAAGTGTAAAATCACGAAATTCTTGCATGAGTTTCGTGATTTTTTTGTAATTTTGCGGCCAAATTCGAATTTTAAATTGTTATTTAGGAATGAATATTTCTTATAAATGGCTGAAGGAGTATGTTGACTTCGACCTTACGCCCCAGCAGGTGTGCGATGCGCTCACTTCGACGGGACTTGAAGTCGATGCTCTGGAAGAAGTGCAGACCATTCGCGGTGGCTTGAAGGGCCTGTATGTGGGTAAAGTGCTCACTTGCGAGCCCCATCCGAACAGCGATCACCTGCATGTGACTACAGTTGACTTAGGTAAAGGTGAACCGTCGCAGATTGTTTGCGGCGCCCCCAATGTGGCTGCCGGACAGAAGGTAATCGTGGCTGACTTGGGCTGCGTGCTCTATGATGGCAATCAGGAATTTGTGATTAAGAAATCGAAACTGCGCGGCGTTGAGTCGAACGGCATGATTTGCGCAGAAGACGAGATTGGTGTGGGAACTTCGCACGAGGGTATTATAGTGCTGCCCGAGGATGCCGTTGTAGGCACTCCGGCTGCTGAGTACTACCATCTGGAAAGCGACTGGCTGATTGAGGTCGATATCACGGCCAACCGTGCCGACGGACTGTCGCACTGGGGCGTAGCGCGCGACCTGCATGCCTGGCTCGTACAGCGCAATGCTGAAGGCACCCTCAGCTACAGCGGAAAAATGCACCGTCCATTAGTAGGCGATTTTACCGCCGACAACCACGACCTCCCCGTCACGGTGGAAATAGAAAATACCGAGGCGTGCAAGCGCTATGCCTGCGTGAGCATCACGGGGTGCGAGGTGAAGGAGTCGCCTGAATGGTTGAAAAACAAGCTGACCACTATCGGTCTGCGCCCCATTAATAATATTGTGGACATCACGAACTATGTGATGATGGCTTACGGACAGCCCTTGCATTGTTTCGATGCCGATATGGTGAAAGGCCATAAGATTGTGGTGAAGACCATGCCTGAGGGAACGCCATTCGTGACCCTCGACGGTGTGGAGCACAAGCTGAGCGACCGCGATCTGGCTATCTGCAATGCCGAGGAGCCCATGTGTATCGCTGGCGTGTTCGGCGGCAAGGGTAGCGGCACCTATGAGACTACGCGAAATGTGGTGCTGGAGTCTGCCTATTTCCATCCCACATGGATTCGTAAGTCGGCTCGCCGGCACGGCCTGTCAACCGACGCTTCGTTCCGCTTTGAGCGTGGCATCGATCCCAATGGCGTGATCTATGCGCTGCAGCAGGCAGCCCTGCTGTGCAAGGAACTGGCGGGCGGTAAGATAGCAATGGACATCTGCGACGTGTATCCCGAGCCGATAAAGGATGTGCACGTGTCGTTGCAATATGACTACGTGAACAAACTGGTAGGCAAGGAAATTCCTGCCGACACAGTGAAGAGTATCTGCGAGTCGCTTGAAATGAAGGTGCTCTCTGAAGGGGCCGATGGCATTCTGATTGATGTGCCAGCCTATCGCGTTGACGTGACCCGTCCTTGCGATGTGGTGGAAGACATTCTGCGCATCTATGGATATAATAATGTGGAGATTCCTACGCAGCTGAAGTCCTCGCTCGTCATTAAAGGCGAAGAAGACCGCAAGCATAAATTGCAGAACGTGGTGTCGGAACAGCTCGTGGGTGCAGGATTCAACGAGATTCTGAACAACTCGCTCACGAAGACTGTCTATTATCCGGAGGATGCTACGGTAGTGAAGATCGTAAATCCGCTGTCGAGCGATCTGGGCGTGATGCGTCAGACACTGCTCTACGGAGGCTTGGAGAGCATTGAGCACAACGTGAAGCGCAAGGCGCAGAACCTGCGGTTCTTTGAATTTGGCAACTGCTATTTCTTCGATCCTGAAAAGGCCAACGAGGACAATCCCATGCAGGCTTATAAGGAAGAAAACTACATGGGAATCTGGGTGACGGGCAAGCGCGTGGAAGGCTCATGGGCACATCCCGACGAGGACAGCACCTATTATGAGCTGTCGGCTTATGTGCAGAACATACTGCAGCGCATCGGTATGAAGTCGGGCATGCTGGTCACGAAGAAAAGCGACAATCCCGACTTCTCGGCTGCACTCGTGATGGAGAATCGCGGCGGCAAGAAGCTCATTGAGATGGGCGTGCTTTCAAAGAAGCTCCTGAAGCAGTTTGATTTGCAACAGCCTGTGTATTTCGCTGAGCTGAACTGGAGGCAGCTGATGAAGGCTACTCGCAAGAATGAGGTGCTCTATACCGAAGTGTCGAAGCACCCTGCAGTGAGCCGTGACCTGGCTCTGCTGGTAGATAAGAGCGTGGAGTTTGCGCAGATTGAGCAAATTGCCCGTCAGGCTGAGAAAAAACTGCTGAAGAACGTGGAACTGTTTGATGTGTATGAGGGCGACAAACTGCCTGCCGGCAAGAAGAGCTATGCCGTCAACTTTATCTTGCAGGACACGGAGAAAACGATGAATGACAAGCAGATTGATGCCGTGATGCAGAAGCTCATCACTCAGCTGAAGAAGCAACTGGGGGCAGAACTCAGATAAATGACGTAATTCAGATATAATGTAATAACGAAAAATAGTAAATAAACCAATGGGAAGAGCATTTGAATATCGTAAAGCTACAAAGCTGAAGAGATGGGGCCACATGGCCAAGAC
>CAMOGW010000010.1 GCA_946614435.1 uncultured Prevotella sp. | reverse complement strand
ACAAAAATGGAAGAGATGCAAAATCGTGAGAACTGGATCGCCGTAATGAGTAACGGCAGGTATATCGTCGTTGACAAGACTACAGGAATTACCATCTATGACGCCCAAGGTTATGGGTTCAAAAACGCGTCTAAATGTTGGAACTGGATAAGGAACCAACAACGACAAGTTGGTATTACATTTAGTGAACCGACCCAAGATACCCTATTTTAAAGGAAAAACAAGGAGTATCAGAGATAGAACGCGAACTTTGAGCCTTTCATACCGACTCCGTCGTAGTCGGCAGTGATAGGGAACTGACAAGTAAGGTTATCAATGGCATCATCAGCGAGGGTGACAGTCAGTTCCAGTTCTATGGCCATGCGTCGCTCACTGTAACTGAGATTCCAGATACATTCACCCAAAACGGCATTCACTACCGTTCTAATCTCATCTTGTGTGCGCCATATGGAATCATAGTCAGTCATAGTTCAAGGTTTCCAAGGTGTAAGACGGGGAATGTATCGGGGTACATTCTTGCAATACTCTTCATATTCCTTGCCAAAACGCTTACGCAAGCCAGGCTCTTCTGACAATGGGAAATAGAACATGTTGATAATGAGAAATACTATCGCCCAAATGCCGATAGCCCATGAGGACAGCATCAAAGCCTCGCCTGTGAGTATCAGGACAACCCCTGTAATCATCGGATTGCGCACGTAGGCATAAGGGCCGGAAATAATCATCTTGCTGGTTGGATCCCATGGCGCAGGAGTTCCGTTGCCAAGTTTGGGAAACAGCCTGACTGTTGACACAGCTAACAGTAGGCCAGCCAGGAAACATACGGCACCTATCAGGAATCTCCACAGCACAAAGTCACTGAGTTGCCAACCAGAGAAATATAACAATAGCGATGGTATGATGATGGCCACAGGTACTGGTAGTGCCAGGATTGCCTTGAATACTCTAAATGACAAGGATTGGTTCATACTATATTTGGACTTATCTTCATAGAGTCTTTATAACAGTTTGCCCATCTCCGAATTTTACGAAGTTTCTCTTGTAGGTTAGGGACAGATGTATAATTCGGATTAATACTTCCTAGCAACTTTATAAAGTCAAGAGCATTAGTACCATCGTATCCGAGTAAATGACATCCAGCAGAGAATAGTTCTTCATTGAGTTCTAGGACCATCCTCCGTACTCTATTCTCGTAATCTGAAAATGAATTCCAGTCATCTGGATCGTCAGAGAACCAAGCTATCAAGTCGCCTTTTTCATCGAGCACTTCCATATCTTCTGGTTTATAAAGGATTTGACTTGTTATACATTATGATATTATAGTGAATATAACGCATTATATCTTTTTTCCAAATTCCATGGAAATATTACATGTTTTTTGAGAAAAAATGTTTTTTTGAGTAATATATAACTTTCCAACTTAGGTGAACATTATCATTGATAATCGCGGAATCCACTTCATAATAGCGGTACCATCGTAAGAAGTCTGATACGTTGTTAATCTGTTCGCTTTTATATACACTGTTACTATTGCTGGAGAAGATAATTATGATGTCATCAATGCTATCCGCTGAACTTTTACCACACTCTTCGAACGATACGGTTCTAACTTGCCAGGGACGAAGATGAAAGATGGAATACAGAATGTAAAGAAGTTCTTTTCTCCTAGTGTTAAATGCCCATACATGATTAGGTGTGCATAGCGCAATGAGCCGCTCTTTTATGCTTGTCCGATTCAAGCATTTCAGCCCATCATTTAGATTCGTATTCTTCAGCATATCTCAATAATAGACTATAATACGAATTCATATCAGCGTTGAACTTTACCAATTCCTCATCACGATTGTCTATCTGTAGATAACTTGAGTTGATACCTATCTCAAGGCAATCAATGTTAACAGCCAACGATGGTTCAGATTCTGTCATATGAATGAAATATCCTTGCTTTATAAAAAGTTGCCCTGTTAGATCAATAATAAAGTCCGTCGGCTTTAGCTCTCTATAGTAACTAATGCAAATATCCGTTATGTCATTATCCGGCAGGATATTGAATAACAAAAGCAAAGAATCAGATTTCTCTTGCAGAGACTCCGAATCCAAACTCTCCAATACAGAAACGTCATCGTAGTGAGGTCTCACTAGTTCCTTCAGGAATGATGTATGCTTGTCAGACGGGTATATGTAAATATGATTATATCGCTTCGTAATCATCATAGCACCATCTTCATGTTAGTTGAACTACTAAGCCTTTACTCTTCAGCCAGAGTTCGAACTCTTTCTTGAGAGAGTCAGAAAGTGTCAATCCGGATGGCCAAAGGGCAGCAGGGAGTCCGTTCACCTTCCCTGCATACTCCTTGATAAACTCTGAAATGTATGGAGCGAACCTGTTGTAGTTCGCTTCATTTCTGAAGAGTTCTTGAAACAGAACCTTGTTCTCGTCCTTAGTTATCTTCATCAGCAAAATTAGACTTCCCGGATAAAATCAATTATTACACCCAAGATCATAGATACAACTGAAAATGCAGCCCATACAACTACCGCACCAAATATCATCAAACTGAGACCTAGCCAAAACATAATAGTACTTTTTTAATTGATGCCTACTTCCTTTAAAGCGATTCGGCTTCTTCTGATGCAAATGTACGAACTATTATTGAATGTTCAATGGATTTATTGCAAGTTGGTAGGAGTTCATGGCTCCTTGGTATGAAATGTTTCTTTCACTTCGTTTAGAATATTAATTCTGTATAGATTCCGTTCAATTACTTCACGGTGTTCCATGACAAGTTTGCTGAACTGGTCTTTGGTCAAGTTCTCGAGATTTGGAATATTCTCATCTCCGAGTAATGCTTTGAATCTCTGATTCTTCTGTTCCAGGGTCAATTTACTTTTTCCTCTCATAACTTTTTCGAAAGCTCATTAATTTAACGTCGTCATAATCTGGGTAAGTTCTCTCGAGTGCATCTACAATGTCATCGTAACTGTCACTCATCACTTCAAGTTCTTTGCAGGAGCCGAGATAAGTTCCTATAGGAAAGCTTCGGTCTACATAGGAAAAATTTACTTCTTTAATTTTCATATACAGTCGTTATCTATAGACGCAAAGGTAGTCATATTTCTTGAACTAACACAAAAACGAATAGAGCGAGGTACAAGTCCTCGCCCAGATGGTATAAAATGATAGTCTATTCTATGATTGGGATACTTCACTCAACTTTTGCCATACTTTCACCATTGCGTATGTGTCAAGTTCACAGTACTTCAGCAGAGAATGTCGTGCAGCTTGTTGCTCATCTGGAGCCATATTTTTTATCTTGGGGAAGATGCTCATAGCTTCACCACCATTATGGACGCTTCCTTGCAGATTGTGATAGTCTAGTTCTGGGTCATCAGGGAAAAGAGCTGGAAGTACGCTCTTGATACTAAATGAGCTACCCATAGCGGGTACATAGTACCAGCCAGATTGGAACGGCACAAGCAAATCAATTATGTGGTCGCGAATGTTCAACAGATGCTCTGCCAAGTCAGGAAAGAACTCTGCAAGTTCTGTCAGACGAGTACATTCGAAAGCCTTATTGTAGGCTGTGGTACAGACATCCAACGGGATGTCTCGACACAACTGTTCTGCCAATGCACGACGTGGGTCTTCGCCGGATACACCCAAGAATTCTTTGTGCATTAGTTCTCCTCCTTCTTTTTCTATGTAGTGAAGTGAATACTGGAACGGTATCTGCTGATAGGGATGTGTTCCCTGGTATTCAGGAACAACCGGCTGCATAGTTTCGAAGTCGAGAAAGTACAGCGGATAGGAGAGGGTGGACAGGAACTTTGTAATTTCCACCTCATTAATATAAATAGTGTTGTTAAGGGAACAGTCAACTTGCATCTGCTGTTTCTCGTTTAGAGTCTCATTCTTCAGTTGCTCAAATGAGATTATCCCATTTTGATAATACTCTATCTTCTTGCCGAAGTTCATCCTATAGAGACTGAAGATAGATTTCTCGGGAAGATGCCGTGAACAGTACTGCCAGAATGCACAGTCGTAAGGCTTGTGACAGTGTGCATCCAAATCTTCATCTGGCTCAACATCTTCCTGTACTAGCATCTTCTTTGCTTCAGCAACTTGATTCTCCACTATTGCATATTCCTGTGTGACTGCTTCGCTAATATCCTGAATCTTGAACAATTTATGTATGTCGAGTTCACCATCAAGCACATAATCTGAGTTAATGCAGACAAGGTAAGTTCCAGTCACGTTGATTCCGCAATGAGCAAGAATGTACTTCTGGTATGCCACGTCCTGAGCATAGACTTCGTTATCAGCATCAGTACTACTCTTAACTTCATATATAGCATATCCAGAACCTTCTTTCTTCAAGATGTCAACAGCGCAGTAGCCATCTTCGTATTTGAAAGCTGCTTCACAAATAACATCAGTTCCTGAGTCGATGAACTTACGAGTCTCTGCAAGCATCTTGCTGAGATTGAGTTTCCCGTTTTCATCGTATGAAGTTGCTTCGACGAACTTTCCAAACAGTCCTTTTGCTAAGTCACCAACAGCACTTCCCGCTTGAAAACGTTGCTGAAGTGCATCGCCGATAATACATAGTTCCGGCTTATAGGTTCTCAACCACAATGCTTTTGGACATTGCCGGTACAATGTGTAACGGGACTTCGATATGCCGATATGCTTGGGAAATGCCATTAGCTACTCTTTTGTAAGGTCATGTGCTGAAATGACAGCATGGATGTTGCCCCTGGGATAATCGTAACTTGATACGAAATGGAACATTGGTTCGTCCCCACCATAAGGTTCCGTTATCTCAATTAAAGAGTTGTGGGGTACATAATTCAGGATGTCATCGACTGAGAGAATCTCCGATGTCCAGTATGCGCAGAATCCTCTCTGTCTTAGGATGGATGAGAGAGTTATCTGGTTGTTGTTCTTTCCCGTCACCACACAAAGTAAATCCTCATAATCATCAGACACTACCCATTCTGCCTTGCACTCATTAAAGAGCTCTTTCCACTCTTCAGTAGTAGGGATTCGCCAGTTACCACCAAATTTAACTCTGGCTGCATCGTCTTCGATTTGAAGGAAGCTCTCGAAACTACCTTCTTCAGCATTGTTCTCAACTTCCAAATAAGGTCTGTCAAGAAGAGTAAATTCGAAGGGCGTACTTCCAATCATATCGTTAGCTGCCCATAGAGTACCGCTTGGAAGATCCAAATCTACATATTCGTAGCCATTATGAGTTGGGTTCTTTTGCTTTTGAGAATCCTTCACATGTCGGTTCACGACAGAAACATCATCAGGCTTTGATTCTTCTGCCATTAGTTCCGACAACTTCTCTTTTAGTGGAGCTATTGCCGTCTTCGCAACTCGCAAAACGACAATGTTGTTTTCATTTCTGAGCGTGATGGTGTTCTTCTTTGGGTTGATGAATTCAACTAACCGAATATTCAAGATTGTTGAACGGTCTATTCTCACCAAGTCATGATGTACTTGAAGGTCTTCAACTTTGCTATAGAACTGCCCTATCTGTATACGAACCGACTTGTAATTTACCGAAGTTAGAAATATGTCACAATAATTTCCAGAAGCTTTTACGTAGAGAACTTCTGTTACGTTTATCCAATAGCTCTTGCTACCGTCTTTGATATAAATGCTGTTGTTACTCATATACTTGTTCCCTGTTTTTTGCAAAGTTAAAAAATACACACGACCCATGCCAACTTTTTAGATCAATTTGATACCATTTAGGGGTTTCATGTAAAACTTTCTGTTGTTTGATAGTGTTAGAACAAAAATTATTCTAATTCAAATGGAGTAGTTATTTTAGTAACTCGGAAGCAGACTTTATAATACCATTTAAAGTAACTATCTCCCAAATACTTTTCCTTTCTTTCACCAGGAGGGAACGTCATATTAACATCCCAGCCTTCATTTCCATATGCCCCACGAATTAATGGTGCCGCTTCTTTATATCTTTCATACCATTTTTCTTCCCAGTATATATCCCAAACGGCTGACTTACCTGTCCAATATTCTTTTATGTTTTTATTGATGTAATTAATAATATCTTCTGGCAAATTTATACTATTTGCACTAATAATACGACTACTAATGTTATTTTCTTGTTCCTTCTTTTCCCCATTTGCTTCCATTGTGTAAATCTTTAAATCTGCTTCCTTTTTTGCATCTTCTAATGCCTTTCGCTTTATTTTATCGATTTCTTTTCTAACAATCTCTTCAGCATTTTTTCTTGCTTCTTCTAAAGCCTTTCGCTTTATTTCATCGATTTCTTTTCTGACAGTCTCTTCAGCATTCTTTTTTGCTTCTTCTTCCGCTTTATGTCTTGCAGTCTCTTCGGCTTTTCGTATTATTGCTTTTTCCTTTTGACTTTTATGGAATTCCTCGTAGTTGTCCTCGAACTGTTGTAACTGAGTAAATGCTTCAGTGGGAATGGAGTTGAGATAATTGGAGCATGCTAACACCAACTTAGGGTTGTTAATAAGCTTACATGGCTTTAAGAGTAAGTTGTTTTCGTCCTTATCGTTTTTGAAGAAGTAGTGTTCGTCAATGATTACATCATTATGTTCCATATACAGATTTTTAGTAGAAACATAAATGAAGTGAATTCCGCATTGAAAACCACACTCTCTAAGGAATCGAGTGCTTCTTTCGTAAGAATTATGATCATATTCCAATATGACGACAAGATGAGTAATATACCTATCCTTTGAAGTAGGATTGCTTGTAACAGACTTCATATAATCAGTTAATGAATCCCACAGGCTATAGATTTCTTCATCTTCATGATAGATCTTCCACAAAGCTGATGGTACAATCTGTGTTAAATAGCTTGCCTGGTTAGACCATTGTGGGTCAATAAGATGTACTTTTACTAACCCGACAGGTAATGATATAAGACCTGACAGAATAATTTGGTTTAAAGTCTCACTTATTATACGGGGATGGCAGTTATTTTCTTTGGGGTATATACCGAAATTTGGTGTCTCCTTGAAATTAATAAAAACTGGAAATCTCCAAATTCTTTTCTGTATTTCTCGTGTTACACAACATCCTGCAAATACATAGTCAAGTTCCTGACGATTATTTGCTCTATCCGAAATACTTTGGATGAACTTGTCTACCTGTAAGTTGTTGGGATAGTCCTCATTGACAAATGTTAGAGGAACTAATAGAGGGTCTATTTCTCGCATTCGACAAATGAATTCGAGAAGTTCTTGATTGCACTCATCAACAACTGCATTATATTTCTCTTCAGAACTTGTGTCAGCATTTTGAAGTTTCTCGATATATGCCGACACCATCTTGTTATACATCGTTAATCCATGCATAGTCTATTTCTTTAAAGTACAAATAAACACCAAATCTGTTATTTCCCAACTTCTCAAATGCTTCATTCACCGATTCATTTTCGTGAATGTAGTCGAATACAGCTATCCCGGACATAATCTTATTAAGCAGTTCAATGAAGTTCTTCATTTCGAATGACATCATAGTCTTGGTAGAGTCAACACTATCGAACTTTGATGAACCAGTTTTCATCACCGCATTCCAAATTCGTCCTTTTATCGGAGTCTTTATATACCGAACTTGTATCAGTTTCTTATTAAAGAAGAAACCGGTTTTCATATCGAAAGCAGATTGATTCTTAGTGAAGTCGTATATCAATTGATGCAGAGCTTTCGTGGACGTATTTTTTGTTTCAAGCTTTTTGCCTGCTCTCCATTTAACATACAGATAATTTTCATTGTCAATGAGACCTTTATCTACCAACTCCTTTTTTAGAGTTTCGTTATTATAAACCCAACCGAACTTCATCTGTTCAGATGTATATTGGTTGAGTCGCTTGATAAAGTCTCCCATTTCGCTACGAGTAATTATCCTGTCAGGCATTGACTCGCTCGCATCTGTTTCCATCCACTCTTTGAGTGAATCTTTCATTATGAGAGCATTCCAAACACGCCAGGTTAGCGGTTTCTTGATGTAGTGTACGGATACTGTCGTGACACCTGATTTGAACTTCGCAATATCCAGTTCCGACAAGTAATTATCAACTACTAGATGCCAAGCGTTCGATAACCGTGATGCCTCTTCTTTTGCAGCTTTCCTTAGTTCCGCTTTAATTCTTTTTTCTTCTTGCTCTTGGACCTTTCTTTCTTCTTCGAGTCTCTTTCTTTCTGCTTCAGCATGCAACTGTTCTTCTCTCTGAATAGTTAAATACTTGGGCTCTACGTATTTCCCATCAGGTATGTCTTTCAAACCTACTGGCGAGACGAGTTGCTCTATCCCGTCTTCACTATCTACTAATGATAACAACTGAAGTATTGGATCGGTGCTTTCTGCCATAGTTTGAAAGTCTTAATAGTTGGAAATATATAGAATGTCACCCTTGAGCTCTGCCTTGTATGTTACCAGCCAATGTTCACCCAAGTAGTTCGTCTGGTTACCTGTACCCTGGTGGATGTTCTGCCAAGCTCCGTAGCATCGCTTGCATCTTGCAACAAGATTTGTTTCCATATAGATAGATTGTGTTACTCCCTGACTGTAGCACATTGGACAAATCATATCGTAAGCGTAGAAATGCCCCGAATGCGAGTCTTTATAAAGCAAGAGTCCCATATGGCCCACATCTTCGTTCTTATGCTTGGACTTCCATATGATGCAATAACCACCAAAGTCTCCGTCAAGTGGCCAAGCAGTCTGTTGACCTTCGGATTTATTAACTGTGTGAATATTGCACTTGAAGGAAACTTTGGCAGGTTCCAATTCTTCCGCAAATAGAAGAACTGAAAAGAGAGATAGACATATGGTGAATACTAACTTCATGACGAGATTCCTACTTTACAACAATTTTCTTCCCGTCAATTATATTAATGCCCTTCTGTGGCTTAAGCAGAGACTTGCCGTCAATGCTGTACACATTCTTTCTCGCTTCGTTAGTAGTAACAGATGTAATACCTGTAGGATCAACGCCTTCATAGTCTTGTCCATACCACGAAGAACCTATATGACCGTACATAACTCTCCACCCCTTTGCTTTAGCAGCATTTACTTGAGCTTTTGTACATACGTTTCCATCTGGATCATTTCTCGAGAAAATATATAGTTCCCCTTCTTCTTGTATGGGTAGACTCGCAATTAAGACATCCATAGCTTCATCCTTTATCATGTTGCAGTAGCAAAGCAATTTACTTAATTTTGTGTTATTTGACACATTAAGGCTTGTCAACTTGTTTGAATAGCATCTCAATTCTTTCAGTGATGTATTGTTCGAAACATCAAGATTGCTCAATTCGTTAGTACTGCAATCCAAATAGGTTAATGCCGTATTCTTTGACAAATCAAGGTTTGTCAGTTGAGTTTTTAAAATCTGTAATTTTACTAATGCCGTATTCTTTGAGAAATCAAGACTAGTCTGCTGAATTCCAGTAATTAACAGATTTTTTAATGCTGTATTCTTTGAGAAATCAAGGTTTGTCAGCTGAGTTCCTGAAATCTCCAATTTTTCTAGTGCCGTATTCTTTGATAAATCAAGACTTGTTAGTTGGTTGTCCCCGCAATACAAGGTGGTCAAATTAGTATTATTTGAAACATCAAGACTTTGTAGCTGGTTGCCCCAGCAATTCAAAGCAGTCATCGCTGTTTGCTCTGAAACATCAAGGCTCGTCAGCTGGTTGTAAGAACAATGTAATTCCCTTAAGGTATGGCAATTTGATAAATCAAGGTTTGTCAACTTGTTGTTATCACAAAAAATCCAAAAAATAGTTGTATCTTGACTACGCAATTTAAGGCTGGTTAATTGGTTATATTGGCAATTCAAATAGCTTAGGTCCCAAATACTCGATAAATCAAGACTTGTCAACAGGTTCCTTTGGCAATCCAAATATTCCAAATTTGGAGTGCTTGACACATCAAGACTCGTCAACTTATTATCGTCGCAGATCAGTCGATAAAGCCTATCTGTATTGGGCAGATTGAGACTTGTCAATTTATTCGCAGCGCAAATCAATTTTTCTAGAGACAAATTTTTCGACATGTCAAGGCTTGTCAATTTGTGACCATTGCACATTAAATATTTTAATGAGGTGAAATATTCTATTCCTTTCAAAGTAGCGATATTCCCTGAGGATGGAATAACCATGTCTGTTATGAATTCTATTTCATCTGTGGTAATAATACCGTCCTCACCATATGGCTGTGCTTTTAAAAAAACGCGGAAAATCTCGTCAGGAAAGTTCGTCTCGTTGATTTCCACATCAGTGGCAGAAACATTAATGCTCAGTATAGTGAAAAGAGCAGATAATAAAACTTTGTATTTCATAACTATTCTGTTTTTTGTTCAAAGGTACTATATTTTTTTTTCGCTATATGAATGAGTATCGCAGTTTGTTACGAAACAAGATTCCTGTGGTAGGAAAAGTGTTATTGGCAACTGAAAAGCTTAGTAATACTCTGTCTTACTTCTTCGAAGGGCTCAAAAACAACAATACCCCTACCTTCACCTATACATATTTTGGTCCCTTCTACATTTGGCTCATATGCTTCAATTTTTTGTGGCTCTATTGTAATGACTGTATCGTAATTCATTATCGTAACTCTATTTGGGGACTCATCAAGTTCGGAATCTGATGACGGCATAAAAAATAGGGAAATCGGTTTGAAATCTTGTCCTTTAGAAATTGCCTCTCTGGGAGAAACACTCTGTGATAATAGAAGCTCGTTTTTAGCAGTTGTTCCTTGCTTATGAAACGAGAACAGCTTACGCACTCTGGGCTTCGGGTCAAGCAAGTCTGTGAAGTGTGTCAATACACCTGTCGCCTCGTAGATGAAGCGCATGTCTTTCTTGGAATAATTGGCCCATTTCAAGCCAGAACTGACATATCCTTCATTCTGCTCATGTGCTGCCGTAACAAGGTGAACACCCTCTTCATCGGGCTTGGCTTCAATCACGCCAACAGGAGTACCTTCAATGAAAAGGGCATAGTCTACCTCTTCATTGTCACTTGTGAGGTATTCACGGACTGCGACTCCAAGAGACGCAATAGGGTTGAATTTCTGACGATCCTGGATTACCCAACCAGCATCTTCAAGCTTCCTGTCTATTATTTGCCTTGCCTTTTCTTCTGGTGCCATACTGATAGCTTTTTGATGTTACACATGGCCTTGGTTTCATACTTCCGATAAGTGTATAATATCCCAAGTTAGTGCAAAGGTACACATTTTTATCCAAATTTCTCTTCGTTTAAGTTTTAATGCGCCACAGTTTAACGAAAATTTCTACTTTTGCCACAATTATGAAGTCTAAAAGAGCATTTTATGTGTTTTCTAGCGTTATACTACATATAATTACTCCTTCAATGATGACATTTTTGCATTTTATTGAATGAAGTGGGCAAATATTCATAAAAATAGAGTACCTTTGCATCTGAATATCATCTGCATGGCTTTATGTTAACCTAAAATCCGCAACTAATAGTGATGCTAGCTAATTATGCAGTTCGCTTCTCCATCAGACGGTAGTCTTGCCAGTACAGGCATAATTATGCATGGGTCATGCCCAGTTTCCCCTTACCCCGTCAAGCATTACAGGGGCATATTATCAGGTGCCTTCTGTCTGACAACAAATATGCTCCAGAGGACATGGGAGCAGCATCAGAATTCTTTGAATCAAAATCTGGAAAGCCCATCAATTTAGCGACTGCAAAGCAAGTTCCCGTGAATGACTACGAAAAAGAAAGGAATAATCTGGATCCTAACTTTGTGGAAGCAGTAAAGCTTCTTCGCCGTTGTGGATTTATCAACGTAGAATACACCACAAAGCGGAGATAATCACTCTTGAACGGTCAAAAATCGTGCTTTCGCCAAGAATCTACGTTAAACTTTCATAAAAGAAAAACGGGACCTCAAACGGAACCTCTAAAGAGGAGAAAAACAAAACCCGCTGAAAATCAGCGGGTTTAAATTTGATTAAGCGGAGAGAGAGGGATTCGAACCCCCGGTGCCTCTCAGCACGGCGGTTTTCAAGACCGCTGTAATCGACCACTCTACCATCTCTCCTTAGTCGAATTGCTCAAAAGCGGATGCAAAGGTAAGGAAAAAAATTCATAGTACGTATTCGGTCACCGTGATTTCTTCCTGAGTTTAAGAAAGATTAACAGAATGATGATACACCTATTATCCAGGTGGCGGTGTATGAACATGAAATAAAATTATAGCTATAATTGAGAGAATTGTAGCTATAATTCCACCAATTATAGCTATAATTTTTCATGACGATGCTTATCATCTATGACCAAGTGCCTTCAAACCCACCGTCACGGCAGTGGAAACCCGGCACGAAATCACATACCTTTTTATTAGTTTTTCACACAGTGCATGGAGCAGATTCGTTTTTTTTGAGTAATTTTGCACCCATGATTTACCCTAATAACTACGAACAAAAGATTGGATTCGGTGAAATTCGCTCGCTCTTGAAAGAACGCTGCCTGAGTTCGCTGGGAACGGAGAAGGTGGACGAGATTGCGTTCTCGACCGATGCCGATGCCATCAGGGAGCAACTGGAACAGGTGCGCGAATACCGCCGACTGATGCAGGCCACCGACAAGCCCGAACTGAACTTCTTCTTCGACGTGAGGAAGTCGGTGTCACGCATCCGTCTGGAACATACGCATCTGGAGGAAGACGAGCTGTGGGACTTGCGCCGCTCACTGGAGACGATTGCCAAAATAGCGAAATACCTCAACGATGCCGAGGAGCCCGCTGGCGACTCTGCGGACCACACAGCCCAGTCGGCATATAAATACCCCGCTCTACAACAGCTGACGCAGGGCGTGACCACCTTCCCGGCCATGATTCGCCGCATTGACTCCATACTCGACAAATTCGGCCATATAAAGGACTCGGCCTCGATGGTGCTGGCAGGCATCCGTCACGAAATGGAACAGACGGCGGGGTCTATCTCACGAACGCTATACACCATACTGCATGCTGCGCAGCGCGACGGACTGGTTGACAAGGATGCTGCCCCAACGATGCGCGACGGTCGACTGATGATACCTGTGGCGCCCAGCGTGAAGCGCCGCATCAAGGGCATCGTCCACGACGAATCGACCACGGGCAAGACGGTGTTCATAGAGCCGACGGAGGTGGTGGAAGCCAACAACAGGGTGCGCGAGCTTGAGGCTGCAGAGCGCCGCGAGATTGTGCGCATACTCACCGTCTTCAGCGACGAGCTCCGACCGCAAGTGTCCGAAGTCCTGGGCTCCTACCAGTTCCTGGCCCAGATAGACCTCATACAGGCCAAGGCCGCCTTAGCCGAAGAGCAGGAGGCCATAGAGCCGACACTGTCACTGCTGGCTAAGCCTCACATAGACTGGATTCGCGCCATTCACCCCCTGCTGCAGCGCTCGCTCAAGAAGCAAGAGAAACAGGTTGTGCCCTTGGACATTATGCTAAAAGGGGAGAATACTGAGCCGAGAGGTGAGAAAAACGCCTCAAGCGGACGAATCCTCATCATCTCCGGGCCGAACGCCGGCGGAAAGTCGGTATGCCTGAAGACGGTGGGACTGCTGCAATACATGCTGCAATGCGGCCTCAGCATCCCCATCGGAGACCGCTCTACCTGCGGCATCTTCCATGACATCATGATCGACATCGGCGACGAGCAGAGCATAGAGGACGACCTATCGACCTACTCCTCGCACCTGACGAACATGAAGATGATGATGCGCTATGCCAACGAGCACACCTTATTATTAATAGATGAGTTCGGCGGCGGCACTGAGCCCACCATTGGCGGCGCCATTGCCGAGGCGGTGCTGAAGCAGTTCTGGCAGAAGAAGGCATACGGCGTGATCACCACCCACTATCACAACCTGAAGCACTTTGCCGAGGACCACGAGGGCGTGGTCAACGGTGCCATGCTCTACGACCGCCATCAGATGCAGGCACTGTTCCAACTCAGCATCGGACAGCCCGGCTCCAGCTTTGCCATCGAGATAGCCCGCAAGACGGGCATTCCCGAAGAGGTGATCAGGGATGCCAGCGACATCGTGGGCCGCGACTACATTCAGAGCGACAAGTATCTGCAGGACATCGTGCGCGACAAGCGCTACTGGGAGGGCAAGCGACAGACCATTCACCAGCAGGAGAAGAGACTGGAGGTGAGAGGCGAGCACCTGGAGGCAAGCATTGAGGAGATAGAGCGCGAGCGCAAGGCCATCCTGAACCGCGCCAAGGAGCAGGCCGAGGAGCTGTTGCGCGAGAGCAACAAGAAGATAGAGAACGCCATACGCGAGATTCGCGAGAGTCAGGCCGAGAAGGAAGAGGCCCGCCGCATACGCGAGGAGCTGAACGCCTTCAAACAGGAAGTGAGCGCGATAGACACCAAGGCCAGCGACGAGATGATAGAGCGCAAGATGCGCCAGATACAGGAACGGAAGAAACGGAAGGAGGAGAAGAGAAAGAGAAATAGTGAAAAGTCGGCAGTGGAGAGTGGAGAGTTTGCTACCGCTCCACAGGACCCCTCAATGAAAGCATCAAACTCTCAACTCTCAGCTCTCGACTCTCAATTAAAGCCAGGCTCCACCGTCCGCATCAAGGGGCTTACCTCTGTGGGCGAGATTGAGAGCATAGACGGGAAGATGGCAACGGTCATCTTCGGCGGCATGCGCACCAAGATGCGCACCGAACGACTGGAACCGGCCAAGAAGCCCAAGGCCGAGCAGACGAAAGAGGAGGAGCGCAAGGCATCTATCGCAGGCTCCTACGGCAACGTGTCGAGCTCCACCCGCTCAGCTATCGACTCGCGCAAGCTGAACTTCCGCCAGGACCTCGACGTGCGCGGCATGCGGGGCGACGAGGCCATCAATGCCGTCACCTACTTCATAGACGATGCCATTCTTGTGGGCATGAGCCGTGTGCGCATTCTGCACGGCACAGGCTCGGGCATTCTGCGCCAGCTCATACGCCAATATCTGAACACGGTGCCCAACGTGAAGTCGTGCCGCGACGAGCACGTGCAGTTTGGCGGTGCAGGCATCACGGTTGTAGATATAGAATAAGAAAGACTTTAGGAAACACAAAAAAAGAGAGAAAGAGACAGATGGAAAAGCGCATCATTGAGTGCGTGCCGAACTTCAGCGAGGGACGCGACATGAACGTGATACGGCTGATTACCGATGCCATCGGTAGTGTGGAGGGTGTGAAGGTGCTCAACGTGGATCCGGGCGAAGCCACCAACCGCACGGTGGTGACCTTCGTGGGCGAGCCCGAGGCCGTGTGCGAGGCTGCCTTCAGAGGAGCCAAACGGGCTGCCGAGCTGATTGACATGCGCAAGCATCACGGCACTCATCCGCGCATAGGTGCCACCGACGTGCTGCCACTCATACCCGTGAGCGGCATCAGTCTGGAGGAGTGTGCCGTGCTGGCCCGGCAACTGGCCGCACGCATGGCCCGCGAAGCCGGCATCCCCTGCTATGCCTATGAAGCTTCGGCCCTGAAGCCGGAGAGAAGGAACCTGGCCGTGTGCAGGGCCGGAGAATATGAGGCGCTGGAAGAGAAGCTCACGAGTGAGGCGCTGAGACCAGACTACATGAACTTCGTCCCCACAAGCATCGATGCAATACCGGAAAGCGTTAGGCGATGCGGCATATCGGTGGTGGGAGCACGCGACTTCCTGATTGCCGTGAACTGGAACCTGAACACGACCGACCGACACGTGGCTCACGCCATTGCCTGCGACGTGAGAGAGAAGGGACGTCCCTCGATGCCCGGTACACTGAAATGCACGAAGGCCATCGGATGGTATATTGAGGAATACGGTATTGCGCAGGTGTCAATGAACATGACCGACATCCACGTAACGCCCCTGCACGTGGCGTTCGAGGAGGTGAGCCGCTGCGCGCGGAACCGGGGGGTGAGCGTGACTGGCACCGAGATCATAGGACTTGTGCCTAAGAACGCTCTCGTGAATGCCGGCAAATACTTTCTGCAGAAACAGAACCTGCCTGTGGACATGCCCGAAGGCGACATCATCGGCGTGGCCGTCAAGACGATGCATCTCGACGACCTGCGACCATTCGATGTGAGAAAAAAAGTGATAGAATATCTGCTCGAGGACACGAGCAGCGAGGGGAAGTAGCGTTACAGCTTGAAGCCTAACGTAAGCTGGAACACATTGTTGCGCAACGGCTCGCTCAAATTGATGTAACTGGTAATGCCAAAGTGATAGCGTGCATCTAACACGATGCGGCGGAACTCATAGGAAATGCCTACAGGCACGGAGAACACCACGCTGCGGAGCCGAAAGTTCCCGCCAGTCTCATGATAATAGATGGGAAGAAACTGGTCCATATTGACCTTCACGCCATCGGAACGGAAAGAGCTGTGAAGACGGAAGCCCACCTGTGTACCTATACGCAGCGCCAGTCCCTTCACCACATAGATGTTAGCCATGAGCGGCACGTTGAGATAGTCGAGGTCAAGCGTAGATTTCACCCCGTTGGTGTTGTCGTTGCCACCCTGATCGGAGTAGAGTGCAGCCAAGGCCAGACTGAAGCCGTCAGTAAACTGATATTCCAATTCGGCACCAAAGCAGAAGCCAGCCTTCACTTTGTTCCAATCCATGAGCGACGAGATGGTCAGGCCAGCCTTAGGCTGAACGGTCAACGTGCCTGCTTCCGGTTGCGCAGCAGCACCAACGGCCCAAAGGCACATCAGGGCAAAAGACAAAATCCGCTTCATAAATCTTTCCTCAGTTTTTAAGGTTTTGCTTGCAAAGATAACAAAAGTCAGCGATTAAAAAGCACAAAGTGGAACGATATATCAGATTTTCAGCTTAAAATTATTTGTGTTTAAATTATTTTATGTAATTTTGCAGACAGAAGGAACAAACCAATAATAAAAATAAATAGCTACAATCATGAAACAAATCAAAGTCTTGGCAACGCTGCTCCTGCTGGCAGTGAGCACCACTTCGTTCGGGCAATCGCTCAAGGAAAGGGAGAACTATCACAAAGCCTTCATTGAGTATAGCCCCATGAGCATCAAGTCGAACATCAGCGACGACAAAGCAAACTTCAATGGCATAGGGCTGGGCTACAACTACAACATTGTCATGAACGACATTCCCCTGCACTTCGGCTTGGGTCTGAAGCTGGACTACTACTTCCGCAACAAGACAGAGGTCCTGAACGAACAAAACTCTATCAAGACGTCGGATCAGGTGCTGTGTGCCGTGCCAGCCTTCAACATTGGCGTAGATGTTCACATCAAAAAGGTCCTGATTGCCCCCTATGTAGGCGTAGGAATGCGCATAGGCATCTTCGGCAAGGAGAAGCTTACCCCCACTGTAGGAGAGGCCAGCAACCTGAATCTCTTCAAGAAAGACGACATGGACCCCAACAATGTGTGGAACCGCACCGTCAGCTCTTGGGAGGTAGGTCTCAACGTGGCCTACGACCGCTACTTCCTCGGCTTCAGCTTCAACCGCGACTTCGAGAAAATCTCGGTCAACATGAAGCAGATACAAGCCTTCGGCATCAAGGCCGGCTACATATTCTAACAGCCGACACACCTTATGAAATATAATAATAGAATATTATTCAATGGGCAAACACAAGATTTGCCCATTTTTTACGTTTACTCAAAGATTAGAAAATTTCCAAAAACAAAATTAAAATTATGATTCAAAGAAAAACTATTGCAACCGGTCTCATGGCTTTCATGTTCATAGCCGGACAAACTTCGTGCGAGAAAGTCATTTTCGACGAAGAAGAAACTGCTACTGAACGAACAGAAAACGTGACTAACGAAACTGGTGGAAAGACCGACAACGACAAGGGAAAATACAATGTCGTGCTCAGAGTATCAAACTTCAACATGGTTCCCATTACAAGAGATGTCGTTGACCTGACAACCTACTGCACACGACTGAACTTCGTGGTGTATAAGGACGGGGAGAAAATTGCTGGTAAAAGCCAAATGAAAGAAGAAGATGAAAACTTTGGCGAAGTGAAAATGAAGTTGGATGTCAACACTACTTATAAGTTGATGGTACTG
The DNA here is from genome assembly GCA_946614435.1 of uncultured Prevotella sp. Classification (GTDB taxonomy): domain Bacteria; phylum Bacteroidota; class Bacteroidia; order Bacteroidales; family Bacteroidaceae; genus Prevotella. The sequence goes on along the minus strand of CAMOGW010000010.1, from coordinate 62,469 downwards.
GCTCACAGTAGCAAAGGCGGAAATCCCGTAGTTTCTGACCCCGAAAACATTCAGTTTACCAATGCGTTAGGTTACACTGACACATTCTGCTATTATGGAGACCTGGAGGTGAAGAGTGGAGAAACAGTGCAAGAAGTAACACTGACCAGAGCCAGTTCACAGCTCTGCTTCACTATTACCGACGAAATACCTGCAGAAGTCACCCACATGTATTTCTACTATACAGGCGGCTCTGGCGTGCTGAACGCTGTGACGGGCTTTGGTGGCAATGTTAACTCACGGCAGGAAAAGAATGTGAATGTCGTTGGCTATTCTGCTCCTCTTCCCATCCATATTTTCACATTCCTTCGTGAAAACGAGGGCAGTCTCAATCTGAAAGCCGAAGCGCTCGATGCCAATAAAAACGTGGTTCACAGTAGGGAATTCGAGAATGTACCCATGAAGCGCAATGCGGTCACAATATTCGAAGGAGCCTTCTTTTCCCACGACCAAAGTTTTACGATAAAAGGTGAAACGGAGTGGAGCGATACCATCCGTCTCGATTTCTAACATGAAGTTCGCTACAGAACGAGCCATTCATGAGCATTCAGCCGTGAATGGCTCGTTTTTATTTACGAATAGACACATTTTTAGTTCAACTGCACCATGAAAAGATACATGCGATGCAGACATATCATTTTTTTGTTGAACATTTTTTGTATATTTGCAACAGAATTGCTTTTTTGATGATGAAGATGAAGAAAGTTCTTATCTACCTCATTGTCGTTCTGGCACTCACCGCCTGCTATAGCGACAGGCCCACCCACAGTGACTGGCCGAGCGTGAATGGAAAGTTACAGGAGCTCGACGACTCAATAGCTGTGATGTCGGCAGCTGTGCCACAGATGATTACAAACGGAATGGTTCATGCCCAGGACAGCATCGAGTGGTATGCCTACTACGTGCGCTGGGCCAACTACTTCTTCCTCAGCACCACACCCGACTCCCTCCTACCCTATACTCAGGCAACCGTCAGCTTTGCACACCGCGCCCGAACCCATGTGGCATCAGGCGACCAGCAACGACTGAACACTGTGGAAGGCATGGCCTATGAGGCCGAGGCCGCCTACAGGCAACACTTCCGTTCGCTGAGCGACACCGTCATCACACTGCGCAAGCAAGCCTACGACCTGCTGATGAAGAGCGACATGGCCATCATGCTGCCTATGGTATGCGGCAACATGGCCGATGTGTATGCCCTGCAGAACCGGCTGCCCGAAGCATCGCTCTGGTACAGGCGCGCACTGTTTCTGGCCGACTCAACCTCAGTGAACCCTTCGGTGAAGGCAACGCTCTACATGGGACTGGGTCGCATCTATCAGAACTTGTCGGACTTCGAGAACGCACGCAACTGCTACGAGAAAGTGGGCGAACGGCTTCACAGCATGCCTCTGAACATGCAGGCCTACTATCTGAACAACTACGGGAACTTCTTCTACTATCAGAAAGACTATGCCAAGGCACTCAGCATGTTTCAGCAGTTAGAGCAGTTGCTGAAGCGAATCGGAGCCGGCGATACGTTCGACATGTATCTGTGCCTGCTCAACATGGGCGACGTACTGCTCAATCTGGGGCGAACCGACGAGGCACTAAACTGCATAGACCGAGTGGAGCCTTTCTTCAGGCAGAACCAAGTGGCCGATGCCGTGGACTACTGTCAGACGGTACGCATCGGTGCAGCTGTCAAGAAGGGGGAACTGAAGCGTGCAGAACAGCTGTTGGCCGTTCCGCAACTCAATCCTCATACCGAACAGGGGCTGTCCGACATTCGCAACCGCTACACATTCGACTACTACATGAAGACGGGACAGACCGCCCGTGCCTTAGACATGAAACTGGCTGAGGAGAAGCGCAACGACTCGATAGGAAAGAACCGCGAACACATGCGCGCTACCGAAATCATCATGCGCATGAGCGAGGACACACTGCGACTGAACCATCAGCTGGAAATCGCCCAGCAGCGGGAAAATACTCAAAAGGCCTATTTTTGGATCATGATTCTCACCGCCCTCGTCATCATCCTGATACTGGTACTGGCCTACAGGTGGATGTACGCAAGGCGACAGCGCACACAGAACGAGATGGACATGCTACGGCTGAGACTGGCCAACGTACAGCAACGCATATCGCCGCACTTCGTGTTCAACGTGCTCAACCACCGCATAGGCCACGCACAGGAAGACGAGGAGAAGGAACTCATGAAACTGGTGAAACTCATACGGGCCAATCTGGATGTGTCGAGCCGCACCATCGTCACACTGCAAGAGGAAATGGACTTCGTGAGCTACTATATCAGCCTGGAGCAGGAACTGACAGAACACTTCGTTTATACAATCGACGTAGCTCCCGGCCTCGACCTGTCGGCACTCCACATACCCTCGATGTTTGTTCAGATACTGGCTGAGAATGCCATCAAGCACGGACTGAAAGGACGCGACGGCGAAAAGCGGCTCACCATACAGATAGCAATGGAGAAGAACGACACACTGGTTATCGTCGTGAGCGACAACGGACGCGGATTCGACATCAGGGCCGTCAAGGACACAACCACCGGCACAGGACTCTACATCATCAGGCAGACAATGGAGGTGCTGAACAAATACAGCCGACACGGACAGATGGATATAGACCTTGAGAACCTGAAAGACGGGACAAGTACAACAACGACGGGTTGCCAGGCTACCCTGCGCATCCCGCAACACTTCAATAACTTAACGTGAGAAACGAGAGAGAAAAAAATGTTCAAAGTAATCATTATCGACGATGAGCGTTCAGCGATCGACATACTTAGCCAAAAACTGAATTCGCGCAAAGGCTTCACTGTAGCAGGAACTGCGCAAAATGGCGAGCAAGGCCTGCAACTGATAAAAGACGAGGAACCCGACATCGTGTTCCTGGACATTGAGATGCCCGACATGAACGGCATCGACTTCATGCAGAAGATGGAGGAAAGGGGACTGTGGTGCTATGTGGTGATGTGTACGTCATATAGCGAGTACGTCATCAGGGCTTTCCGAAACCATGCCTTCGACTACCTGATGAAGCCCGTCGAAGACGAGGAACTGGACATGATCCTGCAGCGCATTGCCAACGAACAAAAGCCACAGCAGCAACAGAGCCAGGGCAACAGCATCAGCAAGCATATCAACGACAGCCTGCTGTTCTATCTGAACACCGTCGATTTCCAATTGATAAAGATTCAGGACATCGGCGTATTCCAGTACAACCACGACCAAAGGGTGTGGGAAGCAGTAGTAGCCAACCAACGGAATCCCATCAGGCTGAAACGTAATGTGACCAATGAGACCCTCCTGTCGCTCGACGGGCAATTCATTCAGGTCAACCAGAAATACATCGTCAACATCAGCTGTCTGATGAAAGTGAAGGACAACTACTGTCACTTCTATCCCCCTTTCGACCATATCAGCTATGTGAAAGTGGGACGGTTCTTCCGCAAACGGCTCATCGAACGGTTCCGAACGCTATAAAAAGAAGAAAATGAATGAGCCCGGTCATGCAGCAGCCGGGCTCATTCATTTTCTTTTACGATGATTCCCGCAGATTTCTATTTTACTTTTACGAAATCACCGGCAATCGCACTCACCTGATAAGCATCAATCCCGCTCTTGGTTCGCCATATCGTCTCTATATCCAGACGATTGCCTTCCTGAGAATTGATATCAAATGAAAAGAGGTCACCATACCGATAGTCGAAATAAATACTGCCATTGCTAATGGAATAGGTGGACGAGAGTACTACATCCTCAGTAAGGAAAGGATTGCCTTCACTCGACACAGTGAACGTCAAAGTGCCATCCTCCTTAAACTCAAGAACATCTTTAGTCCAGGCCGACACATAAGAGGTCGTTTTACCATTCCTGTAATAGTCAACCGTCAACATTACAGGCATCCAGCGTCCCTTTTTGAGTTGAAAAGTCTTTTGCGAAACAGACGCATCACATTCAAAACGCTTTATAGGCGCTTGAAAGTGATGGTTATATCCAGCTGTTCCTCCGCGTCAACCTCACGTATCACGAGTTCGGTAGCACCTAAACTGATCATGGAATATGTGCGGATTTCCGGTTCATTGCGTTGATGATAAACTGATTCATCCCCACTCCTGGAGTAATAGCCCAGCTCTTCCAGCCTGAGAACACCGTTTAACATATACCAATTTCCACTTCCACACTTTCTAAACACACCGATTTGATACTTCTGGTCTTCCTCCAGATAAGTACCGTCGGCATTGACGGTAAGCCGGACCATCGACTCATAGTTCAGTTGATCACCACTCCAGTCGAACGACTCACCGTTCTCTGTACCCACAACACGAGTAGTCTGCCACTGTCCCACCAACGATGAAGTTGAATTAGAGTGTTGCTTCTTACCGGCAGCCAGCTGTGTGAGATAAGCCTCCGGGGTCATGCCAGCTTCAAAGCGCTTCCACAATGTGGTCTTTGTCTCACCGTTGCTCTTCTGCAAGGTCGCAGTTGCCGTGCCATCGTTGTTAAGCACAAACTGATAGGTATGCTGCTGACCACTATTGTCTTCTATAGTCGTCAGAGTGTTGCCGGCAAGAGTGAACACGCCCGTGTCTATGTCCTTTTCAATAGTAGTCCAGTTGTCACTTGCACCTATCTCGTACTCTCCCCATACACAAGTGTTGTCGGCATTCAGTGTGAACGTCTCTATCTCTATCTCTTCAGCACTCTCTTTCACTTGCATATTATACCATGTGCCATAGATGTTGCTGTCCGAGCTTCCACTACCCGAGTTGCCACTTCCGCCTCCAGGCTGGGCTGAAGGATTCTGATTGTCAGTGGCGTCTTCCTTATCGTCGCCACATGAGGTCAATGATACTACGCATGCCAGTGCCAACAGCATGGATGCGATAAAAACAAATTCCTTTTTCATAATGCAATGTTCATTTTTTATTCAAATTACCATGCAAAGATAATGAATTATTGACTCCCCCAAAAAGCCATTTTCATTCAAAAGAGCCTGTTCGGTAGTCATGCCTGGCTATATGCTATAAAATCATGATCATTCGGTTCGTTTTTATCATACACGACATTCTTTCCCTGCAAGGAACACACGCCTGATGACAGGTGACGTATAAGCGTAAGGCAGGTAGCTGACGCTCTTCATCGGAATAGTGATAAAAAAGTTGGCTACTTTCCCTTCAGCATAACTCTTTGCAATGCTTATCAACAATAAGTGTACCGATGTTTTTGACCAACAACTGCTCCATGTCTCACTATAACTTTCTTACGTTCTTGAAAACAAAAAGCCACGTACACTCACACAAAGCAAGCATACGCGGCATTCTCTAAAAGTTTTTCACTGGCTTAATCAATCTCCTCGTCAGCCTCGTAGCCACCCATCTCGCGGATAGCGTTCTTCAGCATGGTATGCTGACGATACAGGTGGTTCACAGCCTCCTCACCCTGCGTGTAGTCGTGCATCGGGCTCTTCAAGAAGAAGCTCAGGAAGCGCTGTGTGCCGAAACGGCCTGCGCGAGCAGCGAGGTCGATGAGCAGACAGAGGTCGAGACATACAGGAGCAGCAAGGATAGAGTCGCGGCAGAGGAAGTTGATCTTGATCTGCATGGGATAGCCCATCCATCCGAAGATGTCGATGTTGTCCCAAGACTCCTTGTTGTCGTTGCGGGGAGGATAGTAGTTGATACGCACCTTGTGATAGTAGTCGGTGTAGAGATCGGGCTGATCTTCGGCCTTCAGGATGGTCTCCAGCGTAGAGAGCTTTGACACCTCCTTGGTACGGAAGTTCTGAGGCTCGTCGAGCACCAGACCGTCGCGGTTGCCCAGGATATTGGTAGAGAACCATCCGTCGAGACCCAAGCAACGAGTGCCGATAATCGGAGCGAAACCGCTCTTCACCAGTGTCTGACCAGTCTTAAAGTCCTTACCGGCGATAGGCATCTTTGTCTTCTCAGCCAGTTCCCACATAGCAGGAATATCAACAGTGGTGTTAGGAGCACCCATCACGAAGGGAGCGCCCTCAGTCAGAGCAGCATAAGCATAGCACATAGAGGGAGCCACATGCTCGCGATCGTCAGCCTTCATGGCAGCCTCGAGGTCAGCCAGACGGTTGTGAACCGGCTCGTAAACAGGTACGTAGATCTCAGTAGAAGCAGCCCACAGCACTACGATGCGAGAGCAGCCATTCTGCTGTTTGAAGTTGCGGATGTCCTCACGCAACTGCTCTACCATGTCCCAACGGGTCTTGCAGTCCTTCACGTTGTCACCATCCAGACGCTTTGCATAGTTCTTGTCGAAAGCGGCCTTCATGGGGACAATCTTCTCCAACTCTTCGCGTACAGGCTCAATATCCTTCGGCTTCAGCACCTCGGCATACATAGCCGACTGGTAAGCATTCTGAGGATAAACATCCCAGGTACCAAACACGATGTCGTTCAGATTGGCAATCGAAACGATATCACCATACTTCATGTACTTCTTGTCAGCACCACGACCCACACGAATCTTGTCGTACTGTGTCATTGAGCCAATAGGCTTAGCCAGACCCTTACGAGCCATCAGCACACCGGTCATGAACGTAGTAGCTACAGCGCCATTGCCAACTACCATGATTCCCAACTTACCCTCAGCGGGTTTCACATTTACTTTTTCCATTTCTTTTTGTTTTTTAGCCTCCTACGGAGGTGGGAACCTTAAAGGTTACCCAGTTCTTGATTAATAATTATGAAATTTGTTATATATTTGCGTTATTTTGTTTTTTTAGTATCTAAACGTCAGGCCACATCAGAATGTTGTACGAATCATGAACCGCACTCCCCACTTATTGGCTGTGGGAAGATCGGTATAGCTGAGTCGTCTTACATATTCAACGTGTATTAGTTTGAAAATATTGTGTATTCCGAGAGATAATTCGAAATAAGGCTTCTTCGGGTCCATGACATAGCAGCCTTCGGGGAAGTCCATCAGCACTCCATTGTCCTGATTTTCAGCCAGAAACGGATTATTCTTGTCGGTCAGCTGTCCCCACAGACACTTCAGGCTAATCCACTCACGCCATTTCAGTTTGCGCAGCAGGGGGATGCGATTGAAAACCTTACCGTTCAGGTCCCAGTCGATCATAATTGATGCATATCGGTCGTTCAGGAACTCCATGTTATTGATGAGGTTGAACGTCTGATCCTCCAATATAAAGCCCAAGTTAGCCACTGGCATGATGAGCAACGGATATGGCACGCGGTTCCACTGTGCGCCAAACTTGATGCGTGTGTCTATCTTACCCCAGCTCATGGGCATCCAGAAACGCTTGTATATCTCGCCTTCAGTGAAGTTGTAGTTATACTGTCCGCCCAACACGCCCTTGAAGCCCATCGTGTGCTGCAATCGGAACACGGGAGCATCGAGATTGATGGGCCAGCGGTGCTGCTTGGTGTTGATAAAAGTCTCACCCGGTGCATAGCGCACACCCACGGTAGCCTCGCTATAGCGGATATAGTCAAGTGGAGTTCCTGTAGCCAGCGGTTTCAGTTCGATGTTTCCGATGGGTGCCACACGCTCAACCTTGGCCTCAGCAAAATACTTGATGCCCCACTCCTCCTCAAAGTCAAAGTAGATAGCCTGCCGGTTGTAAAGGAACATCTTATCAATCTTAGTCACCTTGAACGAAGTGAACATATTGTCCTTATCGGTCTGTATGAACTTGTCGCTGGGCAAGGCTACATCACGCATAGACTGAATCGTAATAGCCTTCTTCGGGAACTCACGCGGCAGATAGCCTGGCTTATTAAATGTATAGGTGACTTCAGCATCATAGTAGTTCTCGTTCGAGCACATGCCTCGGGCATAGTATCCTTTGAAGAACAGGTGCGGGAACAGGTTGGCCGTGGTCTGCGCACTTGCACGCAAACGCCATTTGTCGTAGAAGTTCTGCGAAATAATGGTATTCACCGGGCCTATATCCACTTTGCTCGGATGCTCCTTTGTACCTGTTTCTACGAAGTTCTCAATCAGGGCCTTCACACCAAACACGATATATTTCAAGCCCTTGATTTTCCCAAGTTGCTGTACGAACGAATCCATGGTGCTCTCACTCTTCGTGAGTTTCACTTGGCGATACTGGTTCCAGAAATTATCGTCACGCATCTCGGCATAGGAATCCTTGAGCACAGGCTTCCGTCCGCGCAACAACGACTTCGGTATTTCATCGAAAGCATAGTCAGTGCGGCGAGTTGTGCGAACCACAATGAACTTGGAGAGGAACTTAGCCGCCTTGAGCTCGGCAAACATATCGTCAAGTGTCAGCTGCCACTCACCCGTATGAAGTTTCGTAAACTCTTGCACACACTGCATGTGCTCCACCCAGTTCACGTCGCTGGTCTTTGGAATGGTCATCTCGCATCGGCGCACCTGATAGGACGAGTCGGCCAAGATAAATATCTGGCCACGGAAACCGAAATCCTGCTGGTTGTTAGGTGTGAAATCGAGCTGAAAGCATCGGTCTTCCCCCACCATTGTGGTGTCGGTGATATAGAAACGATAAAACTGGATAGCGTCCTTTCCGATAGGACTGGGGAAAGGATATTGGAATAGGCGAATATTGTCTTCATAAAGGTCGATATCGGTGAAGACATCCTTCATAACCGTAGTGATGATATCGCCTGTCTGGAACAAATCATTCACGCCTGTCGATGATTGTCCCTTGATGATGCTTTTCTCTGTGTGCGGGTCTTTGCGATACAGCTTCTGGGTGACCGTCTCATTGACCGACAATGGCAGAATGAGCTTATTGTTATATTGGCACACCTCCACTTGGTCAAGCAGCCATTGGTGCTTCTTGAACAAGCCAGTCTCCAGTTTCTCAGGAGTCAGCTCGTTCAGGCCCAGCATGATTTTCTGATAGTTATTATACTGATAATAGTCATGCGTATCCAAGCTGGTCTTTTTCTTTGCCGCAATCACCTTTTTCATCAGTTCTACAGCCGGGTTGTTTTTACGGCTGTATTTTGTGGAACGCTTCGAACGCACGGTCACCTCCCCCAACTGCCGGTTGTCGGGTTTCAGTTTTACCACAAGCTGATCGGGAGTGCTGGAGGTGATCTTAATCACCTGAGGGACATAGCCCACCGAACTAATCGTCAGTCGCCAGCCATTATGCCTTTCTATGCTGAACCGTCCTTCTGCATTGCTCGACACAGCCGATTTATTGCCACGATAGACGGCACTGGCATAAGGTACAGGCTCGCCATCTCTTGCATCAATAATCTGTCCCGTGATCTGGGCGATTGCAGTTTGGACTATCAAAATCTGCCAAAAAAGGCAAAACAGTATTTTCTTCAAGACGTAAATATTTATTTATACACAAAAGTATTCACGAAAAATTCGGGTGGCAAAGTTACTGATTTGTCGCAAAAAACAACTCATTTTAGAAAACTTTTTTCATGCATATAATTTTTTTTGACCATTAACAGCGATATTTAGGATAAAATAATTAAATTTGCAGCCCTAATGAAACAACTACCAGTACTACCTGTTGTCATTGCAACAGGGTTCGGAGCCGGATTCTGGCCATGGGGGCCAGGCACCGCAGGCGCCATTCTCGCCACTGCCATGTGGCTGGGTCTTTCTTTTATTCTTTCACCTGCGACCCTTTTCCTTACAACTTTAGCACTTATTCTCATTTTCACGCTACTCGGCACGTGGGCCACCCATCAGCTCATGCCGTTCTGGGGTGAAGACCCGAGCCGTGTGGTTGTCGATGAGATGATTGGTGTGTGGACTCCGCTCCTGGTGGCAGCCAACTGGCAGCACGCTTTGGCAGCCTTGGTCTTGTTCCGTTTCTTCGACATTGTTAAGCCGTTGGGCATACGTTCGCTTGATCGTCGCCACGGTGCTTTTTGGGTGATGGCCGACGACCTGCTGGCAGGAGTCTATTCGGCCATTCTCCTATACCTATTTATATATTATATATGGCCTATATGGGGAAGCTGAGACATGAAATATGGACTTTCAGTAAAGCGCAGTTCTCAGCTCAGGTAGCCACGATTGCTGATTTCAGTGTCTCCATGCTGCTGGCCGAGCTCTTCGGCATCTACTATGTGTGGGCTTCGTTCTGCGGTGCGCTCAGTGGTGGCATTGTCAACTGCATCGTGAACTATCGCTGGGTGTTCGATGACACCCGCGAGCTCAGGAAGCGAGCCATCGCCGTCAAGTATGCCATTGTCTGGTCGGGCAGCATTTTGCTCAACACTGCCGGCACCTTTGCGCTCACCGAGCTTTCCGGCCAATACTTCATTTTCGCCAAGATTGTCGTAGCTGTTTGCGTAGCCCTGCTATGGAACTACCAGTTGCAGCGGCTGTTTGTCTATCGCGACACCCATATCGTTGAGCATATCAAGCAAAGAAGAGAAAGAAGAAAAGAAAATAAAAACAAAAACAAGAAATGAACTATCGAGATTTTTTACAAAAACTCATTTACCATGTGATTGACCCTCTCATCAGGCTCATGATACGCATGGGTTTCACTCCAAACATTGTCACCACTTTAGGATTCATAGGCAATCTTGTTGCCATGTGGTTCTTCTTAGAGGCTGCACTGGCCTTCGAAGACGGTTCACAAGACCCCTATCCACTCATTGGCTGGGGCGGCTTCATCATCTTAGCGGCTGGCCTGTTCGACATGATGGATGGCCGACTGGCTCGTACAGGCAACATGTCGTCAACATTCGGAGCCTTATGGGACTCTACGCTCGACCGCTACAGTGAGCTGGTCACCCTCTTTGCCATCTGCCTCATCTTCATCAAGGCCGACTGGTTCTGGCTGGGAGTGACCACATTTGCCGCCCTTGTGGGCTCTATCATGGTGAGCTATGTTCGAGCCCGTGCCGAGGGTCTTAATATTGAATGCAAAGTAGGACTGATGCAGCGTCCTGAGCGCGTTGTGATTACTGCCATCGTGGGCATCATTACCGGCTGTACTGATGAACTATGGTGGCTGGCAGGAGGCATGATCATGATTGCCGTACTGGCTAACTTCACCGCTTTCTGGCGTGTAGCCCACTGCTACAACGCACTGAACGAATGCGACGGAAAAAAGTCCTAACCACAAATTAATTCATGGCAAAATTCAAGTTATTCGACATACAGAGCATCACACGACGCGAGGTCATCTTCGACATCGTTTTCACGATTCTGTTCTTTTTACTCCAAGGCACGTTTGTGGGCATCAATGGCAACCACATTCTCATGCTGAGCCTTTTCAACCTGCTTTTCTTTGCCCACCCTCTAACCCGCAAACTGGCTGTGGCCCTGCTGCCTTTCGTGGCATTTGAGATCAGCTACGACTGGATGCGTCTCTACCCCAACTACAGGGTGAACCCCATCGACATTCAGGACATCTACGAGGCAGAAAAGGCACTCTTCGGCATTGCCACTGAAAACGGCACGCTGATACCCGGTGAATACTTCAACCTGCACAACTCGTGGATAGCCGACCTCTTGGCGGGTATCTTCTATCTGTGCTGGGTTCCCGGCCCTATGGCTTTCGGAATATACCTGTTCTTCAAGGGTGAGCGCCATTTCTACCTCCGCTTCGCTTTGGGGTTCCTATTTACCAACTTCGTAGGCTTTGCGGGCTATTACATTCACCCCGCTGCCCCACCTTGGTACGCCATCAACTTCGGTTTTGAGCCAGACTTCAACACTCCTGGCAACGTGGCCGGACTTGGACGGTTCGACGACTTGATAGGCTTTCCCGTCTTCGGCAGTATCTACGTCAACAACTCCAACATCTTCGCAGCCATACCCTCGTTGCATTCGGCCTACATGCTCATAGCCACCATCTATGCGGTGATGAGCCGTCAGTCAAAGGGGCTCATATTGTGCTGCTGCATCGTCACACTGGGCATTTGGTGCACAGCGGTCTATTCCTGCCACCACTATGTGATAGATGTGCTGTTGGGCATTCTCACAGCTTTTGTGGGCATCGCCATCTTCGAGCAAGTAGTGATGCGCCTGCCTTTCTTCAAACGATTCTTTCAATCCTACGCGAACTATATTTCATGATGAAGACTCTCAAGCTCTTGTTTTTGCTGTCGATGCTGACAGTGGCCACCATGCTTCCGGCGCAGATTGAGATGCGCACCGAAGCACAGGTATCAGCAACTGCAGGCGACCACACGCCGCTCTGGCTGAATGCCAACAAGTATGGCCTCAGCTCGTTGGAGCGGTTTAACGGCTACGTGAGGGCCGGCGTGTTCCGCCCGCTCATAGCCGACTCCACTCACCGATGGGACTATTCATTCGGAGCCGACTTAGCCGTGGCAGCAAACTACTCGAGTGTCTTCATCGTACATCAACTCTACGGAGAGGTGCGCTGGCTGAAAGGACTGCTCACCGTGGGCAGCAAGGAGCAGCCCATGCAGCTGAAGAACAACCGGCTGAGCAGTGGTTCGCAGACGCTCGGCATCAATGCCCGCCCCGTGCCCAGCGTGCGTTTGTCACTGCCCGAATACTGGAACATACCCTTCACCAAGAAATGGGTCGGCGTGAAAGGCCACATTGCATACGGCATGCAGACCGATGACGGCTGGCAGCGCAAGTTCACAGAAGGCATCTACAAGCACACCGAGCATACCAAGATTCACACCAAAGCCGGCTACATTCGTGTGGGACGCCCTGACAAGCCTTTCACGGTAGAGCTCGGTCTGGAGATGGCCTGTCAGTATGGTGGCACTTCATATAGCGACCCAAATAATCCCGTGCCTGTAATCAAGAATGAAGACGGAGTGAAAGGTGCGCTCCGAGCCTTCATTCCCAGTGGCGGCGATGTGGGCGAAGGGATCTATGAGAACAAGGCGGGCAACCACTTAGGAAGCTATCTGCTGCGCTTCAACTTTGACTACGAGAAATGGTATCTTGGCATCTATGCCGACCATTTCTTCGAAGACCACTCACAGATGTTCTTCATCGACTACGACGGCTATGGCAAGGGCGAGGAGTTCAATGTGTGGAAGGACAAGCGCTACTTCCGCTACGACCTGAAGGACATCATGCTGGGTGCCGAACTGAAACTGCGCAACTTCCGCTGGCTGAACGACATTGTCTTAGAGTACATCTACACCAAGTATCAGAGCGGTCCCATCTATCATGACCGCACCTATCACCTGTCCGATCACATCGGAGGTCTCGACAACTATTACAATCACTACATTCATACGGGCTGGCAGCACTGGGGACAGGTGATGGGCAACCCACTCTACCGCTCGCCCCTTTACAACGACAACTCTCAGATCAAGGTGTATAACAACCGCTTCTGGGCCTGGCACTTGGGAATCAGCGGAACACCCACCGACCAACTGCGCTACCGCGTGCTGGCCACTTGGCAGCGCGGCTGGGGGCACTACGAACTGCCGTTCACCGAACCTCAGAACAACCTGAGCCTGCTGGCCGAAGCCGAATATTGCTTCTGCGAGTTCAGCAGCATGCCAGGCTGGGGCATCAAGGCTTCTATCGGCCTGGACCACGGCCAGCTATTAGGCAACAACTTCGGCGGACAGCTCACCATTACCAAACGATTTAACCTTTGGGAATAATGAAACGACACATCATCGGCCTGCTCCTGGCCGTCGTCGCACTGACAGCCTGCGACATAGAGCATTCAGACAACGGCCATCTGGACGGATACTGGAAACTGACACAGATGGACACACTCGCCAGTGGCCAGTCGGCTGACATGACCGAATCGTCAGTTTTCTGGGCGGTGCAGCACCATCTGCTGGAAATCAAGAAGCTGGACGACATTGAGAAGAATGTGTTCTTCCGCTTCGAGCATTCAGATGCCACACTGCGCATCTTCAATCCCATCAGCGACAACAAAGCCATCTCCGACAGCGTGGTCACCGATCCTGCTACGCTCCGCATCTTCGGCATACAGCATCTGGACGAGACACTGGCTGTTGAACAGCTCAATAGTAGCCAAATGGTACTCCGCAACGATTTGTATCGTTTTCACTTCCGTAAATATTGATTTTCAGACAGAAAAGAGTATTATTTGTTGGATTTAGTTCAAATTCGCATCAGTTTTGTTTGCGAGTTCACTTTTTTTAATTAATTTTGCGCAAGAAACTATATTTATTAACCGAAAAAACTATTTCTTATGAAAAAAAAGCTGAAACTACTGGTGACGGCACTATGCTTATCGCCCGCTGCATTGGCTCAGCAAGCAGACTCGCTGGCCATCGACATGCAGAGCGAACAGGCATTTACCTTCACTGAAGCACAGTTGGGCGAGGACGACGATGTGACGCAGAACATCTCCGTCATCTCGTCGAACCGCAATGTGTATGCCAGCGAAGTGGGCTATCGGTTCAGTCCTGCGAGATTCAAGTATCGTGCCTTCAATGCGAAGTACAACGATATTTACATCAACGGCAACCCCGTGAACGATGTAGAGCGCGGTGAGTTTCGCTACTCCTTCGTGGGCGGACTGAACAACCAGACACGCGGTTCTGAAAACACACTGCCCTTCGAGGACAACAACTACATGATGGCAGGCATGGCCGGCTCGAACAACTACGACTTCCGCCCGTCTAAGTTTGCCACCGGGCATCGCGTGTCGCTGGCTGGTGCCAACCGCAACTACAACGCACGCGCCATGTACACCTACAATACGGGCCTCACCAACAAAGGATGGGCTTTCACCGGAAGCCTCACCTATCGCTGGGGCAACGGCACGGGCTTCGTCGAGGGAACTTCCTACAACTCGCTGAGCTATTTCCTCGGCCTTGAGAAGGTCTTCAACGACCATCACGCCCTGTCGCTCGTCACTTGGGGCAACCCCACCGAACGCGGCACGCAGGCTGCCTCGACCGACGAGATGTACTGGATTGCCAACAACAACCTCTACAACCCGGCATGGGGCTATCAGGACGGCAAGAAGCGCAACTCGCGCATCGTGAAGGACTTCTCACCGGCTGCGCTGCTCACATGGGACTGGAAGATTGACGATCAGACCAAGCTGGTGACCTCGTTTCTGGGCAAGTACTCCATGTATAGCTCCAGTCGTCTGAACTACAACAACTCCAGTAACCCTGCTCCCGACTATTACTCAAGCATGCCCAGCTACTACTTCAATGTGTGGGACCCCATGGCCCGTACCGATCGCGACGAAATTGCTATGGGCAACTGGCAGGCCGCCTACAACTATCTGAGCGCCTCGAAGGAGAACCGCCAGATCAACTGGGATCGTCTCTACTTTGCCAACCGCATGGCCAGTGTCCAGGGCAGCGATGCCATGTACTACCTGCAGCGCTATCACGACGATCAGCTCTCTTTCAGCTTGGCTTCAACCCTGAAGAAGGCCCTTTCCACCTTCACCACGCTGAATGCAGGCTTGCAGCTCTCCACCAATAAGGGCATGCACTATCAGACGATGGACGACCTGCTGGGCGCCACCCGCTTCCACAACGTGAACACCTACGTCATCAAGAACTACGGTGAGAACAGCCCCGAGGCACAGTACGACCTGAACAATCCCAACAAGGTGGTGGGCAAGGGCGACCGCTTCGGCTACGACTACAACATCTACGTGAACAAAGCACAGCTCTGGGCCGGACTGTCCAGCGACTATGAGGCAGCCCACCTGTTCGTCAACGGTCGTATCAGCGGCGTGACCATGCAGCGCGAAGGCAAGATGCGCAATGGTCTGGCTCCCAACAACTCGTTTGGCAAGAGCGGCACGGCCAAGTTCCTTGACGGCGGTGTGAAGGCCGGTGCATTGGTCGATCTCAGCCGTGGCCACTCCCTCCAGTTCGGTCTGGGCTACGAGCTCAAGGCTCCTGTGGCACGCACCGCTTTCCAGGCTGCACAGATCAACAATGATTTCGTGAAAGACCTGAAGCAGGAGAAGATTTTCTCGGCTGAGTTGGGCTATCGCGTGCAGACCACATGGCTCAAGGCCAACCTGAATGCCTACTACAGCCACCTGGAAGACGTGACCGAACAAAGCATGTACTACATGGACGACCGCCGTTCGTTCACCTACGTGTCGCTTTCGGGCATTCAGAAAGAATACTATGGCGTTGAGCTCGGCATGGACTTCAAGATCACCAGCTGGCTGAACCTGAAAGCCCTCGGCACCATCAGCGACGCCAAGTACGTGAACAATGCCAACGTGAGCTACATGCTCTCTGAGGATGGTAAGACCTACGACGACATCGTACATAATAAAGGTATGCGCGAGGGATGTACCCCCCTCACCGCCGGCAGCCTCGACCTGAGCATCCACACCAAGGGATGGTACATCGACCTCATCGGCAACTACTACGACCGCATCTATCTCTATTATACGCCCGTAACTCGCTACGAGAGCCATCAGACCAGCACCACCTACGACAACGACGGCAACCCCATCGCTGCCACCTATCCCGAACAGGCCAAGGGCAAGGGCGGCTTCATGCTCGATGCCTCTATCGGCAAGACATGGTTCCTGCGCCACGGTCGCCGCTTAGGTGTCAACCTGATGGTGACCAACATCCTGAACAACACGAAGATTGTGACCGGCGGACGCGAGCAGAGCCGCACCGACGTTGACGAGAACGGCGATGCCATCCGCACCTACTCGTTCCAGAACAGTCCCTATAAGTTCTATGCCAACGGCATCAATGGTATGCTCATGATTAATTTTCAATTCTAAAAACAGCTGACGACATGAAACTTACGAAATATTTTGCAATGGCATTTGCCTGTCTGACACTTACTGCCTGTCAGAAGGACTGGGACGACCCTCAGACCACGCCCTACGGCAACTCGGGCATCAACGATGACAACATCATCACCATTGCCCAGCTGAAGGCCGACTATCCCAACGTCTTTGCTGAGAGCGACAAGAACGCTAAGATTGAGCGCGACATCAAGATCAAAGGCCGCGTCACCGGCAACGACATCGGTTCGAACCTCTACAAGCAGTTCGCACTGCAAGACGAGACCGGAGCCATCATCGTGGCCGTCAACCAGAGCGGCATGCACGGCTATCTGGCCGAGGGTCAGGAGATTGTCATCGACCTGAAGGACCTCTATATCGGAGGCTACCGCAAGCAGCCCGAGATAGGACAGCCCTACAACGGCACCTCCATCGGTCGCATGAACAAGGAGCTGTTCCAGCAGCACTTCAAATATACCAGCAGCCTCGATCCCAATGCCATCAAGCCCATCGACTTCGACATCAACATGGACAAGGATGCCAACTGCGGCAAGCTGGTCACCCTGAAGAACGTGTCGTTCGCGCTGGTGGCCGGACAGGGCACCTTCGCCCCCGACTCCACACAGGACAAGACCGTCACCATCATGGCCGGCTGCGTGAACCGTGCCCTCAATGAGTATTCTGCCAGCGACCTCGTGATTCGCACCAGCACCTATGCCAAGTTTGCCGCCAAGAAGCTTCCGGTCGATGCTACTACCGGCAAGCCGCTGAAGTGCAACATTACCGGCATTGCCACGCGCTATGCCAGCGGCAATAAGGACACATGGCAAATCCTCATCCGCAAGGAGAGCGACATAGAGATTATTCAATAATAACCGCAAACTAAAAAACGAAAAACAATATGAAAAAACTATTTAGCAAACTGATGTTCGTGGCACTGACCGCCATGACATTCACGGCCTGCTCGGACGTGCCTAATCCTTACGACGTGCCAGGCACAGGCCAAAACGTTCCCGGCGTAGCCGAGATTCCCGGTGGAGCAGGTACAGGTCTGACCCCCGAAGACCCCTACAACACCATTGCTGCCATCAACTTCGGCAACAAGCTGGCTCAGGGCGATGTGTCAGACTGGCGATTCATCAAGGGCAAGGTGTCGAAGATCGAAGAGCAGTTCACCACTCAGTACGGCAATGCCACCTTCTACATCTCAGAAGACGGCAGCCACGGCAACGAGTTCTACGTTTATCGCGTGAACTACCTTGCCAACAAGAAATTCGCATCGGGCGATCCCGAGCTGAAGGTGGGCGACGATGTGGTCATCAATGCCAAAATCACCAACTACAACGGAACCATCGAGACCAACCAAAAGGAAGGCTTCGTGCTGGAGCACAATGGTGTGAACCGTGGCGGTGCCATCTATCCCTCTCAGCCTTCAGAACGGTCTGGCGAGCCTACTGGCGACGGCACACTGGCCAACCCGTTCAACGTAGCTGCAGCACTGGCAAAGTGTAATGAAGTCGGTGAAACTGGCACTACTGAAAATGTTTACGCAAAAGGCTTTGTCAAGACTATCAAGAAAATTGACACCAGCTTTGGTAATGCGGAATTCACAATCTCCGATAGCAAAGAAGGTGGCAACGAACTGACCGTTTACCGTGCATTAGGTCCTGGTAACAAAAAAATCACCGATGAAAACATCATCAAGGAAAATGATGAAGTTATAATCTGTGGCAAACTGGTCAACTTCAAGGGCAATACCCCTGAGTTTACACAAGGCTGCTATATCTACTCTATCAATGGTGTAAGCGATGGCAGCGATGATCCAACTCCTAAACCGGGTGAGGCTAAAGGCAGTGGCACACAAGCCGACCCATATAACCCTCTGGGAGCTATCAATTACGTTTCATCACTTCCTGCCGACCAAGAGTCCGAAACAGACATATATATCAAGGGTAAGGTATCAACCATCAAATTCAACTACGTAGCCGACAACTACGGAAATGCTACTTTCTACATTTCTGAAGATGGAACGGCAAACAATGAGTTCTATTGCTTCCGCACGCTCTACTTGAACAATCAGAAGTACACCGAAGGCGACCTGCTGAAAGTGGGTGATGAAGTGGTTGTATGCGGAAAGGTGGTCAACTATAAGGGTAACACCCCTGAGACCGTGCAGAACAAAGCCTACCTTGTCTCACTCACCCCGGGTAGTGGCGACGATGAGCCCAATCCCCCAACAGATGATGTTACTAAGACTGTAAGCGGAACGACTGTAACGCTAACTTATACAAAGGCAACCGAGTCGAGCAATACGATTGATGTTGACTTTGATGCCCAGGGCTGGGAAAACCAAGCAGTTCCTACGACAGTAACACTTGCCGACGGAACTACCATTGATTTCAGCAAGGCAGATGGCAGCACTACACCTGCATTCTATTCGGCCACACATGGTGTCCGCGTCTATGCAAAAAACACCATCGCCATCAATGGAAACAAGCCTATTGCAAAAGTCGTTATGGTATGTGATTCTTACAATGGCACTGACTATGTGGGCAATAGCATGTTGACCGCAACGGTAAGCGGAAACAACTTCACCATCATTAACGACCATACCGAAGCAAAAGGTGGTGTGCAGCTCCGTGTTAAGACCATGACCATCACTTATGCACAATAAATAAAATTTTCGAGATACCTGCTCCATCTACCCCCTGCCTGCATTTGCAAGGCAGGAGGTAGATGGAGCACTTTATATAGGGGTGGCAATGCTCAAGAAAAGTGAAAAGCGACTTGAAATTGACGAAAAACACTAAAACGTTTTGCTATTTGAAGAAAAAAGTCTATTTTTGCTGAAAATTAAGGTGTCATGAAGAAAGAACTATCAGGAAACAGCCAGTATGTACGCTTCGATTGGGCCATCAAACGCATCCTTCGCGACAAGACGAACAAAAAGGTGCTTTGAAGGAATCAGAGAGGGGATCAAAGAAGGAAGGAAAGAAGGAAGGAAAGAACGTGAAAAGGAGATAGCGCGAAGTCTGAAGGGCAAGGTTCCTGTTGACATTATCATCAGCAGCACTGGCCTCACCGCTGAAGAGATAGCTGCGCTGTAGCTCCAGCGTAATAGCATAAAACACAACGTGACATATCCTAAATCATCACGTAATCTTGGATAGATTGCATCGTAATCTATCCTAAGACTTAACATGAAATGGCCGCAAACAGAGTATGAATTAGCCACAAATACGGCATGAGATAACCACAAACAGGACATGAGTTAACCGCAAGCGAAACAGTCTTGTTACAGTTCTGCTAAGTCATTCTTTACTATACATGAAAAGTTTGCAAAACATCTGCTCCATCTGCTCCCCTACGCAACATCCTATATATCAACCATTTAGCAGCGGAGCAGATGGGAGCAGATAAAAATCATCTGCTCCGTTTGCAACTATCTCATAATCAACACATTGCAAAAAGGGAGCAGATGGAGCAGATGTTTTTACAATTCTGTTAAATCGGAACTTAAACGGACAGATTATTATATAACGGCTCTTCGGCCACAAAATGAGTTTTTTAGCCAATCAATTATAGAAAGATTTGCCCCAAATGGCGATTATTTGAAAAATCTTTGTATCTTTGTTGCCGTAATTCTAAAATGAAGAAAGTATTTCTCGACACCAAAACACTTTGATTTCAGACCTTCAAACTGCGAAAATCATATAAATTATGATGGATTTGTGCAGATTACTTGTCAAAATCGCAAAAATGAAAACAAAAGTGGGGGACAGGTAAGTAGGCACGTGGTCATAGTAAGCCCCATTTACCTGTCCCAAAGACTATAGATAGAGATGATACGGTCATTCTCCTATCTTGCCCTCCCCCCTCATCAGATGGCGAAGGGCGCTGAGGAGTTCTTGAGACTCTTGGACGATGCTCAGGAATACGGTCATGGCTTCGATGTTGAGTTGGCAGGTCTGGATGTCATGAATGATGCGCTTGCGATAATCGGAAAGTGATGACTGAAGTACGGCAGCATCATTACGTATCTGGGATGCCGACGCACTATCGAGAGACCGAAGGTACAGACGCATCATCTCATTTCGCAAGACGAGAAACTCATTGGCATACTCACTCGGAACGGGACTGAAATTGTTGCCGACATGCTCCCTGCACGACTCACCCATGCGCTTCAGACAATAGTACATCTGAGAGAGTGAATTGACGAGAAGGAATCCTGCTGCGCAGATGATGCTCGTGGCGGGCGTCCATGTCGTCTTTGGCCATCCTGTAGGTGTATTGGTATCTTTCCCTTAGCGATAATTTAAGCCAGCTACTGACAGACACAGAGGGTACTACATCCGCCATGAAACGATGGTGCAGTAAAGAAACGGTTTCGCCACCTGTCGTTTGATTTTTAATGTGGAACTCGTAAGCGGCACCCAACTTGAAATGCCGATGAATCCTATACATGCTGTGAATGTCCAGTTTCCATCGGTCAATATACTCGCGCCTATGCTTTGTACGCAATTCCATACCGATGCCTGCTTTCCAGTCAGCACTGATTTTCTTTTCCATACCAGCACTATACCAAACACCAAAGTCATGCGTCGTTTGCGCCTTAGACAGCGCAACAAATACAAATGTCAGGAACACTGCGAGGATGATGTATCTCACCCAATTGACAATCTTGATAATTCTTTCAGCTTTTTCTTTATCCATACTTCTGTGTCAACGAGGAATATGGTCAAGCCCCTCCGTTGACGCTGCAAAAATACAGACAGATTATTACAAACGTGTTGCACTGGTAATACATGATTATTGCAACCTCACAATGTCATGAGATTGCAATATCTGCGAAACGGCATTGTCACGAATAGCCGTGCTACTCGTACTGAGGGATACCATACGAAAATCGGCAAGCAAGGTACTCATTAGCCTTGGTTACCGATGATTAGTTTTCAGATGCATGCACCTCTGCAGGTTATTCGTTGCCGCCATCATCCAAGCCACCACCTCGCGAATCGTCGCCGCTGTCGTTTTTTTTATTTTCCATCATCCAGAAATCGTCCGTTTTTCCCCATCCAATTTTGAAAACGTCCAAAAAGGCTCTTTTTACCCGTTTTTATTTTTCGTCGGATCATTTCCGTCTCGGTTCAGCCTTCTTAAGTCGCAGATTTACTACTTTTTCTTTCATTTCGAGTAGTTTTAAAGAGAATTCTGCACAAACCAATCGTATTTTATATGATTTTTGCAATTACAGGTCGAAAATCAAAGAAATTTGTGTAATTTTGCAGGCAAAAGGAACAAAAAATGTCTCAGCACGAAGCATTAAATACAGCATACAACGTTACTGCATCTTTTGTGGAGTCAATTCCCAAGAAGGAGCGCAAAAAGTATGGGCAATTCTTCACATCCAGGAAAACAGCAGAATTCATGGCCTCGCTTTTCTCGATAGATTTCACGAAGCCGGAATTGAAACTGTTAGACGCTGGGGCTGGTACTGGACTACTGGCAACAGCATTGGTCGAAAGATTGAGGAGCAGCGGATATAAGGGCGAGATAATTGTTGTATGCTTTGAGAATGATGTAAAAGTTCTACCTACGCTTGCTGAGAATTTGGAGAATCTGAAGAATACATACGGTATCAAATATGAGATTCGTATAGATAATTATCTGACATCACAGAATTTTGTTTCGACAGATCTTTATAAGAAAGAGGCCGAGAAGTATGATATGATTATCGGCAACCCTCCATATTTGAAGATTGCCAAAGATGCTCCAGAGGCCAAAGCCATGCCGGAAGTTTGTTATGGTGCACCCAATTTGTATTTCCTTTTCTGGGCTATGGGTATTAACAACCTGAAGAACGATGAGGAATTGGTCTATATCATTCCTCGCTCGTGGACTTCAGGAGCC
The DNA here is from genome assembly GCA_946614435.1 of uncultured Prevotella sp. Taxonomy (GTDB): domain Bacteria; phylum Bacteroidota; class Bacteroidia; order Bacteroidales; family Bacteroidaceae; genus Prevotella. The sequence goes on along the minus strand of CAMOGW010000010.1, from coordinate 39,825 downwards.
TATTTTGAGCGGTTCCGCAAATACTTGTTCCGCCATTGTGTAATAACAAACATTCATATTTTCGGCAGTCGCGACAAAGTGTTTGATGGCGAATCTGTTTTGCAGGAAACGATGATTATCAAAGTAAAGAAAACAAGAACGAAGCCCCAATATGTAGAAATGTCCTCTTCGGAAACTTCCGACTTTGCAGATATGAAGTTTTATAGGGTTAATTACAATACCATCATAGCCCCCAATCAATTCGTCTTTCTAGTTACTAGCCAAGAGGAAGCAGATATCCTTTCACGCGTAAATAGTCAGACTAACACATTGGAATCCGACGATTTGAAAATGCGCACAGGAATCATTGTGGACTTCCGGACTCGTGAAGTGTTGCGCGATAACGACGTGGATGGCTCCTACCCGTTATTCTATTCTCAACACATCAAGAATGGCCGTGTGTCATGGCCAGTTGGTCGAGAGGCAGAATACATCTTAACGGACAGAGCCGGCTATTTGCAAGAAAACACAGATTATCTTTTTGTGAAGCGATTCACTTCAAAGGAAGAAAAGCGCCGTTTGCAATGCGGTATCTATCTGAAAGCAGAACACAGCCAATATAAGTACATCAGCACTCAGAACAAAATAAATTACATAAAATGTGACAATCCAGAATTGGCTTATGGGCTTTTTGTTATTCTCAATTCTACATTGTACGATTCCTATTACAGAATTCTCAACGGTTCTACACAGGTAAATTCAACGGAAATAAACCTAATGCCTGTACCCTCAAAAGAGGCCATACGCCAAATGGGGCGAGAACTGATAGGAATGGAACTAACAGAACAAAACTGCAATAATATCATAGACAAATGGATAAGATAGAACAAGTAAGGAAACTTCTAAAAGCTATAGGGCTCCCTCAGTATCAACAATCAAATTTATGTGCCCTTACCATTCTTGGAATGGCCAACCTAAAGGAAGACACCCCATGGGCAAAAGCATCCAATGAATGGATAAGAATACACGATATCATTGCATTTGTCAACGAGAACTACAACAAGAGCTATAAGGAAAATACTCGTGAAACATTCCGCAAACAGGCGATACACCACTTTCGTACAGCTGCCATAGTGGAAGATAATACAAAAGCGACCAACAGCCCGGATTACCGTTATCGCTTAACAGAGGACTTTTTGAAAGTCATCCGCAAGATTGATGTATCAAATAGACCTCTAAAAACATTTGTTAGAAATCATCAAAGTCTTATAGAAATTTATGCTTCAAAGAGGAAGATGGCAAAAATGCCAGTTAAAATCAATGGCATAGATTTCACGTTCAGCCCCGGCAAGCATAACCATCTACAGAAAGCCATTATTGAAGAATTTGCACCGAGGTTTGCGCCAAATGCAGAATGCCTTTATGTGGGTGACACAATTCAAAAAGACCTTGTGAAAAACGAAGATCGTCTGAAGGAATTGGGATTTACAATCACCTTACACGACAAAATGCCAGACGTTGTACTTTATCGGGCTGATAAGGATTGGATTTATTTTATAGAGGCAGTTACATCTGTTGGGCCTATGGATCCCAAGCGAATACAAGAGATAACAGAAATGACAGATGGGGTGAAAGCAGGGAAAATATTTGTTACAGCATTCCTTGACTTCAAGACTTATAAAAAGTTTTCTGAGAAACTTGCATGGGAAACAGAAATCTGGCTAGCCGAAATGCCAGACCACATGATTCATATGAATGGTGACAAATTCTTAGGCCCGAGATAATATTTTATTGAAATGAATGACTGTATAGAGCTGATTGACAGAAATACATATAAATATCGTAGTACGTATAGTTTGCCACATACGCATTTGGATATTGTAGATGAATATGTTTACTTTATTAAAAGGACAGGAGTGCCTAAAGGCTCAAATGAAAGTAACGTATGTGCAGAGATTGGAATCTTAGACATAGAAGACTGTTCTCTTTATCCATGTAAGGTAAAAATAGGGCGTATATATATAGTAAAAGCAGAAGCTGTGCCTAATAATGATCGGTACAAAACAGGAAGTGTAGATGATACTGTTTATGTATTCTTCTGCAACCTTTTTAACAAATGCTTTTCAGAAAAAAGAGAATTCGAATTTAAAGGAACAGTACACGAGTTTGCTGGATGTTGTCAGATTCTCAATTATTATGTAGAGAATGATTTTGAAATTGATTCTTGCCAATTAGACAGGATACAGAATAGCGAGAGAAGGTATTGGGATCGTTCGGGTACAGAGCCATATAAAGTGTTGGAAATAGCTGACAACATCCAATTTACGGATTATATCAAATTCCTATATTCTGCAGAGAATAGAGCCTATGCTAGCTGCAAGTATAGTTTCCGACATGGAGAGTATGCTCATAATTATTGGGAAACACTCATTTTTAGAACTGACAATCCAGCCTTTGCAGAAATTGTGGGAAGTATTTTGCAACGTCATATAACAGAGAAGGACAAATATTATTGTATTGAATATGAATTCGAGGAAGATACTGATTATAATGGCGGACTCAGTGTAATGGTGGAAAAAGAAGGCACCGAAGAAATACAGCCCAAAGGAGATTTCAAGAAAGAGACCATTACGAAGTTAATCAATGAAAGTTGCAGAGTTTTTCCTTCAGAACTGTATATGATTTGCAAGCTAATATCAGAGTAAGCGATAATTCATAAAAAGTAATATCGGGAACACATTCCGACATCCTCGGCCTCGGTTTCCCGCCCTTTGTTTCTCCATATTATTATATTTTACAGGCCGTCCGTAGTGGCTGTTTTATTTGGGGACAATACACAGAAATTCAAACTAAAAGGATGCTTTATAGAAAAAGTATTGTAACTTTGCACCCAAAAGCATATGAAGTATGAGAACGGAGCATTTGGACTTTATCACCTTCTGCGTTGGCAGCCTGTCGGATGCGCTTCATAAGAGTGCGTCGCAGGTGTATGGTGCCCTACGGTCGTCGGGAGTACTGAACGACTATATTGTGCCCTGCTATGACGTGTTGCACACGTTCAGCAAGGACTATCTTGTAGAAGAACTGACGGAAGTGTTAAAAGAAAGGGGAGCACTGGCATGAGACTCTATCACGCATCAACATCAATCATTGAAAAGCCCGACGTGCTGCATTCACGCGACAAGCTGGATTTCGGAAAGGGCTTCTACCTGACAACCATTCGTGAACAGGCCGTCCGCTATGCCGAGCGATTCACTCGTAGAGGCAAGGAGGCATTCATTAATGAGTATGAACTGGATGAGGAAACACCAGACTTTACCATCAAATCCTTTCCAAGTTACGATGAAGAATGGCTCGACTATGTGGCCATTTGCAGGAAGGGAGAGAAGCCACAGCAGACGTATGATGCCGTGGCTGGCGGCGTAGCAAACGACAAGGTTTTTAATACCGTTGACCTCTATTTCGTGGGAGTCATTTCCAAGGACGAAGCATTAGGCAGATTGAAATACGAGAAGCCGAACCACCAGTTATGCATTCTGAACGGACTGATGCTTGACCGTCATCTTCATTTCATTAAAGCTGAAAGGGTATAACTATGGAAGCCAACAAGACGATACTTCAGATGAAATATGCAAGGATTGTGGCTATCTTTGCAAAGGAATCAGGCTTGTCGCTTGAGGATGCCTTGGCTTTCTTCTATGATTCTGACACGTATAAACTCATCAGTGAGGGCGTGGCCGACATGCATTGCCGCAGTGACGAGTATCTGGCTGACGAGTTGATGTTGGAATACAAGGAGCAGGTTTGCAGCCAGTAAACAAAAGAGCATGAAAAGAACCGTCTCATAAAAAATATTGGATTAGAGAATAGAATCAGTAATTAGACTTGACATTACATATATCGTTTCATTTCTTCACCATCAACTCCTGCATACAACTCCAACATGCTCTTGGCAGGACTCGACTGAATCTTGGGAATCTTTTGAAGAAAATCGCTGCAGATTCATTGAAAATCAAAATAAAATGACCACCTTTGAAGCGCAAACAAACAACGGAGGACAGGATTTGGAACTTCAGACAGTCAAGACAGGGAAGGAAAGACTGATAGCCAGCGGCGCAAGCATTGATGGCATCAGCATTAGGCGTACAGGCATTGCAAAGGTGCTGTGGCGGAAACTGGACGTGGACATTCCCAAAAGTGAAGTTATAGCAAACGGAGTGAAAGCAGAGCGTTTCTCACTACGACAAGCAGAAGCACAAAAGGGAAAAGAAGTCAAAATTAGCATATGATGGCTGAATAGTAAAAAAACATGGATAATATATTAAAGAAACTTAATGAGTACATTCGTTTTCAAGATTTGTGATGAAAATTATATAATTTTGCAAATAATAAAAATGTCGCATTGTATAGCGGATTCGAAAATTTTCAACATTCGTTTATGTACGACCATTCAGAAGTGACTCATCTTTCGCCTGCCAATGTGACAGACGGCGGCGTAGCCGTGACCAGCACGTGGGTGGCAGCCCTTGTGCACACCAACTGTGAACGGCAGGTGGCACGTCAGTTGGAGCCTCTGGTGGATGAATGCTATGTGCCCGTCCAGGAAGAAATCAGGTTCTGGAGCGACCGTAAGAAAAAGATACAACGCATAGTTATCCCCAACATTGTCTTCGTCAGGTGTCTGCCTACTCTCTTTGTTGAGTTGAAACGCCTCTCTTATGTCCGTGGTCTGTTGGTCAATCCTGGAGAAAAGACTCCTGCTATAATATCAGATGGCGAGATAGAGAAGTTGCGCTTTATGTTAGGCCAGAGCGACGTACCTGTCGAGTTGGACGGACACATGCGCAAGACATTTCTTGAGGGCGACAAGTTCCGAGTGGTGCGTGGACCGTTCCAGGGATTGGAAGGCGACATCTACAGTGTTCACAACTCCGAGTTTTATGTGGGGGTCCTGCTGCATGGCATCGGCTTTGCCTACGTACGCATCAATAAGAGCGACATTGAGAGAATCTGAGAAGTATTTATGAAGACAATCGGTCATATAATCATTGTTATGATGCTCTGTTGTGTCACCCTACAGGTCGATGCACAGGACTCAAAAAAGATAGAGAGCTTGAGTAGCAAAGCCCAGTACGAGTTGGAAGAGGTGATCAATGCCCCTGTTCAACATAAATATAAGTTCTGGGATAACCTTTTCTTTGGAGCCAGCATAGGTGTTAACTATTCCATGTCGGAATATGTGAGGCAGGAAAGGTTCTTCAAGATGCTGCGTCCGCAGGTTGATTTCTGGTTAGGCAAGCATTTCAGCAAAGTTATTGCCCTGCGTGCTGGACTCTGGTTCATGTCACAGGAGGCCAGCATACCCCAGGAGTTACAGACGATGATGAAGGACCGTGGCAACTACGAACCCTATAACTTCTGTATGTTAGGAGCAAAGACGGACGTCATGTTCAGTCTGAACCGCATTTTTAAGTCCTACAACTACAACGAGCGTTTTCGCCTATGGCTTGTCGCCGGTGTCGATGGCTTCCGCTCTTTTGGTTTCCAGAAAAAGGTAAAAGAATGGGAAAAAGTCTTTCCTGTCGAGCATAAGGGTAAATGGTGCGGAGGCGGACATCTGGGCTTAGAGGCCCAACTACGTCAAGGCGACCATTACAGTCTGGTCCTTTCGGGTATGTGGCACCATGCATCAGGTGGTTACAACGGGCAGCCGCTAAGCAATGGTGGCGGTCGCAACTATCTGACCTTCAACTTCGGCTTTGTCTATCGTTTCACTAACAGCAAGGGCGAGATCGGTTTCCACAACTGCCGTCACAACGAGAATTACTATTTCGACGAAATGAACCGTCGCCTGAATCGCTATTTCGAGAAGAGAGGTATTCATAATCCGGGCAGTAACGACAGTGTAATCACCATTCCCACCCACTACAGTTATCTCACACCCCTGCAGCACAAGAAGCTCGACAAACTGATAGCACGGCTGGAGGCTAACCCCGACGAGGTGGCCAGCATCGATGTCTATAGCGACGGTGACGAGACGCCCGTCTACAACCAGTTCCGTGCAGAGAACCGCGAGGAACGAATACTCAACTACATCGCCAAAAAGAGCCCGAAGGTGCTGGATCGTGTCGTTATCACTAAGCATCAGGAGGCATCACCCATACCACCGTTTAGTATTTGGAGCCGGGCAGGCATCATCAGATATAAGAAAAAGAATGAACAACAATAGACATATTATGAAGTGCAGCGCACTATTCGCCATGCTTTTCACCATGGTTTTCTTCACGTCGTGCAACTCATTGCGCGAGGTAGTATATTTTCAGGATTTGGACGAAGTGCAACTACATAGTAAGTTGACAGAGACGGACGTCAAGATACGTCCCGGCGACCAACTTACCATTATGGTGTTCGGAGCCGACAAGTACCTCATCATGCCCTATAACCAAACGCTGAACTCAGTCTCGGATACCAGTCTGGGTTCTGGAGGAACACGTGAGACCCAGTTACCTTACGACGTAGACGAGAATGGCAACATTATTTTCCCCGTTTTGGGAAAGATACATGTGGCAGGCCTGACGACCAACGACCTTCGTCGATACCTGCACCAGCGTCTGGATGAGACGATTAAAGGCATGACCATTTTCGTGGCTATCGAGAATTTCCGAATCAACGTTCTTGGAGAGGTAGAACATCCGGGAACATTTGAAATCAAGAATAACAGCTGCACCTTCCTTGAGGCGCTGGCTCTGGCCGGCGACATGAAACTCACGGCTAACAGGCGCACCGTGAAACTTATACGAATGGAAAATGGGCGCATGCAGCATTTCACATTCGACTTGACTAAAAGTGACATTCTTGACAGCCGCGAACTATTCCTACAGCAGAACGATGTCATCTACGTGCCGCCCATCAATAACAGAGTAGAGCATGCACGAAGCAATGAGACGGCACATAACTGGCTGTTTAGCGGACTGAATACTATTCTTACTCTGGGTACACTGATTATTGCTCTGACACGGTAGAACCCATGAGAGTCGGCAAAGACGCAGTAAGAAAAAACACTTATGGAATCGATAGATGAACTATACCAGCTGCTGCTGGGGCAGCAGACCAAGCGCGAGGGCAAGCATAAGACAAGCATCGTGACCCACATCCTAAGGAAGGTATGGCACGGATGGCTGGGTGCATCGACACTCTTCTTACTATGCCTTATTATGGCATGGGTCATACACTTCCCGCTGAGCAAGATACACCATACGATTACCAAAATGGACGTGATGCTCATCAAAGAGAGAGAGGGAAATCGCAATAACAACATATCATACGAGATTGTAGGACAGATTACAGGATGGAACACTACGACTAACAAATACGACGAGATGGCCATTATGATGTCGAAGCCTGTGGTGCAGGGCATGTTGCGCTCACGAAAGGTGTTCGACAAGGCGGTGATGGAGAAGATGCATCGTTTGGGATCTGTCATGTCGAGGGAGGACAGCCTCGAACTGATGCACTCGTTGACGGAAGAGTATACAGAACTGGTGGAGGTGACATACGGAGAGCCTGTGAAGGGAGAGAAAAACAGTATCGTCACAATATCAATCAGCAAGGGTGAGGCAGGGAACAACGAGAAAGTGCTTTCGGGACTAGTGGAATCATATAACAGATACACCCGTGACTATAACAACATGTGCTATCAGCGCACAATAGGTTTCCTTACGCATGTCATTGACAGTATCAAGGGCGAACTCGAAAAAATTGATCATTACGACGAGGTGTTCTCCGAAACCAACTTCATCATCGACAACAAAGAACAGGCTATCAACTATCTCGGCGTGGACAAGGGTGACGAGGCAGATGTGCGCAACATGGAGTTACAGCGAGAACTGCTGAAAATCATCCGTCAGTATATGATAGACATGGGTAAGGACTATGTGGTCGTGCCGGCCAACACGGGTATAGAGGACGAGCAGATTAATCGTATTGTCATCCAGTTTAACGAACTGGTAATGCGACGGTCAAACTACCTTACCTCCATGGGTGAGGATGCCATGCGTGTGATGACTATCACCAACCAGATTGAAGACCAGAGACAGGCCATTATCATTTCGACTGAGAAACTGTCACAAGCGTTTGAAATACGTCTGGCAAAGTATGAGAAAAACAAGCGGGAGAGCGAAGACAGACTGCTGAAGATGCCACACAAACGAATAGTCAAGGACAAGATAGAGCGTGAACGTGACATCATAACACCACTTTATACACTGCTTCAGCGCAAACGGGTGGAGACAATCATTGCGCAGGCTGGAGAACAGGATCTGGCACGAGTGATAGCACCACCCTATTCGGCTGATGAGTATATGTTCAAGAGTTCAAAGTTGATATATCTCTTCGGCCTAGTACTCGGTCTGCTACTCGCAGGCATATACCTTTGGTTCCTGCGTGTGCCTTACGAGAAGGTTGACCTCAGCGATGTCCTCAAGGATTGCATCCTGCCCATCTGGGGAGTGCTTCCTAAAGGGGACAAGGGCGATCTATACAGCACTGCTATCGAATCCATTGTCACCCGGATACGTATGAGCAGTGCCAAGAAAGTGCTTGTGACCAGCGGCTATGAAAACGAGATCGTCCCCAACTTAGTAACAGACCTGGAGCTAGCCGTTGCAAACCGTGGCATGGAAGATGTAACAATAATCACAAAGGGCAACTACCATGATAACCCCCTGCTGCCAGAGCTAAGCAGCTCGGCAGATGCCACCATCTACGTTGTGAGGGCCGGTTACAGCCAGATGCGTTCCATCGACTTTATAGGCTATGCTGTGAAGGAAGGACTGCTGAAAAACGGAGCCGTCATCGTGACTGACGCCAAGACCAACGAGACGCTGCCTATCAACTTTGGTGCCTTCGACTATGAGGTGCCTAAGGGCTTCGACGCTGTCAAGTCTCGGGCAAAGAAATAATCAACAGTCAAATTTATAAATAAACCAACTATATTATAAACCCCAGACACCATATTACTATGTGTAGAAAAAAATTATCTTTCAGATTGTGTGTTGTCGCATTGACAACAGCAGCTATCGCAGTTCAATTCGTTAGTTGTACTGACAAAGAGAATGTGTTTGATGTCAATGAGGTAAAGGAGAAAATGCAGCCTTTCAGTTTCAAGACCAGTGAAAAGACCATGCTTTCTATTGATTTCGGCTCGCAGGCAGCCGAGGAGGTCGTGGCTATCTACCCCACCGAGGTAGATCTGATTACAGCCAAGATGCATACCGACATGCTCTATTCTGGCTTCACTGACCGAAACGGCACACTCAACACCACCGTTGAAATCCCCGCTGCTCTCACCAAGGTGTGGATTGTCAGCCCCACCAAGCCCAGCCTCGGGGTCATAACGGCCGAGGTAAGCAACGGTCAACTGGTGCTCAGCGGTACGCGGGCAACCCGCGGAATGCGGAGAGCTGCTGGCACGACAACCGTAGATGGCGACGGAAACATCACGACCATACAGGACGACGGCACGAGCCTGACGCTCTTCGACATCGACCAGTATGTCACCGTACACGAAGGTACGATAAGTGATGAAGATAAGGCCAGAGGCTACAAGACATTGTCGACCGTGTCCAAGAGCGAAATGGGTCATTTCTATTGCATCGACCGCTGGATGCCCACCACGGCCGTCGTGAACGGGCAGTACGAGCTGGACTACCACTACGGTAAGACCGGCAATGAGAATGGGTTAAAGTCTGTTCATCAGGTCATCAAGGACAATGCACTTGACCTGGCTCGTGAACAGAATAATTGGGTGGATGCCAACAAGAGTTCATTCACGCAGCTGCAAGCTGAGGATATTAACCAAATAATGGATGGTGAGACTACGGTGGTAGAAAATGCCGACGGTTCTACCATCACAACATCCTACGACGGTTCTGAGTTGTGGGTGACTTTCATCAGCGAGAGCGCTGCCTATCAGAACACCTTTGGCTATTATATCTACAAGACAGACGAGGAACCCACCACGGTGGCTGCAGGAAACGCTCTTGAGCGCATCGTGCTGTTCCCCAGTGCATCGGTAAACCAGGCAATCGACATCTCAACATTAAAAGTCTCGTCAGGCAATCCTCATAACAGAGGTAGTCGCCAGCCGATGAATAACAATTCCGTTTCAAAAAACATCTACAAGGAAGATGCGCCGCTGCGTGCAGGCGATCGTGTCCAACTGTTGTTCAAAGATCCGGAAACAGGTGCTATCAGCAAAATATTCCCCAAGGGTTACACGGTAGGCTTCTGGTTCTGTGCCGATGCGTATGATCCTGCTTGGTATATAAATGGCTCAAATGTCTATGGCATTGACATGAGAGAAGAGGATGCAGGCGGTTATAAGAGCAAACTTGTTTTCACTCAGGCAAATTCCCGTTACTTGCCTTGGCGCGGAAATAATGGTAACACCAACTTCTGCAATACCAACCCCATGGCTACCAACTCCTCGCTCTTCAAAATTAATAATAATACAATTCCGACCCGCTATGTGAAACATACACAGAAGCTTTATGGTGAGGAACTCACTGTTTATTCCGTGGAGGACGGTACCGATGGCAAGTACAATGACATTCTCTTCGCTTTGGAACGCAAGGACTACAACTCAGTAAAACTCTCCAACAGCAATGTTAAGCTGCATCAGGAGGAGTACCACACCATCTCAACTTACGCTTTCGAAGACCGCTGGCCCGACGGCTATGACTTCGATATGAACGATGTCATCGTAGAGCATGAGCAATCGCAGACCTATACTGTCGAGAACAAAATTTATACCGTGAGCGATAAGTTCAAGTTGGTAAGCACACTGGATGCCGCCTCCGACCACAATGCTTTCTATGTGCAGTTCCCCGAAGGTGAGGAGGGTGTTGTCAGCAATCTGAAGGTCACCGTGAATGGTCAGGAGATGCCCAACCGATGGGAGGCTGCCACCAACAGTGTCATCGTGTTCACCGACCAGCGCGAGGCTATCCAGAGGGGCGAGACAGAGGTCATTGTCACACGCGACCTGTCCAATGCCAATATCGGGGTTGCAAGTCTGACATACAGACCCTATCTCGTGGCACAGGCCATCGCTGCTGACGGCACTACCAACATCGGACAGGGACGTACTGAGATACATATCCCAGGTGACCCCATTACCTCGCTTGGCAGGAAACTCGAAGTCGAAAGCGGTGCTATCAACACCAACTATTATGCCTCGCAGTTTGTAAGCGATAATAGTGAGTTCCCCTTTGCCATTAGCCTGTCGGGCGTAGCCGATTGGAAAGCACCAGAGCCAGGAGTCCGCATCGACAAGACCTTCAAGTATTACAAGGCCTGGCGTGATGCCAAGGGATACAATTATATGGACTGGTACTACAACAAGAAGGGGAGTGACTATCGCTACGACAACAACTACTACGACCCAACTGCTACTCCGTGGAAGTAATACTTCATGGATATTGACTTTGTCATAACATGGGTAGATAATGAGGATCCTCAGTGGCAGGCAGCCTTTCACCAATGGCTGCCTGCCAATACCAGTAACATTGATGATAGCGAGCCGCGCTACCGTGACTGGCATCTGTTGCGCTACTGGTTTCGAGGTGTGGAGCAGTTTGCACCGTGGGTGCGGCGAATCCACTTCGTGACAAATGGCCAACTGCCGTCATGGCTGAACACCCAGCATCCCAAACTTCACCTGGTAAAGCATAGTGACATTATGCCGCCAGAGTCTCTACCCACCTTCAACAGCAACGCCATAGAGATGTGCCTCGACAAAATAGAGGGTCTGAGTGAGGATTTCGTATATTTCAACGATGACGTGTTTCTTGTCGGCAACGTTGGTCAAGATTATTTTTTCCGCAATGGTCAGCCTTGTGACGTTGCTGTCACCTGGTGGCGGGGGCAACAGGGCAACGACATGATGAACCACATCGTGAGCAATAATGTAAATGTCATCAACAGCCGTTTCGACAAGTACGCAACCCTGTTCAGACATTTTGGCAAGTGGTTTTGGACTGGCTATGGATGGCATCAATTGCGCGGCAACATACAGTCTTTGCTGAACCCGCAGTTTGCAAGCTTCTTGGATCCACACTCTGCCTTGGCCTTGCAGAAGCACACCATCGGGGAAGTACGACGCTTTTGCCCTGGAATTATGGAGGCTACCACAAGGCAACGCTTCCGCAGTGCTAGTGATATCAGTCCTTGGCTGTTCCGCTACTGGCGGTTGTGCAAGGGTGAGTTTACTAAGGCTTGGCAGATTCCTGAGAGGCATTACTATTTTCATGTAGAACAGCAGTTAGACGATTTGTCCACTGACTTGACCGACGAAAAAATAAAGATTGTTGTTCTGAACGACTCTTCGACATATCAGGATTTTGTGCGTCTCATTGCTGACATCAAGCACAGATTCGAGCAACTGCTGCCCAAGCCGAGTCTATTTGAATGCACTGAAAAGCATGATAAGGATCTCTAACCGCCATGTCATGCTCTTTGCCGGGGTGATGTTGTGCCTCATGGCACTTCCGTCAGTCACTATACAGAGCAAGGTGAAAATCAGCAACACGCTGCTATACTATGTTTGCGCCTATAGTATTATCGGCGTTAGCTTTTACAGCCTTATAAGAAACAGATTGTACAAAGACCCCGTTTATGTATTCATATTCCTCTACCTTATATGGGCTGTCGTCTGTATTGTCAGGGGTGTGTTCATGATTAAGACATACTGGGTGATGAACCAGTTTGTCAGGGGTACGATGTACACGCTAGTGCCTATCTCTGTTTTTCTCTTTGCCAAGCCTGCCAACTGCATCGTCACGCTCAGGCTGCTCAACAGAGGTCTGCCCGTAATGGCACTACTGCTGTTCGGATGGGCATTGCCCCTTTCTGCGTATCCTTATTTTCTCTGTCCCTTCTTCATCATCTACATCTGTTTCTGCGATGCTATGTCAACAGAGTGGAAATGGGTGACAGCCGTGGTGTTCATCGTCATAGCTTTGGCTTTGGATAATCGCTCTGGGCTTCTCAAAGAGATGTTCACGCTCATGGTATTCATCGTGTCGATGTTTCCCGTAGTCCTGAGAAATATTGCTTTCAACTTCATGCACTGGGTGCCTTATGCCATAGGCATAATCCTGCTTACGCTGGGTCTGACCGGCAGTTACAACATTTTCGATCCCAATATGAACGACATATCGAAACACGTCACCGTGACATACAGCACACTATCGGATGACGAGGAAGGGGAGGACTACACACAGGACACGCGGACATTCATCTATGTGGAGTCTATTGCCTCAGCTTTCGACAACGATCATCTGTGGATAGGCCGCACGCCGGCGCGTGGCTATTCGTCGCCCCATTTCTTTTATCTGGACGGGAAAGCAGAAGGTGCAACGGGAATTGACGACGATGAGCGGTTTGCTTCGGAGGTAGGCCATATAAACATCTTCATCTGGGATGGTATTGTGGGAGTCATACTGGTGTTCATCATGTACCTCTTCGGCTCCATCATCGCCCTTTACCGCTCACGCAACGTATATGTAAAGATGATGGGGGTTATACTGGCATTCCACTGGACATTCGGATGGATAGAGAATCCCTATATGTTCCAGATTCTCGATGTGACGCTCTTCCTTTTAATGGCATTGTGCTATTCTCCAGAGTTCAGACGGATGACCGATGCTGAGTTCCGGCTTTTCATACAAGACATATTTGCCAAACCGTCAGATATTTCAAAACTGGAACTGCTCAGACTCCTGCGTCTTGACCTGACGATGAGGATAATGCAGAAACGAGATGCTGATGCAAAGATGCCTATAATAGGTGCTAACAAACAATTATGAAAAGAGATACCTCACACCCCAACTTCAAGCTATGGGTCGGACTGGCCATCATCCCATTGGCCATCATTGTCCTTGCCTACATGTACTATCTGGCGACTTATTAGCCTTTTGTCGTCGCAATAGCATGACTAATGGAAAAAGGAACTAAGGAGCAGTCGGGCAAGAAAATAGCAAAGAATACGTTAGCGCTATACATTAGAATGACGCTAATGATGTTCATCATGCTGTATACCAGCCGTGTGGTGCTCGACATACTTGGAGTGAGTGACTATGGGGTGTATAGCGTTGTGGCGGGGTTCGTAACGATGTTCACCATGATTTCTGCTCCTTTGTCGCAGGCCATCAGTCGATTCCTGACCTTTGAGATGGGAAAAGGTGACAACGACAAGTTGGCACGGGTTTTCATTACAGGCGTAAACATACAATTGGCTTTGGCTGTGCTGCTTGTCATCATTGTTGAGTCTTTTGGTCTTTGGTTCCTTTACAATGAGTTAGTCATTCCTGAAGGGCGGATGAATGCTGCTTTCTGGGTACTCCAGTTCGGCATGGCAGAAATGGCACTCTCACTACTTAATATACCATACGAGGGAGCTATCATTTCACATGAGAAAATGACGGTGTTCGCATATATCTCAATCATTGAGGGAGTACTGAAGTTGCTTATAGTCTATTTGCTATACATATCACCATGGGACAAACTGGTGATATATGCACTGCTCTTGGTCGTTGTTTCGCTCTTTCTCCGGGGGACTTATATATGGTACTGTCGTACACATTTTGAAGAGACACGCTACAGATTGGCATACGACAAGTCAATACTCAAGGAAATGGCTGGCTATGCTGGGTGGAATTTCATGTCATATGGAGCTACTGTGCTCAACACACAAGGTGTCAACCTGCTGTTTAACATCTTTTTTGGCGTTACCACAAATGCTGCACGAGGGATTGCTACACGTGTGGAAACTGCCGTAGCCAGATTTGCAAACAGTTTCACAACTGCCATAAATCCCCAAATCATAAAACGCTATGCTAATGGCGAATTAAAGGCAATGGAGACTTTTGTTACAAGAGGTGCCAAATATTCTTTTTTTCTCATGCTCTATTTTGCCCTTCCGCTCATATATGAGACAGAGACGATTCTCAAAATTTGGTTAGTAGAGGTACCTGAAAACACAGCTTTATTCATACGTCTGTCAGTTATTTGTTCGTGTGTAACAGTCGTGGGAAATACCAGTTCTACAGCCATTCATGCTACGGGTAAAATAAAAACATATTCAATCCTAACAACTTTCATAATAGGACTGGTGTTTCCATCTGCGTGGATTGCTTACAAAATAGGAGCACCTGTGGAAACCTCTTACTACTTGTTTGTATTCTTCTATACTATTGCCATCGTTGTCAGGCTGTTCATCATGAAACAGCTTATAGGAATCAGTATCGTTCCCTTTTTCAGCGATGTCCTTTTTAGGATAGTTGTCGTCACAATGTTGGCTCTTGTGATTCCTTCGATTATAGTATATCAATGGAATCCCGGAGTTGTTAGGATGTTAGTCAATGTGGTCCTCACAACGGGTTCCACTACTATTGTAGTAGCTATTGCAGGTATGACACGCGAAGAGAGGAATATTGTTCTTGAAACTGTAAGAAGCAAACTGGTCAGAAACTAATTGGAACAAAGAAAAGTAAGATGAGAATCCTTTGGTTTACGGGTAATCCCGGTCGATATGAGACTGACTGTGGCCAGAAGGCCAGAGTAGATGGGTCGTGGATTGCCTGCTTGCAGACCGCATTGCAGAAACGGGGCACAGCGCAGTTAGCCTTGGCTTTCATTCATCCCGGAGGAAAGAAAAAAGTCGAGATTAACGGCACTACATACTATCTCATGAAGAAAGCCAGCCTGCCACTTCGCTTTTCGCGTGTGCAGCAGGAGCGCGATTACACCAAACAGATGGCTTGGGCCATCAACGACTTCAAACCCGACATCATTCAGATTTTTGGAACAGAGACCGTTATGGGGTTGGCTTGTCGTTTCACAAGCGTTCCTATTGTCATTCATATTCAGGGATGGATGCACCCCATATACGATGCTTGGTATCCGCCAGGTTACAATGTTGCAAAGGACAAAATAAAAGCCATATTGAATCCTCAGAAATTACTTGGACAACTTTATCTGAGTAATGCTTTGCTATGGGAGAAAGAGGCTTGTAGCAAGGCGCGCTTTTTCATGGGCCGCACGGCATGGGACAAGATGGTATGTAACCTTATGGCTCCAGATGCCTGTTATTTTTATTGTTCCGAGTTACTGCGCCGCCCGTTCTATGAGTGCAAGAAATGGCATTATGATGAAAACCGGCCGATGTACGTCGTGTCTATTATCAACGATGCAACGTACAAGGGAGCAGATGTGATTCTTCGTACAGCGGCACTGCTAAAAAAAGAACATAGTTTCAAGTGGATTGTCTGTGGCGTGAGTGACGTTGAATGGGCAGAACGGCTGACTGGTATCAAAGCAGATGAAGTAAACGTAAAATGTGTGGGAAGCCAGCCTTCGGAAAAACTGATAGAGCACTTGCAAAAATGTACATGCTATGTTCATCTTTCATATATAGAGAACAGCCCCAATAGCGTATGTGAGGCACAACTGATAGGAGTGCCAGTTGTGGCTGCTAATGTAGGAGGGATGTCTACGCTTGTTGAAGACGTGGTGACGGGCTTGCTGGTGCCAGCTAACGATGCTTACGCAGCGTGCACAAAAATCAGGATGCTACAGCAGAATCCTCTTCTTGCCGCGCAATTGGGAGCACAGGCTGCTGCTCAAGCAGAGAAGAGACACGACGAGCAAAGTATTGTAGAGTCATTGCAGAATATTTATACCTCTATTCTTCAAGAAAAATATGATAAATAGTAAGAAAGAACTAGAATTCTATCTGCGAGCAGACGAAATCATGAACGAACAGGTGTTTCCACATGGAGTATTGAAACGCTTGATAGCACCATCGCCAATAAGGTCTTTCTTGAGAATGTTGAGAAAAGCAGAATACGCAAAAACCAAAAAGGACAAAAACATTTATTGGCGTTTGAGGTATGCATACTATAAATACCGCTACGAGAGACTAAAACTAAAAACTCATTTCGATATACCATTGGATGTGTTGGGATATGGGGTCAGAATTGGCCATCTCTCAACAATTGTAATCAATGGAAGTGCAAGTATAGGAAACTATTGCTGCCTTCAGAATAATATTGTCATAGCTGATGGTGAAAAGAAAAAGATAGGCGACCATGTATATATAGGCAGTAACACTGTTGTCGCCAAGAATATAACAATAGCTAGCGGATGCACACTTTCGTCTTGTTCTCTTGTCAACAAAAGTTGCATGCACCCCGACATGTTGATAGGAGGTGTCGCGGCTATAGAACTGCATAAAAGAGCACGCTGGACAGAAGAGGAACCTTATAAGTCGGAATTCTTACGGTGTGAAGCTCTAAAGAAAGAGATGCAACTTGATAATTATGGAAAAGAAACAGTTTGATATTATTATACCGGTCTCTTATAAGGACTGCGGCATATTGAAGAAAACCATACGTTGGGTCAGGAAAAACATTGAGACACAAGGTATGCTTTATGTCATCACGAGCGAATCGTGCTTCAGCGACTTTCCTAGTTCGTTCTGTAAAAAGCACCATATAGAACTTATCAATGAAAACAAAATGCTCGACTCGCTCACCTTCGGCCGTGTTAGGTCATTGCTGGCTCGTCACAATAAAGCGAATATGACTGGATGGTATTTTCAGCAATTCCTGAAAATGGGGTTTGCACTGACTCAATATGCTAAAGGGTATTACTTGATATGGGATGCCGACACCATTCCCTTGCAGCGGCTCTCGTTTTTCGATGAAGACACCATCCTCTTCAACCCAAAGAAGGAACATCATCAGCCCTATTTCGACACTATTACCAGACTGACCGGTATCACGCAGTTTGCTGCCCACAGCTTTATCTCCGAGCACATGATGGTATGTACGCAAGTAATGAAAGAACTTGTTGCAAAACTGGCAGATGAAGGAAAGGACTGGGTGGAGAATATCATTGACCATTGCGACATGAGTAACATCCAGACCTTCTCAGAGTTTGAGACTTATGGTAACTACTGCCTCACGTTTCATCCAGGACTCATGAAGCCACGTTTGCTGACTACCCTGCGCTGTGGCGGCAGGCTCTTTGGACGCCAGGTGAGTGATAAAGAACTGGAACTGCTCGCTCTCGATTTCGATACGGCATCATTCGAACGCAGGGAGTACCCACCGTTCCCAAGGTCGGTTGTGGCCTGTCTCGACCGGGTGGCAACCGAGTTGAAACATCGCATAAAGAATATCTGAGGCTAATCTGTCAAATCTTTAAAGAAATGCAACGTATTGTCATTGCCGACTTGAAGAGTTATAACAACGGGGGAGTGTGTGCAGGGCATTTCTTTGCCTTCGCGTCTAACTACCAACAAATCTTCAGTAAGTCTTGTGAGGTGAAAATTGCAGGAGGCCCTATTTATCGAAAGAGGTTCTCCGATGCAGAGTTAATGTCATTACCTTGTGACATCAGCGAGGGACTGTCGAAACTCAAATCATTCTTCCGCATGATAAGAAACGCCAAGAGCCTGATGCGGCAGACAACACCAAGCGACATCATCATCATTCAGCAGTCAAAACCTGCACAGATTCTGTTTAGCCTCATCTTCACTTGCTGGGAGAAACGTAACATATATCATGTGGAATATAGTGAGGAGCCTATGATGCGTCCTTACTATCGTATGGCAATGCGCTTGCGTGGCAAAAAGATTCTGAAAGGAACTCTATGCCCTAACGACATCGTTGGAAGAGCATACGAGATGCCCTATCTTGTATTGCCTGACTACATTTACGTCAGCTGTAACAACAATGTCACAGGCAACTATCACGAAAAGTGCTATGATTTCTGCACACTAGGACGTATCGTTTACGAAAAAGGAATTTCTGGTGCTGCGCTGGCACTAAGAGGCAAGCCGTACAGTTATCTTATTTCCGGGTATGCCGAGGAAAGCAGTGAAGTAAACATCATACGTCAGGCAGCAGAGGGATGCACTAATCTGACAGTACAGCTGGACTACCTGACGGATGAGCAGTATGATAAACTGCTCAACAGCAGTCGTTATGCCATACTCAATTACATCGGGGCATACACAGAGAAAAGCAGTGGAGTGGTGCTCGACATGCTTTTCCACGGGGTTCCCATCATAGGACACAGATGCAGAGCCCTGCAATTTGTGGAAGATGAGCATGTCGGTGTGCTGTATGATGACATAAACACTTTTGACTTTGCATCAGTACTCAACGAAGAGACCTATCAGGCATGTCTGGTCGGTATTAAGAACTACTTGAGACGCTTTAGTAATGACATTGAGCACCTATACAACTTCCTTGGCATCGAAAGAATAATTGTGTGAAGAACTATCAGGAGAGATAATGAAACCACGTATTTTATTTGTACTTCACCTTCCACCTCCTGTCCATGGGGCTGCTGTGGTGGGAAGGTATATTCAAGACAGCAAAATTATCAACAGTACGTTTGACTGTAGATATATCAACCTAAGCATAGCAGCCTCGCTTGAGGACATCCAGCGAGTAGGCTTTAGAAAACTCATGAATTTCATCAGCCTGTTGCTTACAATACGTAAGGAGGTTAAATCGTTTAAGCCTGACTTGGTTTACGTGACACCTAATACAAAAGATGGGCCTTTCTATAAGGACTGTACCGTGGTAGAATGGCTGAAATTGCTGGGATGCAAAGTGGTGGCACATTTCCATAACAAAGGAGTTAGTATGCGCCAAGAGCGCTGGCTGGACGACAAGCTCTATTCCGTATTCTTCAATCATATCAAGGTAATAATCCTCGCTGATACTTTGTATCTGGATATCAAGAAATATGTAAAGCGTGACAGCGTGTTTGTCTGTCCCAATGGGATTCCAAACGTTGATTATGAATACAGGGAGCGCAAAAATGACGTTCCCCGGCTACTATTCCTCAGCAATCTGATAGAAAGCAAAGGGGTAATTGTGCTATTGGACGCGCTAAAGCAGCTTCTTGATGAGGGATATAAATTTGAATGTGATTTCGTAGGAGATGAAACAGCAGAAATAGACAGATGTAGGTTTGAAGCTGAAGTGGCAGCCAGGCATCTGAAAGATTATGTGACTTACCACGGGAAAAAATACGGAGAGGAGAAAACAGAGTATTTTTTTAATGCAGATATTTTCCTCTTTCCCACCTTTTATGATAAAGAGACATTTGGTCTGGTCAACCTCGAAGCAATGTCTTACGCCCTGCCTGTTATCTCGACTGACGAGGGTGGAATCCCAGATGTAGTACGGCATGGTGTCAACGGTCTTATCTGCGCTAAAAAAGACACTACAGCATTGGCTGACTGTATCAAGAAGCTTTTGGACAATCCGGACTTGAGAGTGAGGATGGGTAAAGCCGGACGTGAGATTTTTTCCCGATATTTTACTCTTGATTGTTTTGAGGAGAACATGAAATCTATTCTAGAAAGCATTTTGTTGTCCAATGGAAGAGATGAATAATAAGACTTACTTCAACGTAAAGATAGAGTTCGACCGTAGAAAGGTGGAAAACACAGTATTCGAGGCTATTGAAAAGGCCATTCCCGGGTATGTGTGTGCCATTGAGTCGAACAACCTGACGGTGGCAAATAAGGACCCGGAGTTCATGGAGGTGGTCAATGGGGCACTGGTGAATCAGTGCGATGGGTCGGTGGTGGCCAAGATTTTGGGACGCATACATCATGAGCCGTTAGACAGCTATATTGGCGGTGACTTGTTTGATAAGCTGGTTGCTATGAAGCGCTTTAGGCAGTTCTACTTGGGGAGTACGCCAGAGGTGCTGGCAGGTCTGAAAAAGAACATGACGGCCATTGACCCCAAGATTGCTGATATGCAGTTTGTCTCGCTGCCCTTCCGCAACGTCGAGGATTTTGACTATCAGGGCATCGCAGAGATGATCAATGCCGATGAGCCTGACATTATCTGGGTATCGCTTGGTGCACCCAAGCAAGAACGGTTTATGGCGAGGCTGTTGCCCTATCTGAAGCGGGGCGTAATGTTTGGCTATGGGGCCGTGTTCAACTTTCGTTCAGGAGTGGGGCCTGTGCGACGTGCACCTAAATGGATGTTGCGATTGCGATTAGAGTGGCTCTACCGGGCTTTTGAGGAACCGAAAAAAAATGTGCCTCGCTACTGGGGGTTCATCAAGATTTTGCCACGACTCGTTTGGGAGGAGCATCAGCAGGTGAGAAAAGACAGAGGATGAATAGAATACCTTCATTACATGGCATTAAAGGCAGAAGATGAATAGGGAACCATCACATATCATATTTAATATTTTCCATCGAGGACTCGATATTCTCGTGTCTTTGGTGATACTGGTGCTGTTCCTGCCCTTCTTCCCTATCATAGCCTTTATTATCAAATATCAGAGTCCCGGGCCGCTGTTCTTTAATCAGGAACGGACGGGTCTGAACGGCAGGACGTTCAAGATGTATAAGTTTCGCTCTATGCACGTCAACGACGATGCAAACAGGGTGCAAGCCACGCTCAACGATCCGCGTAAGTTTCCGTTTGGCAAGATTATGCGTAAGACGAGTATTGATGAGTTACCTCAGATATACAATATACTCGTGGGTGACATGAGCCTTATCGGGCCGCGTCCGCACATGTTGGCACATACTGAGTACTATTCCAGACATATCCCTTATTATATGGACCGCCATGCTGTGAAGCCCGGTCTGACAGGTTGGGCACAGGTGACGGGATGGCGAGGCGACACGCCTGAGCTGTGGATGATGGAAGGCCGTGTGATACGCGACATCTGGTATATTGAGCACAGGAGCATCTGGTTGGACATCAAGATTATCTTCCTGACTGTCGGAGCTGTTCTGTTCCCTGCAAAGGGGGCGCATTAGAGTGAAAAGTGAAGAGTGAAAAGTGATGTAAGGGAGGGGAGCAGCTGTGCCAACAGTCAACCATGTTTTCAAACTGCCCCCTTATTACTTCTCGCTCGTGACGCAGGGGAACCAAAAGGTGATGATGTTCAGGTTGCCGAAGTCTGTCTGCTTGGCGGTGGCCTCAATGGTACCCTTAAGCTTGTCGATGATTGACTTGCAGAGAGCCATGCTCATCACCACGTCCTTGTCGCTGGTTTCCTTGTTTTGGTTGTAGGGGTCTATCTGGGCGGTGAACATCGTGTCAAGGACTTTCTCCGGCAGGGCTGCGCAGGTGTTTTCAATCCAGAAGCGCAGTCCTTTCTTCTCTGTGGCATAGCGGATGGTGATAGATCCCTCGTCAGTATTCTTGGCAGCGGCGCGCAGCAGGTGCATCACCAACTGACGGAAGAGGGTG
Source organism: uncultured Prevotella sp. (assembly GCA_946614435.1). Taxonomy (GTDB): domain Bacteria; phylum Bacteroidota; class Bacteroidia; order Bacteroidales; family Bacteroidaceae; genus Prevotella. The sequence continues at coordinate 17,533 of CAMOGW010000010.1, read as the reverse complement.
GTGTCAACCCATACCTTGGTGTGTGACGACACCTCTGTGCGAATGTTCACCTGGACGTTCTCCTTTACGTCGTGCAGTATCTCCCTGCGATAGGACATAATGAGTTCTATCAGGTTCACCTGTATCTTTGACGAGTGGGGGATGTTGCCCTGCGTATTCGATATTTCCATTATTTCGTTGGCATACTGGGCGAGCTGCTGGCTCTGAAAGCGTATGTCCTCGATGGCCTTTACCACGTCAGGGTGTTGTCTGAAGCATGGCTGGCTCTCGATGCTTTCACAGTTTTTGATAATGCTCTGAAGAGGCTCTTGGAAGGTCACACTCACGTCTTCCAGATAGTGTGACTTGATGTCCTCGCTGTTGATGGCATGCTGAATCTCTTCCTTCAGCCGCAATGCCTGTCGATGGTATAAAACAAGGACTGCTCCTAACATTATTAGGAGGACTATAACCAATAGGATAAGGAATGTCATCATGTCGATAATGTTATTTTAATGGTTTGTTACTTTTTCTGTCTTAAACGGTCACTTGCTCTTTGCCAAGCGCAAGCCCAGATGATAGAAGCTATATTCGGGATTGCTCATGCTGCGGTCAGAGGTCCGACAGGCGTTTGCACTGCCACACCACCGGCCACCACGGTTCACACGCGCTGTGCCCTCCTCGGTAACTTGTGGGTTCACGGCATCACTACGACTGTAGGGGGCTTTCCAGTCCTGGCACCATTCATATACGTTGCCCGACATGTCGTACAGCCCTAATTCGTTGGGCTTCTTCTGGCCTACGATGTGTGTCATGTTGCCGCTGTTGGCGCTGTGCCATGCCACCTCGTCCACCTTGTCGCTGCCGGCATATTTGTAGCCTTTGCTCTTGTTGCCTCCACGGGCGGCAAACTCCCACTCTGCTTCTGTGGGCAGGCGATAGTGCTCACCTGTGAGGGCGTTTAGCTTCTCGATGAACTTCTGGCAGACGGTCCATGTGACGCTTTCTACTGGCAGGCGACCGCCTTTGAAGTTGGAGGGGTTGTCGCCCATGACGAAAGTCCATAGGTCCTGTGTCACCTCGTACTTACATATATAATAGGTGTCGAGCGTCACCTTGTGGGTGGCCTTCTCGTCACTTTCGGCATCCTTGAGCTGGTTTGGTGCTGCACCCATCGTGAAGGTTCCGCCGTCAACACGCACCATGTCGTTGGCCAGCTCTTGCAGCACGGGTGCCAGCGTTGTGGCTTCCTGACTTGTGGCATGAAGCCACAAGGTGAGGAGTAGTATGATGAACGTCGCTCTCATAATTCTTCAATCAGTCAAAACGTACGTAACAGGGAATCCAGAAGTCGAGGATGATACCTCGCTCTTCTTCGCTCGAATAGCAGGAGATGGTGCCCTCCATGGCTTCGATGATGGTCTTGCAGATGCGCACACTGACGGCTATCAGCCGGCACTCGGGAGGAAGGGTGAAGTCTTCGGGCAGTACGTGCTTAAACACGACGCCCTTGTATTCGTCAGGCAGTCCGCCGCCGGTGTCTTCGATGAGAAAGTGAAGACCCTCGTTCTGCCACTCGTAGCTGATGGTGATGCTGCCCTCCGTAGTGTGCTGGGCACAGATGCGCAGCAGGTGAATCATGAGCTGTCGGAACATGGGGGTGTCGAGCGTGCCCTTGCAATGGTGCGACATGTTGGTGCGTATGCCTACCGACACGCCCCGGTGAACCTCACGAAGAATCTCGCGCCGATATGAGGCGACAAGCTCTGCCAGGTTGACCTCAATCATGGAGATGGTGGGTACGGTGCCGTTGAATCCCGTCAACTCCTGTAACTCGTTCAGATAGGTATTCAGCTGGCGGCTGTTGTAATGGATGTCGTGGATGAGTGCTTCGCGTTCCGATGCTGCGAGCGGACTGCAGGGGCAGGAGCCTTCCAACTTCTGGCAGTGCTCGTTGATAATCGTCAAAGGCAGACGTAAGGCCTGACCGACATGCTGGATGAACTTGGACTTCACCTCCATACTTTTCCGTGCCCGGTATTCATCGCGCGTACGTTGCTTGTGCAACTTGCGTAGCGTCAATGAGAGTCTTGCGATTATTAGAAGGGCTGCGATAATCAGACCTGTCAGTATGTTATTAAGTGTCTCTGTCGTAATGGCAGCCATTGTGGCGAAAAGGAGCAGAATGTTCATATTTGTCAGTGTTCTTTTTCGTTGTGCGACAAAGATAAAGATATTATTCCATACAACCAAGGAATGATGTCGCTAATTTTTCGATTTTTTGTTTTTTAAGAATTTCAGTAGTTACTATTGGTAACGCAGACGGCAGGGAATCCAGAAGTTGAATGCGACACCTTCCTCCTTGTAGATGGGCTCGATGGTGCCGTGCAACGTAGCTACGATGGTCTTGCAGATGTTCAGGCTGATGGTCTTCGAGAGGTAGTAGGGGGGAATGACCAGGCTGTCGTAGTCAACGTCGTGGAAGATGAGAGGACGGTATTTCTCAGGCACGCTGCCTCCTGTGTCCTCTATCAGGAATCGCAGGCCGTCGCCCTCCTTCTTATAGCTTATGTTGATGTGCCCCTCAGAGGTGCGATGGGCACAGACGCGCAGCAAGTGCATGATGAGCTGGCGGAGCAGCGGCGTGTTGAGCGTCGCCATGCAGTTGGCCGGCAGTTCGGTATGGATACCCACCACGACGCCGCGTTGGGTCTCATGTAGAATCTCGCGACGATATGACATAATCAGTTCCGCCAAGTCAACCTCCATCATGTCCAGCTCCGGCACATTGCCGTTGAAGCCGCTAACCTCTTTCAACTCGTCAATGCTGCTCAGCATCTTGTGGCTGTTGGCGTGAATGTTGTCTATAAGTGTGTGCAACTCCGACTCCGGGAGCTGGCTAAGGTCTTTCTCCTGTAGGGTCTTACAACTCTCGATGATGATGTTCAGCGGTGTGCGCAGTTCCCTGCTGATACGGGTGTATATGTGAAACCTGATTTCACTTGACTTCTGCTTGTGAAAGCTTTTATGGCTATGATGTCTGCGCTGCCGGTAGGTGACGACTACCAGAACTGCTATCGCAACCAAGGCCGATGCCAGCACAGCCAACAGAAACATGGTGAGATTTGTTGTCATACTGTTTACTCTTTGGGGTTATTCGTATTTTGCTTCGCTAATTTGATGGCAAAGATACAAAATAATGCTGACGTGGCAAAGCAATTATGGAAGAATATCTCCACCACAGGCACGGGCATGAAAGCCCAAGAACTGTGCGACTTGCTGAATGTATAGTCATGCATGGCTTCCCCTATTCTATCGCATGAACTTGCAACTGACGCGCGTTGACTGCTCACTGGTGGCACGAGCCACGTAGAAGCCGGAAGGCAGATGGGCTACGCTAATCCGAGCAGAGCCGCTGTGGAGCCATACTTGCTGGCGATCGACAAGGCGACCGTCAGTCGTGAAGACTTCCATCAGTATCTCACCGTCGTCTTCGCCCTTAACGAGCAATTGCTCACCTGCATAGCGCACGCGGAAGCCGTTAGCCGAAGCTATCATCATGGCAGGTGCGATGCCCGTAGTGCGCTTCAGCTCCTCCTGATCGGTCTGCACCATATAGCTGGTGAGCAAGTTAGGAGCTGCGATGGTAGCCACATTCATGGCATACACGTCGGCAGCGCCATCGGGATAGCGGCCTACGGTAGTGCCGGCATCATGAGCACCATAGTAAAGCTCGTCGGTCCATGAACGGTCGGCAGCGGTCAGAGCCAGCATTCCGCCCTCACCCGAAATCTTAAACGAAGCATGCAGGGCCTGGTCAGTGGTTGACAGCTTATCGCACCAAACAAGCAGATAGCCGTGAGCCGGAATCACCGTATTGGCTTTGGTCGAGCCTTTGGTGATCATGCACTTCTGCAAGTCGGTCACCTTGTCACTGAGGTACATGCCTTCCACGTCGATAGGCTCGTCGGTGGTGTTGTAGAGTTCCACCCAGTCGTTCTTCTTGCCGTACTCATTGATCAGGCTGCTGTTAGAGCCGCTCACCTCATTGATGCACACAGGGTGGATGCCTGCAGCCAGGCGCTCTTGCTGCGTGAGGGGCTTGTAACTGGCCATGAGGTTCACAGTCCCAGTAGGCAGGGCTATCTCGGCCTCGGTAGAATAGTAAGTAGGCGTGTCGCTGCTCTGTGAGAGTTCGGCATTGATGGCCGCATCGAAAATGATGTCGGAGCTGTTCACTGCATTGTTGTGCACCTCAACGGCTATCACGTTCTGTCCTTTTTTGAAGAGCGAAGTAGGCAGTGTGAGGGTGCCGGTTGGGAACTGGTCGGCATAAGTCGAGGCCAGTGTGCTGTAGCTGATGGTGCCCGAAGGCATGTTGAAGCGTGCGGCCTCAGTGCCGTTCACATAGACCACGAGTCCGTCGTCGATGTTATAGTCCATAGTGAACACATCGCTGCTGGCCGGAGCATTCTCCAGATTGACCGTAGAGCGGAAATAGTAGGTGGGACGCTTGTTGCTGCTGCTGGTGCCATAGTCAAGCTGAGTGTTGATGATGCCCGCCGTGTTGCTATAGCCCAGCGGTGCGACTCCCTGCTTCCAGCTTGCAGTGTTGTAAGCAGACGAGGTCCAGTTCTTGCCGTCGAGCGAGCCCTGATCGTAGTAGAGCCATGTGCTCCCCATCGCCTTCAGCGTGGTGGTGTTGGTGCCTCCGTTCTTCAGCCATCCCTGGAAGGCATAGCCTGCGGGGGCCACGGCCTTGAGCGTGACGGGGGCGAAGAGGTTGCCCTTGAAACTGCCGGTAGGCACCTGCTGACCATTGACGAGCAGGCGTGCGCCCTCGGCATCGCTGCTGAGCGTGATGCTCTGGGCCGTCTTGTTGCTGAGGTTCATCGGCGAGTAGTTGCGCAGATAGTTGGTAGCCGTAGCCAATCGATCGTTGAGGTTGTTCTTCAGATTGTTGGCAGCGCTGTTCAGACGGCCTGCCTGTCCCTCGAGCGCCATTGCCGGACTCACGCGATCGGCCAGCTGATTGATGATGTCTGTGGCGCGACTGGCTTCGAACACACTGCCGCCCATCAGACAGAAGGCATCGATGAAGCGGCGGCGGAACTGAGCATTCTGCAGCAGGTTCTTGAAGAGGGTGACAAACTTGATCTGTGCATAGATGCGTTCCTGTCCGGCAGGATAGAGCTCATTGAAGAGATACCACTCCTTGTTCATGAAGTCGTTGAAAGGATTGCTCGTGTTGAAGGCAAAGTCAACATCGAAGAACACGAAGCGCCACTGCCCGTTGTCCCTGTGCCGGAAAGCCTTGACATTGTTCTGCGGCCAGTCGGTGCTGCCCAGATAGAACTCGGCTGCCATATAGTTGATGTACTCGTCCATGTTGATGCGACGGCACAGCTCGGCAAAGGTCTCGCTGTTGGCAGCGCTCTCCGACAGCTCCACCAGTTCCTCGAAGTTGTCGGTGGTGCCGCATTTCACCACGTAGCCCGAGTCGGGTCCTATCTCGAAGAGGTCTATCTCATCGTCGTCGTAGCCATAGTTGGCATAGGCATAGTGCTTGTTGTTCGGCTCCCGAATGTTCAGCACGCCGATATATCGACCGTTGATGAACTCATGGACGGGCTGATAGCTCTGTGCATCGACATCCACGCCCGAGGTCTGCATCACATAGCCGATGGCAGCATCCTTGAAACGCCCGTTGGCATGCTCGTTGCCGCCGTTGCGAATCTGAATGGTGCGATTGCGGATGTAGGGCTTCTGCTCGAAGAACGGATAGGGCAGATTCTTGTCGCCGCCCATCTCCTTAGTGCCCTTCAGCTTGAATGAATGGGGAGACCATGCACGGCTCCATCCGCCACACATCTCAAGGTTCACGTCCTGATTGAGCACCATCTGTCCGTCAGCCGTGATGTAGGAGAAGTTCACGGGGCGCTCCCAGTTCATGTTCCAGTTGCAGGGCTGTGCCATTCCGTTTCCGGGCCTGCCGTTCACGCCCTGAACGAGCACGCCCAGCGAGTCGCCATAGAGGAAGCGCTGGTCGCCCACCACCGACACGACGGGCAGTGTGTAGTCCTGCGTCTGATAGATATAAGAACGTGTGGTGACACGCGAAGGGAGCATGCCCGTGGCAAACAGACGGAAACGATAGATGGTGGTGTTGGTTATGGTGAACTGTCCCGAAGTGTTTCGTGCGCTCTTCGCCGTAGGGAGTGAGCCGTCAGTAGTGTAGCGGAGCGTGCAGCCGGCAGGGATGCTCACATTGATGGTGATACGGTCGTTAAAGAATCGCGAGGGCTGATCTACCACAGGTGCAGCCAGCTGCTGTGAGGCGAAGCTGGCATTCTGGTTAGTGGCAGCGGGCGTAGGCGTAGCGGTAAGTCCCCACGTGTCGCCACCGTCGGTGGTGCGGGCATAGCTCACGCGCTCAATGGCAGCCGGATAGAACTGACTGCAGAGCAACTGCCCACTGGAAGAGCTTATATAGATGGTGCCGCCTTCGGTATCCAGTTTGAAGTTAGCATTCTGCGGAGCCACATCGTTGCTGTCGAACCAGATGAGCTTATAGCCATGAGCCGCCAGTGAGCCTACGCTGAGGGGCATGCGCCACTTCTTCAGGTTCTGTGCATCGTCGCTCACATAGAGACCGACAAGCGAAACGTTCTTGTCGGTAGGATTATAGATTTCCATCCAGCCGTCGAAGTTGAAGGCCGGGCTCACGAACTCATCCACATTCGAGGGCATGATCTCATTGATGACCAGTTCCGCAGCCGTGGCCTCGCTATTCAGCACCTTGACATTGACTGACGACGAGCGGTTGCTGCCATCGGTGGAACGGGCAGTAATCATCACCGTACCTGGAGCCACGGCAGTAATCAGACCCGAGGCATCGACCTTAGCCACAGAGCTGTTCGACGAGACCCACTCTAGATTCTTGTTCAAGGCATTGGCAGGCAGTATGGTGGCAGTACACTGCGCATGCTCGCCCACCAACAGCTGATTGCTGGGCAATGAGAGAGTGATGCTCTCCACCTTCACCACCTGTCCGCTGTACTCCAGCTTGAAGTTGTCGAAGATGCACCAGTTGTCCTGACTCCACTGCTCGTTGATGAGACCGATGCGCACATTGCCGTCAGCCTGAAACTCCAGTGTATTCATATAGGCGCCATCGGCAAAGGCCACCTGTGCGCTCTCCATCGTATTGGGGAAATAGTGGAGCCCCGTGTGCCAGTCGCCTGTCTGCCAACAACCGTTGACGTAGTTACTGAACTCATAGGAATAAAGGCTCGCCAGCTTCACTCGGGCATCGCCAGCATAGAGATAGGCCGTCATTTCGCTATCGTAGGTGCCGTTCTGGTAACTGGCATAGCTATTGTTGTTATTACCAGGGCGGTAATAGGATTGTACCGAAAGGCGATATGTTCCGGCAGGCAGCCCAGAGAGCTCTTGCCAGATGTCGAACGTACCGTTCCAGAACTCTTTGCAGTTCCAGTTGGTGGCTTGCGATCCGGCATTGCTCTGCCAGGTCCATCCTGCATCGCTGTTGTTGTCGAATCCCGGATTCTGAATGAACACCGATGTCACATCGGTCCACTCGGCAGCACGAGCCGCCGTCGGTATCAGCAAACATGCGCACAGCATGGTTAAGATGGTCTTCACTCTTGACATGATTTTATTGGCTTTAAAAATTTGTAATTTCTGACAAGGGGGACAGTCCCCCAAAAGTTAAGTTAGCAATATTGGCGGCAAAGATACGAAAAATATTATATGCACGTACATTTATTAAATATAATTTTGTTTTTTGACAGCTTCTTCGTAACTTTGCCATCAAAACTATAAAAAAACGCAACTATCATGAAAAGATTCATTTTTGCCATTCTCGCAGTCCTGACTTCAGCGGTTCAGGCACAGACCGTGATGAAAGTGTATGTGAAGGGAATGTCCGAACCAGTCATCATTAATACGACCGATATTGACAGCATCACGTTCGAACCTTATGTAGAGAAAGGTACCCTGCAGCGGCCTTTCACCGTGGCCGAGCTGCTGGAAGCATGCAACGGGCTGGGAACCAACGAGTTCCTGAACGGCGGGACCGAGGTCTATGCTCGTGGCATCATCACCTCAGTGAAAGAAATGAACCTGCAATACGGCAATGCGACCTACTACATTGCCGACACGCCGCACGGCACTGAACAGTTCTGCGTTTATCGCGGAAAACTGCTCAACCAAGCCAGGGTCACAACCGGCGACGAGCTGGCCATTGGCGATACTGTCACCGTGTGCGGAAAGGTGAAGAACTACAATGGCAAAACGCTTGAGTTCGACACGAACAACTATCTTGTAGAACTGCGCAAGTATCAACCCACCGACGAGGTGCGCAATGCCGTCTATCGGCTGGAGATGCCGCGCCTCATGGAGGGCGACGACCAGGTGTTGCTTGTCCACACCGCCATGCTCAATGACATCACTGGCGAGACGGGCATCAACTACTCCACAGAGTGGGACACCAGCATCCACGCCCAGCGATGGAGCTGCTACCAACTGTATTCCAGCGTGTTACAAAAAAATACCACCCGAACGCAAAACGGCTACCCCAATGACCCGTTCCTGCCCTTCACCTATCAGTTCACCGCTGACCCCTACGTAGCTTCGGGCTACGACCACGGCCACATCTGCCCGTCGGCTGACCGGCTGGCCTCAGTCGAATCGAACGAACAGACATTCTACATGACCAACATGCAGCCACAGACTCACAACTTCAACGCCGGCATCTGGAGCAAAATGGAGGCTCAGGTGCGCTCATGGGCCGCCTCGGCCTACATTGACACGCTCTACGTGGTGAAGGGCGGCACCATCGATCAGGCCAGCCAGATTTCTGGTTATTTAGGTAGTGATGCCAATCAGATTCCCATCCCCAAATACTTCTTCATGGCCATGCTCGCCAAACAGTATTCCGGCGGCTACACGGCCATCGGCTTCTGGGTGGAACAGAATGCCAGCATCGCATCCAATGCCCCACTCGGCAATTTCGCTGTCAACATTCGTGAACTGGAACAGAAGACTGGCATAGACTTCTTCCCCAACCTGCCCGACAGCACCGAAGAGAGCGTAGAGACGCTGCCACTCTCGAATCTGAAGAACGTCTGGGGGTTGTAAGATTTACTTAAGTGCATTTAACAAGCCGTCCGATGCGTTTAACAAGCCGTCCGATGCGTTTAACAAGCCGTTAGATGCATCGGACTTTTTATCGGACTATTTCGAAGATTTAAGCAATTTTTCATGGAAACATTTGCACAATCCGCAAAAAGTCAGTAACTTTGCAGCCCGAAATTAGTATAAACCCAATTTTATAAACGAAGAAATGAAACAAGGAATCCATCCCGAAAACTATCGCCCCGTCGTGTTCAAGGACATGTCCAACGGCGATATGTTCCTTACGAGATCTACAGCAAAGACTAATGACACTGTGGAATTCGAAGGCGAAACTTACCCCGTGGTAAAAGTAGAAATCTCAAGCAGCTCTCACCCCTTCTACACTGGTAAGAGCAAGCTGGTTGACACCGCCGGTCGCGTTGACAAGTTCATGAGCCGCTACGGTAAGGCTTCGAAGAAATAAGGAGTCACACAGATACTTAGAGCAGAAAACAAAGGTGCGTTCAGGGTAGTTGCATATGCCACTGAGCGCATCTTTTTTGTAAAACATCACAACAGATCCATATCTTAACAACAGCAAAACATGAACCATCGTCTTTTCGTACAGTCATTGGCAAAGCATCTGAGAGCCAGCATATTCCTGCTACTCACCACCCTACCCTTGTTCATTTCTTGCAAAAAAGATGAAGAGAGCGAGCAGAACAATACGGAACAAAACACGAACCGCAACGACAACAGAGCGCAATCAGAACTGGGACGACTCGAGTTCCCTAAAGTGAAGGGCGGCAACTCGGTCGTGCTCGTCCACACCACCAGCGACAGCTACGGCGTGAACTACTGCGTGGAGTGGGATAAGGATAAGAAGTCGCAACGATGGAGCTGCTATCAGCTGAACAGTGCCAACAGCATAACGAATACGAGCCGTTACACCAGCGACGACAATCAATACCCAATGGACCCCATGCTGAGCTCAGCCGACTACCTGAGTCAGGACTGTTTCTGGGGCAGCGGCTTCGATCATGGACACATTTGCCCGTCGGCAGACCGGCTCTATTCTTATAATGCCAACCTGCAGACATTCTATCTCACCAACATGCAGCCACAGTACAAGGCATTCAACGGCAGTCTGTCGAGCAAGGAGCAGAACAATCGAAGCCCCTGGTTCAGACTGGAGGGACAGGTCCGCACATGGGCTACAGCCGCAGCCACAGAAAACCTGTACGTGGTGAAAGGTGGCACCATCGAGGACAATCAGATTCTCACCAAGGACGGGAGCCCCTGGCTGCTGAAAGGAGAAATGCGCATACCGAAGTATTTCTTCGTAGCACTGCTGCTGAAGAATGTGCAAGGCTACAAAGCCATAGGCTTCTGGATGGAGCACTTGGACAAGTATGCAAGTGCCGAGCCACTCGGCAACTATGCCGTGAACATTCGCAAGCTGGAGCAGCTGACGGGCATCGACTTCTTCTGCAACCTGCCCGACGAGACCGAGGAGCACGTAGAGACACTCCCCATAGAGAACGTGAAACGCGCATGGGGACTGTAAAGTAAAGAAAAAATGCAATCCTTAATTTTCTGTAATAAGTTTGGGGAAAAAGAAGTTTTTCCGTATTTTTGCAAAAGTATCATTAAGAACGAATTACTTTTTTATATACTAAGAACCAAATGAGAACAATTTATGATTTCTCTGTCAAAGACAGAAAAGGAAAGGAAGTTTCGCTCCGCGAGTATGCTAACGAGGTAGTGCTGATTGTGAATACTGCCACCAAGTGCGGCTTCACCCCCCAATACGAAGAGCTGGAAAAGCTCTATGAGAAATATCGCTCACAGGACTTCGTCATTCTGGACTTCCCCTGCAACCAGTTCGGACAGCAGGCACCCGGCACCGACGAGAGCATTCACGAGTTCTGCAAGCTGAACTTCGGCACAGAGTTTCCACGCTTCAAGAAGGTGAAGGTGAACGGCGAGGATGCCGACCCTCTGTTCAAGTTCCTGCAGGAGCAGAAAGGCTTTGCCGGCTGGGACATGGAGCACCCCATCGCCCACATTCTCGACGATATGCTCTCAAAGGAAGACCCTGACTACAAGGAGAAGCCCAGCATCAAGTGGAACTTCACGAAGTTCCTTGTTGACAAGAAGGGCATGGTTGTAGCCCGCTTCGAACCGACCGAGAAGTTTGAGAACATCGAAAAGAAGATTGAAGAACTGCTGAAATAAGAACCCACCCCCTACCCCTCCCGAGGGGAGGGGGTATATAGTTCTATTATAAACATGGAAAATAACAATACTAATCAGTCCCCCCTCCCCTCGGGAGGGGTTGGAGGTAGGTGCCGATGCCTCATCATAGGCAGTGGCCCTGCTGGCTATACAGCTGCCATCTATGCCTCACGTGCCAACCTGAGCCCGATAGAGTATTGCGGACTACAGCCTGGCGGACAGCTCACTCAGACTACTGAGGTGGAGAACTTTCCCGGCTACCCGCAAGGGGTTGACGGCAATCAGATGATGATGGACCTGCGCGAACAGGCTGAACGCTTTGGCACAGACATACGTGACGGCGAGATTGTGCGCGTGGACTTCTCTGCCCGTCCCTACCGTGCTTGGGACGACAACGGTCGGGAGTTGCAGGCCGACACCGTAATCATCGCAACGGGTGCCTCTGCCAAGTATCTGGGTCTCGACGACGAGCGCAAGTACAACGGACAAGGCGTTTCAGCCTGTGCCACCTGCGACGGCTTCTTCTATCGCAAGAAGACCGTAGCCGTAGTAGGCGGTGGCGATACGGCCTGCGAGGATGCGCTCTACCTGAGCGGACTCTGCAAGAAGGTCTATCTCATTGTACGCAAGCCATTCCTGCGTGCTTCGAAAGTGATGCAGCAGCGCGTCATGGATCGTGAGAACATCGAGATTCTGTTCGAGCACAACACGCTGGGCCTCTTCGGCGAAAACGGTGTGGAGGGAGCTCACCTCGTGAAACGCAAGGGTGAGCCCGATGAGCAGTTGGTTGACATTGCCATCGACGGTTTCTTCCTCGCCATCGGCCATAAGCCCAACACCGACATCTTCCGTGAGTGGCTCGACGTTGACGAAGTGGGCTATCTGAAGAAGATTGACGGCACGCCACGCACCAAGTTGCCCGGCATCTTCGTGGCTGGCGACTGCGCTGATCCCACTTACCGACAGGCTATCTCGGCTGCCGGAACAGGCTGCCAGGCTGCTATCGAGGCAGAACGGTTCCTCCTGGGACAGTGAAACAGGAGTACAGGAGTTTAGAAGTTTAGGAGTTTAGGAGTGCAGATGATCATCAAAGCTCTATGACCCGGACTTCGCAATTCGACATTTTTTCCACCTGCTGCATTCTCTTGCCGTAGTGGACAGCCTGAATGGCTTTATTGATAATACCGTGCCCCACAGCGAGTACTCGCTGATTGGGGTACGTTTTTTTTATGTATTTAAGGAAACGGCGGGCGCGAGCCTGTAGCTCATTGAGCGATTCAATGTCGTCGGGCCACGTTTCATCCTTCAGGTCGGGAATGTATCGGCCAGTGAAGCTGCCCCAGTCGCGCTCGCGCAGCAGCGGAGTGGTATCGACGGGTTGGGCATGAGGCGCAGCCAACAGGGCGCAGGTGTCTATGGCCCGTTTCAGGTCACTGGCCACAAAGGCATCGAAGTGCTCGCTGCGCAGCTGTTCGGCCAGTTGCCGGGCCTGCAGGACGCCCGTCTCACTGAGTTCGCCCTGCGTCTGTCCCTGCATGATGTGGCGGGCATTATCCACGGTCTCGCCGTGGCGCACAAGATATAAAGTTGTCATGTAGAAGTTTTTTCTGTTGCAAAAATACACTTTTTCGATAAATATTCGTACTTTTGCAACTAACTTTTCAACAGAAAAGAACCATCATCATAAAAAAACATCATCATGAAAATTCTGCAAAGTTCCTTTTTCCGCGCTCTCACAGCCATTGCCGTTGGCGTGTTGCTCATCAAGTATCCCGACAACACGGTGACGGGCATCGTGATCACCATCGGTGTGCTGTTCGCCCTGTCGGGCCTCATCTCGGTACTTTCTTATGTGATTGCCCGCCGTCACGAAAGCGAATACGTCATCTATGATGCGCAGGGCCGTCAGATTGCCGGACAGGCTCCCATGTTTCCCATCGTGGGTATTGGCAGCATCCTGTTAGGCACCATCCTGGCCGTGATGCCCGGTACTTTCATCAATGCCCTGATGTATGTGATTGGAGTCATCCTCATTCTGGGAGCCATCAACCAGTACCTTGTCATCATCTCTGTCCGGCGCTTTGGCGTGACCTCGCTGTGGTACTGGATTTGCCCAACACTCGTGCTGCTGGCCGGAGCCTACATCATCATCAAGCCAATGGCTCCACTGAGCACCGCCATGTTCTTCTTAGGTTGGCTCACGCTGTTCTATGGCATCATTGAAGCACTGAACTCCATGCTGTTCTACATCGGTCGCCGCCGCTGGGAAAAGGAGCAGGAAGAGCTCTTGAAGAGCCTTGACACATCGACGATAGCCGAGGAGGTCACTGAAGAGGATACTCCGAAAGAAGAGAACAAAGAAAGTGAGCAACACTCCTCAGTTGACTGAACAGTGCTGCTCACTTAGATGGGTGAGACGTCTTTTTTAAACCAGCGTCACGATACCTTCGATATAAGTTTTCAGAATATGAATGCCGGTCTTATTTTCCCCACCCGAGGGGATGATGAGATCGGCAAATTTTTTTGTCGGCTCAATGAATTGTTCATGCATGGGTTTGAGCACCTTCTCGTAGCGGTCGAGCACCATAGCGACCGTTCGTCCGCGCTCCACCACGTCGCGTCGTATGTTGCGTATCAGTCGCACGTCGGCATCGGTATCCACGAAAATCTTCAAGTCCATCATGTCGCGCAGCTTCTTATAGTGCAGCGCCATGATTCCCTCAATGATGATGACGGGCTTCGGATCCACATGAATGGTCTCCTTCTGCCGGTTGCTCTCTATATAAGAATAGGTGGGCTGCTCCACTGCCTCGCCAGCCTTCAGTTTCTTGATGTGCTCGGTGAGCAGTTTCCAGTCGAAGGCATCAGGATGGTCAAAGTTGATAGCCTTGCGCTCCTCCTCTGTCATGTTCGTTGTGTCGTTATAGTACGAGTCGAGAGGAACGACTGCTGCACAGTGAGGCGGCAGTGCGCTGGCAATTTTCTTCACGACGGTGGTCTTGCCCGAACCGGTTCCGCCTGCAATTCCGATGATTGTCATAGTAAAAAGACTTTTTTATATTGTTCTGCTTTTTTCTCGATGGACAGGGGATAGGCGCGCGAGCTGCTCGGCATGCGCCAGATGCGCACCAACCGCCCATCAAGACGGGCTTCGACCCACTCCCCTACTTTCGGTTCTTCCACACCAAACTGCTGACAGCAGATCGTAGTGGCTAATTGTCCGGCGGTGACCACTGCCTCACAGTGTAGCAGTCTTCGCACCATTGCCTGCACATCGGTCTGCTCCACCACCTGCAGGTCCTTGTCGCTGGCCGTGTTCTTAGTGCGTATGATGCGTGTGCAGGTGTCGTAGAGTGCTATGCCCTTTTCGGTGAGGAAAGCCTTCAGTTCGTCCAGCCTGTAGTGGCGACCATCCTCAGCCACGAAGTGCTGCTTGTCGCCGAAGAAGCACAGGCCCACGATGCGCCACATGTCATTGGTGAAGTTAGGATAGTAGAAGCGCATAGACCACCGTTTCTCCGCAGGGGGAAAAGTGCCCAGCATGAGCAGCCTCGCCCTTTCAGGCAGAAATGGCTCAAAGGGATGCGTCTCCACGTCGTCGGCGCCACCTCCGTTCATCACTTCCGTCATGCTCACTTAATCTCCTTCATCAGATAGACCACGGTGGGCAGGTGGTCGCTATAGCCGTCGAGCCATACGCCGCCGGCATGCGTGCGCAGGGTGTTGCCCTTATACTTGCCCTCTTTCTGGAAGAGGTAGTCGCGACGGAATATCTCGTGCTTTCTGTATTTCAGCGTAGAATAGTCTGTCTTTCCCTTCTGGTTCAGCAGGTTAGGTGTCATCACAATCTGGTCGAACAGATTCCAGCCGCCCTGATACATGAGTGTGCCCGTGCCTTTCTTCACCAGCACGTTATACCACGGATTATACATTTCCTTGGGGCCCACCTGCTCGATTTCGGCCTTACAGCCCAGTTCGGTGGTCATGCTCCTGTCGGTGGGATCGTCGTTCATGTCACCCATCACAAACACCTTCACCTTCGGATCATCCTTCAGCAGCGAGTCTTTCAGCACGCGCACCTGTCGTCCGGCCAGATTCCTGTAGTGAGGCTCAGCGCCACGACTGGGCCAGTGGCACACCACCACCGTCACATGTTCATCGGCCAGTGTGCCGCTCACGGTGAGGAAGCCGCGCGTGGCACGATCCTTGTCCTTCGGCAGGTCATAGATGTATGGCACCAGCTTCACATTGCGCACCTTGAAGAACTTCGGGTTGTAGAGCAGTGCGCAGTCCACGCCGCGCTTGTCCGGTCCCTCGATGTGACAGAACTTGAAGTTGCGAGCCTTCAGCGGTGGCTGATTGCAGAGGTCTGTCAGGCATTTCGCATTCTCCACCTCGCTCACTCCGATGAATGCACATCCCACGTTTGGCAGGAAGTCCGTTCCCATCTCCGAGAGCACACGCGCCATATTCTTCAGCTTATGCGAATACTTCAACCCGTTCCAACGGTTGCGCCCGTCGGGCAGATATTCGTAGTCGTTCTTGCCGGCATCATGACAGGTGTCGAACAAGTTTTCCAAGTTGTAGAATCCCACGGCATAGACATTATATTTTCTGCCCTGCGCCTGTGCGGTCACGATTCCGAATAGGAAGAAAGTTAAGATTGTCAGCAGTTTTTTCATAATAAATATAGTTATTGATGTGGCAAAGATAAAGATTATTTCTGATTTAAGCAAATAATGCCAATAAAAACGTTACTTCAGCACCGATTGTATAACGGAGACCTTTGGGCCGTCCAATTTCGCCCCAACTTATTATTTGACTGTTACTTAATGATTTTCCCTGTGTTTTATTTACAATTGTTCCCCTATTAGCTTGATTAATTTGCGTGTAGGTTCTATCATTGGCTTGATTTCCTGTTCTGTGGCATCATACGAACAGTTGTAGTCACTATTGTTTCTGATGGTTTGCAAATCAGAATACAAACGTCCGGCTTCTGAAGTGAAGATGCCTGTTCGAATATAGTAGTTTCCGAATAGAGCAATAACACCTTTGTGAGTGTTTACAGGATAGCCATCGTGTATAAGTAATGCGCTGACAGCATGAAACAATGCGTAATATAATCGGTTTGCAATAGTATCCCAATGCCCAAGTTTTTGGTATTCAGCAACTTGTTCAACAGTTTTACAGGCTTTCTCGTATTCCAGCGCTACAATTATTTTTCGTTCTTCTTCATTCAAACTCATACTAATACAATTTTGTCTCTTTCTACATTCTTATAATAAGGCAAGTATGTCCACGATTCCCATTGCTTTTTGGTATAAAGTGTGGGATTAATCTCTTCACCTATCTCCCATCCAAAAGCTCTAAAAGGATAGGCTAATCCGTAATCCGCGGCTTCCAATTTGGCCTTGTCAAGCAAGATTAGCAGATCCCAATCGGAATCCTTACGGCTATTCCCTCTTGCTCGGGAACCATATAGATAGAGCGCACTACCCTTAGGTAGTACTTTGCTCGCAACTTGCTTAATACTGTCAAGTACCTTTACACGTTCTGTGTCGTACTGTCTTGTGCTCATCTTCTTCTGTTGTCATATCCTGTTTGCAAAGATAGTGGTAATTTCTGATTTTTCAAAATAATGCCCTCTTTTTTTATAAAACGCAGTAGCGGCACCGCTCGTGAGAGTAATGCCGCTTGGGGATAGGAATTTTATAAGGGATGATGAATATTCATACTGCGAAGCCGGTACGTATCACTTCGCAGATTCATTAGACGGCACTTGATGAGGTCCCGTCACAGACAGCGACTTAACAAACTGCAAGGCATCTTCCATTTCAGATACAGAAGATTGCTGAGAAGTTTTAGTATATCTTGAATGCCGTGTGAGTCTCTTTACATAGCGAGACACGCTTTCCAGCATCTCTACGCTTAGCAAATCGAGATCAGCAGCTATCGCAGTCCTTAATTCTATGGTAGTCATATATAATAATGTTATATGTTGGTTGCAAAAATACGAACAAAAAAGCAAACCTCCAAACAATCAAAGCATAATTTGACTATGCTATCGATTATTCAAAGTGAAGCGGCACCACTCGTGAGAGCACACGCGCCATGTTCTTCAGCTTATGCGAATACTTCAACCCGTTCCAACGGTTGCGCCCGTCGGGCAGATATTCGT
>CAMOGW010000009.1 GCA_946614435.1 uncultured Prevotella sp. | reverse complement strand
CGCGAGTGATGGGCTATGGCAAGTACTGGAACTTTGAACGTGTCATAGCCAAGGCTCAGGCATGGACATCGCAGAAGGGCTATCATCTTGGAGAGCATTTTGTGGAGATAACCGAGATGGCAGAGTTAGGCAATGGCGCAGTAAGAGAAGTGACGAGCATTCGCCTTTCACGTGCAGCTTGTATGGCTGTGGCTATGAATGCTGACCAAAAGAAAGAGATGGTAAAGGCAGCACAGCAATATTTCAGCGCAACCATGACTCCTGATGTGGCGGTGAGAAGCATGGAGTCTTCAGTACTCATGTACAGAGGTGGACATGGGAAAGTACAGGTTCAAGTTATCTTCGACACCAATACTTTCTGGCTTTCGCAACAGAGGATGGCAGAACTATTTGGCGTGACAGTTCCTACAATTAACTACCATCTTGACCAAATAGAACAGAGTGGGGAGATACATTTGTCCGATACTATTAGAAAAATTCGAATACCTTCGGACAAATGGTCGGGTGAGGTGATGATGTATAACCTTGATGTGGTCATTGCCGTAGGTTATCGCGTAAATAGCTACGAGGCTACCCAGTTCCGTATCTGGGCAACACAAGTTCTGAAAGAATACCACTACCCATACAAGTACCCGTACAAGTTCAATCGACATACAACCATTTTCGGATTATGTCAAAAGCAACAGTAAAGAAAATACTTATGGCTATGCCAAAGGAAGAAATCAGACTGCTTCATATAGCACTTGATCAAAAATGGAAGCTTTGAGAATAATCTCGGTATCTCTGTTGATATAATCTACCATTAAGTCTAGCTACACACATGTAACAAAAAAGCCGTAAAAAAAGGCTGAATAAGCACATAGAAAACATGAGCCCATAAAAAGCAAATGGCGTGTAACTCACCAGAGCTACACGCCATTTGACAGTGTTTTGTTATGTCTTTGCTTATGCGTCTCATTTCACCTCCTCGAAGTCGGCATCCTGAATGTTGTCATTAGGATTCGACTGGGCCTGCTGACCACCTTGGAAGCCTGCGCCTCCTGCCTGCTGAGCTCCGGGCTGAGGACCTGCCTGACCTTGCTGGTACATCTTGGCAGAAGCAGCCTGCATGACCTGATTGAGGTTGTTGATGGCATTGTCAATGGCAGTGATGTCACCACCTTTGTGAGCATCCTTCAACTGCTGGAGTGCCTGCTCCACATTGCCCTTGTCGGCACCGAGCTTGTCACCATTCTCGTTGAGGAAGGTCTCGGTCTGGAAAATCATGGAGTCGGCCTGATTCATCTTGTCGATGCGCTCACGCTCCTTCTTATCATTCTCAGCATTCTGCTCGGCCTCAGCCTTCATGCGGTCGATTTCCTCCTGAGAGAGACCCGACGAAGCCTCGATGCGGATGGCCTGCTCCTTGCCTGTTGCCTTATCCTTGGCAGAAACTTTCAAGATACCGTTGGCATCGATGTCGAACGTCACCTCAATCTGAGGCACACCGCGACGAGCGGGAGCTATGCCGGTGAGGTTGAACTGTCCGATGCTCTTGTTCTGTGCGGCCATCGGGCGCTCGCCCTGCAGCACATGGATGGTCACCTCTGTCTGATTGTCGGCTGCAGTAGAGAAGGTCTCGCTCTTCTTGCAGGGGATGGTTGAGTTGGCATCAATGAGCTTGGTCATTACGCCACCGAGGGTCTCGATACCCAGTGTCAGCGGAGTGACGTCGAGCAGCACGATGTCCTGACCTGTCTCCTGATTCAGAATAGCGCCCTGAATGGCTGCGCCTACTGCTACCACCTCATCGGGGTTCACGCCCTTTGAAGGCTCCTTGCCAAAGTAGTTCTTCACCAGTGTCTGCACAGCAGGAATACGGCTTGAACCACCAACGAGAATCACCTCGTCAATATCGTTCACTGAGATGCCGGCATCGCGAACGGCATTCTGACAGGGCACGAGGCAAGCCTGAATCAGATTGTGAGCCAGCTGCTCGAACTTAGCACGAGTCAGAGTCTTGATGAGGTGCTTAGGACCTGCAGCCGTTGCAGTGATGTAAGGCAGGTTGATCTCAGTTGAGGTAGAGCTTGACAGCTCAATCTTTGCCTTCTCAGCAGCTTCCTTCAAGCGCTGCATGGCCATAGGATCGCTCTTCAGATCGGCACCCTCGTCGTGACGGAACTCGTCAACCAGCCAGTCGATGATCACCTGGTCGAAGTCGTCACCACCCAGATGGGTATCACCATTGGTAGAAAGCACTTCGAACACACCGCCACCGAAGTCAAGGATTGAGATATCGAATGTACCGCCACCGAGGTCGAACACGGCAATCTTCATATCCTTATTGGTCTTGTCGATACCGTAAGCCAGAGCAGCTGCCGTAGGCTCGTTGACGATACGGCGCACATTCAGACCGGCAATCTGGCCAGCCTCTTTCGTGGCCTGACGCTGTGAGTCAGAGAAGTAGGCAGGCACTGTGATGACGGCATCGGTCACTTCCTGTCCCAGATAGTCCTCAGCGGTCTTCTTCATCTTCTGCAGCACCATAGCCGAGATTTCCTGCGGTGTATATTTACGACCGTCGATATCAACTCGGGGATAGCCGCCCTCATTCACTACTTTAAACGGTACGCGAGAGATTTCCTTCTCCGTCTGTGCCCAGGTCTCACCCATGAAGCGCTTGATGGAGTAAACCGTCTTCTGCGGATTTGTGATGGCCTGACGCTTGGCAGGATCGCCAATCTTGCGCTCGCCACCTTCTACGAAGCCTACTACTGAAGGCGTTGTGCGCTTGCCTTCGCTGTTAGCGATCACGACAGGCTCGTTGCCTTCGAAAACAGATACACACGAGTTTGTTGTACCTAAGTCAATTCCAATAATCTTTCCCATAATTCTTATTCTTTTTTTATTTGTTATTATTCAGTTTACTCGGCATTAGCCACTCTATAAATAGCAAAGCGCATGCCAAAAGTATAATTTTTCTCAAGAATCTGCCATTTATTACGACATTTTGGCATATTATGGAAAAGATTTCCTATCTTTGCATCGCTATAAACCAATAGAAATCACAAAATGACATACATGATGAAAAGGATGGTTTTGATGGCTGCGGCCTTATTGCTGGGCGTAACGGCAGAGGCGCAGACTCGTGATCCCAACAACAAGTATCTGGTGTGGACCAACAACATTATCTTCACCGAGGAGAAAGCCGAGGAAGTGCCTGAAGAGAAGGAGAAGGCCGACGACCAGACGACAGCAGTGAGCTTCATTCAGAAGAATTTCCCCTACCAGAGCATGTGCGACTGGAAGGAAGGCATGCGCTTCATGGTGATTCCCGACAAGAAGGACATGGTGATTCGCACCTTCTGCGACAGCACCGGCAGCATGGTCAGCAGCATGTCGCTGCGCCATAAGATTCTGGTCTATAAAGGCCATTCCGGCGAGAACGAACTGCATGAGCGTGTCAACTTTGAAGACGAGGCCGACGGAACGCCATACTATTTCGAGTTGCCCACAAACAAGTTCGACGACTACTGTTTCACCAAGCACGGCGTGCCTACGCTGGCATATCTGGGCGATGTTGACATAGCAATCGACTTGCTAGTGGGTAAGCGCCTGATCACTAAGCGTAAGACATATAATGTAGATGTCAGCACTACGAGCTATGGCTATGAGAAGATAGAGCTGCCCGAACCCATCGAGGTGACTGTGGTGGCAGCCGGTGTGGGAACGCGCAACTATCCCGTGAAGCTGATTGTGCAAGACGACGAAGGCCGCGAGTTCTTCCAGAACGTGGCGCTCAGCCGCACCAATAGTGGCATGAGCGATCATGAGTTTACTGAAGACGATGTCATCAAGCACACGTTTGAGGGCTCGTTTGAGATGCTGGCTGACAAGATGGCACACGACCAGCAATACCGCAAATACATAGGCATGCGTGTGTTCACCCTCCGCAGGCTTGAGCTGGAAAACGAAAAGGGCAATATTGAAGCCATTCCCCGTCTGACAGGCTTCACCGTTGTAGGCGCTACGGGCGTAGGCGGCACTGAGTATGTCAGAATGACATTCGAGAAAGATGGCAAGAAGTACAAGAAGAAGGTGAGCTTCCTTAATGACGGAAAAGACTATAAGGACAACAACGGCAACGACCTTTCTGACGACGATTACTTCTATCACCTCTTTGCCAGCGGCAACGTAGGCACCATTGAGGGTGTGAAGCAAGAGCACCTGGCCGACATACGCCGCTCCATCGTTCATAGCGGATTCAATGAGACCGAGGTGAAGCTGGCACTGGGCGAGCCCGACACCAAAGTGCATAACAACAAAGGAGAGTACATGTGGGTATATAGCTCGGGCATCAGCGGCAACAACTGCACGGTGATCTTCAACTCCTCAACAAAGAAGGTGAAGTATGTGAAGTAACAGCAAGACGCAGACAGCACAAGCCGAGCTACGAAGAAGAAGTGGGCAAGACCTTGAGGTCCCGCCCACTTCTTTCTTTTTGCACTATTCCGAATCGTTTACACGTTCTGCTCCTTCAGTTTTTCCATGATCTGTGCTTCCAGCTCTTCGCACAGTTCAGGATTATCCCTGAGCAGCTCCTTGGTGGCGTCGCGCCCCTGCGCCAGTCTGGAATCGCCATAACTGAACCACGAGCCGCTCTTCTTGATGATGCCCAGCTCTACGCCAAGGTCAACAATCTCGCCAATCTTCGAGATACCCTCGCCAAAGGTGATTTCGAACTCAGCCTTGCGGAAGGGAGGAGCCACCTTGTTCTTCACCACCTTCACGCGCACCTGATTGCCAATCACGTTGTCGCCATCCTTGATGGTGGTGACGCGACGGATGTCGAGTCGCACCGAGGCATAGAACTTCAGCGCATTGCCACCTGTGGTGGTCTCGGGGTTGCCGAACATCACGCCAATCTTCTCACGCAACTGGTTGATAAAGATGCAGGTGGTATTGGTCTTGGCGATGGTCGAAGTCACCTTGCGCAGTGCCTGGCTCATCAGTCGGGCATGCAGACCGACGGCTGAGTCGCCCATGTCGCCCTCAATCTCCTTTTTCGGAGTGAGCGCAGCCACCGAGTCGATCACGATGATGTCGATGGCAGCCGAGCGAATGAGCTGGTCGGCTATCTCGAGTGCCTGCTCGCCGTTGTCGGGCTGCGAGATGTAGAGATTGTCTATATCTACGCCCAACTTCTGAGCATAGAAGCGGTCGAAGGCATGCTCGGCATCAATGAAGGCAGCAATGCCGCCAGCCTTCTGAGCCTCGGCAATAGCGTGGATGGCCAGTGTCGTCTTACCGCTCGATTCCGGTCCATAGATCTCAATGATTCGTCCCTTAGGATAGCCGCCCACGCCCAGTGCTGCGTTCAGTGCTATCGAGCCGGTGGAGATCACCTCAACGTTCTCTATTTTTTCTTCGCCCATGCGCATGATGCTGCCCTTGCCGAAGTCTTTTTCTATCTTCGACATGGCCGCCTGCAGGGCTTTCAGTTTCTCCTGTTGAGGGTTCAGTACCTCGCCCTCAGTTTCTTTCTTTGCCATAAAGGTGTTCTTGTGTTATTATGTAGTTATTTTCTTGCCAATGGATCACAGCTCCAGGTCGCCGTCGTGTATCTCGTGCCAGGGCAGTCCCTGCTTGTTCAGCTGTTCCATGAAGGGATCGGGATCGAACTCCTCCACGTTGAACACGCCGGGCTTGCGCCACAGTCCCTTGCAGAACATCATGGCACCAATCATGGCCGGCACACCCGTGGTGTAGCTCACGCCCTGCATGCCCGTCTCTTCGTAGGCTGCGCGGTGCGAGCAGTTATTATATATATAATAGGTGTGTTCCTTGCCATCCTGTCCGATGCCGCGAATGCGACAGCCGATAGAGGTCTGACCCTCGTAGTTCTCGCCCAGGTCCTGCGGATTGGGCAGCACAGCCTTCAGGAACTGCAGCGGCACAATCTTCACCTTCACCGTCTTGCCGGAGCCGTCGGCCAGCGGAGCCTCGTACTCCACCTCGTCAATGCGGCTCATGCCGATGTTCTGGATTACCTCCAGATGCTTCAGATACTGCTGGCCGAAGGTCATCCAGAAACGGGCGCGCCTGATGGTGGGATAGTTAATGACCAGCGACTCTATCTCTTCGTGGTGCAGCAGATAGCTGTCGCGCGGTCCTATCTCGGGATAGGTCAGGTCCTTGTGAATCTCCAGCGGCTCGGTCTCCACCCACTTGCCGTCTTCCCAGTAGAGTCCCTTCTGCGTAATCTCGCGAATGTTGATCTCAGGGTTGAAGTTGGTGGCAAATGCCTTGTGGTGGTCGCCTGCGTTGCAGTCCACGATGTCCAGATACTGCATCTCCTTGAAGTGATGCTTGGCAGCGTAGGCGGTGAAGATGCTCGTCACGCCCGGATCGAATCCGCAGCCCAGGATGGCGGTCAGCCCGGCCTCGCGGAAGCGGTCGCGATAGGCCCACTGCCATGAATACTCGAAGTGGGCCTCGTCTTTCGGCTCATAGTTGGCCGTGTCAAGATAGCTGCAGCCGCAGGCCAGACAGGCATCCATGATGGTGAGGTCCTGATAAGGCAGGGCAAGATTAATCACCAGCTCAGGCTTGAAGCCGGAGAAGAGCGCCTTCAGCTGCTCCACGTCGTCGGCATCGACCTGTGCCGTCTGTATGGGCATGGTGTAGCCCTTCTGGCGGATGGCCTCCACCAGCGCGTCGCACTTAGCCTTACGACGGCTGGCAATCATGAACTCAGTGAATACGTCGGCATTCTGCACTATCTTGAATGCCGCTACCGTTGCGACGCCACCGGCGCCAATCATCAGTACTCTGCTCATCGTTTTCTTTTTT
Source organism: uncultured Prevotella sp. (assembly GCA_946614435.1). Lineage (GTDB taxonomy): Bacteria > Bacteroidota > Bacteroidia > Bacteroidales > Bacteroidaceae > Prevotella. The sequence continues at coordinate 73,821 of CAMOGW010000009.1, read as the reverse complement.
ATTATTTGGTAATCATTAAAATCAGATTATTGCATATTGTTGCAAAGGTACAATAATTTGGCATATTTTGCAAGGAAAAAATCCTTTTTCGAGAAAAAAGATTTTGGCAGAATGGAAAAAATATGTAATTTTGCGCACACTATCACGTCATAAACAATAGTAATATGCATATAAACCACCTGTTAAAGTCATTCATGCTTGTCATGTTGGGCGTGTCGATAGTGGCTTGCCAGAAGAATCAGGAAGACTATCAGCCGCCAGTGAAAGGCAATGTGCAGCCAACATATTTTGTAGAATCCACGTGGAATGTGCAGGAGAACGGTATCGTCATTCCCAGTTCCATCGACGAGTTCTGCATGCGCTATCTCAAGAAAATTTATTTCGGCTCGCAAACCTGCATTCTTACTTCGCAGCGAACCACCGAGAAGAACGCCACCGAGAAGCGCGAATACAAAGGCACTTACCGCGTGGTCAACGTCAATGGCAACAGAACTTATCTGCACTTAGACAAGCTCATCAACGGCTACGACACTTGCAGCTACACCCTTGAGTTCGATGAGATCAACTCCAGCCAGAGCGGCATGTCGCTGGTGCTCGACCTTCATGAAGGCACCGATTTGCCCTCTCTCGGCGATGGCCGCAGCTACGGCTTTTTCCGTCTGAAGAAGTAATCCCCCTCCCTTATTTTTCATTCTCATACTTGCGCAGCTTCTCCATGTAGTAGCTGCGCAAGTCGTTCCATCGGTAGTAGGGCCACTGCGTGGTGCCGACGGGCAGCGTGGTCTCGCGCTCGTTCAGCAGCGCCTTCACCAGCACGTCGCCCTGCCGGCCCCGCTTCGGACGGTAGAACACCAGCTGAATGTTGCAGCCCATCGGGAAGATGTCGTAGTTGCGCCAGTAGCGGTCCAGCGAGTCGGGGTTCTCCACGCTCACCCCGCACTGTCCGAGCTCCAGCAGGCAGGCCAGCGGCATGACGCACACCTCGTGGCCAAAGCGCAGCGTGGCCTGGGTGCGGGCTTGCGCTGCCGAAGGGCCTATCACCGTGTCGGCTGTCTCAATGATGTTGCGCAACAGGTTGCGCTGCGAGAAAGGCATGATGCCGCCCGTCTGCGGTGCTGCCCCGTAGCTCAGGTACCACGACCAGTTGCGGTAGCGCCACTGGTCGTACATCTCGCTGGCAGTAAACAGGCTGAGCAGGTCTATATCGGTGTCGTGGCTCTGCATGTTGGATGCCACCTCAAACAGGTCGTACATCAGGTTCACCGCATTCACGCTGTCCTTCACCCACTGCGGGTCGTTGAACAGCACCTGCATCAGCCGTTCCGGCTTCGTGATTCGCTCTTGATAAGCCCGCTTCGTCTCCCACTTCACGCGTTTCGAATGCTCCTTCAGCCGCTCGTTCCACGGCTGGTTCAGGTAGTACTGCAGCGACTCGCTCACGTCGTTGTGGATGCGGGCCGTGGGGTTAGCCGCCATCAGCTCTTCGCACTCTGCCATCATCGACAGAATGCAGCGCGGCACCACCGTAGAGCGTGCATCGACAGCCACGTCTTTCTTCTTGAATATCTCGGGGAAGTGCTCCGTCATGCGCTTGCCTATCCCGTGGTGCTGGCGCTCGCCCACCGTGGTCAGGTCGCCCAACCGCTTCACCGTCGAGGGCATGAACCGGTGCAGCTGTTCCAGCACCTCGCAGCCCTTCTCCGTCAGCTTCTGCTGTCCCTCGGCCTTCTCCAGCACGTCGGCCACCCTGCTGTAGTCGCGCTTGCCGATGAGCCAGCGCGAGCCATGCCGTCCGTAGTGGCTCATGTAGAAGGGCTCATAGCCCTTCGGTGCCTTGGTCAGCGGCTTCGTGGCCGGATAGCGGTCGTAGTCCAGGTAGTTACTGCCGCACAGATAGCGGTTTCGGGTTATTTCTTCATGAGCCGACAGACGGTCGTCCATCAGCCGGGCATCTGTCTGTGCATACATGCCGAGACAGAAGGTCAGGACAAACGAAAGAAGAACAGTTTTTTTCATACGCGGGTCATATCATATTTTTTTTATTAGTAATTACATCATCATAAAAGCTATCACGCAGCAGATGACGGCCACGGGGAACAGGCCGAAGCGGAACCAGGCAGCAATGATGCCGACCAAGAGGGCGATGATGCCCGGCAGTGGCGTCGGTGTGGCCAGCACCATATCCGGGAAAGTCATCACAGCCAACGTGACGTATGGTACATAGTAGAGGAAGCTGCGCACAAAACGGTTCCTGATGGGACCATGAATCAGTGTCATCGGAAGCACTCGGATAAGATTGGTGACCAATATACCGACAAGGAGGTAGATGATGATACTATGCTGATTCATCGGCTTCGATATTTATAGGTTTCAGCCATGCGGCAACGGCGGAGATGACAACGGTCAGCACAACGGTGCGAACACCACTGCCCCACTCCGAAACAAAAGGCACCACGGCGAACAGGCCACTGAGCGCAAAACTGGCCAAGAGGGCATAGAGCACATTCTTGTCGTGACGGGCCGGTGGAATGATGATGGCAAGAAACATTCCATAGAGCGACATGCTCAGAGCGGTAATCATATTCGGAGCCAACAGTCCACCTGCCATGATACCGACAGCACATCCAGAGGCCCATAACAGTGTTGAAATGAGCGATGCCGAATAGGTATAGGCCGGCGGTGTATAGCCAGGATGAGCAATGGAGATGCCAAACACTTCGTCTGTGATGCAACAAGCCATCAGCAAGCGGTGAAGTCTGGAAGTGCCGGGGGCTATCTTCTGTGAGAGTGCTGCACTCATGAGCATATAGCGCAGATTGGCAACCAGGCACATCGCCACCACCTCGGCATAAGCAGCCTGAGCCGCTACCAAAGTGTAAACGCCATACTCTCCTGCCGAGGCACGGGTGAAAAAACTGTTCAGGAAACCTTCAGGTGCAGTCAGTCCTGCCTTTGATGCGATAATGCCCAACGAGAAGGCTACGGCAAAGTAGCCCAACCCTATCGGGAACCCGTCACGCAATCCGTGAAGTATATCGTCTGTTCTGTTGCCCATATCAATAATCGCCTTCGAAGAGCCTGTCTTCAGCTCCAATTACTCTTTTTTTCCAAAGGCGGCGGCAAAGGTACTTAAAAAAAGGGATAATCTCATTAAAATTGCAACCAAAAACAAAAATTTTGTAGTCTGCTGCAAAGTCTGCTGCAAAACAACGGGGTAATCCATGCCTTCTCATGGGGGCTATCATCATATTTCCCGGGGTGATTTAGGTCATTTCAGAATAAGCAGCTATAGCGGATTATATAGTCCGCTGCAGCCGATTATATAATCCGCTATAGCTGCTTATTCTGAAATGACCTAAATCACCCCGTCACTCAAGTCATTCACTCCCCAGAAAAGCGTTCAATGATCTGGCAATACTTTCGCAAACACTTTCGTCCGCCATTTTGCAATTTTAACGCGCAAACGGCTCGTAATTCACAAACATTTTGTACCTTTGACCCCGAAACCGTTCAAACAACGGTTCTTTGATTTACTTATTCCTGTTATACATTTTCTATATGTAAACATTGTAATTGAAAAGGAGCAACGATATGGAAGATTTAGTATTATCAGTTCCCGTTCAGGATGCAGCCCTTATTGAGACACTGGCTCAGCGAATGGGCTGGACGATGCGCAAGCGTCGCACGTCAGTAGAACGGTTCATCCGCTCGGCAGAAGGACACTCGCAAGGCGAGAATTCATGTCCGAAATCCCCACAAATGACTGACGAGGATATTCAGGCTGAAGTAAACGCAGTGCGCTACGGAGAATGAAGATTCTATTCGACACCAACCTTTGGATTTCGTTCATGATAGGCAAGCGGCTCTCGTCGCTGGCCGATGTGCTGTGCCGTCACGACGTGAAAGTCTATATCTGCGAGCAGGAGCTTGACGAAATCCGTCGCGTCATAGCACGCAAAAAGTTCGACAAGCTCATCTCTGACGAGACACGATATTACTTCTTCGAAATGGTCTATGACGTCTGCTTCTTCACCGACATCACCATCAAGGCCAAGTCCGATATCCGCGACCCGAAAGACCTCTACCTCCTTTCGATGGCAGAAAGTGTTCCCGTGGACTACATCGTCAGCGGCGACAAAGACCTCACCGACCTTAAAAATCATAAAGGCATACCAATTCTGACATACAATCAACTGCTTGCCAAACTCTAACCCCTATACACTATCAAACTGACCATCTGAAACAAGGCTTTAATAAGTCTTTCTGATGCCTATGCCTCACAAGAGGCATACAATAAAACCAAGGGGAAAATTCAAGGATGTCCTACAAAATTGCCCGAAAGTTTCTCGTCGCCGAGAAATTTCCGGGCATTTTCTTGTTCGTTCGTAAAATCTTTCCTATCTTTGCACTTGCAGACCTGCGCCTAATGGGGATGTGGGGATGCATCTATATATAGAAAAAGATGCAACAAAAAAATTTTAGAACCTCAGGACCCAATAAGAATTCAGCCGTCAATCGACGGCTGAATTAGTTTCAGACAACCTCAGTGAATGAAGTTGGTCCAGACGCGCTGCTCCAGTTCGGGATGGCCCTCCTCACGGGCGTTCAGCTTCTTAATCATCCATGCCATGTTGCGGCCAAGGGTGCGCATGGTCTGCATGCCCTCCTCGTCTTGTGCGGCCTGACCGGGGGTCTGCCCATAGACCATGTTCCAATACTGAGAGGTGACAAGCGGCATGTTCATCATCGTGAAGTACTTGTTCAAACGGTCGAAGGCGGCAGAGGCACCACCACGACGGCAGACTACGACACTGGCACCGGGCTTGAACTGGAGGTCGGGACCGAGCGAATAGAACACGCGGTCGAGCAAAGCACAGAGCGAACCGTTGGGACCGCCGTAATAGACGGGAGAGCCAACAACCAAGCCGTCGATGCCATCCTTGACGATGCTCCATATCTTAGTGTAAAGCTCATCGCGGAAGGTACACTTCCCCAGTCGGCCACACATGCCGCAGGCAATACAGCCCTGCACCGCCTTCTTGCCGATGCTGACAATCTCGGTGTCGATGCCTTCTTCGTTCAGAGTCTTAGCCACTTCGCTCAGTGAGAGGAAGGTGTTGCCGTTTTCTTTCGGACTTCCATTGATCAGTAATACTTTCATAATCGTTATTGTTTAGTTATTAATGGTTTGATTCATTTGAGTTTTTATCGGAAAAAGTGGGCTACCGACTGCATGTAGGGAGTCAGCTGCTTGGGATACCACCGTCCCCAGTTGCTCTGACTGTTGTGGCAATAGGTGACGATGAGCCGGCGACGGGCACGCGAGATGGCCACATAGAACTTGCGGGCCTCTTCATCGTTCTTCTCCGTGGTATCGGCAAAGGCACTGGGATATTTTCCTTCGACCGCATCGAACACGATGACATTGTCGAACTCCAGTCCCTTGGCCTTGTGGACGGTAGAGATGAACACGCGGTCCTGCATGCTCGCGGCTCCGCACAGGTCGGCCTCCTTCAGGGTGGTAAGGTCTTGCAGATGATGGCTCAGCTGCTCGGCCAGCGACCGTCCGCTCTCGGGCGTGAGCATGTCCATCTCTATATATCGCTTTATATACCGAAACTTGGGGATGTCGCCCATCCGGTGCATCTCGCGCAGACTGTTATAGGCATGGTTCAGCGCCACGACCAGGGCCGGCTCGGCAGTAGGCTCATAGAGCTGCGCCACAGCATGATGGTAGAGGTCGGCATAGAGACTGCGGAACTTCTCGATGATGGTGCGGTGATGCGTGATGAAGCGGCGCTGCTCGTCGAGCTGTTGGCTGCCCAGCCGATAGCAATAGTCAACGAGGCTGAGCGTGGCCATGATGTCGTCGTTGGCCAAGTGGGAGTTCTGGCCCTCCAGCCTCAGCTCCTCGAGCAGGAACTTCAGCTTATAGCTTCGCAGACGAGGGCGCAACAGGCGAATGAGCTTCAGCGAGTCGTAATAGACAGGCCATAGCGCCTTCATGGAGAGCTGGGGGGCATAGCGAAGCATGTTGTGCTCCATGATCTGATAGTCGTAGGTGGCGTTGTGGCCCAGTATGTCGCAATCGCGTGCAAAATCGACAAATCGCTGCAAAGCCTCAGCGTGGGTCAAATGAGGCTGTCGGGCATACTCCTCAACGAGCGGATTCGGCACGTCGCCCAGCATAGCCGGAATCTCACGGTCGGTCTCAATGAAGAGGTTGAGCTCACCGACCACCTCTCCGTTGCGAACGCGGATGGCTGCTATCTGCACCACATCGTCGTCGAACACGCTGAGCCCCGTGGTCTCGGTGTCGAAGACGACAAAGTCGTGCTGCGCATAAGCCGTCACGAACTCAGCCAAATAGGTGGAGTCCTCATAACAGAGGAAATCGACGGGCGAAATGGAGCGCTGCATGAGCTGGCGCACAAACTGCCGGGCCGACGACTGCGAGCCATACACACGCAGTCCTACGAACAGCTGCGACCACGCAATGAAGTTGTGCTCCATTGCCACGACGGAGAGATGGGCCAGCAGCAGGCGCACATCGGGCGTAGAGAAGAGATCGGTGCCTGACACCTTGAAGTGCGGCACGTCGGCCAGCGCGAGGCTCAGTTCATCGGCATCGCTGTTGAAGGCTACGACCACAGCCACCGACTCGTCGGGATAGGCTTCGTAGAGGCGGCGCACCATGCGCGCCACGAGGTTCAGCTCGTCAATGTTGTTGTGGCTGTCGGAGAGGAACAGGTCGCCGGGCCGCTGCTCCGTGAGGTTCTGCGTAGAGGGCAACAGCTCGGGTGCTATGCCCAGCTGTCGCTCGGCATAGACATTGAACACATCAAGCAAGTATTTAGGGGAACGGTAGTTGTGATAGAAATTATGGAAGCCCTGCGCGCCAGCCCGCTGCCGAAGTTGCTCCAGCGTGTCGGTCTTCGCCCCCATGAAGGAGAAGATGGCCTGCTGAGGGTCGCCCAAATAGACAACCGTGGCTCCTGGGGCGGTGAAGAGATCGATGATGGCCAGTTGCAAGGGATTCAGGTCTTGCACCTCATCGACCTGAATCCAGGAAAAACGGGGATGCGATGGTGTCGCATCATCATCAGAAGGAGAAGCCGATGGGGAGGAAACTGACGAGGAGAGAGTGTCGTAGGTGAAGAGGAGCAGGTCCTCGAAATCGAGGAGGTCGTTGCGCTGCTTGTAAGCCTCGTATTGGGAGGCGGCATAAAGAGAAGTGAGCAGGCGGAAGGCTTCCGGGCTCAAGAGATTCGCCTCCTCACTTGTCTGGGGAGTCGCGGAGCGATAGTGGTCGGCATGGCGATAGAGCTCGATAGAAGCTTCCTGCGTATAGTCTAAATGGAAAGCCAGACAGAGCTCCTTCAACAATCGTGGGGGCAAGGCATCGCGATGCACGATGAGCTCATGCGGATGGTGATGCTCGCACTGATACATGAGATGCTGCAGGTTGATGATCTGCGAATAGCGCTGCCGCTGCTTGTTGTCGCCCAGCACGGCAAGCTCATCCTCGCCCAGATAGTCGGCCAGAATACTGAAGCTCGTATCGGTGTCGATAACGGCTGACTGCTCCGGCACGATGCCCTGCTGGAACAGGAACTGTGAACAGAAGCGATGCACATTGCCCACGAAGAGCTCGCCCAGTCCTTCGGTGAGTGTGCTGCTCTGCGCCGCTCCGCTTTCGAGCTGTTCCATCCGCCCGGTAATGCGGTCGCGCATGCCCCGTGCCGCACGGTTGGTAAACGTAAGACAGGCCATGTCCTGAAAGGCTACGCCCTGCCTACGTGCCCATACGATTCGTTCGGCCAGCACGGCCGTCTTGCCACATCCCGGAGGAGCCAGCACCAGATGCACCCCACCCGATGCCTGAATCACTTCCTGTTGCTCTCTGTTGAACTCCATGTTTGTTTTCGGTTTCTGAATGCAAAAATACACAAAAACTCTCAGAAATAGACAAGATACAGCCAACTTTGTTGGACAAATCCCACGAAGTCGTTCATGCCCGGCAAAAAAAAAGAATGCGTTCTTTTGTTTTGCGCTCACTTAATCGTACCTTTGCATGCAAAAAAAAATGAGTATAGAGACAAAGATGAACCATCCCACCATCACTCTTGAACAGCTGAGCATAGGCTATCGGCAGAAAGGCAACGCCAAGGTCGTGGCCAGCCATCTGAATGCCGAAATCCGACAGGGCGAGCTGACCTGTCTGTTGGGATCGAACGGCGTGGGCAAATCGACCTTGCTGCGCACACTGGCCGCTTTTCAGCCGAAGCTGGAGGGCGAAATATGGATGAACACCGACGGGAAGCGCGTAGCTCTCAGCTCCTATACCGACAAACAGCTGAGCCGAATCATTGGCGTGGTGCTGACCGAGAAGCCCGACGTGAAGAACATGACCGTGCGCGAACTCGTGGGACTGGGGCGCTCGCCTTACACCGGATTCTGGGGCATGCTCTCAGAGAGCGACCTACAGATGGTAGATGAGAGCATTGCGCTGGTGGGAGTGAGTGAACTCAGAGAACGACTGGTTGACACACTGAGCGACGGTGAGCGCCAGAAGGTGATGATAGCCAAGGCCCTGGCTCAGCAGACGCCCGTCATCTTCCTGGACGAACCGACGGCCTTCCTCGATTTCCCGTCGAAGGTGGAAGTGATGCAACTACTGCGCCGACTGGCCCGAACCATGCAGAAGACCATATTCATGTCAACTCACGACCTGGAGCTGGCCCTGCAAGTGGCCGACACACTGTGGCTCATGGAAAAAGGCCAGCTCAGCGTGGGAACCCCGCGCCAGCTGGCCGATGCCGGAACTCTGTCGTGCTTTGTGGAGCGTGAGGGCATCACGTTTGATGAACGCACCCTCAGCGTCCGCGTGACGGAGTCATAGAAATCAAGAATCAATATTCGTCGAGCTTCTCTCTGAGTTCAGCTTTTTTCTGCTGCTTGCTCTTCTTGCGCCACTTGCGTGGTGTCACGTAGTTGAGCAGTCCCAGCAAGTCTATTCCCCTGCTGGGATCAGCCGTCATCAGCTGTCGTTCCGTCTTGTCAATGGTCAGACGTTTCTTCAGTTCTTTCAGCCTGTCGGCATTCTTCCCATGTCCGAACACCACGACTCCCTCCACGCTCAGCAGCTTAGAGATAAGATAGACGGTGTCGCGCACTTCAGAGAGATTGACGATGCGGCTTTCATAATTGACATGTGAGAGCACCAGCGTCTTGGTGCTGTCCGACACGGTGAACCATCCCAGCGAATCGGCCACTACAGAACTGTCCTTGCTCACCACATTGGCCCCGCCAACGGGAAGGAGTGTCTCCACATCGGCCACCACGAGCCGTCGCTGTGCCGAAACCGAGGTAGCGATAGCGGCGAAAACCATGATAAAAAATATACGAAAAGCTTTCATAGGGTGCAAAAGTAAGCATTCCATGCGGTCCTGCCAAATTTCAAAAGTCAATTTAACATAAATTGAAAAGACAGCCAGTCCTTGTAATTACTCAGCACCCCTTGGTTTATGAATAGTCACTTGGTCAAATAGCTATATCATACCGTCAAGAATACTATACAACAATTCCGCTGTAGGACGTAATTCTGCCCTTTTTGGCTCTGCAAATGCGAAGCCTCTTTCCTTAATTTCTGGTTCCAAGTCATATTCCTTCCAAATCTTTTGGAGGCGGGCATCAATTTCAGAAATTGTCATAAGCCGAGTCTTAGAAAGGTAAATCTTCTTTTATTGTTTCCTGGTTGTCTGACAGTGTAAACGAACTAACGAGTTTCGCTATTGCAGGATTTTTTGCCATCATTTCATCCAAAATCTCTGGTGCATCAGGGCTATTCTTGTATTCATCATTCTCCGGTGCAGGCTTTTCAGACTTGTTTCGGAGCTGTGCCTTGCCTATCCGCTCTACAGTTTCACTAAGTCTCTTGAAAGGCAATTCATCCGTAGGCTTCTTGTATTTATCATCTAACGCAAGGTATAGGTATTTAAGACCAATAGCAACACGCTTGTCATGATATTCATCGTCGCTGATGGCCTCTTTGTCTAATCCGTTTAGTTCCTCGCAATGATACATCGTAAACATTGCATGCTCATTCCAATCCTCAATAAACTCAACAACGTCATCGAGTCCCAAAAGACTGATAATATATATGAGAGACCTCATGTGTTCTATATCCTCTACGCTGAAAGCCTCACCTCTACTTTTGCGACGAGCTCTGAAAAGCCATTCTGGGTAGGTCATGCAACAATTATGAAGCGATTCAAAGAAGATGTCCTTGGCTTCTTCTTCGTTTACCTTTCGATGGGTATTGAGCATAACAAGCAGATACTCCTTGTTGCGTAGCTTTGATTTGTCTATTTGGTATGTCGCATCTTCTGCAAGTCGTTGACAAAGATGGTAATATCCGTTGACTTCTTCGAGTAGAGCGGCATTCTGTCTTACATACTCAATTGGAAAATGCTGGACGACTGACCATGCACATACATTCTCGTGATACTTCTCCCAAAGAGCCTTAACAGGTTCCAAATAGCAGTCATCCCACTGGCGGTATATTTTACCATAAGCCCATTCTCTGTCGCTCTTGCCCGATTGGAAAAATGCAAGAATGATACGTTTCTGGTCTCTCCAGTCCAAATAGTCAAAGCGTCTCTGGATTTCCTTGCGAGCATCAGTAACTTTTCCGCTCTTTTTATCGCTAAACCACTTGAGAAGTGTTGTTATAGGACGATTGCGTGGTATTTGTTGGTAGGGCATAGGTACAAAATTAAGCAAAATTATTCATTCTCACTTTTCATTTGGGTGCAAATTTATAAAAAAGTTTCACAAACAATGAGCATTTCAAAAGAAAATATGCAAAATGGCAGGTATGTCAGCTTTATTTCGTAATTTTGTAGGACGAATGAGACTACGGCGCGGTCGGGACACGACCGATGCGCGGTCTCAGAAAAGAAGATGAAATGGAAGCAAGAGAACTATTCGACATCTGCATAGAACTGGCTCGCGAAGAGCCGTCGGCTGAAGGACTGCAACGCATGCACCAGCTGCTCATGCTGTGCTGCAGTGAGGGTACGCGCCATCACGGCGGTGCCTTTGGCAACTTGTTCTCGCAGGTGGATTTCCTGTGCAAGCAGTACGGACTGAGCACGACAGAGCGCGTGGCCATACAGACTGCCCGCCGACACTCCCGACAGGCCGGCAACGAGCCGCTACCCAGTGCGGAGGACTGGCGCTACGACCTGCGCGCACTCACGAACTTCGTATCAGCCACGTTCAAAGCCGATGTGCCCCTTGAGCTGCGAAGACTGATTCCTTCAACAGACCGACCGCTGAAGAAGGGCTTCAGCGTGGACAGGAAATACCTGCGCTGCATTGTGCGCAGCTGGGACGACAAGGTGATCAGCGTGAGCACTGAGGAGGGCGTGCTCAGCGTGGACTACGGCTCGACCGACGGCGGACGCGACCTGAGCTACCTGCAACGCATGCTGCGCGAGAACATGCAGCTGAACCTGCTCGACAGTCACGCGCGAGAGAGCGACGGCACGCTGGTGCCCCGATTCATCATCGTGGAGCCCGACTTTCTGCTCGACATCTCATCCGTGGCCGCCTGTTTCACAAACTACGGCCATCATCCACTCCTCTACACCGTCAACCGACTGAAGGCTCGCCCCAACACGCAGGCCATTCTGCTGGGTAACTTTGCCGGAACGGCACTCGACGACCTCGTCAACGACCCGACGGGTGCCACCACCGCCAAGTCGCTGAAGCGCTCGTTCCGCGAACAGGCGCTGCGCTTCAGCACCTGTCAGGGGTTCAATGCCCAGCAGTTCAAGGCCGATGCCGAGATGCAGGTGAACAACCTGCGCAACACGGTGAGCGAGCTGTTCGAGAAAGAGGGGTTCGACCGCAAGAAAGCACTGCTCGAGCCATCGTTCGTGTGTGAGCGACTGGGGCTGCAGGGACGTGTAGATATGATGACGAGCGACCTGCGCCTGCTGGTGGAGCAGAAGTCGGGACGCAACATGAAGATAGAACGACAGAGCCACGACCCGCACGGCATGCAGCGCGAAGACCACTACGTGCAGCTGCTGCTCTACTACGGCATTCTGCGCTACAACTTCGGACGCACCGACCAGTCGGTCGATATACGGCTGCTCTACTCGCGCTATCCCGTCGGCCAGGGGCTGCTCTCGGTGAACTACTACCGCCAGCTGTTTGCCGAGGCGCTGAAGCTGCGCAATCAGATTGTAGCCACCGAGCTGCTCATTGCCCGTGAGGGATTCGGGCGCATCATTCCCCTGCTGAGTCCTTCGGTTATATATAAAGGTGTGAAGCCCGACAGCTATTTCAATCAGTATGTGCTGCCCGAGATACAGGGGTTGGAAGGGGAGCTGGCGGCACTGAGCCCCGTGGAGCGTGCCTACTATGAGCGCATGATGACCTTTGTGTATCGCGAACAAGTGTGTCAGAAGTTGGGCACGCCCGACCAGTGGCTACAGCACAACAGCGGCTCTTCAGCCGACCTGTGGCAACAGCCCATCACGCAGAAACAGGAGGCGGGCAGCATCTATGCCAGACTGAGCATCGCGAAGCAGGAACGCAGCGTGAGCAACGGCGGCTACGACCTTATCACGCTATCGACCGAGCCGACCGATACCGACGTCAAGAACTTCCGACGCGGCGACATGGTCTATCTCTATGCCTACGAGGAGCGAAAGGGGGTGCCTGACGTGAGGACCAGCATACTCTACAAAGGTACGCTCGACGAGATAAGCAACCATCAGTTGGTGGTCAGACTGAACGACGGACAGCAGAACGATGACATCTTCAAGCCGCACGACGGGCGTTTCTGGGCAGTGGAGCACGGAGGCAGCGACCTCACCACCTCGTCGTGCCTGCGCAGTCTGCACCAGTTTATCACCGCTCCTGCCCCACCCCACGGCCAGCGCGACAAGAAAGCCCTGCTCTTAGGACAGCGACCGCCCGAGGCCGATGCTACGCTGCGGCTCAGCAGACAGTATAGCGCCACCTACGACGCGCTCATCGAGAAAGCCATGCAGGCACGCGACTACTTTCTGCTCGTAGGTCCTCCTGGAACGGGCAAGACCTCGCAGGCTCTGCGCTTCATCGTGGCCGAGGAACTGGAGAGGGGCCGAAGGATGCAGGCCGCGAAGCCCTCCATTCTGCTCACCGCCTATACCAACCGGGCCGTCGATGAGATATGCGCCATGCTGTCGTCTGAAGACTTGCCCTACCTGCGCATCGGCAACAAAGCTGTGTGCGACCCGCGCTTCCGCAGCCATCTGCTGGAGGAATCGCTCACTGGCACGCTGCGGCTCGACAGCATTCGCGAGCACATCAGCTCGGCACCCATCATCGTGGGCACCACCTCGATGCTGCAATCCCGACAGGAACTGTTCCAGCTGAAGCACTTCACACTCGCCATCGTCGATGAAGCCTCGCAGATCCTGGAACCGAACATCATCGGGCTGCTCGCCCGCCCCCAGATAGAACGGTTCATCCTTGTGGGCGACCACAAGCAACTGCCTGCCGTGGTGCAACAAGATGCCAGCATGACGCGCATTGACGAGCCTTGCCTGCGTGCCATCGGACTGAGCGACTGCCGACAGTCGCTCTTCGAACGCCTGCTGAACTGGGAGCGCCAGTGCCGACGGACACAGTTCATCGGCACGCTCGACCACCAGGGGCGCATGCACCCCGAAGTGGCGCAGTTTCCCTGCACTCACTTCTATGCCGACGAGCAGCTGAAGCCCGTCCCACTGCCCCACCAGCTGGAAGAGCGGCTCGGCTACGAGCTGGCATCAGAAGAACCTCTTGACGACGTGCTCAAGAAGCAGCGCATCGTCTTCTTAGACACGAAGGAGCAGCAGGAGGCCGCGCTGGTGGCCAGGATTATCAGCCGCATTCACCGCTTCTATGGCGACCGCTTCAATCCCGACACCACGCTGGGCGTCATCGTGCCCTACCGCCATCAGATAGGGCTCATCCGGCAGGAATTGGAACAGTATGCCACGCCCTGCCTGTTCGACGTGAGCATCGACACGGTGGAGCGCTATCAGGGGTCGCAGCGCGACGTCATCGTCTATTCCTTCACCGTGAGCCACCGCTATCAGCTCGACTTCCTCACGGCCAGCACCATCAGCGAGAACGGTCAGACGATTGACCGAAAGCTGAACGTGGCCATGACACGCGCCCGCCGACAGCTCATCATGACGGGAAGGGCCAGTCTGCTCAGCCACGTTCCGCTGTTCAAAGAAATCATCGATGCCTATAAAATCCAAGATTTACCGCCTTTTTAGGCTTTTTTACACATGATTTTTGGTAAGACAGATAATTCTTTGTATATTTGCAAAGACAACAACTAAAATAGCATTTCAGAACACCATGACACGATATGCCATCACGGCTCCATCTACACTCAACGCAACGATAAAGTTGCCCGCATCGAAAAGCATCTCAAACAGAGCACTCATCATTTGCGCCCTCTCAGGCGGAATCTGCATGCCCGAGAACCTGAGCGACTGCGACGACACCGACGTGACACTGCGCGCCCTGCGCGACCGCCCGGAGACCATCGACATCAAGGCTGCCGGAACATCCATGCGCTTCATGACGGCCTATCTGGCCGCTACCGTGCAGCCAGATCACGACACGCAGCTCATCACCGGCACCGAGCGCATGAAGCACAGACCCATCAAGATTCTGGTAGATGCCCTGCGACTGCTGGGAGCAGACATCGAATATGCCGGCGAGGAAGGCTTCCCCCCCTTGCGCATACGCGGAAAACAGCTGCAAGGCGGAACGCTGGAGATAGCAGGCAACGTGAGCTCACAATACATCTCGGCCCTGCTGCTCATCGGCCCCATGCTGAAGAACGGACTGGAACTGAGGCTCACGGGCGACGTTATCTCGCGGCCTTATATCGACCTGACACTCTGGACGATGCGCGAGTTCGGAGCCGATGCCGAATGGACTTCGGTGGACACGATTGCCGTGCGCCCCAAGCCCTACGTCCCACGCCACTACTACATTGAGAACGACTGGAGCGCTGCCTCCTACTGGTATGAGATGATGGCCCTCACGACACAGCGCGATGCCGAGGTGAGACTGGACGGGCTGATGGACGGTTCGAAACAGGGCGACTCCAGCGTGAAATACATCTTCAGCCTGTTGGGCATCAAGACGGTCTTCGACTCAAAGGAGCCCGGCAAGCCCACCACCGTCACCCTGCGTAAGAACGGACACCGCATACGCCGACTGGAGTATGACTTTGTGAACTCGCCCGACCTGGCCCAGACCTTCGTCGTGCTGTGCGCCATGATGGACATTCCCTTCCACTTCACCGGACTGCAGACGCTCAAGATCAAGGAGACCGACCGTATCAAGGCACTGAAGACCGAGATGCGCAAGCTGGGCTACGTGATCAGCGACATCAACGACAGCGAACTGAAGTGGGACGGTGAGCGATGCGAGTCCGACGAGCTGCCCGTCATCAACACTTACGAAGACCACCGCATGGCACTGGCTTTCGCACCAGTGGCGCTGGTTCGCCCCATCGTAATCAACAATCCCTACGTAGTGACCAAGTCGTACCCGCACTTCTGGAGCGACTTGGAGAACACAGGGTTCATCATCAAGAAAGAAGAAGTTTAAAAAAACACATGTCATTTGCTTTCATCTGTATCGGCTCCATTGTCTTGCTCGGCATTCTTGCCGCCCTCTTCTCTATGGGCGGCAAGGAAGAAGAGCCCATCGTGCAAGGCAAAGACTGCTCCACTTGCAGCAGTATGGCCGACGGTTCGTGCAAGATAGCCTGCCTAATGGAAGAGAAAAAGAAGCAACGAGACAATAATCGGACGGATTCTTCCGTTTAAAAACCGTAGCGGGGACTCGCCTTCCGAGGCATGGCCCGCATCATTATTGTATGCGTAGATCCATCATCACTTTTCCACTTATGCTCATTGCCCTCATGGTAATGACAGGCTGCTCTACGCAAAAAAACACAGGCGCACGCCGATGGTGGCACTCCTTCACAGCCCGTTACAACACTTACTTCAACGGCTCGCAAGCCTTCGAGGACGGCGCACTGGAGAAGGAGAAAGGAAACAAGGACAACTTCACCGAGATGCTGCCCCTCTACACCGTGGGCAACAAGAGCAGCCGCGACCTGGGCAAGGGCAATTTCGACCGTGCCATTGAGAAGAGCGAGAAGGCCATCAAGCAGCACAGCATCAAGGCAAAGCCCAAATGGACCAAGTCGCGCCGCAAGACCGAGAAAGACAAGGAGTGGCTCTCGCGCCGCGAGTATAACCCATTCATCTGGAAAGCCTGGCTCTTGCTGGGCAAGTCGCAGTTTCAGAAAGGTAACTTCGACGAGTCGGCTGCCACATTCTCCTACATGTCGCGCCTGTATCAGACGCAGCCTGCCATCAACGGCATTGCACGCTCCTGGCTGGCTCGTTCCTACATGGAGCTGGGCTGGCTCTACGATGCCGAGGACGTGATTCGCAACATGTCGCGCGACTCCATACACTACCGCGCACAAAAGGACTGGGACTACACCTATGCCAACTACTACGCGAAGACGGCTGAATACGAGAAGGCCATCCCCTATCTGCGCAAAGCCATCAAGCACGAGAAGCGCAAGAACCAGAAGGCACGCATGTGGTTCCTCATGGCACAGATGGAGGTGGCACTCGGACACCGACAGCAGGCATACGAAGCCTATCAGCGCGTCATCAGGCAGAATCCGCCCTACGAGACGGAGTTCAATGCACGCATTGCCCAGACCGAGGTGATGGCCGCAGGCAACTGGAAGAAGATGATAGGCCGACTGAAGCGCATGGCCCGCTCTGAGAACAACAAGGACTATCTGGACCAAGTATATTATGCCATCGGCAACATCTATCTCGCACAGCGCGACACCACCCATGCCATCGGGGCCTACGAGACGGGCAACGAAAAAGCTACGCGCAGCGGCATTGAGAAAGGTGTGCTGCTGTTGCGGCTGGGCGACCTGTACTGGGAGAAGGAACGCTACAACGATGCACAGCGATGCTACGGCGAGGCCATCGGCTTGCTCGACAAGGAGCGCCCCGACTATGCTGAGCTGTCACGCCGCTCAAAGGTGCTCGACGAACTGGTGCCCCACACCGATGCCGTTCATCTGCAAGACTCGTTGCAGGAGCTGGCCCGCATGTCGGAGAAAGACCGCAATGCTGCTATCGACCGAGTGATAGAGGCACTGAAGAAGAAAGAGAAAGAAGAACGCGACAAGGCGCTCGAAGCCGCCGTGGAGAAAGTACTGGAGAAGCGTGCTGCCACATCCGGCAACCGCAATCAGACCACTCCGACAGCACCGCAGGCCAACAATCAGAAGAACGGGCTGTGGTACTTCTACAATCCACAGGCCGTGAGTCAGGGCAAACAGCAGTTTGAGAAGCTGTGGGGCAAACGCGAGAACACCGATAACTGGCAGCGCGTGAACCGCACCGTGGTGGCTTCGACCGACATAGATAACCCCGAACTGGCCGACAGCTTGCGCAGGGCCAACGAGATGGGAGACATGGGCGAACTGGCCGCGCTCGACAGTCTGGAGAACAAGCAGGAACTTGACAGTGCACAGAACGATCCGCACAAGCGCGAATACTATCTGGCCCAGATTCCTTTCACAGAGGAACAGGTAGCGGCCAGCAACGCACTCATCATGGACGGACTGTTCCACTCAGGCATCATCTTCAAGGACAAGCTCGACAACTCAACGCTTGAAGATGCCTATAAGAGCAAGCCGTTGCGGTTGTCGGAGAAACAGCTGACGCGACTCACCTTCCAGTTCCCCGACTACGAGCACAACGACGAAGCATGGTACCATCTGTTCCTGCTCTACTCACGACTGGGCGAGAACGACAAGGCGGCAGAATGCCTGCAGAAGTTGAAAGCCAACTTCCCCGAAAGCGACTGGACCATTCTGCTCAGCGACCCGTTCTTCACCGAGAATGCCCGCTTCGGCGTTCATATCGAAGACTCGCTCTATGCCTCTACCTATGAGGCTTTCAAGCTGAACCGCTACAATGAGGTGAAGACCAACGCTGCACTCTCTGCCGAACGATTCCCGCTGGGCGAGAACCGTCCGAAGTTCCTGTTCGTCAACGGATTGAGACTCCTGAACGAAGGCGATGCCAAGGGCTGTCTGGAACAGCTGAAGCAGGTGGTTGACAAATATCCGCAAAGCGAAGTGAGCGAGCTGGCCGGCATGATTATAAAAGGTGTGCAGGAAGGGCGCACGCTCTATGGCGGCAAGTTTGACTTGGATGATATTTGGGCGCGTCGCAACATCACACTGGACGATGACAGCACTTCGACCGATACGCTCTCCGATGACCGCAACCTGCCGTTCCTCTTCATCTTGGCTTACCAGCCTGACTCCCTGAAACTGGGACCCGAACGGGCTGCCAACGGGCTACTGCTCAGTCTGGAGGAGCGAATCGCTGCTGCCGAGAACCAACTGCTCTACGAGATGGCACGGTATAACTTCACCAACTTCATGGTGCGCAACTTCGACCTCACCATCGACCGTCAGCCAGGCATCACCCGCATGCTCATCAGCGGATTCCTCAACTACGACGAGGCCCTGCAATATGCCCGTCGTCTCTATGCCGACGAAGCGATGGCTGCTGTGGTACACCAATGCCGCAGCCTCATCATCAGCGACCATAACCTCAGTCTCATCGGCACTCGCTATAGCTATAAGGACTACGATGAGTTCTATCAGCGCACCTTTGCCCCACTGCAAATCAGCAATGAGGACTTACTGGAGATTCCCGAAACCATCGAACAGCAAGAGGGCGAGGAGGAAGAGGCCGACGATGCCGACAACGAAAACGGCAACGCTCCTGTCAAGCAACAACAGCCTGTGAACAACGGCGACATCTTCGACGAAGACTTCTGGTAAGAAAGGGCCATGCTCTCACAACCTCATAATTCCTAACACTCAACTCACTAAGAAAGAATGATCAACGGTCAACTACTCTGGGTCGATGACGAAATGGAACTTCTTCGCGCCCACCTCATTTTTCTGGAAAAGAAAGGTTATGAAGTGACCACCGTGTCGAATGGCACCGATGCCATCGACCTGTGTCGCGAACGCTCGTTCGACCTCGTGCTGCTCGACGAGCAGATGCCGGGTCTGAGCGGACTGGAAACGCTGCAGCGCATCAAGGAGATATCGCCTTCTACGCCCGTGGTGATGGTCACTAAGAGTGAAGAGGAGAACATCATGAATCAGGCCATCGGACAGAAGATTGCCGACTACCTGATTAAGCCTGTCAACCCCAACCAGATACTGCTCACACTGAAGAAGAACATTCATCGCCGCGAACTGGAGACCGAAGTCACACAGAGCCAGTATCAGCAGCAATTCCAGCAGATTGCCATGCAGATCATGGACTGTCGCACACACAAGGACTGGATGGAAATCTACAAACGACTCGTACACTGGGAACTGGAACTGAGTTCCACCGACTCACAGATGACCGAGATGTTGCAGATGCAGAAGGAAGAAGCCAATCTGGGATTTGCTAAATTCGTGAAAGCCAACTATCTGGACTGGGTGTCATCGCCTACTCCGGAGGATACGCCCCTACTCTCTCACCGCATCTTCAAGGAGCGCATCTTCCCCCTGCTCGACCAGAAACAGAAGGTGTTCTTAGTGGTGCTCGACAACTTCCGCTACGATCAGTGGCGCATGCTGGCGCATGAACTGGCCGATCAGTTCGAGATTGAGGAAGACCTCTACTGCTCCATCCTCCCCACGGCCACGCAATATGCCCGCAACGCCATCTTCTCGGGCCTCATGCCTAATAAGATTGCTGAGATGTTCCCCGACCTATGGGTCGATGAAGACGAGGAAGAAGGCAAGAACCTCAACGAGGCTCCGCTCATTCAGACGCAACTGGACCGCTATCGCCGGCACGAATCGTTCTCCTATCACAAGGTGAACAACTCCAGCGATGCCGAAAAGCTCATACAGCAAATGAAGATGCTTGAGAAGAACGAGCTCAACGTCGTGGTGTTCAATTTCATCGACATGCTCTCGCATGCCCGTACTGAGAGCCGCATGGTGCGCGAACTGGCCAACAATGAGTCGGCCTACCGGAGCATCACGCTCTCATGGTTCCGCCACTCGGTCATTGCCGATTTCTTCCGCTTGCTGGCTCAAACCGACTACCACATCATAGTGACGACCGATCACGGCTCCATTCGTTGCACGAAGCCGGTGAAGATTGTAGGCGACCGCAACACCAATACCAACCTGCGCTACAAGCTTGGAAAGAACTTAGGCTACGACTCGAAAGACCTCTTTGTCATTCGCAATCCCAAGCAGGCACAGCTGCCTTCACCCAATATCTCGACGAGCTACGTCTTTGCTACGGGTGATTCGTTCTTCGCCTATCCCAACAACTACAATTATTACGTGTCTTACTATCGCGACACCTTCCAGC
Source organism: uncultured Prevotella sp. (assembly GCA_946614435.1). Lineage (GTDB taxonomy): Bacteria > Bacteroidota > Bacteroidia > Bacteroidales > Bacteroidaceae > Prevotella. The sequence goes on along the minus strand of CAMOGW010000009.1, from coordinate 53,290 downwards.
ACGGCGGTATCTCGATGGAGGAAATGCTCATTCCCATCATCACAATGACAGGAAAGAGGCGGTAGGCTATCTGATCGTTCAATCATGAAAACAAAAAAAAATAAAAGGAAAGGAAAAAGAATGGAAATAAAGATACAGGACATTGGGCACATTCACGAGGCTGCTCGTGAGTTCATACAACACATCGGCGAGCACACCGTCTTTGCCTTCTACGGCAAGATGGGCGCTGGCAAGACCACGTTTGTCAAGGCTGTTTGCGAGGAACTTGGGGTCGATGACGTAATCACCTCGCCCACCTTTGCCATCGTCAATGAATATGAGGCAAAGGATACATCGCCCATTTATCATTTTGACTTCTATCGGATAAAGAAGATTGAAGAAGTCTATGACATGGGCTACGAAGATTATTTCTATAGCGGTGCACTCTGTTTCATAGAGTGGCCCGAGCTCATCGACGAGCTGTTGCCCGACGATGCTGTGCGCGTCGGCATCACCGAGAATGCCGACGGTTCGCGCACCATAAGTTTCTAATCCTCATTTACTGTGATAAGTGATCAGTCCTTTCATAGGACTCTTCATCACCGTTCCCAAGCTGAATCCTTCAGCTTGGGCTGCTTCGTTTAGCAGGTTTTCATAATGATAGGCCATGCTGCCTACGAAGTGAACAGGCAGGTCGGGACGATGATAAGGCACAATGTTGTTGCGGAAGAACTGACGGAAGTTTCCCACCACCAATTCGCGCAGCAACGGATTGTCGATATGCTCCGATATGTATAATGCTGTGGTGGCCAGGAAACGATTGGCCATAGGCTCACGATACACCTTGTTGATAATGTCGGCCTGTGTGAGCTTTGCCTGCTTCAGATAGCTGTCGCGAATGTCGGCAAAGGCCGGATTCTTGAAGATGGAGTTCATGAACAGACGGCCCAACACGGCTCCACTGCCCTCGTCGCCAAGGATATAGCCCAAGGCAGGCGTGTTCTGCACAATGTCGCTGCCATCATAGAGACAGCTGTTGGCTCCCGTACCCAGAATGCAGGCAATGCCCGGTTCGTGCTGACAGAGGGCTCGTGCAGCAGCCATCAAGTCGCTATGCACCTCTATCGGTTGTGTAGGGAAGAACTGGGCCAGCATCTGTTTCATGCCAGGCACATGAACAGGCGTGCAGCCACTGCCATAGAAAGCCACCTCGACCTGCGAGAGCAATGGCGTATCGAGTGTGAGTATTCCAGAAAGCTCTTGACGAGAGAAGGTTGACAGTTGTGGAACAACTTCCTTCCCGAGTATGTCTCTGATTACATTAGGTTCCTGATGAATGGGATTGATGCCCTGCGTCTGAAAAGACGAAATGACCTCCCAACGTGTGGGATAAGGCGAATAAAGGAGCGTCCAATCAGTCTTGGTACCTCCGCTGTCTGCTATGAGAATCATCATATTTTTCAATTATTTTCTTCCTCCATATTTAGCCTGAACGGCTGGTTTCTTCAGTGCGTCGGCAAAGTCCTGCGGCTTCACTGCAACCGGTCCCCGCATGAACTCTGGCACGTTATAGCTCTTCATGAACTCGCGATGATAGTTGGGATCGTCGGTTGGCAGTTCGAAAGGCTTTGTGGCGTGTCCGTTCTCGTCAACATGGGCAAAAAACGGGCGGGTGAAGTTGCCATCGTCGCGACGACTGCTGATCACGATCCAGCGCCCATTCGTACTCCAGTTGTGGAACGATTCCACCGATGGGCTGTTCACCTCCTGGAATGGTCCTATCTCTCCCGTCTTCAAGTCCATGATCCACAGGTCGGCATCGCGGTGCCAGATGTGGAACGTGCCCCACTCGCCCACAGCCAAGAGCAGGAAGCGCCCGTCGGGCGAGATGCGTGGCAGTGTGGCGCTCAGTCCGAGCGTGTCGGCAGCAAACACCATCTCGCGTGGACCGAAAGTGCGGGTGGCAGGGTCGAACGGCTTACGATATACGTTATATTTTATTTCCTTGTAGCGCATGATGCATTCGGCATCGCGATCCGCAGTGTCACGATATTCAAAATGAGCCGAGCTGTAGTAGAGCCAGCGCCCGTCGGGAGTCCAGCAGGGGAAAGTCTCAAACTCATTCTCGTCGTTTTCAATCACGCCCACCTCGTCGGTCTCAGGATCGTAGAGAATCAGGTCGCTCTGCGCGTCGAGCACCTCGATTTTATCTACATCCAGCGTGTGGAAACTCTGCATGGTGTTGTTCGTCGAGTAGGCAATGATGTTCAGCTGTGGATGCCAAGCCGGATAGACACCGGCTGAGAGCGTGCTATCCGTCTTCAGGTTCACCTTGCGCAGTTTTCCGTCAATGTTCAGCATCGTGCCGCCCATGTTCTGACGGGCATGAAACTGTGTACGCTGCGGATTGCCCAACTGACTATAGTGGCAATTGATGCACTGTCCGTTCAGCTCGGTGGAGCAAAGCATGTTATCATAAATCACGCGTTCCTCATAGTTCTCCAGACAACGCTGATTGATGGTCAGTTCTTCGTAGGTGACATAGCTGGGTGAAATCAGTCTGTAGGTGAGCCAAGGGTCTATGCTGTCGGGCGACACATAGATGCCGAAGGGGGCATGGCGCTGCCATTTCTCCCCCATGCGTGTAAAGACCTCTACGCTGATGCTGTCGCCCTTCAGTGCCTCATCCACCAAGTCCTGCCAGTCATCCTGTTCAGGTCGCACCTGCTGTCCGCCGAGCACCAGTTGCTCGTCGCCAGCCGTGAGGCGCGTCACCACCTCGTCATACTTATCTTTCAACTGGAAGTGCAGCGGAGCCATGTTCACGGGCACCGTCACCCCCACATAGTCGGGATAGATGTCCGGCTGCGTGTTCAGTTGGTCAAACGCAGTCGGCACCTGAGCGCCCTGACATGCCATCAGCATGCAGGCTCCCGTCATCATCATCAATTCATATAGTCGTTTCATCCCCATAATTTTCGTTTTTCATCGTTCAACGTTCACCGTTCACCGTTCAATACGTCTTCATGTTTCGCATCAGGAAGTAGTTATAGTAGAACGTGTCGCCGAAGCGTGCTCTGAGCAAGTCCTTCAGCTGCTCCTCCGACTTGCCTGGATACTGCTGGGCAGCCTGCATGAAGGCGGCATAGTTAGCCGGAATAGACGGATCGAAGGGCATGCGGCTTATATCCACGTTGTGTTCCAGATTGCCATAGAGGAAAGCAGCCTCCTGATAATAGCGCGGTATGATGCCGTCCTTCTTCAGCAGGGCATACTGGTTGAATGCCCGCCAGAAAGTAGGAATGTCCTTGAGCTGTAAGGCTGAGAGAAGCGCCAGTTCGGCACACACCACATCGTCGGTCACGCGATAGGCTTGCAGATTGAGCATGAACATTTCAATGAGCGACTGGTCACTGCCCAGCTGGTCTTTGGTGTTCAGCATCAGCCGGTAGATGGGTCCCAGTTCGGGATGCTGACTGATTTGCGACTTCATCGCCTCCTTCATCTTAGTAAGCGGTTCGTACTGTGCGGCCCACTCAGCATAGTATCTCGTCTGTTTCAGCAGGTCGATGTATTTCTGTGCCACCTGCCACTCGCCATTGAGCAGCGAGCAACGCAACAGGAATTTCAGATGATCCACGCGCCAGCCTGTCTCCACGCCGTCTTCCAGGCACCAGCGGTAGCAGTAGTTGGGCAGTCCGTAGTGCAGGTAGATGTTCTTGCCGCCCAACTGAGCCATGCGCAGCTCGAAGTTGGCGTCGGGCTTCTTTGCCCCGTCGGGATAGGCATACATCTCGTTGCCGGCACGTCCCAACTTGAAGAGTGCCAGATTCTTATATACCACAATCATACGAGTGGGCTCGCCCTCATGCTCGCGCACGATCTTCAGCACGCCTTCCCAGTCGCCCTTATCTACGCAGGCATTCATGCGTATCTCCTCGTGGAAGGTCTTGTCCTTATACCACCAGTTCCAGCAGCTCCACACCCCTACTCCAGCCACCACCAATGGCAGCAGGGCCGCCATCCAGTCTTTCATGTTCACCTTGACCCGATAAAGCAGGGCTAAAGCTGCCAACGAGACGACGAGCACGATATAAGGAATATAATAAGGTGTGAACGTCTCGCCCACGCTATAGACGGGCAATGACTGCATGAAGACGAAATCGCTGTTCGTCTGATAGAACACATGGCGATAGTAAAAGTTAGGAACGAATGCTATCATGCCCAGGACCACTACCGAGAGGATGCCCTTCTGCCACATTGACAGCTGACTGATGCGCCAAGTCAGCAGTCCGATAAGACAGAGCGCCAGAATGCCGTAGAAGCCACCTACGGGATAGGAGCAGAAAGCCACTGCCACGACAAACAGCGCCAGCAGCGCCGTAGCCAGTCCCTGATTCTTTCCACCGGCCTTCTCGGCCAGCACACGATAGAGCCACGTAGTGCCTACAGCCATCGACACACCCGTCACGGCAACGAAGAAATGGCCGCGAAGCTTCAGGTAATAGATCCAGTAGCCCAAGTCGAAGTCGGTGAGCAGAATCATTGCCACAGGCACGAGCAGCACGGGCATCCACCGTTGCGACACGCCGAAGGCACGCTTCGTGAGCCACATCATCAGGCCCAGCCACAGGCAGAGCAACAGACTGCCCACCCAGGGATGGTAGAAGTACTGCGTGAAGTAGGTGCCCAAATAGGTGAGCGGTCCGCCCGGCACCACTAACTGCTGCTTGAAAAACAATGGCGTGTAGAGAAACAGGTTCAGTTCCTCTACACGCTTCAGATAGTCGCTTTCCACCGTCACCATGACCACAAACGCCGCCACGAGCGCCAGCACGCACACGCCTGTCCCTGCTGGCTGCAGCCATTTGGCCAGGCCACGGCTTTTCTGCGGTGCAGCCGTCGGTTGCTCCGTCTTGCTCACCGGTCCTTGATTTCTGTTATTTTGTCTCTGACGTTTCATTTCTGCTTGTCCGACCACTTCTTCAGTCGCTTATATTCTTTCTTAGTGAGCCGCATGAACGAGCCGTGCTGTGGTCCCGTCACGCCCTTGATGTCCTGCGGATTACGGAAGTTGCGCAGGTTCTCGTCGGCCTCGCAGATGCGGTAGTGCTTGGGGGTGTCGCTATACTGAATATAAGCCACGCGCCAAGTCTTGTCGCCTATGAGCTGGAAGGCGCTCGATCCCTCACAGTTCTTCTTGCCCTCAAAGCTCACGTAGTCGTCGGCCACAGGCTCGCCCCATCCGCTGGTCAGATGGTCGCTCGTGGCGGTGAAGATGCCCTTCTGTCCGCCCTCTTTCTTGATGAGCATGTGATACTTGCCGTCGGCCAGCAGGTTAATGTCGGCATCGATGGTGGCATAGCCCCAGTCGAAGAGCAGGCGCGGCTGCGTCAGTTTCGTAAACGACTTGTCGGCATAGCTGTAGTACATGCGGTCGTAGCCTTCCTCAGGCCGGTTCAGCATGCTGTAGTAGATCATGTAGCCACCTTTCTCGCCGTTCTCCCACACGTAGTTGGGGTCCCAGAATATCTGCGGTGCCCACACGCGGTTGATGGTTGACCAGTCTTTATACACGCTCTCGGCCTCCGGGTTCGAGAAGATACTGGTGCCCTTTCGATAGTCGAAGGTGACACTCGTCCAGTGAATGAGGTCGTCGCTCTTGAGCAGGTCTATTCCGTAGTTGTCCCATTTGCGACTCTTGGCCACACACATGTCGGTGGTCACCATCACATATCCCTTGCCGTTCCATGCGCGGCAGATGTAGGCATCGCGCTGTCCCCCCTCGATTCGGGCGTGCTCCTTGGGGTCCATGATGGCATTTCCTCCTATGATGTCCTCATAGTTCATGCCGTCGCGGCTAATGGCATAAGCGGTATATTCTCCACGGTCGCTCATGTGGCAATACAGGTATCCGTAAGTTCCCTTCTGTGGGTTCTGGGCCTGAGCAGTCAGGGCACCGATGGCCAACATGGCCGATAATAATAATTTCTTCATATTGTTTTTGTCTTGTTTTTATGGGTTAGTCTGAATCAAGACCTTTATAGTTTCTTCACCTCATCCGCAGTCAGTCCAGTGGCTTTAGCTACGTCCTCTACAGAAAGTCCCATAGATTTCAACTGTTGAGCTATCTCAACAGCTTTTGCCTTTTCACCTTCAGCACGACCTTTAACCAAACCTTCAGCACGACCTTCAGCACGACCTTCGGCACGACCTTCGGCCAAGCCTTCCTGTTTGGCCCCCTCCAGCACATCGTTCTGATACATGAGAATATCCAGATGATTGTCGTATTCGGCACGTTGCCTACGATCCATCTTCAGATATTCCAGCCGTTCGCGGGCCTCTTGCAGTCCCGGGGTGGTAGTATCCTCCTTGATGTGTCCGGTCTTCAGATAGTCGAGCCATTCTTCGAGGGGAGTAGTAGCCAGCTTGTTGAATTCGTTCACACGTATGATATAGTATTCCGGGAACACCTCCTCAGGAACCTGCATCCGCAGTGCATCCTTGTCGCGCTGTCCGATGAGCAGGTCATCACCAGTATGCACCCCCGTCAACTTTGTCTGACCGTGATACAAGTAGTCGGCACCTTGTCCCAGGTCGAAGTAGATGATGTTGATTGAGTACACCTTCTTCACGTTCCTGTAGCTCTGTCCGCGAGAGATATGCTCTGTGATGGCCTTCGCCACACCGTAGAGGACGCGCTGCAGGTAGTACAGCTCACGTGTCTGCTGTATCTCCACCAGTATGATTTCGTCCTTCGAGTTCTTAGCCTTGATATCTACACGGTTAAACTTATCGTCCTCATAATCCTGATTGCCCTCGCTTTCGAGAAGTTCCACGATGGTAATCTTCTCTCCCAGCAGCACCGAAATCAGCCCTTCAAACACCACGAAGTCGGCCTTATTTCTCAGCATCCGCTTGGCAGCCCAGTCGAATCTCACGTATCTGTTATCTTCGTTCATAGTTTTTCCTTTTTATTTTCACCGCAAAGATAAAGATTATTTCTGATTCTTCAAAATATCGCAGATGATTTTTATACGTAACAAGCAGCGGCACCACCCATGAGAGAGTGATGCCGCCCGATTGCTTTCAGCTGACGCTATGGTCGGAGATTAATAGTCATCGTCCCAGAAGCCGCCGCGAGACATGCCTGCATCTGTGGCATTGTCATCTATCACCTCGACGTTTCCACCCTCTTCAGCCATACCCTGCAGTGATCCGGCAATGATTTGTGCCAGTTGCACTTCAACAATCTTAGTCTCCGGCTTATAATATATCTTTTTCATGTCTATTTACGTTTTTTGAAGTTACACCTTGTTTATTTTATCACAACCTTCTTGCCGTTCTTGATGTAGAGTCCCTTAGTGGGCTTCTCCACGCGCACGCCGCTCAGTGTATAGACAGCATCGTTGGCTACGGTCTCTTCTACGCGAGCGATACCCGTTGTCTGGTCGTCATCGTCGAAACTGATGTTCAGACGGGCTGCATTTGTAGTGGTCTGCAGGTAAGCGCGATTTGTTGCTACTATCTGATTATTTGCGCGATAGAAGCCTATTACGCCATTCACCTTGTTCAGAATGTAGTTGTAAGGACCGCTGCCGGTCTCTACAGCTGCGCCCGTGCCACGAATGAAGGCATTTTCTTCAGCACCCCAAGCTGCCACACCAGCGGTCACGGGAACACTATAGGTGTCACCAGCACCTTTCAGCAGCACGCCTTCACCAGCAGGAACGGTGGTCACCGTTTCGAAGGTAATGGTATTACCGCTAACGGTAGCTTTATAAGCCGTCAGACCAGTAACGCCAGAGTAGTTAAGGTCGTTGTCACTAACGTAAGTAGCAAAGCCTGCATCGCTGACGGTTATAGACTCGTCGGCCACCTTCGTGTATTTCACGTCGCGCCAGCTGAGCCAGTGAACATTAGCGTCTAACTTCACGTCGATGCTCAGTGTCAGCGTGCCGTCGGTCACCATGCCGCGAGCAGTATAGCGACCAAGACGCATAGTGCTACCTCCAGTTCCTACATTGTTGCTGGTATTGCTCATGATGCTCACTTTCTCGCCATCGTTCACGCTCATGGTAATCATTGAGTTGTCACCGTTAAAGTCAGCATCGGTTCTGCGCTGTACGCGAGCCCAGATTGTAACATCGTAGCAACCGTTTTCAAGACCTGTCAGTGTTGCGGTCATAGTTTTGGCAGGAAGGTTTTGGTCATTATTAACGTAGTATTCGAAGAAAGGAACCGAGAAGCCAGAGCCATCGTTGTCACCCTCAGTTGACCATGTGTTGATGTAGTAGCCATCCCAGTTGCCTTCAGTCTGACCGTTGGTGTTGGTATCCCAGGCAGAGACAATATAGTTGCCGGCCTTACCAGTTGCATTTCCGCGATGTCCGGAAATAGCTGTACCCAGAGTGGTGATTTCAGCAGTGGCCTGTGCATCGGTATAAGTAACGTCCGTCCAAGCTGCTGTGGCCGTAGAGATCTCATTTGCAAAAGTCGTGGCAGCATCAGAAGTGACGAAGTTGTTGGCCTCTTTCACAGCCTCAGCCTTGTCAATGGCGGCTTTCAGGGCTGCATAGTTGGTTTTCGATGCCTCTGCTTCAGCAATAGCGGCAAGCAGTGCGTTGTAGTTGCTGACGGTCTTGTTCTCTATGAAAGCTGCTTCAGCAGCGGTCTGAGCAGCAGCCTTGTCAGTACCCATCTTGCCAGAAGCGAGGGTATAGACAGGGAAGTCTTCGCCAACATACTTTAGCTGGAAGTTGTCGGCCATGAACCAAGAACCTGTAGGCGAAACAGCCTGTACACCTAATTCAATAGTCCCCTTGTCGGAAATCTGGGTAAGAAGAGAATAGGTAGCAGCATCAGTAATGGCAGTAGTGGCACCGTTAACAACCAGTGATGCACCAGTACCATTGAATGATGCGACAACAGACACTTCATAAAGACCTGCGGGCAGTGCGTCAATGGTCTGGTAAGTCTTGAATGCACCAATAGCAGTGTTATTGGCCCAGCGTTCAGCAAACACGTTACCTACACGGTTGTTGCCAAAACCATCATTGGTCTGTCCTTGAGTGCCGACACCTTCATTCACCCAACCATCCGCAACAAGTGCATAAGCAGCAGTGCTTTCAAAACTGGGGTTGCCAATCAGATTGGTCAGGTCGACGTTTGTTCCATTATTGATGGTAGAAACAGCGGTAGTGTATGTCGTATAGCGAACAATGTCGGCAGCAGCCTTTGCAGCGGCAGCATTGAGGTTCTCCGTGGCAGTGGTCAACTCAGACTGCGTAGCAGTAGCTACGGTGAGCGTATTGTCAGAAATAGCTGTATTGAGAGATGCTTTGTCTTCAGTGAACATTTCGTCATCCTGATAAGCCTGTGCAGCCGCAAGAGCAGCCTCGTAGTTCTGACGTGTAACGGCGATGTTATCGTAAGTCAGTAGTTTGGTATCACTTGCGCTCATCCATGAATTGTTTGCCGTACCCTCGATAGAAAGAGTAACACTCGTTTCTGTATTCAGGTCAAATGCAATATAACGCCACTCCCAACCACGGCCTGCACCGTTATTGGCGTATTCGCCAGAGGCAGAGAAATTTGCTTTACCGTCAGTAGATATACCATATCCGGTATCGCCTTTCATCGTGTAGGCCTGTGTCAGTGTCGTCTCATCGTATGTCACTTTTAGTGTAACTGAAGAGGCTGAATTAGCTTGTCCTCGGCCAGCAGCATAGAACACATAGTGGCCTTCAGGAAGAGTGACAGTCTTAGATATTGAACAATTGATTGCTTCCCCGTTCCATCTGTCGAAATACTCAGTAGCACCATTTCCACTCCAGTGTTGACCTGTCGCACCAACAAAATTCGTATTGTCCCAAGACGGAATGAAAAGCGCTGAGCCATCGGTATCGTATGTGGTGGTGACGGCAACATACTCAGCCTCTTTAATAGCGTTCAGGACATCAGTTGCGGTTCTTGTGCTGGAGATGAAGCTCTCATAGGTGGCAGTGCCGGAGAGTTCTTGGTAGTGACTATATTCTGTAGCACAGGCAGCATATACATCTTTAGCACTCATAAAAGTCTGGCATGCTGTGTGAGCCGCGTCAGCCACGGTCTTATAATCAGCGTATGCAGATACTGTTGCAGAAAGTGCATTAACAAGGTCCGTGCGTTCTTTTCCTAAGACACTGGAATAGTTACCATCAGAAAGGATAGCCTTTGCTGCTTCCCATTTTGCCTGATAGAGTTCCAGCATCTTTGCTTCTTCTTGGTTGTCGGTAGCAATATATTTCAGTGTGACATTGTCAATACCGAGCCAACGGAACTGTGCCGGAGAATATTGACGGAGACCAATTTCCAATTTTCCCGTTTCATCCACGTATGCATAGGATTTGTAGTATGCAAAGTTAATGTCGTTAACATAGTTCGGGCGAACTTTATCAGAAGAAGACGTCCCCACTTCCTGCCCTTGCGCATAAACGGCAACCGCAGTGCTGAACGGAGTCATATAGCCAAGTTGGTCGGCAAATGCATAAATCTGTAGTTCGTATGTACCCTGGGGCAGGTTGTTGTGGAACATGCGGCCTTCTTTTGCGGTCGGGTTCCAGTTTTCCCAGAAGTTTGTCGTGTAATCTGTTTTGTTATTAGCAACCTTATTGCTGGAAGAATTAGTATAAGAAGTCCAACCTGTGATATTCGAATCGAAATTAGGATTAGTAACGCGAGAGGTTACATCAATAGGACCATTCTCTAAGGCTGCTGCTAAAACACCTTCGGGGGCATAGGCTGTTCCTGTCAGGAATGTCGCGCCAGTTGCGCCAGTGATGCCAATGCCGCCACCAGTAGCTGCAACCATAGTCATACGGTCAAAATTACCAATTCGTTTATCTGTTATGCGAGTCAGAGTAAAGTAATAATTCTCTCCTGTCAGGTCATCGGTATTGAAAGTGAAGGTTCTGTCAGCCGACCCACTCCCTGGAGTGGCTACTTCTCCAGAATATAATGCTCCATTTCCAATTGATGTACCAACAGTTGCGGTATAAGTACATGCTGCGCCCTCATGGAACCATATTTTCATCTTGACTTGATATGGAGTGAAGTTGTTCAGTCCTTCCACTTGCTGAGATAAATACTCTGCGGGGGATCCATAACCATGAATCATGAAAGTGCAACTGCCTTCCTGACCAGACAAATTTGCATTGTCTCTTACACGACTTTTGCTTCCATAAGAATATCCATTAGCTTCCCAATTCTGAGCTTTATAATTGTGATCGCTAAGTTTTTCTCCCAATGTTTCAAAACCTGGGTTTTTAAAGAGGTTGTTCTCTGAGTAAATACCTGTTTTGTCAGTAGAACTGTCAGTATCTCCGTAAATATCTGGGAATGTCGGATCTGCAGGTGTAGATACTGATACCGTTCCTTTATAGGTCGTCCCCTCATACACATAGACGACATCACCGCCATTTCTTACGAAGCGGACGGTTCCGTTTGTTGTCGGCATATAAGAGAAAGAGCCGCCGGGGACGGTGATTTCTTGACTTGCAACACATCCAGTTAGTTCGAGCGTGTAGGTAGTTCCCGAGGGAACAAATGTTGTCAACGATGATACTGTGGCTCCACTGAAGTCACTCTTCTCCTGAAGGAATGGGGCTGTCTGCGCCCAGCCTACTGCGACACCACCCACCAGGGCGCATGCCGCCATTAATAGTTTTAGTTTTCTCATAATTGTTTTTTCTATTATATTGGTGTTAGTAAAAGTTTTCTCTTTTTAGTTTTAAGTTTATACCCTGAACAATCTGATTACCTGTAAAAAGAACGTAATCCTATTCTTCATTTTGAATTACTATTATTAATTTATAAATTTAAAAGGTCAAGTCTCACGACTTTCATTTTGCAAAGATAGGAAAAAGAGTATTGAGGGGGAAAAAAGCACCTTTTAGTTACAAAAATTTGCAGTTTTTTTTTTTGTTAACGCTTAATACGTTTAATACGATTATGAAGCCGCTTTGCGAGCGGTAAAGGATGTAGTAAAGAAATTTGCATAATTCTCATAATTTCTCCATTAGGATTAAAGATGTATAACTTTTCCACCGATGAAGAAAAACATGTATTTGTGGAGAAATTATGATAATTATGGTAATTTCTTTCCTAATTAGAAATCTAAGAACCATTACAGTCATTTCAGGGAGCAAAACGCGATGATTTTAGGAGCGATTCAGGCCGAACGAGTATAAGCAGCTGCAGCGGATTATATAGTCCGCTATAGCCGATTATATAATCCGCTGCAGCTGCTTATGCTGAAATGGCCTAAATCACCCCGATGCCTTGGCCTTTTAGCTCCGAGACGGCGGCAAGGTCGCCCCACGAAACAAAAAAGAAGCCCGGACGGCACTCAACGGTGCCATCCGGGCTTCAACGCTTGTGTTTATGGTATAGGTTGATTACTCTGTCTCAGGAGCCTTGCCGATGAGCTCCATGAACTCGTCGAGCTTCGGCGTGATGATGATCTGGGTGCGGCGGTTGCGCTGCTTGCCCAGTGCGGTGTCGTTGCTCTCCAAGGGGTTGTACTCGCCACGTCCGCCGGCGGTGAGGCGCTTCGGGTCAACGCCATACTTGGTCTGCAGGGCCTGAACCACGCTCGAGGCACGCAGGCAGGAGAGGTCCCAGTTGTTGCGTATGTTCTGCTTAGAGATAGGCACATTGTCGGTGTTGCCCTCAATGAGCACGTCGTAGTCCTTGTAGTCGGTGATAATCTTGGCTATCTTCGACAGGGTCTCGGCAGCACGGTCGTTAATCTCGTAGGAGCCGCTCTTATAGAGCATGTTGTCGGCCAGAGAGATATAGACCACGCCCTTGAGCACCTGAACGTCAACCTCCTTGAGCTCCTCCTTTGAGAGCGAGCGCGTGAGGTTGTTCTGGAGCACGAGGTTGAGCGAGTCGCTCTTCGACTTCACCTCCACAAGGTGACGGATGTACTGGTTGGACTCGTTGATCTGATCGACCAGTTTCTCAATAGAGATGTTGTTCTGCGAGGCATTGGTCAGGCTCTTGTCGAGCGAGCTCTGCAGCGCAGCGAGCGTAGCTGTCTGAGCGGCGAGGGCTGCTTTCTGTGAGGCCAACTGCTCTTCCAGGCTCTGCAGACGGGCGTTCTTGGCGGCCAGGTCCTCACGTGTGTTCTGTAGTGAGGTGGTGAGCGACTTATTCTCATTCTGGCACTCGGTGAGTGCCTTCTTACTGGCGCAGCTGCTCAGTGTGAGTGCAGCAGCGAGCGCATAGAAAAGGATGTTCTTTTTCATATTCATTTCTGTTTTTTGTTAATCTCAATATTGCCGCATCAGCGTGCGAGCACGCCTTTGTGCGGTGCAAAATTACTGATATGACTCACAAAAACGCAGAAAGTTTCGTCGAATTAGTGTTATTTAACCAAAATAAAAAAAATCCCCTCCTGGGTTTCGGAGGGGAATTAAGGTTTGTCTCAGAAGAGGAATATCTGCTGTCGGACCTGTAGCGCACGTGAGTGCTTGATTTTCCAGGTTCCCAATACTTGCTTGACGTTGCGGGGCAGCATATCGCTGTCGCGCAGGCGAGCCAACAGCTCGCGAAGCGGACGGCCCGGCCACTCCTGGTCGTCGTCGAGCAGTCCCTGACGGGCCAGTTCGGAGTTGGCCTCCATGTCGTCAATCACTTGCTTGCCCCGCTGCTCCATGTAGTCGTCGAGGCAATGCTGAATCTTACTGAAATTGTCGTTTGCCATAGTTGTAATGAGTTTTAGTTAGAAATATAGAAAAAATAAAGTCAAGTCGCAATCAGACGGAACGTGCAGTAGATTTTTAGTTGTAGCAAAGATAAGCTTTTTCCTGCCTTCCTATTCAATCTGACGCTCATTTTTAATCTGTTTTAACAGTATGTTGCATTTTCATTCATTTCCTTGCACATTTTGACAGAAAAAGCGTTATCTTTGCACACATGGAGAACCAGTACATCAAACAATTTCCAGAGCTGATGGCCGACAAGACGGTGCTCTATGTCCACGGCTTCGGCTCGAGCGGACAGTCGGGCACGGTGAGCCGGCTGCGCCAGGTATTGCCCAACGCTCGCGTGGTGGCTCCCGACCTGCCCATTCACCCCGAAGAGGCTATCGGCCTGCTGAGGGACACCTGCGCGCGCGAACAGCCGTCGCTCATCCTGGGCACGTCGATGGGCGGCATGTATGCCGAGATGCTCTACGGCTACGACCGCATAGTGACCAACCCGGCCTTCGGCATAGCCGAGACCATGCACAGCCACGGGCTCACGGGCAAGCAGCAGTTCTTCTCGCCCAGACAGGACGGGGTGCAGGAGTTCTATGTAGATAAGCCGCTGGTGAAGGAGTATCAGCTCATCACGGAGCAGAACTTTGCCCATGCCGACGACGAGGGCGAGCAGGGGCGCGTGTTCGGGCTCTTCGGCGACGAGGATCCGCTGGTTCACACCTACGACACGTTTGCGGCCCACTACACGCAGGCCATACGCTTCCACGGCGAGCACCGCATGGACGACCGCTCGTTCATGCACTCGGTGCTGCCCGTCATCAGGTGGATAGACGACCGCCAGGAGCATCGCGAGCGCCCTATAATATATATAGGTGTGGAAACGCTCATGGAGAGTCGCCCTACGAAGCAGGGCGAAGTGAAGCCGGCAGCGTCGGCCCAGAAGGCCGTGCGGAGGCTCATTGAGTGCTATCAGGTGTACTTCGTGGGCGACAATCCTGCAGCCGCCGCGTGGCTCGACGAATACATCAACGTGCCGGCCTGGCACCACGCCGTCTATACGCACCGGCGCGACCTGCTCTACGGCGACTATCTCGTCAGCGCCCGGCAGGAGGGCGACACGATGGCCACGCTACTGGAATATGGCAGCGACACGTTCAAGACGTGGGAGGACGTGATAGAATACTTCGACCGTCTGGGCGGACAATAAGTTATTTTTTCTGAAAAAGCGAGCTTTTCGGAAAGATATTCGTATATTTGCAGACTTATTGCATATCTTTTTTAATCACAAACAAAACACTTTACGACAATGGAAGTAAAAATCACTAACGAGAACTTTGCAAGCTTGAAGAATGGCAATCTGCCACTGGTAGTTGATTTCTGGGCAACATGGTGCGGTCCCTGCCGCATGGTGGCTCCCATCATCTCGGAACTGGCCGAGAAGTACGACGGCAAGATCGTAGTGGGCAAGTGCGACGTTGAGGAATGCGACGAGCTGGCTGCCGAGTTCGGCATTCGCAACATTCCCACCATCCTGTTCTTCAAGAACGGCGAGGTAGTCGATAGGCTCGTGGGAGCCGTGGCCAAGGCCAAGTTCGAAGAGAAGTTCGAGGCTCTGCTCTAATCACACACAAGCCCTATGACTATCGACGAAGAGCTTCTCAAGGACGAGGAGGAGAACCGCCGCGAGCTGAAATACATTCGCGAGCAGCTGCCCACCGACCTGAAGCAGAAATACAGCGACGACGACCTGCTCTTCATGACCGACGCCATCGGCACCTATTTCTACACGAGCGGCGTGCTGGAGAGCGACAGCGACGAAGTGGACATCGACATGGAGGCGGTGTCTGACTTCGTGTGCAACAAGGCGAAGGAAGAGGGCATCGGCCCGTTCGACCCCGAAGAGGTGTTCTTCGTGGTAGAGGCCGACCTGGACTTCGAGGAACAAGACTGCTGAACCGACATCACTATGCAACCACTCAGCTTTGCACTTTTCGGCAACGTCTATCAGCAGCACAAGTCGGCTGCCATCAAGGAGCTGCTCGGCAGTCTCAGGCAGCACGGTGCGCGCATCCTCATCGACGAGGAATACTACGACTTCCTGCGCTGCGCCGAGCTCATCGACCTCGACAAGGCAGAGACGTTCACCGGCTGCGACTTCGAAGCCGACTTTGCCGTCTCGATGGGAGGCGACGGAACACTGCTGAAGACGGCCAGCCGCGTGCGCCAGAAACAGACGCCCATCATCGGCGTGAACATGGGCCGGCTGGGCTTCCTGGCCGACGTGAGCGCCGATGCCATCGGCGAGACCATCGACGCGCTCTATCGCGGCGACTACTCGGTGGAGGACCGCGCCCTGATTCATGTGGAGACCAACGGCGAGCCCATCGAAGGCTATGAGTGCGCACTGAACGACGTGTCGATCCTGAAGCGCGACTCGGCCTCAATGATCTCTATCCGGGCCAGCATCAACGGCGAGTATCTCACCACCTATCAGGCCGACGGACTGATTGTATCGACCCCGACGGGCTCAACGGCCTACTCGCTGTCGAACGGAGGTCCCATCATCGTGCCGCGCACGGGCGTGATGCTCATGACGGCTGTGGCCCCGCACTCGCTCAACGTGCGCCCCATCGTGCTGCCCGACACGGCCCAGATTGAACTCACCGTGAGCAGCCGCAGCCACACGTTCCTGGTGGCCATCGACGGGCGATCGGGCAAACTGCCCGAAGGCACCACGCTCCGACTCACCCGGGCACCCTATATGGTAAAGGTGGTGAAGCGCAGCGGAACGCGCTACTTCACCACCTTGAGAGAAAAAATGATGTGGGGAGCCGACGTGAGGTAATCAGGCCTCACGTTGGCGCGTACCCATACGGGCCTCAACCACATTCACTACGTAGTCGCCCAGCTTCTCGCACTCATTCACCAAATCAATGTAAATGGTACCCTCGGCATAGGTGTACTCGTGATTGTTGACATCAATGATGTTTTGTGCCTTCAACTGATTGCGGTAGTTGTTGATTTCATTCTCAATGTTGAAGGTACGATTGATATTGTAAGCTTCCTTACGGCCACCCATCAGCTGGTTCATCTGCGTCAGTGCCTGATCGGTCAGGCCCATCATCTGGTGCAGATGGTCGTACTGCTTCTCAATGAAGTGGTCTTGCTTGGCGGCATACTTACGATTGATGGTGCGTGCCATGTTATAGCACGAGTCGCCAATCGACTCCAGCTCGCTCACCTCGCGCAGCATGGCACGAATCTTGGCCTTGGTGTCGTCGGAAAGATGGGCATCGGAGACACTCTCCAGATATTGCGCAATCTCAAGCTCCATGTTGTCGGAAATGCTCTCGTATTTCTCGATACGGGTGAAGAGCTTGTTGAACTCCTGCTCGCTGTTCTTGTCCTTGTTCTGCGAGCTCGACGAGAGATTGAGCAAATCCTGCACCATGCCGAACATGCGCTGCATGCGCTCAGAGAACGACGAGATCTCCTTCTGAGCCTCGAGCACTGAGAGCTCAGGGGTCTTCATGAAGCCAGCCGTAATGAAGTGCAGACGGAAGTCCTCTTCCTCATCGACGCGCTTCGGCTTGATCACCCAGCACACGAACTTCTCAATCTGCGGAATGAACCAGATGAGAATCATCGTGTTCGAGACGTTGAACGTGGTGTGGAAGGCGGCCAGCACAAAGCTCAGCTTAGCCGAATTGGCCAGGAAGGCAGCGGTGCCTGCGGTCTCCTTCACCATATCGACATCGTAGCCTACCCATCCGCACACCATGTCGATGAAGGGACGGAACACGAAGAGAATCCAGATCACGCCGAACACATTGAAGAACATGTGGGCCAGAGCGGCGCGGCGAGCCTGCGTGTTGGCCGACATGGCGGCCAGGTTCGACGTGACGGTAGTGCCTATGTTCTCACCCATCACCAGCGCAATGCCCTGATAGATGGGCAGGGCACCACTCGAACAGAGAATCATGGTGATGGCCATCACCGCTGCCGACGACTGCACACAGAACGTGAGCACACCGCCCAACAAGAGGAATATGAGCGTGGTGACAAACGACGTGGGATCGAACGAAGCGAAGAAATGGAGCAGAGCCTGATTCTCACCTAAGTGCATCTCGGCACCAGTGGCACGCAGCGTGCCAAGACCCAGCAACAGGAACGACAAGCCGAAGAGGAAGTCGCCTATGTAGCGGTATTTCTTCTGATAGATGAGAATAATGCCCATAAAAAAGGCCGGATAGACGGCACTTGTGATGTCAAACGACATACCAGCCGACATAATCCAGGCCGTGAGCGTGGTTCCGATGTTGGCACCCATAATGACCGATATGGCCTGTGCCAGTGTGAGAAGTCCGGCGTTGACAAACGAGACGGTCATCACCGTTGTTGCTGTTGAAGACTGCACCGAGGCTGTAACAAGCATACCAGTGAGCATACCCGTAAAGCGATTGGTGGTCATGGCTCCCAAGACGTGTCGCAGTTGCGGACCCGCCATCTTCTGAAGCGCTTCACTCATCGACTTCATACCAAACATGAGAAGTGCGAGTGAGCCCAGAAGCTTGAAAATAATCCAAATTGACATAGGTTAAAAAATATTGTTTGCACAATTACGGCACAAAAATACAAAATTTTTCTAATTAATTCAATATTTTTGACTAAATTTGCATTCGAACATGAATTTCCGGATCATACATATCACCGAGACCGACTCGACCAACCGATGGCTGAGCGACCTGAGCGAGGCCGAACGAGAGGCCGACATCGTGGTGGCAACCGACTATCAGACGGCTGGCAGAGGCTGCGGAACGAACCGGTGGGAAAGTCTGCGAGGGCAAAATCTGCTCTTCTCCATTCTCGCCCACCCTACGGCCATCCTGGCCCGGCGACAGTTTGCCGTGTCCATGATCACCGCACTCGCCATCACCGATGCACTCGCCAAACACATAGACGAGGGACTGAGCATCAAGTGGCCCAACGACATCTACTGGCACGACCGCAAGCTGTGCGGCATCCTGATTGAGAACCGCCTGTCGGGCGACCGGCTGCGCGAAAGCATCATCGGCGTGGGGCTGAACGTCAACCAGGAAGCATTCTTCAGCGATGCGCCCAACCCCGTTTCCCTCTTCCAGATCACAGGACAGGAGACCGATCGGAACGGGCTGCTCAGCGAAGTGGTAGAGGCATTCGGTCGGCGATTGCAGGACTACTGTCAGGAGCTACAGGAGAACGCCGCTGCGACCTATGACCATCTGAATCGCGAATATAACTGCCGACTCTACCGCAGCAGAGGCTTCCACGCCTATCGCGACAAAGACGGGACGTTTGAGGCCGAGCTGCTCACGGTCGAGGACGACGGCACACTCGTGCTCAGCGACCGCGACCGAAGACAGCGAAGATACGCTTTCAAGGAGGTGGCCTTCATCATCTGAAACTGGCGAAGCAGCGCTTTCCATCCATCATTTTCCGACAATCATTTATCATTCAACAAAGATATCATGGCAAGATTCAAGAGAATTCTACTCAAGCTGTCGGGCGAGAGCCTGATGGGCAAACAGGGCTTCGGAATTGACCCTGAACGACTGAGCGACTATGCACAGCAAATCAAAGAAGTAAGCGAGATGGGAGTACAGATTGGCATCGTGATTGGCGGTGGCAACATCTTCCGAGGACTGAGCGGCAGCCAGAAAGGCTTCGACCGCGTGAAGGGCGACCAGATGGGCATGTGCGCCACGGTCATCAACTCGCTCGCACTCTCGTCGGCACTCGGTGCCATCGGCGTGAAGAACAAGGTGCTGACGGCCATCCGCATGGAGCCCATCGGCGAGTTCTACACCAAGTGGAAGGCCATCGAGGCCATGGAGGCAGGCTATGTCTGCATCTTCTCGGCAGGTACGGGTTCTCCCTACTTCACCACCGATACGGGCAGCAGTCTGCGCGGCATCGAGATTGAGGCCGACGTGATGCTGAAGGGTACGCGTGTCGATGGCATCTATACCGCCGACCCCGAGAAGGACCCCACGGCAACGAAGTTTGACGCTATTACTTATAAGGAGGTACTCGCGCGCGGACTAAAGGTCATGGACCTCACCGCCATCTGCATGTGCCAGGACAACAACCTGCCCATCTACGTCTTCAACATGGACATCGTGGGCAACCTCAAGAAGGTGATGCAAGGCGAGGACATCGGCACACTGGTTCACAACTAACCCCTTCACGCCACCATCAGCAAAAACGAAACGATAATGACACTCATAGATTTCTTTAAGAAAGACCGATTCGCAGTCATGGCCGGTGCCGAACTGCTGGAAGTTAAAGAAGGATATGCACGTGCACGCATGAAGATCACCCCCGACCATCTCAATGGCGGGGGTGTCTGTCAAGGCGGCGCACTCTTCACGCTGGCCGACCTCGCCTTCGCTGCTGCCGTCAACAGCCACCTGCAGCTCACCTTCTCCACCACGTCGAACATCACCTACCTGCGCTCCATCGCCGAAGGCACCGTCTATGCCGAGGCCGTCGAACTGGTCAACCACAAGCGCATGCCCTACGCTGAGGTAAAGGTAACCGACGAACACGGCGAGCTCATCGCCATCTTCACCTCCAGCGGCTACCGCAAGTCTAATGCCCCCATCATTTTGGAAGACTAAACGGAGAGAATCAGATGTTCACAAGCCCTGATCCGACAGAAAAATGACTCAGAAAGAGGCGATTTGTCATCATTTTGGCTCTACGCATCATTATTTTCTCAAAAAAACTTCCAATTTGTTTGGCCATTTCAAATAATTCGTGTACCTTTGCACTCGCTTTCCATGAGAAGGCGCACGATGGTGCCCGTAGTTCAGTTGGTTAGAGCGTCAGATTGTGGTTCTGAATGTCGACGGTTCGAGTCCGTCCGGGCACCCAAAAGGAGACATCGCCGAAAGGCAATGTCTCTTTTTATTTAATAAGGTTCGTATATATCGCGCCTCTACCCTGCTATTTTTCTTCATCTAAGAATGTATTTCATCGTCTGATGCAGATAAATATCATTTTTGCTTTGTTCTTTCAATAAATCTCCGTACCTTTGCACCCGAAGCATCAAGAGCAGACACTCGCAAGAGTGGACTCGCCAACCGAGCAATAGCATTGAGCCACGGTGGTCAAGGTACGATGCGGAAGCAACATTATTCACTTCAAAAACAAAAAGTTATGCGACAGCACATTTATTACATCAAGTTTGCTCTGCAATTCGCAGACATGCAAATCACCGAGTTAGTAAACATCTTCAACCACCAGATTGGTAATCATGGCTGGACAAGTATGCGTGCCTATCATGATCAGGCTCTCATTGACGAGTTTCAGCGGCGTGGAATTAACACCGCATGTATATATGATGGGCATGTTATCTGCTTCGCCCACCCTGTCACGTATGATATTGCCAACAACAAGCTTATTCTTGTAAACTAAACCTTATAGTATATTAGGTAATCCCTTGCGTCTGCTTTTGCAAGGGATTCTTTCTTATGAATTCTTCCAAATTCAAATAATCTCAATACATAAAATGAACCATTAAAATCGTCGATTCTTGCAACTTTTTGTGGCTTTTCTCTTTATTCTGTGAGGAATTTTGTAATTTTGTGCCATTAATCTAAAATGACTATATGGCAGGCAACAAAGACCTCAACCGTCTGAAGGTGGTGCTTGTAGAGAAAAAGAAATCCAGTCTCTGGCTATCCAGACAGCTGGGATGTGCGCCGACGACTGTTTCAAAGTGGTGTACCAATTCATCACAGCCTCCGTTGGAGATGCTGATGAAAACAGCAAAGCTGCTTGACGTAGAAATAATGGACTTAATCAATAAGAAGACTTTCGAATCAATTTAGAATGCAGATACCGCAATCCGACATACTGACCACGAACCGGTTTGGGAAAATTTTCTCAAATACGGTAGCGACGTACAAATTCTTTTGGTTTGTATCGATTATGCAAATACATGCGAAATCGGACAACCCGAGAATCAGCGTGTGGGATATTGTCATCAGAATGGTGGCTAATGCATGGTATCCTATTCACTATTTCCGTTTGTCTTTTGGCAAGAGTGATTCGCTGTTTGATATTGTGATGGAATTGCAGCACATTACTCAGATTCCTATTGATGCTAATTCTCAAACAATCATTGAAGGCTTAACAAGCAGACTGGAAGACAAGCAGATAAAGCGATTACTAACAACGCTAACGCTGAATGTTCCTTATCGCTTTTTGCGTCCGTGGATTGACACCTCTGATGACAAGGAGATGGTCAGACGTTCCCAGACATTGGAGAATGGATGTCTTTATGCTTTGTATAAAGATGGCTCGGATTTCTATATCGTTCTGAATCAGGCTTGGGATGCTTATCTGCATACGCACTATAACATTTTAGTGGATTTTGCCTATTGGAATCTAACATTGTTTCTGCAAACAAGGAATCCCAATGTGCCAACTATCCCCAATAAACTGATACGCCCTGAAGTTAGGAATTCACTGACAAAGCAGCATAACTATTGGGATATGGTGATGACGATAGGAGGTCCTATTCATTGTATCTACACAGATAAGTTACTACATCCAAAAGACTATGACCTTGACCACTTTATTCCATGGAGTTTTGTGTGTCATGATCTGCTATGGAATTTGATACCATCGGATGGCAGCATCAATTCATCTAAGAGCGACAAGTTGCCAGACTTAGACTATTATCTGCCCAAACTTGCAGCATTGCAGCATCATTCCTTGCAAGTCTTAATCAATGCCGATAGGGAGCCGAAGGTAATGGAGGACTTTGTGTCTCTTGGCTACTCAGCAAAAGATTTGGCTGCAATGAGTGAGGAGAAGTTTCGTGAAATCTACGAAAGAACGTTTAACCCCATCAATCAAATAGCCCTCAATATGGGCTTTGAGACTTGGAAATACTAAAGACTATGGAACCAGAGAAAATCAATCATCCGTATCTGACAGCTATCAAGCGTACGGAATTATCCGTACCAACACGCTATCTTTTGCAGCACAAATTGCTAAAGGGAAAAATACTGGATTTCGGCTGCGGTTTTGGTTTCGACACGAATGAATTGAAGCGTCAGGGCTATGACATCGTGGGCTATGATTATTATTATCGCCCTGACTATCCCGAAGGTAAGTTTGATACTATCATATGCAACTATGTGCTGAATGTGCTGGAACCTTATGCACAAGCTGAAGTGATGATGAACGTCACCAATTTGCTTTCGCCTAAAGGAACGGCATACTTCGCTGTGCGCAGAGACCTGACGGAAGAAGGCTTTAGGTTGCATGCTATCCACAAGCAATACACCTATCAGTGTAATGTAAAACTGCCCTATAAGAGTCTTGTAGCCAACAAAAGTTATGAACTCTATCAATATCAGCACTTCAACAAATTACCTCGCAAGGAAGGAGAGACATGTCCTTTCTGCCGATTGTCTCGACGTGTAGAGATCATTTGTGAGACGGCCACTTGTGTCGCTTTTTATGATGGCTACCCTGTCTCACCTGGGCATGCCTTGATTATTCCGAAACGTCATGTTGCTAATTACTTCGACCTTACCAACCATGAGCGAGAGGCAATGAACGTCGTGCTGCAATACGTTAAGCAAAAGGTTGACGAACGTTTCCATCCTGATGGTTACAACGTGGGCATCAACATCAACGAGGCCGCAGGTCAGTCGGTATTTCATTGTCACATGCACCTGATTCCAAGATACAAGGGTGATGTGCCTAATCCCAAAGGTGGTGTGAGAGGCGTGATTCCAAGTAAACAAAAATATTAGACTATGCAGATAATTGAGACTAGAGAAAATCCAGATTTTATGAATAGAGAAATGCCAAGGTAAGAGTTACATCAATAACGACTGTCGCTGAAAAAATACTAAATTCCAAGCAAAGCTTGGTAAGTTTGAAAAACTTTTCGTACCTTTGTACCATTAAATTGTAACGAGATTATGGGGAACAACATGACAACAATGGCAGCTGGTCCTGCGGTGGCTCATCCTATGATATCGTATGAAGATGTGATTCGAACCTGTTCCCTGTCACCCAGAGACAGAGCAGATTGACTCTCTGTGCCTAAGAGAAGACCGAATGCTTGAATCAACGAATGTTGCAATATACAGAGTGATATGAGTACGAAACAACTATTTCTCTTCGATGAAGAATCAGACCAGTTGGAATCTCAGGTAATGAATGAGGTTTCGGGTATCGTGCCATATAGTTTAGTCTCCCTCAATGTGAAGGAGAACTTTGGTGTCTACGACATCCCTTTCTTGGGTTGCGACTTCACGACCGTTTATCCGATTGTTGTCTCAGTCATTCCTAAAGAGAGCACGCTTTTCTCATACTTTGGCACCGATGCAGCTATTATGTGTGAAATTATTTGCTCTGCTATATGCCATCAGATTAATTGGGACTTCCTTCGTGCATCCGTTTATGCATATACCAAGAAAAACCCCGAATGGCTAAAGCCATATAATTTGGCGGTCATAGGCAGCAAGCAGTTAGACGATATGCTGGGTACATACCATAAAAAAGATAATATCAAAGCCGCGGAACGTGCAGAGATTGTTTGCGCTGTGGGAAAATGGGCAGACCAATATAGGGAGATAAGAGAAGTTTTCCTTGATGGTCAAAACGTTTTGAGGCCACAGAAACAAGTTCGTGACTCATTACAGAAATGTGCAGCATTCTCTTCCGACCCTGAAGGAAAGAAGATGAACTTGCTTTTACAAAAGTTAAACGTCATACCGGAATTGAATGGCATAGATTGCTATTCCAGGCCCGCGATAGACTATCATCTGTTGCGTCTCTATCTCAGGCGAGGCTTGTTGTATGCCCGTACCAAGTACGCCGTTGAATATATCAGTAATCCTGGCATTGAACGCAAAGAAAGCACAGTGGCAGCTGTACGTGAGCTTTGCTCTGAGCTGTTGCGCCAGATTTCATTGTTTACTGGTCTGAGTATTTCCACCATCAACCTGATAGAGTGGCATGTGGCACGCTCTGTATGTCAACGAGAGCTCCCTGATTGCGACTTGAAAGGGGATGAGGCACTCTGGCTGAAGCCAATATTCAATGAATGCCCTTTCCGGCATACATGCATGGCCTGCAACTATTCGAATGAGAATTTGAAGTTTGTTAAGGAACCCTCCTACAGGGGAACCAGCTATTAATACCTGTACGACAAGATGATCAATATTAAAGGATATGACCTACTTGGCAACGACACCCCCGAAGGCATCAGATTTGCCTGGGGTGGCACCCGCTTTGGAAAGCTGATAGAAAGTGCAGCTTTTAACACCCGAACTAGGTTGGGTGGCGAGCCGATTTGTGCCTACACCACCTCTGTCAGTGCCGGTTGTATACTGCACTCCCAAGGTTGCCCTTGTATATTCTGTAGGACTGGTAAGGTTCTCCCATTTGGGGGGTTGCTGACCTATAAGGAAATTGCAAAGCAAAACATCTTTATGGTGCTTGCCGATATGCATTGTGATGACCATCCAGCCTTGGCCGGACGGCCAAGAGAGTTTGCTTATATGGGACAGGGTGAACCTGGCTATTCTTATAGTCAGGTGCGTATGGCTATAGAATTGACCAATCGAGCCATGAAGGAACTGGGACAGACTGTTTACCGGCACATCGTTGCAACCAGTGGTGTGCCTGAAACTATTCGATTATTCAAGTCTGATATTCAGAACTATTATACCGAGCGCGTAACGCTCCATCTATCTCTCCATGCAGCAGAACAGCGCAGCTATCTATTGCCTATCAATGAGATATATCCTTTGCAGGATATTGTCCGTGAGGCTGACAATGTAGAGTCAGTTACAAAAGAAAAGACATGTGTAGGCATTATGCTTTTTTGGAATTTCAGCCCCAAAGGAAGTAATCAGACCTATTCCAATACTGTAGAGAATGTGCTACCATTGCTGGACATGCTCAATCCTTCAGCCTATAGGTTGAGTTTCTGCGAATACAATGTAACGCCGGATGTTGCCGTTGCTGAAGTCTATCCCGAATGTGAAAAGAAGAGACTTATGCAAGCCGTACAAGACCGCCATTTCGATGCCAAGTTTTTCTCTTCTTTCGGGCAGCAGGAACTGACAGCCTGTGGATTATTAGGCGGGAAACAGCCCGATAATTATGCCTCAGAAAAATGGTGTAGTTTGGATTGCATGGCAGAGGACCTTATAGAAAAATTAAACTAAAAAGCATAGCTATGAAGACAGAGATATTCAGTTGGCTTCACCTATCCGACATCCATTTTCAGCCTGATACAGGCTCGTTCAATGATGATTTGGTTCGGGAATCACTGCCTGTGTTTATTGAGGAAAATCAGATGAAAGGCAAAGTGTTGGTGATTAGCGGTGACTTCCGTTTCGCCCCCAAGAAAAATGAGACCAATGCCAATCAGGCTATAGACTATATCCGCAAGATTGCTGTCCGTGTAGGCGTTGATGATCACCATGTTGTTCTTGTTCCTGGAAACCACGACTTGGAAAGGTCGAAATCAAGAGACAATCAGATTTTGGGAACAAGAAAGGACTATGATGTTAATGTTGGTACTATAGACAAAGGAGTGCAATCCTTGCTGACCCATGACTTTGATTTTTATAATTCTGTTAAGGAACCTTTCAAAAATTCTTTGAATCTTGAAGGCGACAATCCCCATGGTATAATTGACATGGGCTGTTGCTACCTGCTGCTACTTAATACATCCCTGTTGGCAGGAATGGATGACGAAGCACATCAACTCATTCTTGGCAGTAGATACGTGAATAGTTTGTTGAGTGTGTCAGCAGAAAAGAAACCCATTATTGCCGTAGGACATCATGGGCTCAGTCTGCTTGAGAACAGTGAGCAGAAAGAAATCACTCGCCTGTTGGATAGTAAGGGTGTTCGTCTATATTTATGTGGGCATGAGCACGACAACTGGGTATCGCATTTTAGCGAACACGGCAAGCAGGTTAATGTGGGTTGCATGAAGCAAGGTAATGATGACGTTATTGTTGGCTTTGAATACGGACGTATTTATGACAATGGAGATGCCGATGTGACAACCTATAAATGGGACCGCGATTCAAAATGCTGGTATAAGGATAAGCCAAACAGCAAATACTGGGACAAACTCTATGATATGGAGCCTCAAAGCCCCGCAGCTACCACTGTACTAGAGAAGAGAGTAGAAATGACCCCTCACTCATTCATGTTGAAGGGCTACCAGCTGATAGGAGGCTTGGGGTGCGATGGTATCAAGTATGTTTGGGAGAAAGGACAGAATCTTTTTGTGGAAAGCCTTGCTTTTAATCAAAGAATCAGACTCCAGCCCACAGAAGCAGACACAAAAACTTCTGCTTATACCATATCATCCAGTTTAGGGTGTATGTTGTCCACTATGAGGCAGCAATGTATCTTTTGCCAGACAGGAGCACAATCATTTGTACCACTTACAGCCGAAGATCTTGCTTTGCAAGCTATATTCATGGCTGAGTACGATAGTAATTGCCCAAGTTATCCAGAAGTGCGAAGTAATATGAGGGAGTTCGCTTTTATGGGGCAGGGTGAACCTGGCTATTGTTACGACGCAGTGAAGAGAGCAATACTTCTGACCGATTTTGCCATGAAGCGTATTGACCAGACTGTATCGCGCTACATCATATCATCTTGTGGTATTATGGATTTTTTGCCATCTCTTATACAGGATTGCAAGAATGGCATCTACTCAAATAGGGTGACACTTCATTTTTCGCTTAATGCAATCGATGGTGACAGAGACCAGATAATGCCCATTAATCAGACCTACAACTATCAGGATGTGATTGCCATGTGCCATAAGCTCTATCAGGTAATACATGAAAAGATAGGTGTAGGCATCCTACTTCTGGTTGATTATAAGACCACATCGGGCAAGTATATCTCTCTTGATTCAAAAAAACTGAAGGAAATATTAGGAAAACTTGACCCCGAAGTGTTCAAGGTGGACTTATGCACAGTTAACAAAACCGACCTTGGCAGCCAACGACCATTAAGCAACGAAGATGCCAACAAATATCTTCAGCTATCCAAGGATATGGGCTTTGAGAGCAAGATTTTTGCCTCCTTTGGCGACGGAGAGGAGATGGGTTGTGGCATGCTGAGGTCATCCATTTCTAACCTCAGCGACCCTGGAAGTACAACAATAGCTCATTTTAATCAAGCAATTGAATTGTTGAATGAGGCAAAAAAAAATATTTAAATCGGTCATTCACTCCTAGAAGTGACTGCTTACTTGGAAATATCTTAAATGAGTAGTTATAAGCAAATATGGTCAACACCGAAATTGTATGGTGTGGGACATTTTACCGAGTTCAACTTGTACAAGGAAGCACTTTTGATCGCTAAGAGCAAGGGCTTCATTGACCAAGCTTTGCTTGTAAGCGAAATTCCGCAAAGAGTAAAAGGACTTATACTTGTAGATAGTATAAGTAAAACTGTATATGCAGACTTGATTCGTGAATTGATTCACTATGGATTTATAAAAAGAGAATCGAAAAATGATTTATATTGGATAACTGATGACGGCTTAGACTATCTGGATCTTTGTTCAAGTAACAAAGAGAAAGCAATGGAGAAGCTATTAGACCAGATGCAAAGCGTTTTCGTTACACCTGCATGGTTTATAAATAGATTATGGGAGTTAAATAGGAAAGGACAGGGTCAGATAGTTATCCCCCTCCCATTAAAGAAACCTCTAACATCAAGAAAATGGTCTGATAATACATGGACAACAGAACTTGAGGAGGTTAGTCTAAGCACCATCAGACTTGTTCAGAAAAAGATACCAGGTTCTTTTCCATACGACGAACAGTGCTGGATAAGAGATTTGTCAGAAGAGTTTCTTCGCTTGGGTTCACAAAGCCCTAAGATTAATAACCCAGAGATTCCCAATGATGAAGTGAACTACTCACAGCGCAACAGACTTTCATTGGCGATGAAAACCATTGCTGTGAAGAAGTTCTTTTCCAGATGTAACCCCAATAGTGGTGAAATGGAGTTTCCTAATAAGAGAAGTGACATGACACACCGTTCCTTTATGGTTTGGTGTCCAAGACTGGAAAACTTCAATCTGATATGCTATACAGACTATCATCCAGACATTCCGGGGCGTATTCTGTATCCTATATCCTCATTTAAAGATGAATGTCCCTCTGATGACTTCTCGTGTAAAAGGTTTATTACTGATTTAGAAGGAAGATGCCTTTATGTTCATACACCAAAATGGGAGTCAATAAAGAAAATATTTATCGACACGCTTATTGAAGTATATCAGATATATTATAACAAGCAGACGATAATATATATATCGTTACAAGATATAAGAGATGAAGTTTGTCGACTATTGAGGATTAGTCCTTTCTTGTTTGAGAAATATCTACAAATAACATACGAGATGTCGGTAAGACACGAGATAAATTATTCCATATCATTAGAGACAGACATCAGATTAGACATGAAAGTCCAATTAAACAGAAGAGGTGTCTATCTAAATGGAATTATGTATTCTTTAATAGCAATTAAACCCTTATAATTATGGATAATAAACTGTTTCGTAAACCAAAGAAGACAGATGAAGTTGAGAATAAGTATCAATTCTTAGGCTTCACCCAAAACCCATTTCCCAGTGAGCCTGCTGTTAAACCATATAGTCCTGATTTGCGAGTTAACGGCAGTATCTTTCTTGATAAAATAAGAGAAGGGGAGATAAAAGACTTTAAAGATCATATTGTCAATGCCCCCAACAAGATAGGATTACTGATGGACTATGCTGCGTATAAAGGTCGTGGCATAGGAAAGACTGCTTTCTTGAACCATATGAAGAAATCAATCAATTCGGATTTGGGCGACAATATGTCAAACGGCGACAGCGTATTATATGCTGTCTATGTATCGCCTTCTGCTGATAAAAAGAGTCGGACACTAAATGACGTGGCTCATTCGATTTTTACTTCAATGCATAGCGAGGGTTTGTTCCTCACTGTTTTCTGCCGACTTCGTGCCATGAGTGGATTGTTGAATGATGTGATAGATGACAGTATTAACGACTCCAATTATGAGGATACTATAGCTAATGATGATTGGCTTAAAGAACATGGGGTTGATATACCGAATTTGAATAAGTATGTGTTAAATGAGTTGGTTAAGGCCGGTCTTGCAGATGATAATTCTCATTTGTTTGGAGGGAATTACCAATCATTTATGGCACTTCTTGATGATAATAAGAATGATTTCTTCTGGAAGAAGGATGGTTTGACCTTCTTTTTTGACAAAATAGAAAAATTGCTTAAAGCCGCATTGTTTACAAATTGCATTATATTGTTGGATGAGGCAGAGAAGATGATACAATATCAAAATTTTAACGAAAGACGTGCATTTTGCGACAATCTGCGGTACTATTTTATCGATGGTAATTGCTCCAACGCCATTGATGGTCTTTTCAAGATAGTGCTGACTATCCACCCCAATAGTCAAGAATTACTTATGCCTCACTGGGGCGCATCAGGTTTAGACCGTTTTTGTAGCCTTGGTGGTGAAACATCGTCAGATAATTCCATTTTCTTCAAACCAATGTCGAACGATGCCTTAATCAATGAATTGGCAGAAATATACTTGAAAGCGTCACGAATTAATAAAGATGATGCATCTATTAGGCCATTCACAGAAGATGCTATCAGTTATGCCATGGAAAAATCTGATCGTATTCCTGGCAGGTTTTTACGACTGCTGTATTTGATGATTGAAAAGGCAGTTCAGAATAACTGGAATATAATAGACAAGAACAAAGTGGATTTAGCGTGGAAGGAGAGCAATAAGAATTACTCAACGCAAACTACAGCAATAGATGAAGCCCCATTAGCCGAAACTAAGACCGAATTATAATGGCAGATGTTATAGTAAACAGAAAGGAACTACAAACGATAATGCGGAGCGGAATCATCAATTCGATGTATGCTGAATATAAGGACTTCGCTTTTATGCCTATTCCCTTGGTTATTGACATCATTGAGAAAGAGAAGAAGGGTGGCACTATGATGCCTTCAGAGCTGAAAAATCGGATAGACGATTTTCCAGAGTGTGTTAATGCCATACCATTGTCAAGTCATGGACTAATTGAAGCCATGAATGATGATGATTTTGCTGCAAAATATGTCAATAGAGTTGGGAATCCTATAGAATTTGCTACAGAAGCCTGTGTCTATGAATGTGAAGGATGGTGGGATAAGACAGAAATGTTAGAATCATTTAGGGAAATATCATGGCCATAGAATATGTTTTTGTTGATACATGTGTGCTATCAGACATTATACGTCAATACAATCCACTTTGTCCTCGCAATCCTTTGCAGGAGGGCAATTATTTGAAAAAGGACATGCTTAGGTATGTGAATCAGATAATTACCGATGTGGAAGACAATGGATATATCATCGCATCAACATTTGCTTTTGTTGAACTGATAAATAAATTGGACGATATATTTTCAGGATCCGTTTCAAAGGAGAGATTGCTTGGGGTTGTGAATCAGCCGCCATCATGGTTTATAGTTGAGGATATGAGCAAAGATACTGCAATTCATTTCTGTGATGTTCCTGCTTCAGTAGGAGGGGCAAGCATATCATCAGACGATGCCATTCATGTAGCTACAGCTATGCAACGAGGAGATGCTCTATTATTTCTCACCACAGACCAGACAATCAGCAAACTGAGTCTGCCAATGATTACATTTATTAATTCTTAAAAAACGGAAGTACTGGGTTGAAGAAATGTATAAAAATGAAAAAAGCAGAAAAAGTAGATAATACGTGATGTGGTTTATGGTTCTTAAACGAGACATGTGGTAAAACCGAATGAAAATACTTAAAGGTGTATGACAAAGATATTTCCTGTTTTCCGCACCCTCATGTCCTAAAGATTATACTATCTTAATAATCAGGTAGCTGCGAGTGTGAAATTTGCAAATTTGGACGTCCCATGCTAACTTTGCACCATGTTTGTACGTAAGAAGTCTAACAAGTCAGGCACAGTTAGGATGAATCAGGAGACGGTTCTTTAATCTAAAGCATTCAACGAATGAAACAGAACAGAGTCATCCATGTCCCAAAGAAAAACGAGAACAAATAAGAAAAATGTCTTTACTATGCAGCAGCATAACCGTTCCGCCTGGCAATCAATTGCACCGTTGGAATTACCACGTAATGCCTCATGGTATTAACCGTTAGGATATTTTTGAGGACGATGAAGACTATATACAGTTCCTTCGAAGTCTCCATTTTGCTAAGTACGACGCATAATATGAACAATATCGAGATAGTTATGGAGATATATTTGGGAGTATTTAGACGAGATAAGACGATAATTAAGACGTGTTTAGACGAGAATTACGTGAGATTTACGTGACTTTTACGCGAGATTTTAAGCGAGAATCTTCTGAATCCCCTTTATTTAGGGCATTTCTCGATTAGAAAATTTACGTGGCGTTAAGCGAGATTTACGTGAGATTTAGACGAGCTTAGACGGGAATTTAGACGGGATTAGACGAAATCAAAGACGAAAAGAGGTGGAGAGGTAACCATAGCCTACTCCACCTCTTCACATAGAGAGAGAATATCTACCACCCTAAGCATCTTTTCTTGGTGCCATCCCAATATCCGTGAAGGGTGGGCACACCCACGGTGGAAGGGCTACGGGTAGGCGCGTCAGCGGGAATAGCGACTTCGCCGATTACGAGCGGCAAAGATAGTCATTTCTGACAACATTCTGTGATTATTAAGCAATTTTGTATCTGATTTTAGGATGATTTATGCCTAAATTTAAGTAATTTTGCAACCGATACAACTTTCGTCCCAGAATGATGGAAATCCTAAAGGAAAAAGAATGTAAGAAAATAAATATGACGATGAAAACTTTAACTTTCATTGCCGCGTTGCTGCTCACTGTAACGGCAACGGCACAGGAAAACCTACAGAAGCAGGCAAGTAGCAAGCAGACTAAGAAAACATTCACAACAATAAAGGAGAATCCGATAACCAGTGTGAAAAACCAGTATCGCAGCGGCACCTGCTGGGCTTACGCCACGCTGGGGTATCTGGAGAGTGAGATCCTGCGCAAGACGGGCAAGACTTACGACTTGTGCGAGATGTTCGTGGTGAACCGCGACTATATGGACTGTGCCACCCACTATGTTCGCATGCACGGCTACAGCCAGATATCCGAAGGTGGGTCGTGCGACGACGTGGTGGACGTGATCCGTCAATACGGCATCTGCCCTGAGACGGCAATGCCCGCACCTGGCTCGCTGACAGGCGACTCGCTGGCCAACTTCAAGGTGTTCTTCCCACTACTGGAGCGAACGGTGAGTGCTGCCGTCAGAAAGGGTGCCAAGGAGCCGCTGCCTCACTGGAAGGACAGTGTGCTGACGGTCATCGAGCGATTCGTGGGCCGATGCCCTGAGTCGTTCATGTATGAGGGAAAGACATATACACCCCGCTCATTTGCCGAAAGTCTGGGGCTCAACCTCGACGACTACGTCAGTCTGACCAGTTATACGCACCATCCCTTCAATGCTTCTTTCGTCATCGAGTCTCCCTACAAATGGCGGTTGAAGCCCAGTTACAACATCCACATCGCTGATCTGATGGACGTGCTCGATAAGGCATTGGACGCTGGCTACAACGTGGCTTGGGGCGGTGACGTGACGGGCGACTTTACGCGCACAGGACTGGCCATGCTGCCCGATAGCATCAAGCCTACACAGCAGATGCGGCAAGAGCAGTGGGATGACTGGCGCTTCACCTACGACCATGTGATGCTCATCTATGGCAAGGCCATCGACGAGCAAGGCAAGCCCTACTATATGGTGAAGAACTCATGGGGAGAGAACGGGCAATATAAGGGTATCTGGTATATGTCGCGCGACTACATGATGCTGAACACCACCTATCTGTTTCTGAACCGCCAAGCACTGCCTGACAACTTGAGTGTCATCAAGAATGGAAAACGGTTCTTCTAAAAAATCAGACTTAGACGACATGAAACATAAAATACTTTTCGTTTGCCACGGAAACATCTGCCGCAGTCCGATGGCAGAGTTCGTGATGAAACATCTGGTGAAGAGCGCAGGGTTGGAGAACGACTTCCATATTGAGTCTGCAGCAACGTCAACCGAGGAAATTGGCAATAGTGTCTATCCTCCTGCACGTCGCAAACTGGCAGAGCACGGCATCGGCTGTCAGGGCAAGACAGCCCGGCAGATGACTCGCTCAGACTATGACCGCTTCGACCTGCTGATAGGTATGGACTCTTGGAACATCCGCAACATGAACCGCATCTGCGGTGGCGACCCAGACGGGAAAATCGTGATGCTCATGGACTATACCGATAGGCCGGGAGATGTGGCCGACCCTTGGTACACGGGCGATTTTGAGGCCACGTGGCGTGATGTGTCGGAAGGATGTCAGGCATTGTTACACTCACTTATAAAATGACATGGGAAAGAAAGCAATAGTAGTAGGTGCCTCGTCGGGCATAGGACTTGAGGTTGCAAAGATACTGATAGAACAGGGCTGGACGGTCGGTGTGGCTGCGAGACGGACAGAACTGTTACAGAGTATCGGAGCAGATGCCGTAAAAAGAATAGACGTAACGGCAGACAATGCATCGGAAGCACTCCGGCAGCTTATCGACGAGCTGGGCGGCATGGATCTCTTCTTCTATGCTTCTGGTATCGGCAAGCAGAACCGGGAACTGACGGAGGATATAGAATTGGCTACCGTACAGACTAACGCAGTAGGGTTCACAAGGATGATAGGCGAGGCATACAGGTTCTTTGCCAACCAACGAAGCGGACACATCGCCGCCATCACTTCGATAGCCGGAACGAAGGGACTTGGTCCCGCACCGGCCTATTCAGCTACGAAAGCCATGCAGAACGTATATCTGCAGGCTCTCGAGCAACAGGCATACAGTCGGGGACTGAACATTCGCTTTACCGACATACGTCCCGGCTTTGTTGATACGGCTTTGCTGAGTGGTGACTTCCACTATCCTATGATGCTACGTCCTGAGAAGGTGGCGCGTGAGATTGTCTATGCCATCAATCACCGACAGCACATCCGGATCATCGACTGGAAATACCGTATTCTGACTGCCGTATGGCGGCGTGTTCCTCGATGGATCTGGAGGAGGCTGAAACTTTGATTGACAACGTAAAGAATGATGCTACTTGCATAGAAGTTATGACAGAAAAAGAAAAGATGTTGGCTGGCGAGATCTATTCAGCCGTTGACAGTCAGCTGCTCGAAGAGCTGGCAGTTGCAAGAGAGATGATACACGACTACAACAGTCTGCGCCCGTCTGAGACGACAAGGAAGCTGGAAATCCTGAAAGCACTGCTGGGGCATATTGCCGACGATGCCATCATCGTGAACCAGCCCTTCCATTGCGACTACGGAAAACAGATCAGCGTTGGCGAGCGGTTCTTCGCCAACTTCAACTTCACGGTTCTTGACGAGGCCCCCGTGACCATTGGCAACGACTGTTTTATTGGCCCGAATGTCAGCATCTACACAGCATGCCACAGCACCGACCCCGTAGAGCGAAACAGCCGCAGAGAATGGGCAGAACCTGTAACGATAGGCGACAACGTGTGGATAGGAGGCAGCGTGACCATTCTGCCTGGCGTGACGATAGGCGACAATGTGACGATAGGAGCCGGATCTGTCGTGACGAAAGACATTCCTTCTGACAGCGTGGCCGTCGGGAATCCATGTAAAGTGACAAAAAGCCCTGTTTCATCTTGAAACAGGGCTAATAGAATATTTGCATACAAATTATCATCCTTTCTTCAGGGCCTCGTAGAAAGTTTGCTGTGCCGTTCGAAGCATGTTCAGGCCACGGGGAACGATGTCGCCCAATACAGGAGTGCTGTCAACCAGCACCTCGAAGCCAACCCATACAGACTCCGGAATCGGTGTGTAAGCCTTCACCACCTTGACAGAAGCATTGGCCTCATTGAGTGCAGCCATCACCGCCTCGCGGTTCTCGTCGTTCACATCGAAGATATTGGGCATCATCAGACGAAAATACTGGTCGTCGTCACCATCGTAGAAAAACACGAAAGAACGTCCTTCGCACTTGAATTCGAGCCCAAATTCTGTTTCCTTGGGGCAGAAGCCTTCTTCCTGAAGATACTGCTTCATCAATTCCTTTAAATTCATAATCTCTGGTTTTTAGTTATTAATAATAATGTTATTGAATAAATCCGATTTTAGGTCGTCTGTTCCTATTCTCGGTATCTTCCATCTTTTGGCGGAGGTTCTCATAAGTACTGAGCACATCCTTGCTTACCGACGGATGGATGCTGCTGATGGTTTCCTCCAACAACTTCTGTGAGATGGGCTGGTCGCTAAAGGCCGCTCCCATTGCAGCATCGTTCACGATATAAGCTATGTCGCTGGCAATATAGCCATCGGTCAACTCAGCCAGCCGTTCCTCATCGATGCCCTCACACGGACGGCCACTCAGGTGCAGTTTGAACATTTCGCGACGCGCTTCCTTGTCGGGCATAGGCACATACACCAGCTTGTCTATGCGTCCTGTCCTGAGCACTGCTGGGTCTATCATGTCGGGCCGATTGCTGGTGGCAATGACAAAGATGCCTCGCTGGGCGCAGTTGTTCAGCTGACTGAGGAACTCATTTACCTCACCTGCCTGATGCTCCGCCCCCGTATTTGAGCGATTGGGGACGAAGGCATCGAACTCGTCGAAACAGATGATTGTAGGCTTGCTCTCCTCTGCTTTCTTAAAGAGGTCGGCAATTTTTCCCTGCGAACCATGCACATAGATACTGCCCAAGTCACTCGCTTTCACCAGCATGAAGTTAAAGCCCGTTTCCTCCGCGAATTTTTCTGCAAAAAAACTTTTACCACATCCAGGAGGACCGTAGAACAGCATACCATTTGGCGGCAGCAGTCTGTATTTCGCAGCTTTCTCCTTGTCCTTCAAAATAAAGATGACTTTTTGCGTGAGCATCTGTTTCAGCTGATCCATACCTGCTATATCCTTAAAGCCGTGCCCCTTTCCTTTCTGAACTTCCACTTTTGCCTCCGTAGCAGCCTTCTCGTCATCCATAGCACCGCCGCGTTGTTCAGGGCGCTGCCAGACAGGATTCTCTGGCTGTTTTCTTTCTTCCACCTCATCGGGGTTCTGCAAGTCCATCAACAACTCATCCACATCAGAGTATTGACAGGTTCCATTGGTACCAAGCCCCTTCATGAGAATTCTCTTATAACCATCACTCACCTTCAGGTCATCCAGATTCAACTGGCTCTTCCTTGTCTCCTTCACAACCTTGATACGCTCTTTTCTTTGGGCTCCGTCGGGAATAGACACATCCCAAGGCGCGCGATTCGAAATCATCGCATAGAAAAGTGCCACGGCAGAGAACAAGTCAGTACTGCTGTTGTAAATGCCAACGAATGTGGTATTCGCCTGATACCGTTCGTCCAGATCAGACGTATCAAAACGAGGGGAGCCTCCTACCCCATTGGAGATGTGGCTCATGTCAATCAGTTCTGCAGTGCCGCCTGTCTTCTCAGACAGCATGACGTTTCTCGGTGTGATGTCGTTGTGGAAGATATTGCGCTCATGCATATACTTCAGCCCTGCAAGCACATCCTTCAGAATGATCACAGCCTCATCAACGGGCAGGCTTCCTTCACGCTGCAACTTATCCGCTAATAGCTCTCCATCAAAGTAGTTAGTGACAACATACTGACATTTGCCATACTCTTCACATTCGTAAGTTCCGCACTCCACGAACGTGATGACATTCTTATGAACGATCTGCTTTGAGAGATTAATATAGCGCAGCCATCCATCTTCGTCAATCATCTTTTCAGGTGTATTCTTCAGCACGAAGATTTTCAAGAAGAAGGGATTCTCGTTTTCATCCTCCACGCGATACGTCTCGCAATAGAGACTTTCCTTTATCAGGCGTTTCACCTCATATTTACCGATATGTTGATTATTGGTTAGTACAGACATAGCATCTATATTTATAGGTTGTTAAATCGCTACAAAGATAATACATTTTTTC
Organism: uncultured Prevotella sp.; assembly: GCA_946614435.1. GTDB lineage: Bacteria > Bacteroidota > Bacteroidia > Bacteroidales > Bacteroidaceae > Prevotella. The sequence continues at coordinate 15,397 of CAMOGW010000009.1, read as the reverse complement.
TTAACAGCCATATTTTTTACTGAAATATTCGTCCTCATTGCATGAAGTGAAAGCGATTTTTCATATCCAAATGGGTATAGTTATAGCATATCCTTGTTCTAATGGAATAGTTCAATGACCACGACATGCTCCACGAGATGGAATTTTAATCCTTGTTCTAATGGAATGAAGAAAGAACAATCCTGTAATCTAATGATTTGAGAAGCTGCTTATTCCCCTTGTCCTTCTTATATCCTTGTTCTCAGCCACTTATAGGGACATAGCCCATTTTTTCGCAAATGCCCACATTTTTCAATGTCAAATATTGGGGTTTTGAGCGCTCCAGGCTGCATAGCCCACTGATTAAATGTGCTAATTATTGGAAAGAAATTTGCATAATTATCATAATTTTTATGTCCTCATAAACTCTTTTGAATAAAAATTATGGATATTATGGTAATTTCTTTCAACTTATATACGTATTTCTTTCAACCGTACAGGTAGAAATATTTCGCAAATGTTTTACCTCTGTCCTTGGGTATCAATAAGTCAAAGAACGCTGCCAACGAAGAAAATATGGCAACAGTTGACAGATGTGTAGCACGGGCTACTTGTTGTTGTACTGCATGGTCTCCAATGCCTGAGAGAGAAGAGCCTGAAGGGGTACTTTGCTCTTTTCTACAGGCAGAAGCAGCTCACTTCTGAATGCCCTTTTCTCTTCCTCTGTCTTGAGCTCGGCAGGCATAGGCTTCTGACTATAATAGTAAAGTTCGCGATCACCGTCGATAGCCATCAATGTGATGAGCGACCCGATAATGCCAGTACCTGGGGTCAGGTTGAAGTAAAGCTGGTGCTGTTCATCGTCCAGTTCCCTAACCCTACTTTCAAGAATGCTATATGCTATTTCAAAGTTCTCAAAATAACTGCAAGACCTGGTAAACTCTATCTCCATTTCCTCAATCAACCTTATCTTATGGTCATCCCCCATAAACTCCCGTTTTGCAATTTCCCGAATCAAGACCTTCAGTTTCTCCTCTGTGGTTTTGCGATTCTCAATGGCAGGAATGGCCGAAGGCTCTACCAACCCCATGATGTGCTTCAGCGTGGCATAGTAGGAATCGTTGTCCTTGAATGCATCGGTATGGAGAATGACCAATCGGGATTTTGTGGCATCGTCTCGCAACAGCTGGAAAATGCGGACGAGGGGAATAAGATTCAATCCGTTGTAATCCTTTGGCCAATTATCTTGCTTGATGTTAATAGCTGAAATGCCAGATATGAACACCTGTTCAGGATGGTCGTCCTTTACTTGACGGCCATCTGGGAAATAGAAGATGACAGCCAGCAGTCCAATGAGGCAGACACCCGATGAAACCAAAATGCCGAAGAGCTTCGCATCATGTTCGGTATAGAGTCCAAGAACCGCATTGGTAGCCCAGCCAATGTGTATGACAAAGGTAAGCAAATAGAGCGTGCCTAAGGTAGTGGGCGCGATAGTATTGGCCAGCAGCTTGCTCACGATAGTACTGCGTATGCTGAATCTCAGTCCTGCAACTCTTGATATAGGATAGAGAATAATCATCAGACTGGCCATAATGCCTCCCATCATCACAGCCGCAGAACAGTTTGTCTGCAAGAAAACCACAATGCTGGTCTCGCATAGCCAGATGGCCAGTAACGCCATCCAGCAATAAAAGCCTTTACGCCTGAAGGGATAGGCCAACAGCGAGGCGGCACGTTCCTTGAATCTTATCCACCTGCGCGATGCCTTCGGGGGGACATATTCACGGAACCGTGCAAAATGGAAAGTGGACACTTTCTGGCCTTTCTCGTTGATAAAGGTATCGTGCTCGGTACAAGATGCCACACAGCGAATGCCCTCCTGCTGCAGTTTTGAGATGAGGGCGTAGCAGAAAGTATGCTCGCCCATAATATGGACGGTCAGGTCCTCAGGGTTTCCCAAACTTAGAATCTGCGCAAAGTATTTGTCTGCCAGACGCAGAAGTTCTGCTTCAGAAGCATTCTCATCGACGAGTGGGAAGGGAATGTCCTGAATCTCGCCATAGCTCTCGGCAGCCTTACGTTGCTCCTCGCTCCATCCTGAGGACGGATGATTAGTCAAGTTGATAAACATAGTACCGTTTTTATTTTATATAGAAATCGTCGATCATGTGCAGCGTATTCCTTGCACGGGTCATCGAGGTATATACCCACTGGTAAGTCTCCTTCGTGGGGTTGAGCGTGATGTTGCGTGGCACGTGTACATAGACATCTTCCCATTCACCGCCCTGCGACTTGTGGCAGGTGATGGCATATCCAAACACGCAACGTAGTGCATTGAGGTAGGGATCTCGGAACATGGCATCATAGAAAGCCTTGTTCTGCTTCTGGGTGACGCCCTTCTCCTGCATTCGAAGGATGAAGTCAACAAAGAGGGCTTGCTGTTGACTGTTGTCAAGATTCAGGCGTCCCTGATAGGCAATTTCCTCTATCAGCAGGGTTGTATAGGTATGACCTGTAAACAGCTCCTTCACCTTCACCTGACGGAAGGTGAGCCGAGCCCTCGTCACCGTCTGCGGGGCAATTTCCTCTACGGTGACCATATCGCCGTTCATCAGTCCTGTGGGCATATTGTTCTGAATGACCATCAGTAGGTCGCCCTTCTGAATGCGGCTGTCGGTGTAGCCCAGCTTCTGGCGAATCATAGCCGACAACTGACTGCAAGCCTTGTTGCTTCGGCAGATGCAGACGGCACTGTTCAACCCCGACGCCTGCACCTTTGCCACATAGTCGTTGAGCATCGACTCCAGGTTGGGGTGAAGCAGGATGTCCTTGTACCGACGGAAGGGCAGGAATCCCCAGAGTTTCTGCGAGCCATACATCTGGCTGCTTTCGGGGGCCGCGTTATAGAGACGGCGAATCTGCTTGGAAGCATCAACAATGCCACAGACGCCCTTCTGACGCATAATCTCGGTAAGCTGGGCTTCCTGGGCGTTCATTGAAAACTCTCTGCTGAAATAGTCTTTCATCAGCGCGGGCGAGTAGTATTGCTCAATAGGAGGCAGCTGACAGGGATCGCCTACGAACACAAACTTGCTGCCTGGACGGGGGTCGTACTCCAACAGTTCCTTCAAAAGGCGACCATCGCCAAACTTGGCCTGAGTCACATCTTTCGTGGCTACGTCGGACACCATCGATGCCTCGTCGATGATATAGACGGTTTCGGGACTGGCTTTCTCATCCAGCTTGGAAGGCTCGAACACCAGAAACAGCTGGCCGTCCTTATCGACCTTAGGTTCCTCTTTCTCTCCGAACTCTTTGTTGAGGCCGTTGAAGGAATAGACCATCGAATGGATGGTGGATGTCTGCCCATTGGCTTCCGACAGGTTGGCAAGCACCTTGGCCGCACGACCGGTAGAGGCCAGCAGACGATAATGCTTACCTTTATCAGCCAGCGACTTGATGAGATAGCGCATCAGCGTGGTCTTGCCCGTACCGGCATAGCCTTTCAGAATGAATATTCTGTCATTGGACTCATTAACAAAGAGAAGAATCTGCTTCAACACATTCTCCTGGCTGGTGGTCAGCTTAATCTTCGAAATATCACTCTGCTCCATAGCAATTCTCCATGATGTACCTGGTGGAAGCATAAAGCTCATACTCGGCATTCAGATACTTGATGCACTCAATAATGTCGGGGATGCCTTGCTTCAGCTCGCCATATTTGATGGCCCCATTACCGTGAGCCAACGAGTTGCGCGACTGTCTGACGCGGTCGTACAAGGGGCGAAGCTCTCTTATCAGGAAGTCTTCCGACAATTCATCTGCCAAGTCCGGGAAAACAGCCAGATCATACTTCCAGTTCTTCTGCTGAAAGTCTGGTTCTGGAATACCGAGGATACTTGATATGAACTCACCAAACTTCTTAGGTGTCAGCTGACGTGGTCTCTGTTCACTGAACATGCTGGATACGCGAAGAATGACATACTCTTCGGCCAAAGGATAGGCCTGCATCAACATATCGTGCTTAATGGTCCAGTTGATGGCCACTTCGATGTTGCGGAAGCTATTCGTTTCCACAAAGTCCTCAGTCTCTTTATATAGCTCGTCAAGAATATTACTGATGGGCTTCACCAGTTTTTTCTTCTTCCTGACGTTCTTGTAGTTGTTTCTGAACTTTGAGATGAATTTGCCTGCCTTGATCTCTTTCAGGTCGATGGTGGCGATATATTCATCCAGTTCGGCGATAGACTTTCCCAAGTCACGGATGGCCTGATCTGTACTGGTTTCCAGTTCTGTAGTGATAGCCTCCTTCAGTTGTTTCACCTTTCCGAAGTCTTTCAGACTGCTGGCAATCTGGTTGTACTCCTGCAAACGGGCGATATTGGTGAGGTCGATGACAGGTGCCAGCCTCTCTTCGACAGGCAGTTCCTTCACCTTGTATGCAGGCCCCAACTTCTCAAAGGCACCATACATGATTGTGATGAGGCGTGTGTCCTTCATAAATCTGGAGTAGTTGAAGAGCACGATAGAGAAGAGCGGGATGGAGCGGAAGGCATGGGTCACGTCGAAGAAAATCTGGTCATCGGGTTGCAGCTTATTATAAACGACATCGAAGATGCTCCATATTTCAGCTTCAGAGAAGCCCGCCTCAATGTCAATCTGCTCAATGGGTGTAGCCAAGCCCGTTCGCTGCTGTAAGTCACGCAACCTATGTTCCAGCCCTATCTTTTCCGAATCGTCAGACACTTTCGATTGTCCGTTGTCGAGCCAGTTGATTTCCTTCGACCCGTTCTCACCCGTCGTTTCCTTGGAGGTGCAGAATATCAGGATTCTGTCTTTTGCAGTCCAGTCTTTGCACAGGTGCTCTATCAGGGCTTCCTGCACAAAGCGCACCGGTGCAGACACGACACCATTGATGTCGTATCTGCACTGCACATAGTTGTTGGTTCCTAAAAAAGAGATAAATACTTTGCGGGGCATATTTGTTTATTTTGTTAGAAAAGCTTTTACACCTTCAAAGATTGTATTTGTAATGTCAGCACCTAACTCTTTCTCTATTGGACTCCACTTCTTTCTGTCAAGCCAATTATTCCTTTCGTTCGATTTCAGCATATTCCAGTCGCTTGTTATTTTCCTGATAATGAAAGGAGCATCTTCAGGAATAATTGGAGCGATATTATTCCGCTTCTTCATATTATTGGCAAATGCAGGGATGGAGGCCAGTTTTATCGTTTCCAGATAAGACTGGATGCCAGATTGCAACGTTATCATTTCGTCAATCTTCGCCTGACATTCGTCTATTATTGCTTGAAAGGTGTCAATTCCGTATGAAGCAGCTTTCTTAAAAAGATCTATTGCCTCTTTGTAGTTCTTGTTAATCATAGCCTCACGTGCCTGATTGGCAATCTCTTCTGTCTTCTTTTTCCGTTCCATCAATAGTTCTTCTGCTCTTTCCTTAGCAAGCTCCTGTTCCTTTCTTTCTTGCTGTTTTGCCAGTGCAAGTTCCCTTTCTTTTTGCTCGCTGGCCAGTCTTAGTTCAATGTCTTCGCGCTTAGCATTGACAGACACATTGGATTGTTGCCTAATGGTTTGTACGGTTCCTAACAAAATTTGAGTAAAGGAACCCAGTTGTTTTCCCTTAGCATAGTCACTCAACCCTTGCTTGAACTCGTTGTCTTCACCCGTAATCGACATTTTCATATATTGGAATTCTGATACTCTGTCATTAGGAATGCCTCTTGCCATAGCAAAAAGTTCTGATAGTTGCGGAGAGTTGGACCAACCATTGAATTTCCTTGACATTTCACTGGTGAATGCCTCTCGTGCATTATCCAAATTGCATCTCTTGCTTTCTGAATTGAATTGCAAATCATATTCTGTTACACTCAGTTTCACTTTGCCATAACCTAAAGGTTTGCCCTGTCCGATGCTGTGATAACACTCTTCATGCTGGCAAAAATCAATAGCGGAAACGAGAGCGCCTAATTCGATAGGTCGCAGGTTGTGGAAGTGAATAACACCTTTAAAAACTGTTCCTTTATCTAAAGGTTGGATGGTTCTGCTCATATTGTCAGTACCTTCACTCCTCAAAAGATAATCAGCATTTCTTACAGGATAGCGCTTTCTTCCTGCAATTCTTACGTTTTCTGAATTCCAAGTTTGTCCTTGACCAAGATACAATGGATAATAAGAAGGATGCGGTTTAGCCAGTGCCAACCTGACGGTATTACACAAAGTGGCATTACCTTGCAGTTTGGCTGCCGTAAACGAAACACGTCCTTTCAGCGATTCGGCCTTACCGGTGTAGCCAAAGATACATTCACACAAATCGTGCTTTTCTTGACTAAGAAGCGGAAGAGGTATGCCATTATATACCGAATTGAAAGCAGGAAATTTGAACATATATGAGATGCCCATCGTGTCTATATTACCATTCTCATCATATATAAAGAAAACTGGAATTGCTTCTCCTTTACGAAGTTGCTTCTTGCGGAAATTAACATAGTCAGAAGAATTCTGATGAATCGACTCAAAGGATTTAAATACATTTTCCGGAACAGGTACGTTCTCGTTCTCGACTTCTTCAGGAAAGACAAATTCGAAGAACTTCCCTGACCAAATCATCTTTTTCTTCTTTTCGTCATACTTTTGCTTACGCACGCCAGGTTGCCCTGTGAAGACGATTGTTCCAATATTTCCACCTTGACCAAAGCATACGAATTTACGCCCACCAGCAGATATTCCATTGCCACTATCTGTTACGAAATAGTCTGTTAACTGCTCTTCATCCAAATGAGCATCACGAAACATCTGATATTTCTTCAAAGCAGTTTTGTTAGCATCAGATTTGAAATTCTTCCCATCCTGAATGAATCTTAGCAAGCCGATGTGAAATTTCCTATCGATTTCTTCTGCCGAAATACGCCAAGGCAAGCCACAATCATCCACACTGTAGCCGCTATCAGTCATTCTGAGCCATCCACAATGAACGTTATCAACCTTGACTTTTGCGCGATAGAACAAACCGTCCGTGCCATTACTCAAGTCACGAATACCAAAGCTTTGATTCTGAACTTGCGACATTTTCCCAAAGGACAGAATCTCCATCACATTTCTTATCATTCCCTTGATAGATGTTCCTGGTATGAAGTAGTGCTTTTCTCCATTTGAGTCGACAATGTTGCAAAATTCATGCACAATAGTATTGTCATCATGCACGGTGTCGCTGATGAAAACAGGAGTCCTTGCTTGAATTGTAAGTGCTAATGAGCCACTTATCCCATCTTCGAAAGGGATATCATGTGAGATCTGAGTTGCCCAGACACCTGGCAGATACGGTTGGTCGTTCACTGGCACGAAATTAAATGGTGCTCTAATCATAATGCGCCCTCCTTTACTTTAAATCCTATAAACACATTTTTTGTCTGCGTCAGTACAGGCAGTCCCTTAGGGTTATTGCCGTCTTTGTAGTTATCCTCGTCAAAGACTTCTTCCCAATAGCGAAGGAACTGAAGCTGACGGCCTCCCATACGGTTCGACTCATAGACTTTCGTCTCATTGTCAGGATTTTTTTTGTCGGCTTCGCTTACAACATATTCCTGTATGAAGTATTTGCCATCCACATATTTTATACTGTACGACAAGCCTTGAGCCTTGTTATACAGCATACCTTCTACCACAAAGGGGTTGTCACCCTCCTTAGGCAGCGTGACAGTCTCGTTTTCACAGACTAATGGCTCTTCCTGGTCACTCATCCAGAGGTATCCCTCGAATTGTAGCGACTTGATTTCGTTTATGCTAATTCTTCCCATTGCTCTTTCTCCTTATTAAATATTGTTGCTTTACCATTGAAGACACCATTTCCCCTGTTGACGCCGCCACCAAGAGGAAGCATGCCGTTTGCAATGTCTTTGAGGGCAGATTCAAAGGCAGCCCGAATATCCTTGTCTGCAAGGGCCTCGTCGGCTATCATGATGTCTATATTGAATGTCTCGCCTTTGGCATAAAGTGTCTGCTCATTGAACAGGGCACCATCGATGGCTCCTCCCGTAAATCGGTCGATTGAAACGTGGTTGAGTATCTTAGGCTGGGCTTGCTCTCTGACCTCAATCACATCAGAGATAAGGATGTTGCCACGCTGCTTGTTTTCCAGTTTGTTGGTGTCCCTGTTTTTCTCACCCTCAGAGCCGAAGATGGCTTTCACTGCTGCATTGCTGGTGCCTGTCACTTCTTCTATCGTCTTGCCGTTGAGCAGTGTGCCATCAGCTTTGATAACGGCTCCCGTCAGCTTGTTGTAATAGAACGCTGTGCGATGAGAGAGGGCCCCTTTGACCGAAGAGCCTGGAATAAGGACGGTACGTTCAATACTTGCCACGGTAGCCATCGTACCATCAGCGTTCCAAGTGATGTAAGGCTCTCGCACATAAGTCATATCGGCATGACCTTCAGAGTCGCCGAAGCCGGAACCGAAGAGAATGAAGTCTTCGGGGGTGAGATGCAGGAGCCTGTAGGATGTCCATCCCTCACAGAAAGACTCTTCTTTCAGCTTTTCATCGGCATTCTGCCAACCATTCCAAGGTGCGCCTAACAGCGATGATTTTGCAAGATACAGCTCCAACTCGCTCTTCTCGGCCAAATTCAAGTTTCGATACCGATAGTTCACCACTTTCATTTTACCAAAGCCCGAACGGCTGCCTGAGCCGATGCGGAACACAGGAGACTGAAGGATAGCAAGCAGCCCCTCGAACGCCTGACTTTCGTCCTGCGATGCCATCAGTTCCATCTCAAAGCAGAAACGTGAGCCTTTCAGCACGACCTCCTCGTCGAATTTTCCTGTGTCGGCAGCCGTGCCTTTATGGTTGATTCTTACGTGTTGGCGAATGGGCAGACGCTCATAGTTACGTATGAATGCCTTGTCCTCTTCGTCGAGCTGCGACAGGTCTGTTAGTCCATCTATCACCTTTCCATATTTGTCAAGCAACTTGGCCTCGGTCACTATCAGTCGCGAACCTTCCTGCTGGCTGCCCATTATGCTTTCTTTATCCTTTCCGAGGGCGTGGCCTATAAGGCCTGCAAGGGTTGTACCGGGAATAAACGGCAGGTCGTTGACATCGCGAACTACCAGCGAGTCGCTTTTTATACCTTTTTCTCCACTTCCTATCTGGAGTGGGGTGACTGCCTCTAAAGTAATCTGAGCCAAATAGCGATATTGATTGTTAAATTGGGTCATTGCTGTTTCTCCTCCTTTCTGCATTTCTTTGCCATTTCCGATGCTAAGTTCATTATCCGCTCACGGATATTGTATGTGTTTGTCATAAACTGTTCCAAGGCTTCCTTGCGTCCGTGCTCTTCCCATTTAGCTTTTGCCACACCGTGGTCAAGGAAAGCACGAATCATAATCGGAATATTTCCTTCTTCTGTCGCAATCATTGCAATGTTGCGGATGGAGCCCCACTGAGAAGCGAACTGTTCGCCTGTGAAACGATTCCCATAGAGGCTGACGAAGTCGTTGACGTCTTGATAAAGACTTTGCTTATCGTCTGCCTTTGTTTGCTGCTTCTTCAAGAACCGGAAGAGCAGAGAGTCTGAAGATGCATCAACGTTTTGAGGTGTTTCATTGTCCACGGGGTCATCCAGCAAAACGATTGCCTTTCCATCGGGCTTTCCGTCAAGGAATGCCGGATTATAGATGACTTTGCCAAAGCCTTCGTTCTGATAGTTGCCAACGTATGTGCTCACTGACGGACTCGAAGCACACTCCACGACGAGCACACTGCCCTTCTCTATGCCGCAGCGATCGGTATCGTAGGTATGGCGTTTCCCATTCCACGGTGAATACTGGAAAGTGCGAATCTGGCTCTTCGACCAGTCTATCTTGTCGTCTTTTCCCCAAAACCCCAAGTCGCTGGCTTTGGGCCTGAATGTGGGTTCTCCATTTTCATCCAAGAAAATCAGCCGTCCGTCGGCATATACGGCAGCATACCGTTTCCCGTCTTTTACAAACGTCTTAGCTGTCGAGGAAATCTCTTGGTAATCAGCTTTCTCTATCTTGACCAAGCCATACTGGGCAGTACGCGAATGACCGACGTTTCTTGTGCCACAGAGAGCTTCAGCTATCTGCTTGTTGGTTGCCTCGTCTAAATCAGACTCTATTTCAAAATACAGAACAAGTCCTTCTGGCAGCGACTGATAGCCGAACATTTTCCCATCTTCACTACGTCGTTTCCGTGAATCGTAAGCCGACTTGATGGCAAAGTTCTTATCAAAATCAATGGGAGTGCCTTTGCTTTCGGCAAAAGCATAAAAGCCTTCACGACACTGTTTCAGTTGCAAGCCTTTTATCTCATCAGCATCAGGATTCGGGATAAGATAATGTATATAGCACTCCTCACTGGCTTTCTTCAGCTTCGGATAGAACATCACATTGGGAACTCGCAGTCCTCGACATCTACCTTCTATAGATGGATTGGCATCGCCAAACCTTACTTTTCCAGAATGAAACACATCGAGTGCATTCACCTTCTTATATATAGAAGAAGCCACTATACCCAAGAAATTATTTCCTGGGATAAAGTCGAGGCTGAACTGATTGCCTTCTGTGCTGGAACTATGACTGATGATAACGTCGGATAGCAATGTGCATTTGAATTTCATTTTCTCCATCTTTTAACCTCCTTATTCGTTAATTGTTATGCTGCACCTGCCGTATCCGCGGTTCCTGCCAGTGCCCATTCGCTTGACCATCTGCATAGCCTGTCTCAGCACTTCCATTCCCTCGTCAGGAACATTTTTTATATCACCCTCTAAAGTGCAAGGCACAACGGTCTCTATTCTGCGGAGCGTGTTGTCCTTGGCAATGCCGCTTTTCTCGTCTATACGAGTCGAGGCAAACGTCTGGAAAAGATGAGGTGTGAGACCAGACCCGACGATGGCCTTTCCCTCAGCAAGTGTGGCATTGCCAAAAAAGCTTTCGCCTATGCGGCAGTCGCCATCGTTGGCTGGCTGCTCATCGCCCGAGATTCCGAATATTCTGTTCAACAGACTGCGGTCGCTGCAAAGTTCGTATGCCGCCTCTCTGAGCAGGCCTTTTAAGGTTCGCCCCGGAACGAAGGGAAGCCCATTGGCATCTTTCACAACCAAAGCATCCACATCGGCACCTGCAGCCAGCCCAGAGCCACAATGCCAATTGGAGAAAAATTCCATTTTATATTTTATATCCATAGTCAATCATTGTTTGTTTCTTGGTTCATAATGGTGTGATAAGCCAACACGTCGTATGCTATACAGTTGCCATACATCTCGTTGGTAAGAATGTCAATGGTCTTTGCGTCTGCTGCCGTGAAAAGCTGTATCATTCGCTTTTTGCGTTGTTCGGCTACATTTTTGCCTTCAAGGCGCAAGGTTATCCAGTTCCTGATACCCGACTTTACACCGTTTCCGTTTTCCCCGTCAAGTCGCTTGCTGAGATCTTCCAACTCGTTGACCGTGTACTTGCCTGCTTGAGGCGAACTCAGATAGTAGGGGCCAGACTTGAATAGCGGTACTCTATTAGAGTTGCCATCATCAGCGGTCAGTTCTCTGCTTACTATAGCTTCATAATTGGTTACAAAACTATCCTGAACTTTATGAAACATCAGACAGGAATCAGGAAGGTTGTCTTCGTTTCCGCGCTCCTTGGCTATGGCCTTAGTGTCTTTCTTTGCCTGTCCACAAAGTTCCTCGGCCAACTGATAGCCGTAATAGAACGGATAGGAAGATTTGATGAAGGCTATTCCAGCACAAGCGGTCAGAAAGTCCTTGCCGTCAGCAAACACTTTGTTGTCTGTTATAATACTGCCCAGCAATTTTCTGGTCTCTCTCTCGAAAGCCTCAATGAAAATCTTCACATACGCTATGGCAAGGTCGCCCCGAATGATGACCGTCATATCGTCACCGCTCAGCACCACAGGGCGAATGGGAATAATGCCGTTTTCATCAATCTTGCCTGCAAACTTCAAATTGTCGTAGGCTGCATGAGCTGCATTTTTGGTTGCTTCATCCAGTTTCTTGGAGAATTGACTAAACACCGTCATCTTCTTGCCAACCTTCTGTACGACTTTCCCCAGACCGTTACCATCGGCATGAACAATGGCAATCCAGTCATTCTTACCTGTTATCTCCTTGATGTCGTAGGCCACGTTTCCATGCAAAAGATTCGGATGTGTGAAACTCTTTTTGCACAGGACCCTTGTCTCATTAAACGCCTCTTTCTGAATGGTTGAATCGTCCAAGAAGGTCCCTTTGGCATCAATACGCGTAGCAGGCAGCCCCGTGTTGTTGGTTCGTTTGATGCCCATCAGACCAGCCAATACGCTTTTAGGAGCCTTGTTGCGCTGAATCTTTAAGAGACGTTCCACTTCATCGATGGCAGCACCGAACTGGGCATCATCATCAAATGCAGCCACAGCCTGACTCACTGTGATGCCTGGTGCCAACTGCATAATTGTTTTCGGGAAATTGCGAAAGGCTCTTTTGCAATCTTCCAGATTATTATAGACAAACTTGATGTTTCCTGCTGCACGTATCACAGACGTTCCATTTGCTTCATCCACTTCAAACTTGTCGAAGGCCGTGGTGCAAATCTGCTCCACTAACTCACTGGCACCCACAATGTGCTTCAGCTCGTTGGTTTTGAAGATGAAGTCCTGAATGCCCTGTACGGCAGCAGCATAAAGATACTTACTCATAAAAATAGATTTTTTGTTATTGATTTTTTCTTATAATTCCATTTCCGATACTCACATTCTTCCCGATACCGATGAATGGCGGCAGTGAGAGATTGGCCTTGAACCTCACGTCGAACGACATGAGCTTCACCTGCTTGTAGCTCACCACTTGCTGCTTCGTAATCTCGGTGATACTGACCTGAAGAGGCTCTTCCAAGTGGATGCCGATACCTTTCAGAAAAGAGAGAATGTTGCCAGTGAGGACATGCTCTAAGATTTTGACTTTCTCCACCAACTCGTCGGTGCTCTGATAGCGCGCATAGTTACGGCCATTCAACGGGAGCCAGTGAAGCAGCTGGTAGGAAGTCGTTGCGCTTTCTATTCCGACAGGTGTCTTCGATGCCTTTACCTCAGTCACCTGACAAAGGGCTTCACGACGGCCTATTGACATCGAGCCGTAGAGATGGGAAAGAAGCTGTCCTACAAGGTCAATGCCTTCTTCCACGCAGGTAATCGCTGCCTTGCCGTTCAGTCGTTTGTACTGCACAAGGGGATAGGAATAGCGGAAAGTATCGTCGCCAGTGTGGTTGTGATAGAGCACATGAGCCTTGTCGCCCAGACTCTTCAGCACGGCTCCGCGAAAAAGGGGTATCTCTCCATAGCTGATCTCGGTGTCATAAAATATGGTTAGCGTTCGAATATACTTTTCCATTGTTTTAGGTTTTGCTCTGCAAATATAACGATTTGTTATGTAATAGCAAAAAAAAATGTCAATTATTGAAAAAAAATTATTCTGTCCGTCTGCAACGCAACATAAATCGGTACAGACATAGCATCTATATTTAAGATAGGTTGTAAAGCCGCTACGAAGATGTACGGCGCTCTTCCTTTTGTGTTTTTAATCCTTGTCCTAATAGAATGAAGAAAGAACGTATAAGACCACGGATTTAACGGATATACGTTTTAATCCTTGTTCTAATGGAATGAAGAAAGAACCAATCGGTGACGGCATCGGATGCCTCTGGGGATTGACAGTTTTAATCCTTGTTCTAATGGAATGAAGAAAGAACTCGACGTCGCTCATAAGAAGCCCGTCATCGAAATGTTTTAATCCTTGTTCTAATGGAATGAAGAAAGAACTATGCAATGAAGACACGGGAGTTCCACTCAAAGAGTTTTAATCCTTGTTCTAATGGAATGAAGAAAGAACTTTACGGAAAGATTGGATGGGGACAGGCTCCCTCAATGTTTTAATCCTTGTTCTAATGGAATAAAGAAAGAACGAAGAAAAAGCAAAAGCTTATGATGAGGCTATTAAGTTTTAATCCTTGTTCTAATGGAATGAAGAAAGAACCTTTGATCAATGCGATCAATTCTACTCTCGTAAAGCTGTTTTAATCCTTGTTCTAATGGAATGAAGAAAGAACAAGTGCGAGGGCGAACTCTATGTGTTCGACAAGGTGTTTTAATCCTTGTTCTAATGGAATGAAGAAAGAACATTCTTTGATGCACTTTACACCCATGCTTGGGAGTTTTAATCCTTGTTCTAATGGAATGAAGAAAGAACCTACTATCAGAAGATACGCGGTCATGAGGAAGACTTGTTTTAATCCTTGTTCTAATGGAATGAAGAAAGAACTTAGTCTTTCTCGAGTGGTGCTCCGTATCAAGGCGTTTTAATCCTTGTTCTAATGGAATGAAGAAAGAACACTGAGGATACCTACAAGCTGTTTTTCACGGATGGGTTTTAATCCTTGTTCTAATGGAATGAAGAAAGAACTTTGGCAGTGATGAATCTTATGCTGGTGATAATCCCGTTTTAATCCTTGTTCTAATGGAATGAAGAAAGAACCCGTTCTCTTTACCTGTAGGCATTCGAGAGGCAACGTTTTAATCCTTGTTCTAATGGAATGAAGAAAGAACAGCTGAAAGTTAACCACACTGAGGCACAGTTGACGTTTTAATCCTTGTTCTAATGGAATGAAGAAAGAACAGGCTCCGTCCTCCTTATAGCTTCTGGACTTTTGTTTTAATCCTTGTTCTAATGGAATGAAGAAAGAACATACAGACACTGTGTGTGTCTCATCTACAGGGAAGTTTTAATCCTTGTTCTAATGGAATGAAGAAAGAACTCAAGAATGGAACAGAGAAAAAAATCTATTTGGACGTTTTAATCCTTGTTCTAATGGAATGAAGAAAGAACACATTTCCATACTGTACAACAATCGAAATAGATGTTTTAATCCTTGTTCTAATGGAATGAAGAAAGAACTGAACTGGGGTTATTCGCAGTAATCTGTATTGTGTTTTAATCCTTGTTCTAATGGAATGAAGAAAGAACAATAACATTGCGAACTTCTGTAGATATTGGGACGATGTTTTAATCCTTGTTCTAATGGAATGAAGAAAGAACTGGGCTCTTGGAGTTGGCGGTGGTGTAATACAGATGTTTTAATCCTTGTTCTAATGGAATGAAGAAAGAACTTTCGTTGCCATCCTTGGCCTTCTTGCTTTTTTGTTTTAATCCTTGTTCTAATGGAATGAAGAAAGAACGACTTTGTCGCTCGTGGCACGGTTCAACTCTTTGTTCTAATCCTTGTTCTAATGGAATGAAGAAAGAACTCTTCACATTCGGTGCTAAGACTGGCACAGTTGAGTTTTAATCCTTGTTCTAATGGAATGAAGAAAGAACAGTCCTGTAATCTAATGAT
>CAMOGW010000008.1 GCA_946614435.1 uncultured Prevotella sp. | reverse complement strand
CACCAGCCTGCAGCGAACCGTGAACGGCACCGGCAGCACCAGCCTCAGACTGCATTTCCTGCACACTTACGGTCTGCCCCCACAGGTTCTTACGACCACGGGCAGCCCATTCGTCAACGTGCTCAGCCATAGGCGAGCTCGGGGTGATGGGGTAGATAGCAGCTACCTCCGAGAACATATAGCTCACGTGAGCCGCAGCCTCGTTACCATCACAAGTGATAAATTTCTTTTCTTTAGCCATTTGTTTAGATAAATAAATGTATTAAATGAATTGATTTGTTTAGTATAAGAATCCCAGCAGCCACAAGGGTATCTGGTTGTCTTTTCCTATTTCAGTATTGTAGCGCGCATAGATTGTGTCTGGCGCATACCTTATTTTATTACGAGTATCAGCATCGCAGATACGGAACTTTAGCTTCTCGTCAACGAGGAAGAATGAGTCGCGACCTTGCTGATTGACCTTGTGATCCTTCCAAAGCGAATTAACGAAGAACGTCTCCATCGCATCCTGTTTTTCCACATGAATGGGATAGATGGCATAGAGCAAGTTGCTGTTGTGTAGCATTACTTTCGACGGTTTTTTGGGAAAATTCTCGCCTACAGGATAAATCATGTTGAGCAGACGAGCATCGGTCAAGTATTTGATGTAGTTCATCACAGTGGCACGACTGGTCTCAATGTCTATAGCCAGTTTCGACACGTTAGGTGCCTTGGGACCATCCTCGGCCAGTTGATAGAACAACTTCTTGATTTTCGTCAGATACTTCAGTTCTATCTGTTTGATAAGCAGAATGTCCACTTCGGTCATCATGTTCATCGTTTTCAGCAAGTTTTCCGAATAGTTGCGGTCTTCCTGAAAGAAAGGATAGAAACCATGATGAATGTAGTCCTGGAAGTAGCGCCGAGGCGATGCTTTGGGCAGAATCTGCTTGACGATACGCTCGTGGTCCTGCAAGATTTCGTCCAAAGAGTAAGGCCGGAACTCGTTGCCAGTCATTAAATTGAGAAATTCGCGGAAAGAGAATCCACGCAGATTGTAGGATTTCACGATACCATTCAATTCGGGATTCTCATCCTTCAGTCGCATCACGCTGGAACCTGTAAACACGATCTTCAAACCTGGATAAAGATCGTAGCACCGGCGAAGTTCTTTGCTCCAGTCAGGCTGCTTGAAGACTTGATCAATGAGCAGAACGCGTCCCCCGATATGATAAAACTTACCTGCAAAATCGGCAATGCCATGACCTTGAAAATAGAAGTTATTCATATTCACGTAGAGACATTGCTTGTCCTGCACATCGAAATGTTCACGCGCATACTGTAATAAGAATGTAGTCTTCCCCACCCCACGTGTGCCTTTGATGCCAATCATGCGGTCGTTCCAGTCAATCTCATCCATGAGGGTGCGACGAACTGGTGCATTAACATGCTCCACCAAATATCGATGAGTGCGAAAGAAGGCTTCCATTCTTCAAAGACTTGTTTTAAAACAGATGCAAAGTTAGCAATAAATCCTGAAATTGCAAACTCTATATTGCAAAATCTTGCTAAATCTTCTTATTTTGGTTTTATCTAAATAACACTTAAAATAAAAAAACGAGAACGTCAATCGCTACGAGCGAGAACGTCAAACGCATTGAGTGAATGACGTTCTCACAAATGCTTGGTCATGCTGAGTACATTCTTCTTTCCGTCAACACGCTCATAAGTGATAGAGTCCATGAGTTGCCTGACAAGGAAAATGCCCAGTCCGCCTATCGGACGCTCCTCAGCGCTCAGTGTAACATCGACTTCTTCTTTCTGTGTAGGGTCGAAGGCTATGCCAGAGTCGGAAATCACAAAGGTGAGTTGATTGGCATCCCATGACGCATCAATCTGCACCTTTCCCTGTTCACCTTCGGGATAAGCGTAGAGCACCACATTGGTTACAGCCTCTTCGAGTGCCAAATTCAGGCTCATGGCCAGCGAGGGATCAATGCCAGCTTCGTCGGCAATCGTGTCGATGAATTCAGCAAGAAGAGAAATCTGTTCTATATCATTCAAAAGAATAAGTTGTTTACTGTTCATACTCATAGCATCTTAATTTTAGATTTTAACCGCGACATAGCCTAATACAGAGAACGACGGCTGACGAATGAGTCCTGCGCCGAAGCAGCCACGATAATATTTCTGATTGAGCAAGTTGTGGCAGTTCACTCCAAACTCTAAGCGTCCTAATCCATAGCGCACTCCCAAATCGACAATCGCACGAGCCGGAACCTTAGAAGAAGTGATTTGGGGCTTTGCTGTATTCATAAATAAGGTGTAATTCGTCTGTTCCGTTTCTACACACACATGTCCATGCACTCTTAGATTCTTTAGGATGTCATATCCTACAACCGCATTAAAAGTCCATTTCGGTATGTTGAAGGCATCATTGATGTCATTCATATAAATCTCAGACTGCAACACATGCTGCCAAGCGACCGTGAGATTCGAGAACAATCTGTTACGGCGATACCGTCCTGTAAACTCAACACCTATCGTCTTGTAAGTACCCGCATTCGCATAGGTAAGCAAGCCTGCATAAATCAGATCCTGAGCCCTGTTATAGAAACCGTTAAGCTCTAAGTTCAGGCCCTCTACCCAATCAGTTCCTGAAAGGGTGAGCTGATAAGAATGCATGGTCTCAGCCCCCAAGCTATAGCCCTTGATAGAATCTCCTGTATATTCAGGAATAAACTCGTTGATCTTACGATACAAGTAAGGGGCGTCAACAAACGATTTCGAATAACTGAACTTAGCATTCCACTTTTTCTGCAGAAAGATGGCTGCTACACGTGGCGACAGCACATTGATACTCTTGCCATCGTAATGCACTTTGTGATCATAGCGAATACCCGCATTCAGAATGAAATTACGCCACTGATGTTTTAATTGTATGAACCCATTCATACTTTTCTCGTTTCCCTTAGCAATGGCTACTACATCATTCGACTCTATAGGAAGATTATACATCACGCCAAGAGCATAACGCACATCATCCAGTTTGAAGTAGCTGAACTGAGCGCCAAAAGTGAGGAGCCCCTGATGATGCTCAGTGTTGACATAACTGAAATCGCCACGCGCCTCGGCACTGATAGTAGCTTCTTGTCCGTTGATATAACGGAAAACTCCGTCAAAACCCTTAAAAACAGAACCGAGTGCTCCCGACAAGCCGGGAATCGAAATGGATATGGCACTGTCTGAAATCACTTGATAGTGGGTCATGTCGCTATTGTCATACATCACTGCGCCTTGTAGATGAAGCCTTTTGCCCACTTTCGCCCGATATGTCAAATCCAAATGATGCGACTTTGTGGCAAAACTGGGCTTGATGCCATTAAACGTCGTGTATTTATCCCAGTCGTATGGCAAGAAAGTCGTGCTGATGGTGAAGGGAGAAATAATCTGTGAGAAATGCGTGTCATAGGTGAAGGACAGCGATTTCCATTTCAGCGTGAACCCCATGTCAAAGTTGGGCTTGTTGCCTGTACCGCCCACGATGATGTCACCGCCATAAAGTTTGAGACCTGTCTCTTCGCGTGGTACATAGATGCGCTCACCATTTGCATGATAGAGGCTACCCCAGAGCAGTACATCCAGGTCGTAATAGCGCTTACCGAACACGATATCGGCTCGTTTCTGATTGTAATTACCATAGCCCACCTTCAGTCTCAAACCATCAACATCGGCACCGTCTTTCGTGATGATGTTGACTACAGCCGTAAGGGCTACGCCACCATAGAGCGACGATGCCGGACCACGCAGCACCTCTATCTGTTTCACCTTTTCAAGACTCAGGCTAAAGTCGGGACTCGCCGTGTTTGTGGAATAGCTGTTCAGACGATGTCCGTTCAGCATGATAAGAATCTTTTCCTGACTGTTGTTGTAGATGCCTCTCATCGCAATATTGATGTCGTCGTTCGAATCAACATTGTTCATTCCCGGCACATAAGCCAAGAGCACCTCTTTCAGGTTCCTGCCGCTGCATGCACGAATCATCTCGTCAGTGATGAGTGTCACGGGCACAGGCACTTCGCTCAACTTCTCTGCCTGATTCGATGCGGTCGTAATGGTCGATTCCATTCCGCTCTTAATGTGCTTCACGATATCTACGAATCGTGCCGGATCGTCCACCGTTGTCGAATAGTATGGATTCTCGCGCAGCAATAGCGTGGTGTAGTGTTCGGCTTCTTCGTTCTTATCCATGCCGAGTGCACATAATGCCAGCAGGCGATAAGCGCTTTCCTTCGTACTGCCGTTGAAACGGTTGATGTTCTCACTCAGAAGCTGCTGCGCTTGTTCCAGTCTTCCGATTGAGTAGTTCTCCATTGCATCATTATAGATATTGCGCTGTGTGTCATGTTCCTGCGCACATATTGGCAACATCATAGCGATGCTCAAAAATAATATGTATATACGTTGTAGGCTCATTTAAGTCTCTTTGGTATCTTAATCGTGAAAACAGTTCCCTCGCCCAGTTTTGAGTCGAATGTGATGGTACCTTGATGTTTCGTCTCAACGATGTCGCGAATGATAGCCATTCCAAGGCCCGTTCCCTGCCCTACTGGCTTTGTGGTATAGAAATTCTCAAACAGGCGCTCCTTCACTTCGTCTGACATGCCCTCGCCATTGTCGCCTAATCGAATGACAAGCTGATCGCCGTCCGAAGAGACTTCTATGTCAATGGCTGGTTCGTAGCCATTGTTAGTGTTTTGTGATTTTATCCACACTGCATAGCAGGCGTTGTTCATCAAGTTCAGCACTGCACGACTCAAGTCCTGAGGAATCACCATGAACTGTGGCAGATTCTCCTCATACTTCTCATGGATACTGATATTGAAGTTCTTATAATTGGCTCGCATGGCATGATACGACAGCCACACATATTCCTTCACTAACTGAGGCACGTTAGTAGGCAAAAACTCGTTCTCCTTGCCACGCGACACAAGCAGGATGCCTTGTATGATGCTGATAGCCCGCTGTCCGTGTTCCACGATCTTAGCCATATTCTCTTTCAGGTCGGCCACGATGTCCTCCACCTCCTCCCTGTCATCCTCAGGAAGGTTGTCCTCATTGTCCTCCACGATCTCAGTGAGGTCGCTCAACAGTTTGTCTGACATCTTACTGAAGTTAATGACGAAATTCAGCGGATTCTGTATCTCATGGGCTATGCCTGCACTCAGCATGCCAAGAGATGCCAGTTTCTCCTGCTTCTGAAGTTGCTCTTTGAGTTTTGCAATTTCCTTTTCCATAATTCAGGATTTTAAGAGTGGAAGGGTTATGATGAATTCGGTGAACTCACCTTTAACGGATTTCACAGATATATCGCCTCTATGGTTCTGCACTATCTCACGGCTCAGATACAAGCCCACACCTGCAGCCTCGCCTGTTGTTTTCGTAGTGAAGAAGGGGTCGAATATCTTATCGATGATTGTATCTTCAATACCTATTCCGTTGTCACGAATAGTAATCAGCACATCGTCCGCTGTCGTTCTGACGGAGAAATCGACCTCGCCTTGATATTTGGCGCGCTGCGATTTCTTCACGATGGCATAGACAGAGTTGCCAAGCAGACTCATGAAGGTCTTACTGAGCTGGTCGGCATTGCCGTTGATTCTGATTTCGCCAGGAAGCGTCGAGAATGACACCTTTATGTCATACTCACTAATCTGCTTGGCGAAATAGGTCTTCACCATCTCCTCGTCTTGCCGAACCAATGCGGTCAGATCCATAGGCACAATACCCCCCGAACGGTCTTTCAGCATCTCCTCCATTGCTTTCAGCGTGCGAGTGGTGTTTTCTCCATGCTCACTCACCTTCTGAAGATTGCCACGCAGCATGCCGAGAACGTCTAAAGTGTCCTCATAGACTTCTTCATCCATGTGTTCCTTTTCGTCTTCAACATTTGCCTCGATATCCTTCACGAGTCCTTCCGACAGCTTTGAGAAGTTGTTGATATAGTTCAGCGGATTCAAGATTCGGTCAATGAGACCTTGCGTCAGTTTACCCACTGTAGCCATCTTCTCCTGTCGAATCAGTTCGCCCTGAGTCTGATGCAGTTCGGCGAGCGCTGTCTCAAGACTCTTCGATTTTTCTTCAATCTCATTCTTTTGAGTCATAATCTCAGCCGTTCGTTCCCGTACTGTCTTCTCCAGTCGTAACTTATCGGCCTTCAGGCGTTTAAGTCTAAATTGAACAAGTAGATAGACAAGCAAGATGATGACTGCAAGATAGAACAACAACATCATGGGATGCAAATAGAAAGGAGGTGCTATGCGGAACTTCACGCTCTCCACTTTCGAAAGTCTTCCATAGGCATCCATTGCCTGTATTTCAAGCTGATGGTTTCCGTATATCAGATTGACGAATTCAGTAACATTGTCTTCATCCCATGCGCTCCACTTCTGTCCGTCCAAACTGTACCGATAGTACGTCTTGCCCAGTAGCGACACATTATCAAGCGCATAATAAAACAGCACATGACGTTCGTCGCTCGAAAAGCTGAGGTCTTTTGGCATATTGCCTATACCACCCCAGACCACGCTGTCATTCTGCAACATCACTGAGCGCACACGAAGCTTGGGGCTCATGAGCATGGATGGATCCTTTTTAGAACAATCGACAAAGAACAGTCCGCCTTCACAACCAATCCAAAGCTGATTGCCATCACGAAGCATGGAACGCACATTCACGTCAGACAAAGGAGTCAAGAATGGCTTGTAATAAGTGAGCGTGCTGTCCTTCCAAGCATACAGACCAACAGAATTCTTTGTCAGCCAAATCACGCCTTCTTTGTCGGTATATGAAAATTCAGAATAGGAAAATGGCTCTGTGTCGAGTGCCGATACAATCAAAATTTTTCCATCACTATTGGTGACCATCGAAGCGGCTTCGTTCTCACTTTTCTCAGTTTCAGCTTTTACGAAATTGATTTGCGCAACCTTTCTGTTCCAAATATCTCCATCAATGGATTGCAGCCAGATGGTCTCATCATCGTCTTTCAGAATGCGAATAACGCTCTCAAGGTCACATATCTTTTTCCTGCCATGCTCGCTGTCGTTCACATAGACACCATCAATCTCACCTGTATAATAGCAATCATCAGCTGGAAGTATTGACAACACGCTGTTGGAATTGACCTGTGTCAGTGTTTCGTTAGCATCTAAGTAGAAAATGCCCTTACTGGTGGCAATCAATAGATGGTTTTTATATTCAACCAAATTCCAGCAGGCATGATTGATATTGCCCACCATGCTGAAGCGCAAGCCGTCCTGAACGAAAAGACCACTCAATGTTCCCACATAAGTGCGGCCTGCAAACTTCTTGATGCTGAGCACTTCGCCACGAAGTCCGTCATTGGCTGAGAAATGAGAGAATACAGAAGGTACTGACAAGGCGAAGATGCCGTTGTCGGTAGCTCCCCAAAGCATTCCGTGACCATTATATACTACGCGGGCAATGTTGTTAGAACAAAGACCATTCTCTTCGGTGATGTGTATCTGGCGGCTACCATTTGAAATGATTAGACCGTTGCCGTCGGTCACAACAGCTTTCGTGTCGCCATCAATCTGAAGCGACTGCTTCACGTTGGCATCAGCATCCTCTGCACTATGATTCAGATTGCTATTTAATACTTTCTCAACTTTGTTGTCTTTCAGCGCATAAGTCATACTGTCGCCAATAGCGAACATCAGCTTGCCTCCGTCTTCCCAGATACGACTCACCTCGCCATGAACAGATTCTTTCCGTGCTATATTCTCTAATTCAAAGGAGCCTCTTTTGTTTACGACCACTTTGCCGAGATAGTTATAGCCTCCGGTCCAAATGGTTCCTTTTGCATCGCAATAGAGTGAGGTGATACGGATAAAGCCAGGAGTACGAATGACGCGCCACTGCGCCTGGTCATAGTAGAGCACGCCTTCGAAGTTTGCAGCATAGATGATACCGTCTTTATCGACCACGATATCGAAGTTTCTATTGTGAGCGCCATACTCTTTCACCGTGAAATTGCGCAGAAACGGAATGCCTTGTGCTATTATCCTACACGGCAGTAGCAATACGGCAAAAAGCAATACCGCCCGTAATGTTCTTTTCATTGCCGTACCTCCTTTCCTTCTGTCAAGAATGTCTCATAAGGCACATCCTTACCTATATAATAATTCCATTCGTCATGTGTGAGATTTCGCTTCAGCTTGCTCTTAATGATTTTCACCATCTCTGGCAAAGATATCAGAGCTTCCGTCAGGTTTCCTTTCTGATCGCCTGTCCACACACGTTTTTGCGAACTGTCCGTCGTGAAATACATGATCCATCCGTCGGTTCGGAATAGCTGCATTGGTTCAATTTTTTCTGCATTGCACATCCAAAGATTCATCGTACCGTCGTAGCTTGACGAATAGAGACGGGCATCATTAAACTTCAATCGAGAAATGCGAGAGCGGTGTCCTACCAGTTCTTTTTTTACTCCTGTACGGTCAACCAGAAAGATTCGGCCATCATTCATTCCGTATGCTGTCAACCGCGAATCACGGGAAGCTGCAAAAGCAGTGACATTGCCACTTTTAATGCCAGAATGAAGTTTCAGGTCAACCAGTTCCTTCTTACCTTGCATTATGTGAACATAGCCCTTGTCGTCAAAGATCATGGCATCGCTATTATTGCGGCAAATAGAGACAACTTTGAAATTGAAGCCTTTGAAGCCCGTCTGCACATGGGCATTTCGGTCAAAAAAAGCGGCTCCGTTTTCACCAAGAATAGCAAGTGTATTCTCGTCAAGGGATACGGACATTGTCGGATTAACAACATCTGACAATTTATAGATGGTTGACTTTCCGTCAATAATAACAACCAGATGGCCACTACGGCTTAAAGCATAGACACGTTCACTTTCGTCTATATAGACATTGCGGAAATCGTAGTTTTTATCGCTGAACAAGCGTTTCGTGTATAATTGATTTCCCTGCTTGTCATGCTGGAATATTTCTCCATAGCTACTCACGGTCAAAATGTAATTGTCGTTACCGTACTTTATGTCGATACCCGTCAATGAGCCATTGTGCACACTCCATCCACGCTTACTCTGACTGGCATCCATAAGTGCCTGAATAACAGAAGGGTGATACAGATTATCTTCATCTTTCATGTATCGTTTTGTAAACACGTAAGACGCATACGCCAGCAGGTTGGCCAATTCCTTATTGCCTGCCTGCAGCTGCATAGACGACACCGAGGCCAACGAACGTCCGAGGGCTATATAGCTGAGCGTGTCGGCAATTCGCTTTGAGTTCACAGCCTGGCGGCGCTGCACTTCGGCACCCTGTCGCTGTCTTTCAGCTTCTTGGCGTTGCACTTCGGCTTCCTGCCTTTGTTTATCAGCTTCTTGCCGCTGAAGGTCAGCTTCGTGTCGCTGACTTTCAGCCAGTTCTTTTGCTTCATCGGCTTCACGTTTCTGCCGCAGGGCCTCCTCGCGCTGTTCGTCTGAAATGGACTTCTGCTGATAAGCAATCTGCTCCATCTGCCTGCTGATGCTCTGAAGTACGGCCGACCGTTTCTCTTTCACCTGAAGCTCTGCTATCTGAGTTTCAAGTTCATACACCTTGCCTTTCTCTGACTTCAACAGATAATAGACAAAGGCCAATAGGCCGACAAGCATTACGACTATGCCTGACACCGCTATAGTCTTCTTTCCTTTCACTTCCGCTTAATTGTCAAGATTGTAATATCGTCACTTTGTTCGGCGCCCTCGGTGAATGCCGCAACTTCTTTCTTGATGCTTTCAACAAGTGAGTCGCAACTCTCCGGGTGAGCAGACTTCAGGACATCTACCAGTCTTTGTTCACCGAATTCCTCAAACGAGACGTTCATGGCTTCGGTTACTCCGTCGGTAAACATCACCAGTGTGTCGCCTTGTTCCAAGTCAATCTCCTCGGCGTGATAGGATATGCAGTCAATGGCACCCACCATAGGGTCTTTTGACATGGGGAATTCCATGACCGAGCCATCCGATTTCAATATGTAGGGAGGGTTATGGCCAGCGTTACAATAACTGATGTGCCCTGTCGAAACATCGTAGATGCCATAAAAGACCGTAACAAACATACAATCAACAGACTCGGCTGCCAACAACTTGTTTGCATAAGTCAAACAATCGGACGGACTCTTTCCGCCCATGCCTGTAGCCCTGATCAATGTACGGCTCACCGCCATGAAGATAGCAGCAGGAATACCTTTACCACTCACGTCGGCTATTGAGAATCCGATATGATTGTCGTCAATACGGAAGAAATCGTAGAAGTCGCCGCCAACCTCCTTGGCTGGAGTCATTGAGGCTGCAATGTCCAACTTGTCAACTAAATCTGCGAAAGGCGGAAAGACCTGAGGAAGAATAGCCTGCTGAATCTCACTTGCAACGGCCAAATCGGTCTTCAGCGACTCCAGCTGTTGGTGCTCAACCTGCATTTTGTGCACATAATTAATCTGCTCAATGGCTTTCTCAATGGTCACACTAAGATCGTCAAGATCGATTGGTTTTGTAGCAAAATCGAAAGCGCCATTGTTCATGGCCTGCCTGATGTTACCCATATCACCGTATGCGCTCACCATAATTACTTTCAAGGCCGGATTGCGCATCTCGTTTATCTTGGCCAACAATGTCAGTCCGTCCATCTCTGGCATGTTAATATCCGAAAGGATAATCTCAACGTCAGGATGCTTGAGCATCATAGTCAGCGCCTCCAAACCATTGTGAGCAAATACAAACTCATACTCGCCTTTACGTATCTTCCTTCTAAAATATTGTGTCAACAACAGTTCAAGATCCATCTCGTCATCAACACTCAAAATCTTTACAGGCATATTCTTTATTTAAAAATTTAGTCTTCTTCGATTGCAAAAATACAAATTATCAACAAGATATCAAAAGAAATATAATGATTTGTTCAATATTGTCGCAAAATTCACCTGTTTTCAGCATGACAATAAGGACATTTTCCTTTTTTGTGAAGGCTGTGTCCACAATTACCACATATATAATTTATGCGCGTGCGATGAATGTAACTCCAGATGGCCACACCCACATAAGCAATATATAAGAGATAGCCTATATAATATAATGTGGAGACACTGAAGATGACATAGACGACACCACACATACCCAATAAGCTTATGTAATAGAATATGGCATCGCCCGACTTCAGATGTCGGCGAATATCATCGACAGCTGCGATGCCAAAGATGATCAACAGCCATACCGACGTGAGGAACAATCCTAAGTGAAAAGGTACGGAGAAAGGATTCAAAGTGGGATGATAATAATAATGCCGCCATGACTCAGGAGAATGCAGCTGAATACTGCTATACAGGACGGCAGAGGTGGCTACCAGTAAGCACAAGAAGGTGGGATAGAAAGAATTGATGTCATTGAAATGAACTATCTTAGCGCCTATCCTCAGCAATCGCCTAAATATGAATATGGTGAAGATGAGGACAAAAACTGCTAATAGGATAAGGATATGCGTGTCCGAGAATGTGTCAATAAACTGCGAGATAGGCGTATCGGGCGAGACTTCTGGCAGCATTTCCTGTTCGTGAATCCAGCCAAGCGTCTGCTGGTCTCTGGCTATCTGCACCCAAATGGTGTCAATGGTGTCTGTAGGAATCGTGATGATATCTGCCACTACGACCCGGTCACCATGATTGATGCAGAATGT
The DNA here is from genome assembly GCA_946614435.1 of uncultured Prevotella sp. Taxonomy (GTDB): domain Bacteria; phylum Bacteroidota; class Bacteroidia; order Bacteroidales; family Bacteroidaceae; genus Prevotella. The sequence continues at coordinate 69,942 of CAMOGW010000008.1, read as the reverse complement.
ATCTACTTGTAGTCCGTTTACATATTCGGTAGGATGCTGTGCTATCAGCTGTAAAGAGTCTGCACGAACTACGAAATTGAAATTCTGGGTGTAATGATGGGTAGTATAAAAAGAGATGGAGTCAATTTGCTGATCTGTCAAGTTCCATGCGTCAGAAGTGTAAGGTCCCTGACGATAACAGGAAGAGAGAAGGAACAGAATCCCTAAAAATAAACAGAAGAATCGTGATTTTCTCATTTCTTTATCTTCATATTGTTCTTGTTCAAGTCATTTACCGACCGCGTTTTGGTCATCCCGTATATGTTCATCTGACAATGCTGGCAATCAAACTCAAGTCGGAACATCCGCCCGTCGGCCAGTTGGAGTGATAAGGGCTCCTTCCAAACAGGTCTTTTTCCCCCATTCTTCACGCAATAGCCTAATGCATGGCGCAGACAATAGCGGCACTGCATGATTAACGGATCATCAGGAGTGTGAATCTCGAAAGCAGATACTCCATCTCTGATGCCTCGTTGCTGATAGAAGTTGCTTGATGCCGAATTTGCAATGTTATGCAAGTAAGAGAAAGGATATTTTGGCGCAGTTGCAGACTCGTTTTGCCCTGCTATCTCTCTATCGAGCCGAACCTTTTCATGTCTCTTCTTCGCCACATTTCGTTCCCTTTCCGTCAGGGTAGCGATTGCCTTCTTGCGCAGTTCTGACAGCCGACTGCTTGGAATAAAGTAAGGAAAATCCTCAGGAAGCTCCACTTCATGACATTCATAGGGTGTATCGCCCAATTTTGTTAACTGACGAACGATATTCTCACGCTGTGGAGTCTGGGCCAGCTGATGTTCAGCAGCAATCTCAGCCACTTGTTCATTGTCAACGAGTAAAGAGAAGCCATCCTCAGAGACAGAAAGCTGCATGGTAATGACTATCTTGCGAACAGCGCTCGGCTTTGAGAGCTGGCGCTCAAATTGAATGTCATTGTTTCTGTAAATGCGTGTACCTTTCCTAAGCGAAGACGGCATTTTGAGTGGGAAGATACGATTCCCCTCAACTCTATTGGCTCTGAATCCCTCGAGCTCACGATTGTCGTTGATGAAGCACAAGCCATCGCCATTTGTGAATGATGTCATGGTAGCAATGTTGAATGATTGTCTTCCTCTGATTTCTTTTACCACACCCACGAACTCGCCCATTGCCTTTGGCGTGTCAAAAGAAGCAATGTCAGCTTGTCGGCCATTTGCGAAATAGGTAGTATATCCCCTATTAAACGTCTTCTGCAAATTGGGAGTAAACAGATACTTGCATCGACCTTTGGAGGAGCGGCAGAATTCACCAGGATGGTGCTGAACGATCTGATTGAGTCGCTCACTATAGGCGGCAACGACATTCTTCACATAGGCAGCTTCCTTCAGCCGGCCTTCTATCTTGAAAGATGTGGCCCCTGCTAATGCCAACGACTCGAGATTGTCAATCTGGCACATGTCTTTCAGTGACAGCAGATGACGTTGATGCTCAAGCTCTCTACCATCGGCATCAATCAAGTTGAATTTCATTCTGCAGAACTGGGCACACTCTCCCCTATTGGCACTTCTGTTGAAGCAATATTGAGACGCATAGCAAAGGCCGGAATAGCTCACGCAAAGAGCACCATGAACAAACACTTCTAACTCAACATCGGGTACAGCCTGATGAATAACGGCAATTTCTTCTATACTCAATTCTCGCGCAAGTACTACTCTTTCGAATCCGAGAGACTTTAACCATCCGACCTTTTCGGCAGTCCGATTGTCGGTCTGGGTGGAAGCATGAAGAGAAGGAACGCAACCATAAGCAGCTTGCTCGTCCATGAGAATCTTCCTGACTGCCATATCCTGAACCAATATGGCATCGACACCAATATTCGACAGTTCATGAATCAAATGTCGGAGCCGCTGAATCTCATTGTCAAACACGATGGTGTTGACTGTGACATAGACCTTGGCTTCGAATTGATGGGCATACTCGCAAAGCCGAGAAATATCTTCAATCGTATTGCCTGCTGCGGCCCGTGCACCAAATTGGGGAGCGCCAATATAGACCGCATCAGCACCATGATCAATGGCAGCTATGCCGCATTCAAGATTCTTGGCAGGTGCCAGAAGTTCAAGCTGTCTCATTCAATCTTCGAAATGTCGTATGGCGTCTCTTGATAAACGTAGTAGTTCACCCAGTTGTTATAGAACAGATTGGCATGAGCACGCCAAGTAACAACTGGAGGGTTGGCAGGATTATTATCCCGATAATAATTGCGAGGCAGTTCTACATCGTCGCGTATGCCTGCATCTCTGCGATATTCAGTATCAAGTGTATTGGGTGCATACTCCAGATGCCCGGTAATGAAGAACTCGCGACCGCCTCGTCCCATCACGATGCTCACGCCACTTTCCTCGGAATCGGCAATCAACTGCAAGTCGGAACGTCCGACGATATCGGCATGTCTGACTTCAGTGTGTCGGCTATGCGGCATCATGAAACTATCGTCGAAGCCACGGAAAATGGGTAGTTGACCTTGAAGGGTACGCTGTGAAAAGATGCCGAATTTCTTCTTGGGAAGTGGATATTTGGGAACACCATAGTGATAATAGAGTCCGGCCTGAGCAGCCCAACAAATGTAGAGCGTGCTCGTCACATGGGTTCGAGCCCAACTGAACACATCTTTTATTTCGCTCCAATAGCCAACTTCCTCAAATTCCATTTGTTCTACGGGGGCACCCGTAATGATCAGTCCATCGAACTTCTCATTCCTCATGACATCAAAATCCTTATAGAACTGCATCATGTGTTCTATCGGAGTGTTCTTCGAAGTATGACTTTTCAACTTCATGAAACTGATTTCGATTTGCAGAGGCGTATTGGAAAGAAGCCTGATCAAATCGGTCTCAGTCGTAATCTTTAAGGGCATCAGATTCAGTATCACTATTCTCAAGGGACGAATGTCCTGAGAATGAGCCCTTGTGTTATCCATTACAAAAATATTCTCTTGCTTGAGTATATCAATGGCAGGTAGCCTGTCTGGCAAAGTTAATGGCATTTCTCTTATATCCTTTTTGTGTTATTATTTCAATCTGCAAACGACCACAGACACGTTGTCTTTTCCGCCGGCAGCCTCAGCAGCCATACAGAGATCATTCGCATTTTTGTCATGGTTGAGCAGACTCTCGATGCTAATGTCATTTACCATATCTGTCAGTCCGTCACTGCAAAGTATGAACGTATCTCCTGATTCCACTTCGGCAGTACATTGAACGATGTCAATATAGCTGGAGGTACATCCGCCACCTATGCAATTCGTTATGATATGGGAATGCACATTCGACCCCATCATATTGCTAAGTGAATGATCGGTTGTCATTTGTATCAACTTCCCTTCATGCAGACGATACAAACGGCTGTCGCCACAATTAAGCCAATAAAAATTGCCTTCGTAATATGCTAAAGCCACAAGTGTGGTTCCCATATTCTTAAACTGCTTGTCAGCACGGCCTTTTAAATCAATAATTATATTCATGCTGTTCAGCCATTCGAAGATAGCCTCATTAAAGGCACTTATATCAAGACCTGCGGGCATATCGTTATAAAAGAATTGCAAATTGTGAAGGACGTCGCTACTTGCAACTTCGCCACAATTATGCCCTCCCATGCCATCAGCTAAGGCAAACAAGAATCTGTCATTCTCTTTAAGAGAGACCGACATTTCCGTCTGGTTGTCACGAATAAACTGATTCCCGACAAGAATCATGTCCTCATTGTTATCTCTAATACAGCCCACACGACTGGAAGCTGTGATGTCAAATGCGTACATACGTGAAATTGTAAAAGCTTCCTATTTAATTGTTACTTGTAAGTTTACATTGGCAATCATAACGATATCGCCATCCTTGAGTGACATCTCTACATCAGGTTGTAGCAAATGTCCATTCAGTTTTGTTCCATTTGAGGAATGTTTATCAACAATGCACCAACCGGTCTCAGCTTTATAATAGAACTGTGCATGAACGCCCGATACATACATGTTATTCTGAAAGTATTGAGCATACGGGCCTTGTTTTCGACCGATTACGGCTCCGTTCACAGCTTCGATAGATATGCCAAGTGAAGTGTTTGAGAGGACCAGTGAAGACACCCCTCCAATATTTGAGGCAGAATACGAAAAAGAGGACTTGGGATATGAGAATTCTCCCACCTGCATGTCTCTTGAAACAGGGCCTGTCGAGACAGATGAATAGGCGGTGCTGCCCACTCCCTTATCTTGCAATTCAGCAGGCGTGACCATCAAGCCTCCACAACTGGTGCAACGACGCCCCAGCCCTACTCTTCCACATCGATTGCAATAATGCAGGCTTTTGCCACACTGATCACAATAATATGAATTCTCTTCTATTTCTTCTTGGCAGTTCGGACATATAATCATAAGTCTTTAATATCTTCTGGTAGAATTAACTGATATGTTTCTTTCGTCACTTGCTCAGGCGGCAAAGTTGATACTCGCATTGAAAGTCTCTGTATTGTGTCGTCAAGCAGATTACGCATTTCTCGTGCATTGCCAAAGTTACTGTCCTTGTTCATCACCATCTTATAGATAGTGTCGAGCACTTTGAACTCAGCCGCCGGCGAGAGCGTATATTGTTCTTTCTGAGCCATCTTCTTATAGATTGCGAACAGTTCGTCTTCATTGTAGTCGTCAATGTGTAACTTATGTGTAAAACGACTTGCCAATCCTGCATTCATCTGTAAGAATTCCTCCATCTTCTCTTTATAGCCAGCCGCAATTACAACGAACTTGCCCCGATCGTCCTCCATGCGCTTCATCAGTGTATCAATAGCTTCTTTGCCATATTGATCATTCTGGTCTGAAAGCGTGTAGGCTTCGTCAATGAAAAGTACGCCTCCCATTGCTTTGTCGCACATGCTATTTACAATCTTAGGAGTCTCACCCATATATTTCCCTACGAGTGTTGCCCTGCTTGCCTCAATAACTTTCGATGTGGATAGTATTTCCATTGATTGCAATACTTCGCCCATTTTTCTGGCAATCGAAGTTTTACCCGTACCTGGATTACCCGTCAGGATGAAGTTCATTGACATTTGCTGCACCATTCCCGCCCCCATTGCAGCACGCTGTTTCATGAACATGCTCTGCACAGCCAATCGGCGAATAGCATTCTTCACTGATCGCATTCCGATGAATTCATCAAGCTCATTAAGCACTTCATCAAGCGGACGGGCTACCTCATTATGAGCCATTGGAAGATCATCGACCGTAATGCGATACATATCGGCTTCTGAGAAGTCAGGATTGCTCATCACATTCATCAAGCGTTGACTCTGTCTCTCTACAGCTTCGTCAAAGATTCGACGAGCTTCACGAGCATTGCCAAAGTTCTTGTCCCGGCGCAAATACAGTTGCTCAAACTGTCTGTGAATTGCGCCCTCTGTAGAGGCATCAACCGTGAACTTCTTTGCTTTTGCCAGATTCAAGAAAATCTGCGTGAGTTCATCTGGCGTATAATCATCAAAATGAATGGTTTGTGTGAAACGACTCTTTAACCCCGGATTCGAATCTATGAAGTCATGCATCTGATCGGTATAGCCAGCGACGATACATACGAACTTGCCGCGATCGTCTTCAAGACGCTTCAGCAAGGTGTCAATCGCTTCAGAGCCGAATTGGTCATTATCACTTGACTTCAAGGTGTAAGCTTCATCAATAAACAAGACACCTCCCATAGCCGTATCAATCAGCTGATTGGTCTTAATGGCTGTTTGACCTGAGAAGCCGGCCACTAATTTCGAGCGATCGGCCTCTACCAGCTGTCCACGCGCTACGATTCCTAATGTTCTGAACACATTGGCCATGATGCGTGCCACTGTAGTTTTGCCAGTTCCCGGATTACCTGTAAACACATAGTGCTTGCCTTGGAATGTATTCGTCTCACCCCGCTTCATTTGAAGCGTCAGATAAGAAGCTAAATTAGAAATCTCTTTCTTGACACTTGACAATCCGACTAATCCATCAAACTGTTTCAAACATTCATCCAGATTGACCTCCTTCGGTGCTTCATAGGGTATGTCGCTCTCGATGATAGTCATGAGCTCTTCATTACTCATCTGCGACAAATCATGCTGCTGCAATCGTTGTGCCTGTTTCTTGCAAATCTGGTCGAATAAGCTGCGCATAGTACGACCATTGGCAAAATCTTTATTGCGCGAGTCATACAGTTCCGTAATCATCTTGCGCGTGAGAGCTTCAGCTTCTGGAGAGAAGATGTATTTCTTGTCTTTTGAGAAAACAAGCATAATACTGAAAAGCTCATCTGGAGTATAGTCGGCAATGTTCAGGAAATAATTGAATCGGCTACGCATGCCCGGATTAATCCGAAACAGATTTTCCATTTCATTTCGATAACCTGCTGCGATTACGATGAATTTGTCGCGATCATCTTCCATGCGCTTCATTAGCGTTTCAAGCGCCTGAGCACCTTGGTTGTCACGCTCGCCAGACTGACTGATTGGTGCCAAGGTATATGCTTCATCAATAAACAAGATACCTCCCATAGCCTTGTCACACAGCCTGTTGACCACCTTTGGCGTCTCTCCCTGATAAGGACTGACCATCTGAGACCTGTCAACTTCAACGACATGGCCAGAATCTAAATAGCCTATAGCAGAAAGAATCTCTCCCAGTTTGCGAGCTATAGTCGTCTTACCTGTTCCAGGATTACCCGTAAGCACCATGTGCATAGCCATCTTTTCTTGCACGCCCAAACCTCGTTGGGCTCTTTGCAGACTATTCTGTACAGAATAAGCAATCTCACGCACAGCTTGCTTCACTTCGTCCATTCCGATATATTTATCCAAGTCAGACAAAATATCGTCAAGCGACCGTTCTTCAGGAACATAGCCTGTTATGTCTTTTTCCTCTACTTGAATAGCCTCAGTACCTCGACTGATGAACGACGTGAAAATGTCCTCTGCTGTCTTCATTGCCAGATGGGCATTTCCGAAGCTCTCATCCTTTATCTTAATCTGATACTTGAAATAACGAAGCAACTTGTTCTCTGCTTCCTGTGAAAACTGTATGATGCCGTATTTCGTTCTCAACTCCATCTTAGTGATTTCAGTCAGCTCACGATAAGTGGGTGCTGGAAGATGGAATGTGTATTTGAAACGATTCTTGACGGCTGGATTACTCTCAAGGAAATCATCAAGTCCTTTAGGAAGACCGGAAAGGATGACAATAGGATTATCATCCCATTTATCCATCTCGACAAAGAGTTTGTCAAGAGGATTCACTTGATTAGAATATTTATCGGGCAGAAGTTTTTGGACATTATCAAAGAACAGAATACCATCACGTGCTTTCTTGATGTTCTCATCCCAGTTATCTACAAAACGAGCATAATCTACGGCATCGACCATCGTAAGCTTGGATTTACTAATGATTCGGTGTTGAGAGAAGAACTCTTTGAAGATTTCTCCTAATGCAGTCTTACCTGTTCCTGTTTCACCTATAATAATAGCATTGACAGCCAAACGTACGGAGGCAACATCTTTTCTGGAATGTAGATAAGTATATGTATCTACAATCGTCTTCAGCTGCGCTTTCAAGTCATTCATGCCCACCAGTTTGTCAAGCACATTCTGGGAGACAAGCGGCTTACCGCACCACCGGCAAAATTTTGCAATATTTCGGTTCTCTTTATGACAATATTCGCAAATCATTCATTCACAATGTTTTGAACGTTTTCAATCACCTGCTGTTTCTCTGCATCAAAATGTTTCCTCTTATTGAGAATTTTGGGACTCAACAAACAAAATTCAGCAATCAGAATCGCCATTAATATTACCCATAGAATATAGTGAACCACTGATTCACCCGAATAACTTCGCGCCTGATTTGAAATATCATCAAGAAGTCCAAACTTAGAACTCTTGTAGCGATACGATTTTGTCTTGAAAGTATAATATAATGGTTCCAGCAACGAAGTATTAACATCTTCACTTGTCAGAATTTCACGTATCATCTTCGAACTTGACTTGTCATCTTTCCTGAAATCTGTAAAGTGACAGATGGCTACATATATAATAGTCAGCAAAACTATAGTTGCAGTAAACAAAGACGGATTCCATGAAGAGACAAAATTCAGTAACCAAATAGGAATATAGGACGTGCAAACGCCAACTCCTCCGAACAGCATGGAAATGAACGGGCCATAGCCATTGAAGAAAGAACGTATAGCTACTATTATTCCCGTAATGCTACCCAATGGTAACATAATACTAAGATAGGGATGCTCCAAGATTATCGAAGTATCTACTATTCCGACTCCCAATAACAGACCTAACCACACAACTACCAAAAGATAGAAAATATATCTCCAGATCTTTTCACGGAAATGAGCCACATTCCATTCATGCCGCACTTCTGCGATACGCTCAGCCGTGTCTTGCTTTGCTTTGGTGAAACGCTTGTAATACAGTTGCTGAGCATCTATCTTGCCCATGTCAAGCACCCAATGTTCAAGTTCCTTTTCATAGCTGTACTCTTCAGCGAAATCACGAGTAGGATCCTCGTGATAGAATACTGACATCCACTGACGAAGAGCCCCCGATCGAAGTTCAGCCCTGATTTTATCAGCCAGTGCTTTGTTTTCCAAATCTTTTAAAGATTTCAATTTGTTTCCATCAGGCAAGAGATAGATAGGAACAGCGCCCAGCATCCTGCAAAAACGATAGAGCGCAGTATGCAGGTCGTATGCACTTAGTCTTTCGCGATTCTCTTCGGAGTTCAAATCAAAACAACGCAAGGCATCGGCTTGCTCTTGATACCAACCATGAAGTTGAGCGAAATAGCAGAATCGACCATTCGGATCAATAAAATCCTGAGTTGAAGCTGTCAATTCCTCTGATGTGGCATGTTGCAATGACTGCAACATATCTGATAAGAGTTCGCCTACGCTTTGTTTCGTATTTGCATTTCTCAAATCGTAAGCAGCAGAACGATCCAGATTATAAAGCACCTTATATGCCAAAGACTGTGAGTATTCCTGGCCTTGAGTCATGATGCGAAGCGCCTCACAAGCCATGACATCCTCGTGACTATGCATCCAAGACAGTAATCTTCCATCAATAAGTGCATGCCAGTCATCGTCATTCTTGTCAGCGAGATCACCGTAAGAGCGGACAATTTCTTCTACACTTGACGAAGGGTGCTTTGAAAGGAAAGGTACGTCGGGATCTATTTCATAGACCAATCTCATCACAGCCACATGGGGTTCTGCATCGGATGTGAAATACGACTGCAACTGTTTGATGTCATGACTCGTGTGGGTATCAAGCCAGAGGAACAGATTGTCGTTCGGATTCTGCAAATCCATTGCATAGCGTTCCTTATAGCTTAGTAGTGAAAGAGCTATACTGTGCACGTCTTCACAAACCTCATTCTTAACATCGTGATAGGGATATGAAGGCTCCATTGCATAGACTGATGCCATTAAGCCAGCTTTCTGATCTACTGGATAGCGATTAGTAACGATGTCCTTGACTAAGGTGGCAAGTTTTATGTTTCCACATGTTTCCAGCCATGAGGCAATACGTCCGTTATACAGATATTTGATAGCCAGTTGCTCATTCTCAAGCAGCATCGGGATCAAATCGTGCAAATTGTCGGCTACCAAATTACGGTCTGGATCAACGATAAAGCTCTTATAGCGTAAAAACGGAGAAGATATATCAACCGGAACATCTTCGCCAAGGAACCAGCGCTCTATTTCATCGTACTTCCATCGTTTCTGAGGATTCACCACCGTCAAGCCTTGAATGAGTTGTCTCACTCTCGGAGGCAGTTCGTCCAGACGTGGTAAACGTCCTTCATTCTTCTGGCGCATCATTAAACGCTCGTTCGAGCTCATTGGATTTTCTCCGAGCCACACGGCAAAGAGCGTAATTCCCAATGAATAGTAATCAGCCGCAGGGGTTATCTCAACTTCTCCATCAATCACATCAGCATACATCTCAGGAGCCGCAAAAATTGGGGTACGCGCCTGAGTCGTATGGAAAGTGGCTCCACCATTCTCAATCATTGACGAGATTCCGAAATCGCCTAATGCAAGCTGAGTGTGCGTCTTATCCCTGAAAAAGAAGTTTGATGGCTTTATGTCTTTGTGCAGAATATTGTAATGATGGCAATACGACAAGGCGGCTCCAGCCTGAAGCGTAATACGACGGAACTGATTGTAATCACCATTCAAGTTATACTCTTGAAGCGTTCCACCTTGCATGTATTCCATCAATTCATAGCAACGATGCTTTCCGTCAACGTATGTTTTGCCAAAATCATCCAAGCGGACTAACATCTCAAAGTGGAAGCTATGGATAGCCTGCATCAATTTCTTGTTGAAGTCATAGTTTGGATAATATACCTTGAGCACATACTCCTTTCCATTGTTGCTGACCAAGAATATCTGAGCCTCTCCTGAGTTTTCACTAAGTGAATGAACCAAGTTGTATTGTGTTCCTTTCAGGATGAAACATTCACCTTGAGTGGGTCTGCCTTGTGGCTCTTGCGTTGCCGCAACCTCCGGGCGCAATGTCCTGTCTCCGTTATCCACATTGTCTGCGTTTTGTATTGAGGCATTATTGTTGGCCAATACGGTGCGGTCGGCAACCAATGTTCGGTCAATAACGATAGTACGATCGCCATTATTTTGCACAGCGTTGATTTCGGGCTGATCAGAGTCAGTTCGGTTCAACCGGTCTATATCATTGTTGATGTCGCTCATGAATCTGAGATGAAGATACTGTGAATACTAATTATCGTCTTTAACTTCTTGTTTGCTGCCTCTACCCAAGATCACCCATTTTCCGCCAAGTTGAGGCTTTGCGCATCCACAAGGACTACTGTGCATGGCATGTTTCCAATTACACATCCACGCCAGTCTCACTCCAGCAGGCTTCTGGGCTAAGGCGTAATTCCTCACATGGGCAGGCGAAGGATTCGGAGGCGTTTGCATTTTATCGAGCAATTCGGAGAGGCGAGCCAACTTCTCTTCTTTCTTTTGTCTCAACTCCTCTTTTGAGAGACGTTTCCTGTGTACTGGAGGAATGACAGGATCGGTCACCCCGTCGTCTTGAGCCAGCAATTTCATCACTCTCTCTCTCAGTTTCTCCATTGCCATGTCACGCTGCACGTCGCGTTCTGAAGTATATGGATACTCCAATGACAGTTCGTCATACTCGCGAGCCAACATTACCATTTCCCTGTATTCAGGCATCTGCTTCATCTGGGCTGACAGTTGCCATGCCTCATCGGTCAATGGCATACCACACTGCTTGCAGAAGGCAAAATCGTTCAAAGTGTGACATGTGGGACATACGATGCCGCCACGCGGAGAGCCACATTCTGGACAAAAAGCATCCTCTGGAGCCAAATGTGCGCCACAGAAAGAACAAATATCTTTACGAATGTAATGATGACAAACCTCACAGAAATCGGCATCAATGTCAACAGGGCTATTACAATGCGGGCAACGTCCTGTCAGCATATCGGCACCGCACGATACGCATTGTATGGCCCCTTCTTGGTTCATGGCACCACACTGAGGGCATATCACACCTCCTACTACAGCTTGAGCCTTCTGTTGTGCCTGTTGCACACTCTCATACGATTCATGCTCAAGTTCTTTCTGGCGCTGACTAAAGTCATTGCCTTGAGTTCTTTCATCGGGCATAAGAATGATTTTAGCTAAAATTCTTTGCAAAGATAATGAAATCCATTGAATTGAAAGAAAAAACCGCTGCAAAAATTGCAGCGGCTCAACATTTTCTCGAAAAGGGGCTTACCATAACGGCAGGCGCTCCTCTTTCGGAATGTACATTTTGTCACCTGGCTTCACGCCAAAAGCCTCATACCAGGCATCAATGTGAGGGAGTGCTCCGTTCACGCGCCATTCACCAAGTGAGTGAGGATCGCTCTTAGTACGATTCCTTATTTCAGCTTCTGTAATATTACCAGCCCATACACCAGCATAAGCCACAAAAAAACGCTGGTCGGCTGTCAATCCGTCAACGGTAGGCAAAGTTCCTCTCTTCGTTGCATTCTTGTAGGCAGCGTAAGCAACCTGAAGTCCGCCATGATCTGCAAGATTCTCGCCAAGAGTCAGTCTGCCGTTAGCATTCAAATCGGGCAGAACCTTAATGGCACTGAAGAAATCGGCATAGCGATCGGTACGCTCCTTAAACTGAACACCGTCATTTGCAGCCCACCAGTCATGCATATTTCCGTCCTTGTCGTACTGTCGGCCCTGATCGTCGAACCCGTGAGTCATTTCGTGGCCTATTACGACACCGATAGCTCCGTAGTTGAATGCATCGTCGGCCTGCGGATCAAAGAATGGAGGCTGAAGAATACCTGCAGGGAAGCAAATCTCATTCGTTGTAGGATTATAATAAGCATTTACCGTCTGTGGGTACATATACCAATCATCCCTATCAACAGGTTTGCCGGCGCTATGTTCTATTGAGTATGCCGTCCAGAACTTTCTGCACTCCATGATGTTTTGCAGATACGATTTCTTAGGATCAATCACCAGTCTGCTCATATCAATCCACTTATCTGGATACCCCACCTTCACATAGAAAGTGTTCAGCTTGAGCAAGGCGTTTACTTTCGTTGAATCACTCATCCAGTCTTGGGCAGCAATCCGCTCACCTAAGGCAATCTGAAGGTTCTTGACAAGCTGAATCATACGTTCTTTTGAGGTGGTGGGGAAATATTTTTCCACATAGATTTTTCCCAAGGCTTGTCCCATTTGTCCTTCCAACTGTGTTGTAGCTCTGCGCCAAAGAGGATGGTCTTGCTGGCGACCCGTCATCACGCGACCGAAGAAGTCAAATTTCTCCGCCTCTGTTTTGTCATCCAAATAGGCAGCCGAAGAGACGATATGCCCCCACTCCATATAGTCACGGTATTCAGCAGGCTTCATGTTTGTCAATAGCTTTTCCAAGCCGACGAAGAATTCGGGCTGACCAACAATCAGTTCCTGAATATACTGTGAACTTATTCCCGTAGCATTCATTATTTTTTCCAACTGAATATGGGGATAGTTCTTCTGAAAGTCGGCCAATGCCATCTTGTTATAGTTCCGCTCAGGGTCACGCAATTCTGTTCTCGACCTTGAGACTTTTGCCAACTCAGTCTCCAATCGCAACACATTCTGCATCTTCTTTGTAGAGGCGCTTTTACTGAAGCCAAAGAGTTGAAACATCTTTACGATATGTTTTTTATAGGCATCGCGGATCTTCGCTGTTTCAGGGTCGTTGTCAAGATAATAGTCCTTCATGCCCAGCGTAATTCCGCCTTGAGAGACTTGGAGGATGTTTTGCGTAGCATTCTTTTCATCGGCAGCTATAGATGCATTCATGAATTCCGAATCGCCATAAGGAGCCATCTGCAGTTGCAATTCAAAGAGCTGTTCCTTCGTCTTGGCACTCTCAAGCTTATTGATGATCTCCATAGCAGGATTCACGCCTTCAGCATTGCGACGTACTGAGTCCATAGCCAATTTGTAGAGATCAGAGAGTTTCTGTTCGATACTGCCCTGCTGATAACTCCCGTTTAGCAGTTCATCAAGAATTCCGTTGATGCGTTTGTTGTTGTTCTCCGCCAGACGGTCAAACGACCCATATCGTGCATAAGCAGCAGGCAACGGGTTCTTCTTCATCCATCCTCCACACGCATACTTATAAAAGTCATCAGCAGCCTTAACGCTAAGGTCCATGTCGCTCATGTCTATGCCTGTTTGCATAGGTTTCTGAGCCTGAGTAGCAAGTGTAACGGTCGATAATAACATAGCCGTCATTACATTTTTTAAAATCTTCATTTTGCTAAGTTGTTCTATAATTAAATCTTACTCCTATTTTCTATTATAATTGTTCGAGTTCCTCAGAAAGGCGTTCCCATCTTTCCACTTCACAGTCTAATTGTCTTTTCGTATCGGTGTATTCTGCGACAAGTTTCATGTCTGAAGCATTCTTCGGATCACATAACAGCATGTCAAGCTCTTTCAGGCGTTTTTCCATCAGGGCTATTTTCTTCTCACAATCTTCTACCGCCCGTTCAGCTTTTCTCACTTTCTTTTGTTGCTCTTTCTGTTCAGCATAGCTTGATGTAGCCACAGGCTTAGTACTCGTCTGAGACACCGAGACAGGCGAGCTCTTTTCTTGTAAGGGCTTGTCAATCTGAGCTGTAGCTTGATTTAGCTCGCTCAATTCTGAGATGCGCTTCGTTTGCAGAAAGTCGTAGATGCCACCGATGTGTTCTCTCACCTTTCCGCCTCCAAATTCAAAGACTTTAGTTACCAGTCCGTCTAAGAATTCACGATCATGACTGACAATAATGGCTGTACCGTCAAAAGCCTTAATGGCCTCTTTCAGGACATCTTTTGACGGCATGTCAAGATGGTTGGTGGGCTCATCGAGGATCAAGAGATTCACAGGTTCCAATAGCAATCTGATCATTGCAAGGCGACTGCGTTCTCCACCGCTCAACACCTTTACTTTCTTTTCCGAAGCTTCTCCACCAAACATGAAAGCTCCGAGTATATCATTAATCTTCAGTCTTACTTCGCCCTTAGCCACATTATCAATGGTCTGGAACACCGATAGAGACTCATCCAGTAATTGCGCCTGATTCTGGGCAAAATATCCTATCTGAACATTATGTCCAATCTTCAGGTTGCCTTCAAACGGTATCTCGCCCATGATACACTTCACGAGTGTAGATTTACCTTCACCGTTTTTGCCTACAAATGCCACCTTCTCGCCACGCTTGATTGTCAGATTGACATGGTCAAAGACTAAGTGCGAATAGGCTTTTCTTACTTCATCGCATATCACAGGATAGTCGCCCGATCGCAAACAAGGAGGGAACTTCAAGTGCATGGCAGAATTATCCACTTCATCTATTTCGACAGGCACCATCTTTTCCAGTTGC
Source organism: uncultured Prevotella sp. (assembly GCA_946614435.1). Taxonomy (GTDB): domain Bacteria; phylum Bacteroidota; class Bacteroidia; order Bacteroidales; family Bacteroidaceae; genus Prevotella. The sequence goes on along the minus strand of CAMOGW010000008.1, from coordinate 54,920 downwards.
CTGAGTCGCTGCTGCACCTGAACAGCCTTTGTGGGCTTATATCTGAACCGTTCTACGAATTCGCGTATGTCGGCCATCTCCTTTTGCTGATTCTCATACGCACGCAACTGCTGTTCGCGTCGTTCCCGCCGAAGTGTCACATATTCGTTATACTTCACACGATAGTCTATCACTTTGCCGCATGAGATTTCAAGCGTCCGATTCGAAACATTATTGATAAAAGCACGGTCATGACTTACCAGTACAACGGCACTTGACGATTGGGCGAGAAACTGTTCCAACCATTGTATTGACTCGATGTCAAGATGGTTAGTCGGCTCGTCAAGCAACAGAACATCAGGGCGACGCAACAGGATTTTGGCCAATTCTATACGCATGCGCCATCCGCCAGAGAACTCACTGGTGGGCCGTTCGAAATCTTCTCTCGTAAAGCCGAGGCCCGTGAGCGTTCGCTCCACCTCGGCTTCATAGCCTTCAGCTCCCATCATCTGGTAGCGTTCATGTTCAGAAGTGAATTTCTCCACAAGCTTCATGTAGTCGGTACTCTCGTAGTCGGTTCGTTCGTTCAGCTGTTTCTCCATTCTGTCAATCCTGTCTTTCAGGTCTTGAATGTCAGAAAAAGCTTTCTGTGCTTCTTCACGAACTGTGGTATTGTCTTGCAGAATCATGACCTGAGGCAGATAGCCTATGGTCGTGTCTGTTGCTATCGACACATTACCTGCCGTAGGCTTTTCCTTTCCACAGAGAATCTTCAGCAATGTTGATTTGCCAGCTCCGTTCTTTCCTACAAGTGCTATGCGGTCGCGATTGTTGATTACAAATGTCGCACCACTAAACAAAGGCTTAACCCCGAATTCTACCTTTAATCCTTCTACTGAAATCATTCAATTACTTTACAGTTATTTCGGATATATACTTTTTTTTTCTATATTAACGTTTTTTCTTTTCACTCACTTCCTCCCAGCGGAACACGGCTCCGTTGCGACGTGCAGGATCGGCCCCCTTGAAGTCCATAGAATACGGGCTTCCTGTTGTGGGACTCTTACCAATATAAAGATGTGTACGTACAGACATGAGCATGAACTCGCCATTCAGATAGTCTTGCCAGAGGAACACTTCGGCTTTCGAAGCATCTTTCGTCAGACGCACATCGCCTGGCAGTCCCAGTCCCGACACCCAAACATATCTTCCATCCACGCATTGCAACACCACCTTGCCTTGTCCCTTGTCAATGATTCTGAACTGCGTTGACGCCGATTCGTTCTTAGCACTGACATCATACATCAATCCGTGTTCTATTGCATGCATTAGATGGCCTGTAGCCAGATTGATGATTCTGAAGGTCTTTCCATAGGGAATGTTCGCAGAACGGTCAGACTCTGGTTCCACCACTGTGAAGTTGTCAAATTCTGCATAACCGCCATTCTTGCCATTCTTGTTGAAAGCGAAAAGTGCATGACGAGACCCCTGGAAGGTGACAAGCTGATAAGACAGCCGCATGGTGCGCCCCATCGTAAAGAAGTGCTCGCCATCCAGTGAGTAGGCATATTCAGCCTTGTCGTCATCGTATTCACCACACATGCGAAGCCAAATCTTCTCATTATCCGGACCGATGGCTTGGTCTATCGTGTCGTTTGATGCCTGCTCAAACCATCTCAGCAGCAGCTGCTTTCCCTCCTTCACGATGCCTATCCACGAGCAGGGCACATTGATATTGCCCAGTCCTGCCACGTCGCCGTCCTTCATGCCTTTGGTGTAGAGTTCCACCGTCGTGATAGACGATGGTCCTATCACGCGCTGTGTGAGCGAGTTGCGAGCCCACATCAGCTGCTCTGCCGGCATCGTGTTCAGTCGCAGGCGTCCCTTTTTCAGTGCCCACATCTTGTCGTTGGGATTGTGGTTCCACTGCCATACTCTCCCCAGCTGCTTGCCATTGAAGTCTTCATTGCGATTATAGGGTGCATGCGGCTTGAATATGGGCTGTTCCAACTGCTCAGCCGTAGCTTTCACATCGGGCTTGAACCATGTACGCGGAGCACGTCCCAGATTTCCCTCAAGTCCCACGAAGGGCCAACCGTCTTTCCACGTGACAGGCGCCAGCGTCACGGTGCGTCCGATGGAGTGGAAGTCCATCATGAGCAATGCCCACCACTGTCCGCTCTGATCTTGAACGATGCCTCCTTGATGGATATTGCTGCAAGCTGTGGCATTCTCGTCGGCCTTGGGGATGATGAATTTCGAACCGTCTTTCACGATACGTCCCTTCCACTGGGTGAGCGGGGCAGCATGATAGCCAAATGTCTCATCTGCCGTAATCACACAGGTCTCGTAGGGTCCCCAGATGCTTTTCGAACGCGAACAGAGGGTGCGGCCATTGGGTTTATAGTCGGTTGAGACGAGGTAGTACATACCGTCAATCTTATACATGTGATGACCCTCACCCACCGCCGATCCTTGGGGGATAATCACTTTGTCAGTACCTTCCACAGGACCGCTCATATCCGGTTTCAACTCAGTGCAATGAACCTCACCATACCCATGAATGGCATAGATCTTGCCGTCATCATCGAAGAGCACGCTCAAGTCGTATATCCTGCCCTTCATGTTATGGTGCTTCCACGGGCCGCGAATGTCCTTGCTGGTATAGCATTGCAGTCCTTTTCCATTGACATTCGAGAACACGTAGAACTGTCCGTTTGCATAGCGGATGGCTGGAGCCCAGATGCCTTCACCATACACCTCGCCACGTGCTTTTCCTTGCGGGCCGCTAAGGCTGAATGAAGGATCCTCAAAGTCGAATCGGTCAAAGCAATAGCTGACATTTTCCCAGTTCACCAGGTCTTTAGAGTGTAGCAAGACCAATCCTGGTACCGTATGCATAGTGGTACCAGCGAGATAGTAGTCGTCACCCACTCTGAGTATGTCGGGATCGCTAAATTCATCGTAGAACAGCGGGTTCGTAAATGTGCCGTTACCATTGTCGGCAGTCCACGACGTAGTTTGAGCTGTTACACTTGAATAGCTCAATGCAAACGTGCAACAGGCCGTCACAAATATTTTTTTCAGATTGTTGTTAGTCATAAGTGATATGTTTTTTTTCGTTTTGTGTGGTGCAAAGTTCATTCCTCAATGGCTTCGATATAGAAACTGAACGGACGGAAACCGTCGTTACAACTAATCATCGCACTCATCGGGTTCTTCATCCAGCCGTCAAAGAAGTTGCCTTCGCCTTTGGCCAGTGATTCTACGAACTCACGCATCGAAAACCATGCAGAAAGGCACATCCCTTCGGGCCGTCTGCCGTCAACGGAGATCCATTGCTGGCCCTCCGTGACGTCGCAAGCATGCTCAATAGGGTTCTCATACTTTGCCGTCAGGTCGGGATAGACCGTCTGGCGTATGGCAGTGATGCGTACCTTCATCTACAGATTGCTAACGATGGCCTGAATCTTAGCCTTGGTCTCGTCGGTCTTTTGCTCGTCAATCTTGGCAGTCACGATGCCGGAGTCCTCAGCGTGCCAGTAGTTGCAGATGTCGTGGTACTCAGCCGTTGCGCCAGTATAGACACCGGGCGAATATGAAGACATCAGCAGCGCCATCTTCTTTACCTTGGCAGGGGCATTGACGCAATACATGCGCTGGATGGGAGCCTGAATTTGGGCATTGAGCGTAAAGTAATAAATAGGTGCAGCCAACACCAGCACCTCGGCCTCGGCCATCAGCGGGTAGAGCTCCTGCATGTCATCCTTCTGGATGCAGGCTCCGTTGCCCTTATTATGACAATATTCGCATGCCAAGCAGCCTGCAATCTTCTTGCGCGACACGTTGACCAGTGTCACCTGATGACCTGCTGCCTCAGCAGTTTTCTTGTACTCTTCCGCCATCCAAGCGGTGTTTCCGTTGGCTCTTGGAGAAGCCTGTAAAATAAGAATGTTCATAACATGTATTTGTTTGGTAATCTTATTAAAATGCATAAAAGCATGTGCAAAAGTAGCAATAATCGTTGAATTACAGCTACTTTTGCACCGTTTATTAGGAAAGTTTAAATGCTACTATACTTGAAAATCCTTACATCGCCAACACTTTTGACTAAAAAGCAATAGAGAATAATAAAAATGTGAGATTATCGACGAATTTGTATGAACAAGCCTTGGTCATGCTATGGCCGATACTTCCCTGCCAGATATTCAATTGCCAATACAGGCCATAGAGGCACTTTACGTATGTTAGTTCTCACAGCAGGAATGTCACACAGCAAGAAGATGGATGCCAGAAGCAGGGAGAACCAGATGACATAACCATAAACCTGCTTGATTGCCACAAGCATCATTGAGTGAAGATAACCATCACCCATGAAATCTCCGAAATCGAAATGTGAGAGATCAAGGTTAGTGAGTGTCAACTGGCGACCATAGTTCATCATGTCCTCATTAAGGAAATGGGAGAAGATGGTGGTATAGAAGCCATAGCCCATAGCACCACCCAGATACATGTGGGGGATATTGAACACAAACAGACCCATGAAAAACATCTCAAGACTTGGTACTGATTCGTCTAAGGCCCACATCAGGGTTGGTGCAAGAATGCCATAGCCAAAGCCACGGAGCATGATTGCCAGCCAATATTGCTCAATGTTCGTCGCCATACTCACCGTGGAGTACATGAGCAAGGCGTAAGCACTGATGGACAAAAAGCTAATGCCTATCAGCTTCCATATTTTCCATTGCTGAACTTTAAGCCAGTAGAGGTCAAGCCCTATACCAAGAAACATTCCCGGCAAGGCCCACATGTATTGACTCTCCTTGGTCAGTTCTTCAAGTCCGACAACCTCTGTGTAAAGTATTTCCTCAAGCGTATGCTCAGCACCGAAAGCCAGTTCTGCCAATACGGTAACGACGAGAATGGGTACTACGTTGCGGCATTTCAACAAACGAAGTTCGACGTATGGATAGCGATTATGAATCAATCGGTAAAGGGTGAGTCCTGCAAAAATGAGTGTGAAAGCTCCCACCATTCTTATATGCTGATTTGCGAACCACCTGTAGTGATCACCATAGACAAAAACATACGAGAACAGGAGCATCGTCACACAGATGAGTAATGCTCCCTGCCAGTCAGTCCCCCTCAGCGAGAACCTGTTAGGCATAGGACAGAACGGACGACACAAGACGATCTGTGTAAGCAGTACGAACGACATGGTGCCCACTGTAAAAACGTGCATCATTTGCCATGTAAAATGGTGCCCCATCCAGGCAGCAAGCCATCCACTACCCTCAATGGCTGTGAGCAGAATGATGTGGAGCACAGGGAAGAACACAGCGAAGTCGCGCTTGGGCGTAATCCACAACTGGATGTTGCTCATACACTCGAATGTTCCTTGAATCTTGGCAATTCCAGCAATGAAACATGTCACAACGAGTACAGGCATCGACTGGCTATGCATGGTGATCATGTTGCAGATGCCCATGACGATGGCCGAGGTACACAGCAACTGCTGATTGGTGAAGCGGAACTTCATCCTAAACAGCATAGGGAACCACATAGCCATGCCTGCAAGCGTGGCATAGAGCAGAAACATGACATCCTCGATCATGAAGTTCGTGGTGCCTCGAATCTCGTCAAGGGCACCCAGATACATGCCTCCCGAGAACTGGAAGCACAGAGCCGTAAGGACGTAAATCCAGGGTTGCAATCTGCGAGGCACCCAGCCTTTCATCATCGGCATACAGAACCCCATGCCAGAAGGAGGGGGCGGCGCTTTCATCAGAAATTCAGTCAGTCTTCCCATTATTATTCTACCTTACAAACGACGTTATAACCACCATGCAACATCTCCAGTTCATCGCACGCATCAATTCTCACACGTACCGTCACACGTTGTTCTACCTTAACGAAATTGCCTGTAGCATTGTCAATAGGAATCAACGAGAACGCACTTCCTGTTGCAGCGCTGATACGCTCTACCACACCTGTATATTCAACATCAGGAACAGCATCGGCAGTAAAACGCACTTTATTGCCAACCTTGATATTGGGCATTTGCGACTCTTGATAGTTGGCCTCTACCCATTTCTCATTCTTGTCAACGATGCTGACCATAGTCTGCCCCGGATTAACCAACTGCCCTACATGAATGTCCTTGCTGCCCACCACACCATCACAAGTGGCGATGATGTAGCAATACGACAAGTTCAAACGGGCTATCTCCACCTGTGCGCGTGCCAGTTCTATGGCAGCTTCTGATGCTGAGAGGTGATGACCTTGCTCAGCCACGACCGCCGTCTGCGTGTTGCGCGACCGAAGTGCCTGCTCATATTTGGCCTTAGCACTCAGATAACCCGTATGGACATTGTCATACTGTTGCTGTGTTACGGCATCCTGTTCGAGCAGCTTCTGAAAACGAGCATCCTCCCTTTGGGCATTCTCCATCTGAACACGAGCGGCTTCGATGCCGGCTTCGGTCACAGTGATACTGGTCTTTGTGGTATTGATACTGCTTGCCGTACCCTGCGAACCGCGTTCGGCACGAGTGAGATCAGCTTCTGCTTGAGCCAGGCGAAGACGAAACTCAGCATCTTCAATGACAACAAGTGTATCGCCTCTCTTCACCTCCTGAAATTCGGTAAAGCGGACCTCACGTATAAAGCCCTGCACTCGGCAGTTCTGTGGCACGATATTCTGGCATACGCGAGCATTATCCGTGACTTCGCCACCTCCGAAATGCATAAACTGACTTGCAGCATAAACGGCACCACCTGCTATACATAGTATCACGATAGCATTATAAATGTAAGTTGAAATGTTCTTTCTTTCCATCTTGTTAGAGTGTATTTGTTATGTACTTAAGTTTGAAATAGTTGTAAAGCATATTGATACGTGCATTTACCAAAGCCATGTCTGCAGTGAGCTTCATGTTCGAGGCATCAAGCATATCGGTCAGCAAAGCAAGGTCGTTGTCGTAACGGTTCTTGACCACCGCATAGTTCTGGTCGGCAAGTTTCACCTGTTTCTCCTGTGTGCCAACCTCTACTGAGCTGGTCAGCAGCTTGGTGTAGCTTGCCTGCACACCAGTCTCTATGCCTTCGCGCGCCAGCTGCACTTTCTCGCGTGCCTGAGTGCTCTCATGTTTTGCCTTCCTGATGTTATGCTTGTTCTTCCAGAGACTAGACAAATTGTATTTCACTCCAATTCCTACAAACCACACGTTGACGTTGGCATTCTTTGGTATCAGGTCGGAGGTGTATGGACCAGACAGGTCATTTTCAACAACTACAGCCACTGATGGTCGCGATGCCGCACGAGTGCTCCTAACCTGCTGTTCCGACATTTCTGTGGCAAGTGATGCCTTACGAATATCAATGTTGTTTTCCGCTGCTGTCTGCTGCCACGACTCTTCAGAAGTGAGTGCCTTGAGTGCCATGTCTTCCTCTTCAAGCGACTGCATATCTACTTCAAAATCTTCTCCCTCAGGCAAGTGGAGCGTAGTGCTAATCTGGTGACGGATAATCTTCTGCGCATCATCTATTTTTGTCTTGGTAAGCAGAAGGCTCTGTAGTTGCAACTCGTATCGCGTTATGTCGTTCTTCAACACCGTTCCCTGTTCTCGGCGTGCCTTCATCTGTTCGAGCACTCTCTCCGTCAGTTCAATGTTCTTCGCTATCACCTTCGACTGGTTCTGTAGTTTACAGAGATCAAGGTAATAACCGGTAAGTAAGAAACGCGCCTCCTGACGATTCTTCTCTACATCAAGTTCTGCCAACTGACAGCCCAGCTTTGCCATTTCAATGCCTGATTGGATGGCACCGCCAGCATAGATTACCTGACTCGCCCGAGCGGTGAAGCTGTTGCCCCAATGGGGTGTCGGCTGTTTGCCGTTCTGCACCTGCTGAGGTCCAAGTCCAGGAACGATATACTCTGTAGTTCCACTGGTAGAAAAGCCGCGCGACATCAAGTAAGCATTGCCAATATAGGAACCTTGCACACTAAATTCAATACTTGGGAGCAAGGCAGATTTTGCCGATGCCACCCCTTCTTCTGCTGCCTTCAATGCCACCTCGCTGACCTTAATGCGCTGACTCTGTTGGTCAGCCAAGTCAAAAAGCGACTGAAGACTCATCCTGTGCTGTGAATACGCTGGTACACAGCAACTTGCTCCGACTATCATCGAGAAGGTCAGAGCACAAATAGACATGTGACTATTCATTAAAACAATAAATGTATTCTTGTACTTCATTATTCGCTAAACTATCCTTCCCTCGGAAATACGAATAATGAACTTTCATAGTTCGGGCAAACCTTACGTTTGCCACAATGCACTACAAACTTCTTTGATTAGGGAACAAATCGAGAGAAGAATTTCGGGCACTATTAATTACGAAATCCTAAAAACGGGTGCAAAGTTATAAAAAATAATACCAAATCGCAAAAAAAAACAAATAAAATAGTGCATTTCATGCGATGTTTTTGCCCATAAGTCAAGAAAAACGTCATTTTTAATAAAAATAGCATAAAACAACGTGTTTCTATTGATTTGATTGCACGTTTATAATGAATTTATTATTATATTTGCCTCAAAAATCTTTAATATAATCTACAAAAGTGGATAATCAAGAGAATGTGGAACAAATATAAGGAGGATTGAGCAATGCGAAATTTTGCAGCTATAGATTTTGAAACTGCGAACAATGAACGCAGTAGCGTATGCAGCGTCGGTGTGGTCATAGTACGAAACGGTGAGATTGTAGATTCGTTCTACTCTCTTATCCAGCCCGAGCCGAACTATTATAATTATTGGTGTTCTCAGGTACATGGTCTCTGTCACGAAGATACGGATGATGCCCCAGTATTCCCACAGGTATGGGCACAGATAGAACCATTGATAGCAGGTCTTCCACTTGTAGCTCATAACAAGCCTTTTGACGAAGGCTGCTTGAAAGCTGTATTCCGCGTTTATCAGATGGACTATCCCGATTATGATTTTTATGACACCCTTGCTGCTTCACGAAAAGCTTTCCGCTATCTGGAGAACCATCAACTCCACACCGTTGCCGCTGAGTGTGGCTACCATTTAGAGAACCATCATCATGCACTTGCCGATGCAGAGGCTTGTGCATGGATAGCAAGAGAGATACTATAACAACCTTTATTATATGGATTTAGTGACTGGTTTGAGTCTGTACCTGGCGAATATATGATTAAGTGGGGAATGGCTATTCAATCTGCAAAGGAACTTCGATCAATAGTGCTATTACAGGCAGACAGCATAACAAAGACTCCTGTCGGTTATGCTACTGACTACGATGCCAACGGAACTATCTTTAAATAATTTTTTCAACATAATTTTGCCCTATACGGTGAAATTCGCTAAATATGCAATCTGAAATGAGTTCAATCATTAAAACGAGCTAAAATAAACTGTAAAAAAGATAAACACTTGATCACCGCCCGCAGACTAACCATTCTTTTTCGGACAGTCGGCGTATGGTCAGTTGATAATTTTCAATTCGTAACCATATCGTAACACGTTTTTTTTGGTGGACATGAAGATTGACTATAACTTTGCGGAAAAATTTTCGCAATATGGAAACAAATCAAAATTATCTAATGGTAGCACTGCAACTGCTGGGCTCGTTAGGCCTGCTCATCTATGGCATGAGAATGATGAGCGATGCATTGCAGAAAATGGCAGGACCGCAACTACGTTACATCTTAGCTAAAATGACTACCAATCGCGTGACGGGAATGCTGACCGGAACGCTTGTCACTTGTGCAGTACAGTCATCATCGGCAACTACGGTGATGACTGTTTCTTTTGTTTCAGCAGGTCTCCTCACGTTGGCTCAAGCCATCTCGGTCATTATGGGAGCCAACATCGGAACCACGCTCACGGCCTGGATCATGTCGCTGGGCTATAATGTCGATCTGACCAATGTCGTCTATCCATCATTCTTGCTCGGCATCGTGCTCATCTATAAGAAACGGCACCGCTATGTGGGCGACTTCCTGTTTGGCACAGCCTTTCTGTTTCTGTCACTGGTCATGCTGAGTAGTGCAGGCAAGGCGATGGACTTGGAGCACAACGAGGCTGTGATTTCGTTCTTCGCCTCATTCGACACGTCGAGCCACCTCACCATCTTAGCTTTCCTGGCCATCGGCACGCTCATCACCTGCATCGTGCAGTCGTCGGCAGCTGTCATGGCCATCACCATCCTACTATGCTCCACAGGAGTACTGCCCATCTATTTAGGCATTGCATTGGTGATGGGCGAGAACATCGGCACTACGGCTACGGCCAACCTTGTGGCACTGGGAGCCAACACACAGGCGCGTCGCGCGGCATTGGCCCACCTGCTGTTCAATGTCTTCGGAGTGGTGTGGGTGCTCATTGCGTTCTATCCGTTTGTCAATATGGTGTGTAGCCTCGTTGGCTACGACCCGTCGATGGGCGGACAGACGGCAAAGCTGCCTGTAGTTCTGGCTATGTTTCACACCTGTTTCAACGTCATCAATACGGCCATCCTCATCTGGTTAGTGCCGCAGATGGAGCGTGCGGTATGCTGGCTGCTGCCTGAGAAGGAAGAGGCAAAGAAGGAGGAGTTCAAACTGCAATACATCCACTCGAATCTGGTGCAGACGCCGGAAATCGCCGTGCTCCAGGCCCAGAAGGAGACATCTGCCTTCGGGGAGCGTGTTGGCAAGATGTTTGGTATGGTTCGCACGCTGTTCCAGGAGAACGACTCGAAGGACTTTGCAGAACTGTTCAAGCAGATAGAACACGAAGAGGACATGACCGACAAGATGGAGATTGAGATTGCCCGCTATCTGGAGCAGGTGAGTGACGGCCACTTGAGCGACGAGACGAAACAGAAGATTCGCCAGATGATGCGCGAAATCAGCGAACTGGAGTCTATTGGCGACGCTTGCTACAAACTGGCCCGCACACTCGATCGCAAACTGGAGGCAGGCAAGTCGTTCAACGCGCACCAGACTGAGCGGCTACAGGCGCTGATGCTGCTCTGCGACAATGCCCTCACGCAGATGGACACCGTGATGCACGGTCACCGATCCGACCACGACATCCGCGAGACTTATCGCATAGAGAACGAGATCAACCAGCTGCGCAACCAGCTGAAGGCCGAGAATGTTCAAGCCGTCAACGATCATGAATACGACTATGCCATCGGCACCCTCTATGTAGATATGATTAACGAGCTGGAGAAACTCGGCGACTATGTAGTCAACGTCGTTGAGGCCCGCTTCGGCAGACAATTATAAAAAGAAAAGCGCAATTTTCTTTTGCATTGCACTCGTTATTCCGTAACTTTGCAACCACTATGGAACAAAAACGAATATTAGTCGTTGACGACGAACGGGACTTGTGCGACATTCTGTTGTTCAATCTCCATGCAGCTGGCTATCAGGCAGAGGCGGCCTACTCAGCAGAAGAAGCGCTTGGGATGATACCAAATGGCTACGACTTGCTGCTACTCGACGTGATGATGCCGGGAATGTCTGGCTTCGAACTGGCCAGACGGCTGAAAGAGGATGACCAGACCCGGCATATACCTATTATATTCCTGACGGCGAAAGACACAGAAGACGACACGCTAAAGGGATTCTCACTGGGAGCCGACGACTACGTGACGAAGCCTTTCTCCATTCGCGAAGTGACGGCAAGAGTGAAGGCTGTTTTGGGCAGAAGCCTCCCCCACCCTCATTCGCCCAATCAAGCCTACCCGTTGTCGCTCCAGCAGAAGGAAGGTCTGGCTTACGAGGGGCTGGTCGTGAATGCCGCCAACAAGACGGTGTGCCTCGACGGTAATCCCATCGCCCTCACACGCACCGAATACGAACTGCTCATACTGTTTCTCGGGCATCGCGGACAGGTCTTCAATCGTCAGGAATTGCTCAACAGCGTGTGGCCAAAGAATGTGGTAGTCACAGAGCGCACAGTGGATGTGAACATCGCCCGATTGCGCAAGAAGCTTGACCGCTATGCCGCCTGCCTGGTGTCTCGCACGGGCTTCGGCTATTCGTTTGAAGAGATAAGAGGTCACGAGAAATGAAGAAGCTATCTGAAGGACAGAAGATGTGGCTCAGCGTGATGGCTGTGTATCTGGCGTATGCCACCATCTTTATAGTTTTCGAGGACTACGACCGCAAATTCATCATGCCGTTCAATGAGGTCAGCGACTGGCACTTGCTGCTTTTTTCGCTCATCGTAATGGCAGGGCTTGGCTTCCTGCTGTTTCGCTACGCCAAGCGGATGGACGAGCGCATCAGCCGCGAACAGGCGGAGAAGGAAAACCGCATGCGCCGCGAACTGACTCAGAACATCGCCCACGAACTGAAAACGCCCGTGGCCAGCATCCTCGGTTACACTGACACCATTCTGGAGAGTCAAAACATCACGGAAGAGGTGAAGCATCAGTTCATCATCCGCACCAACGCACAGGCCCATCGACTGGCGACATTGCTACAGGACATTTCCACCCTGAACCGAATGGATTATGCCAAAGACCTGATTACGAAGGAGCGCGTCAACATCGCCATTCTCTTTGCCGACATTGCACAAGAAACAGCCATCGCCTTGGAGCATCGGCAAATGACATTGCGCAACTATCTGCCACAAGACATCATCGTTCAGGGCAACTATTCGCTGCTCTACAGTATTTTCCGAAATCTGATGGACAATGCCATCAACTATGCCGGGCAGGGCACTACCATCGAGATTTCTGCCCAACAACGCCCCGACTTTTGGCAGTTTACATTCAGAGACAACGGCATCGGCATCCCAGCTGAACACCTGCCCCGCATCTTTGAGCGTTTCTATCGCATTGACAAAGGTCGCAGCCGAGACATGGGTGGAACGGGCCTTGGTCTCTCCATTGTTAAGAATGCCGTGGTGCTGCATGGTGGGAACATCACGGTCAGCACCCCCGAAACAGGAGGCCTCACATTCGAGTTTTCAATCCAGAAAAAACAATAAACTGCCGAGCTGCCTGTTCAGGCTGTTTCACGACGCGATCTCTCCTGAACCATGGCGCAATTTAGGCTAAATAATGACGCGATTGAACCTAACTCGTGACACGATTTAGCCTAGATTGTGATGCCATCTAAACTAAACGGTGAAGCGATCTAAACTAAACAATGAGGCGATTCGTTCTGAACGGTGAGATGATCGTTTCTGAACGCTTCAATCATCTACTCACTCTCTTCTATATATTTTTGCAATTCATCTGCTCCATCTGCTCCCCTATCTGCAACCATCTGACCTACTGATACTTACAAACGGAGCAGATGAGGAGCAGACGGAGCAGATGATTTCAGCGTCCAAAACTCGGAACAATGCTCAGAACAATGCTGAAAAGACAACAAAGAAATAATTTACCATACATTTACTTTTTCTCAAATAAAATGATTAACTTTGCACCCTAAAACAAACAAACATATACGGATATGACTGAAAAAGCGACAAATGAGAGCGAGGAGAAGAAGTCTGTGAGCTTCGTTGAACAGATAGTGATTGACGATCTGGCTGCCGGCAAGAACGGCGGACGTATTCAGACGCGATTCCCACCTGAACCTAACGGCTACCTGCACATCGGACACGCCAAGGCGATTGCCATCGACTTCGGACTAGCCAAGAAATACGGCGGCGTGTGCAACCTGCGCTTCGACGACACCAACCCCGTGAAGGAGGACACGGAATATATAGAGAACATAGAACAGGACATCAAGTGGCTGGGCTTCGAGTGGGCCAACGTGTATTATGCCTCCGACTACTTCCAGCAGCTGTGGGACTTTGCCGTGTGGCTCATCAAGCAGGGACGCGCCTATGTTGACGAGCAGAGCGCCGAAGTGATAGCCCAGCAGAAGGGCACTACCACTTCGCCCGGCACCAACAGCCCCTATCGCGACCGCCCCACAGAAGAAAATCTGCGCCTATTTGAGTTCATGAACAGCGGAAAATGCGAGCCGGGCACGCTGGTGCTCCGCGCCAAGATTGACATGGCGCATCCCAACATGCTGTTTCGCGACCCCCTGCTCTATCGCGTGCTGAACATTCCCCACGTGAAGACGGGTACGAAGTGGAATGCCTACCCCATGTATGACTTCACCCACGGACAGAGCGACTATCTGGAGGGCGTGACCCACTCGTGGTGCACGCTAGAGTTTGTGGAGCACCGCCCCCTCTACGACCTGTTCGTAGGCTGGATGCGCGAGTGGATTGCCGACTGCGGCAAGGATGCCGAGAGCGGCAGCAAGCTCGCAACGCTCAATGCCCAGCTCTCCACTTACTCCGGCCCCCGACAGACGGAGTTCAACAAGCTGAACCTGAACTACACGCTCATGTCGAAGCGCAACCTGCTAGCTCTCGTACAGAACGGCATGGTGAGCGGATGGGACGATCCCCGCATGCCCACTATCTGCGGATTCCGCCGTCGTGGCTACTCGCCCGAAAGCATTGTGAAGTTCATCGACAAGATTGGCTACACCAAGCTCGACGCACTGAACGACATGGCGCTGCTCGAGAGCGTGGTGCGCGACGACCTGAACGCGCGAGCCATCCGCGTTTCGGCTGTGCTCGACCCCGTGAAAGTGGTCATCACCAACTATCCCGAGGGACAGGTGGAACAGCTCACGGCTATCAATAATCCTGAAAACGAGGCCGACGGCACACACACCATCGAGTTCAGCCGCGAGCTCTGGATTGAGCGCAGCGACTTCCAGGAGGTGGCCGAGAAGAAGTTCATGCGCCTGGCACCCGGCAAAGAGGTGAGACTGAAGAATGCCTACATCATCAAGTGCAACGAGGAGCACCCTTGCGACAAAGACAGCGAGGGCCGCGTGACCACTATCTACTGCACCTACGATCCCGAGACACGCAGCGGTCTGCCCGGTGCCGACCGCAAGATCAAGGGCAAGACGCTCCACTGGGTGAGCTGTGCTCATGCGGTGAAGGCCGAAGTGCGACTCTACGACCGTCTGTGGAAGGTAGAGAATCCGCGCGACGACATGGCTGCCATTCGCGAGGAGCAGCAGTGCGATGCCGTGACAGCCATGAAGCAAATCATCAATCCCGACTCGCTGCATGTGCTCAGCGAATGCTACGTAGAGCCCTTCGCTGCCACGATGAAGCCACTCAGCTACCTGCAGTTCCAGCGCATCGGCTACTTCAACGTTGACCCCGTATCGACACCCGACCATCTGGTGTTTAACAAAACCGTAGGACTGAAGAGTTGAAAAAGACAGGTGACGAATACTTCGACAGCGACGAGTTTCGCGAGTTGCTCGCTGAATACGAGACAGCTGTGAGCACGGGGCAACCCGTGTTCATGGATGCCGACGAGCTGGCCGAAATAGCCGACTACTACCAAATGACGGAGCATCCCGAAGAGGCAGAGTCGGCCATTCAGCTGGCACTGAGCTTGTCGCCCGGAGCTATCGCTCCCCTCACCTATCGCATACACGAGGCGCTCTACAACGGCGATACCCAACGAGCCTGGCAACTGCTCGACCAGATTGTAGAGAAAAACGAGCCCGACTACATCTACGACCGTGGCGAGATTCTCATCGTAGAAGGACGCATACAGGAAGCCGACGACTACTTTCGCGAGGAGTTTAAGAAAGTGCCTGCCGAGGAATATCAGGACTTTGTGGTTGACGTGGCCAACATCTACTCGGACTACGGACAGAGCGACAAGGCTATGGAGTGGATGAACCGCGCACGATATGAGGACACGCCTGAATTCAAGGAAATCATGGCGCGCACCCTCTTCGGACTTGGCAAATACAAGGACTCAGAGAAGCTGTTCAACGAGCTCATCGATACCGATCCCTTTCAGAAACGATACTGGAACGCACTGGCCTCGGCACAGTTCATGAACGAAGACTATTCCAACGCCATTCAGAGCAGCGAGTATGCCATCGCCATCGACCCCAAGGACCCGGAGGGCCTCATTGCCAAGGCCAACGGCCTGTACCGGCTGAACAACTACGAAGAGGCACGCGAATACTATCACCGCTATCTCGAACAGGTGCCCAACGACGAGTTTGCCATCCTGCACGAAGGCACATGCCTCATCAACGTGGGGCTGACCGACGAGGCCATCACACTACTGCAACACGGCGAGGAGGTGGCCCGGCAGAATGCCGGCAACGACATGGACGAGCTGTCACGCTATCTACCCGACATTTACCAAGAGTTGGCCTTCGCCTACAGCGAGCGCAACGAGACCGACAAGGCACTGCAATACCTGGACGAGACCGATAAGATGGACTGCGACCACGTGCAGATCATGGTCATCAAGGGGCACGTTTATCTCGCAGCAGGCAGACTGGACGAGGCCGAGGACATGTTCCGCAATGCCGTCGTCAACAGTGACAATGCCACGCAGACGCTCCTGCGCGTCATTGTTTCACTCTACGACAACAAATACTTGGAGGCCACCTACAACATGCTGCTCCGCTTCTTCCAGATAGCCGAAGAGAGCAACAACGAGGGCTATGCCTACATGGCACTGTGCTGTCACGACCTGAAGCGTTATGACGAATATCTGACATATCTCAAGAAAGCCTGCGAGGTGAATCCCACTGAGTGCCGCATGGTGCTCAACCACCTCTTCCCCGCCGAGCTTCAACCAGAGAAATACTACGACTACGTGAAAGAAAAACTCAGAGAAGACTGAAACTCGATAAAAAAAAACAGAACACTTAACATTTATGATTTCCTCATTGCTTAGCAACCTCAACTACGGCACCATCCTGCTGCTCATGCTGCTGGAGAGTACCGTTATCCCCGTACCTTCCGAACTCGTGGTGGCTCCGGCTGCCTATCATGCTGCCGGCGGCAGTCTCAACGTGCTCCTGGTTGTACTCTTCGCTACGATTGGAGCCGACCTCGGTGCTTCCATCAACTATTTCGTGGCCCTCTATGTGGGCCGTCCTGTCATCTATAAATTTGCCAACAGCAAATGGGGCAAGATGTGCCTGCTCAATCAGGAGAAAGTGGAGAAGAGCGAGCGCTACTTTGACGACCACGGCATTGTGGCCACCCTCACGGGCCGTCTCATTCCCGGCATTCGTCACCTCATCTCCCTCCCTGCCGGTCTGGCCCGCATGAACTACTGGAAGTTCCTGCTCTACACCACTCTGGGTGCAGGTGCATGGCACGCCACCCTTGCCGCAATGGGCTGGTATCTGCATGCCGTCGTGCCCGAAGACCAGCTCGAAGCTACCATCGAGCAGTACAACCACTACATCGTCTTCGGCATCCTCGCCCTCGTCGCCCTCGTCATTCTCTACTTCGTAGGAAAGAAGTACGTGAAGAAGTAAATTGGCTGGTGACAGATAAAAACATCTGCTCCCATCTGCAACTAACTTAAAATCCTGACTATCAAAGCGATAACAGGCGGAGCAGATGGAGCAGATGTTTTGCAAACTTTCTTATAGTGGCAATTATACTCTCAAATGGGATGTAGAATGGGAAATCGGATGGGATGCGCTTTTCGTAATAACGGGGCCATACTTATCAATGGAATAAGCAATATAGGCGAACATTCCGAAACCTGCAATCAATAGCAGACAGAACGGAATGACCTCGGTATGGAATGCAGCCGTGATGGCAACGCTGCCAATGCCGAAGAGCACAATCAGGTCACAACAGATTTGCATCCACTGGATGAATCCACTTATGCTACCCGCCCCCATTCTGATACGCCGATAGCTCACACGGTTAAATGTGGTATAGAAGGTGTAAGCCACGATGAAAGCATAGATGAAGAAAAAGAGAAATGAGAAAAGTGAATAGAACGGTGCATATACTCGAAGCAGGGCTGCCGTCCAGTAAACAATCAATCCGACGGCCAACAGAACGCTGTCGCGCACCACAATCTTCTTCGTGAAATATGTAGGATCAAGAAGCGGCGTATAGCCCCAACTGAAACAGACGGCCCCGATATGGAAGTAGGAAGCAGTAAGTGCCGATGCCGCAGTGGGCCATGTGAAGCGCCACTGAAAAACGGCATGCACCAGATAACCTATACCAAACGCAAATAGCCAGACAATAGTGAGGATACGGGCACGATAATAGTCTTTCTGTTCACGATAGTGCTTGCTGTCCTTCAGCAGGAAAATGGCTATCAGCATATTGAGTACACCCGTGGCAAGGAGCGTTGCGACATATAATAAACGTTCCATAATTTTTTTAATGGCTTGATGGTTATGGTTCTCTTATTTATGTCGCAAAGGTAATACTTATTCTATGAATCAGGCTTCATTTTGCAGTGTGTTTCCACAAAAGGAGCTTTCTTTTTGACATATTTAAAGATTGTAAGCGAAAAACAACATTTTATTTGCTTTTTTCACCTTTTTTCCTTACCTTTGCAGATTATTTAAAAAAAGAACGCACTATGGCTCGAATTAACAATCATCTGGTTATTATGGCAGGTGGCGTGGGAAGTCGTTTCTGGCCCATGAGCACCCCCGAACAACCGAAACAATTCATCGACGTACTTGGAGTCGGCAAGACACTCCTTCAGTTAACTGTAGAACGCTTCGGCGACTTGGTTGCCCCTGAAAACATCTGGGTGGTGACCAATGAGAAATATGCCGACATTGTGAAGGCTCAACTGCCCGGCATGCCAGAGACGAACATTCTCTGTGAACCATGCCGACGCAACACCGCTCCTTGTATTGCCTACGTGTCGTGGCGCATCAAGAAGAAGGACCCAAAGGCAAATATTGTGGTGACCCCTTCTGATCATATCGTGATGAACGTGCAGGAGTTTCAGCGCGTCATCAATGACTGCATGAAGTTTACCTGCGATACTGATGCCATCATCACGCTGGGCATGAAACCGTCGCGTCCCGAAACAGGATATGGCTACATTCAGGCCAACCTGGCAGCGCCCTCACTGCGGAACAAGGGCATCTTCCGTGTTGACTCGTTCCGCGAAAAGCCCGATCTGGCTACGGCTGAAGAATATATCAAGCAGAACAACTATTTCTGGAATGCTGGCATCTTCATCTGGAACGTGAACACCATCGTCAATGCCTTCCGAATGTATCAGCCCAAGCTGGCTAAGATCTTCGAAAGCATGCTGCCCAGCTACGGCACTCCTAAGGAGCAAGAGGTTGTAAATCAGAAGTTCCCCACTTGCGAAAACATATCGGTCGATTATGCCATCATGGAGAAGGCCGATGAGATTTTCGTTTGTCCTGCCGACTTCGGATGGAGCGACTTGGGAACTTGGGGCTCACTGCAGACCCAGAGCAAACGCGACCTCTACGGCAATGCTGCCATCGGCCAGGACGTGCAGCTGTTTGAATGTCACAACTGCATGGTACACACTGCCCAAGAGAAGAAGGTCGTGGTGCAAGGACTGGACGGCTACATCGTGGCTGAGCACGATGACACGCTGCTCATCTGCAAACTCTCAGAGGAACAACGTATTAAACAATTTAGCGAAGAAAACTAATGGAAAAGAAAAACATTGCCCTCATTACGGGCATCACTGGTCAGGACGGTTCCTATCTGGCTGAGCTCCTGTTGGAGAAAGGTTATGAGGTACACGGCACGATCCGCCGCTCATCCGTTGACTATCGTGAACGCATTGCCCATCTTGAAGGCAAGCCCAACTTTCACCTGCACTATGCAGATATGGGCGACTCTATGTCTATCTTGGGCGTCATTGGCAAAGTGCGCCCCACCGAAATATATAATCTGGCTGCACAGAGCCATGTGCAGGTGAGTTTCGACTCGCCTGAGTTCACAGCCGACGTTGATGCTGTGGGTGTGCTGCGCATTCTTGAAGCCGTTCGCCAACTGGGATTGTCAGATACCTGCCGCATCTATCAGGCATCTACTTCAGAGCTCTATGGCAAGGTGGAAGAGGTTCCGCAGAATGAGAACACGCCGTTCCACCCCTACTCTCCATACGCCGTAGCCAAGCAGTATGGCTTCTGGATTGTGAAGGAATATCGCGAGGCTTACAACATGTACTGCTGCTCGGGCATTCTGTTCAACCACGAGAGTGAGCGCCGTGGCGAGACCTTCGTCACCCGTAAGATCACATTGGCGGCTGCACGCATCCATCAGGGACTGCAGAACAAGCTCTATCTGGGCAACCTCAGCTCACTACGCGACTGGGGCTATGCCAAGGACTACGTGGAATGCATGTGGCTCATTCTACAGCAAGACAAGCCCGATGACTTTGTTATTGCGACGGGGATTCAGCACTCTGTACGCGAGTTCTGCTACTATGCTTTCAAACACGTAGGTATCGAACTTGAATTCCGTGGCGAAGGTGCAAGCGAGATTGGCGTATGCGTGAAAGACGAAAGGAACTGTCAAGCCTCAAAAGCGGGTGAATCGCTGGAAGGAAAGGTGCTCGTCGAAGTGTCTCCCGACTTCTACCGCCCCACCGATGTGGTCAACCTCTGGGGCGATCCCACGAAGGCCAAGGCCAAGTTAGGTTGGAATCCGAACAAGACTTCATTCGAAGAACTGGTGAAGATTATGGTCGAGAGCGACATGGCCAAGGTGGCAGCCGAAGGCGTAGCAGCCAAAGTGCGCACCAATCTGGCAGAATATCTCGAAAAGGGAATCGTGAAATAAGAATAGATACATGCTTAGTAAAGATAGTAAAATATATGTGGCAGGACACCACGGACTGGTGGGGTCGGCCATTTGGAACAACCTGTTGCAGCGAGGATATAAGAATCTGGTGGGACGGAGCCATAAGGAACTGGACCTGACCGACCAGCTGGCCGTGCGCCACTTCTTCGATGAAGAGCGCCCCGATGCCGTTGTGCTGGCAGCTGCCTTTGTGGGCGGCATCATGGCAAATTCGCTTTACCGTGCCGACTTCATCATGCAGAACATGAAGATGCAGTGCAACGTGATCAGTGAGGCTTACGCCCACGGGGTGAAGAAGCTGCTCTTCTTAGGCAGCACCTGCATCTATCCCAAGAATGCCCCACAGCCCATGAAGGAAGACTGTCTGCTCACCTCACCGCTGGAATACACCAATGAGGAGTATGCCATCGCCAAGATTGCCGGACTGAAGATGTGCGAAAGCTACAATCTGCAATACGGCACTAACTACATTGCCGTGATGCCCACCAACCTCTACGGCCCTAACGACAACTTCCATTTAGAGAACTCACACGTGATGCCAGCCATGATGCGCAAAGTGTATCTGGCCAAGCTGATTCACGACGGCGACTGGGAAAAGATTGCCATCGACCTGAACAAGCGCCCCGTTGAAGGCATCACTGGCGAGGGGCTTGATGCTCACTCCTCTGCGTTCAAGTCACAATCTCAGAAGGTGCTCGACGTGCTGGCCAAATATGGCATCTATGACAACAAGGTGGTGCTCTGGGGTACAGGCACTCCGCTGCGCGAGTTCCTCTGGAGCGAGGACATGGCTGATGCTTCGGTGCATGTGCTCCTGAACGTAAACTTCAGCGACATCATCGGCATTGAGAAATACTCGTCTGTTCACTACGGTGCCAGTACAGATGGCTCGGTTGACCGCAACCACTCAGCCGGACGCGGCGGTGCCCTACCCCAATTGGGCGAGATTCGCAACTGTCACATCAATGTGGGCACTGGCAAAGAGCTCACCATTCGTGAACTGTCTGAACTTGTGGTAAAGGCAGTGGGCTTTGAAGGCACTGTAGAGTTCGATGCCTCTAAGCCCGACGGCACTATGCGCAAGCTCATTGATGTAGAGAAACTCCACTCACTCGGCTGGACGCACAAGGTAGAGATAGAAGATGGCGTGCAGCGCCTGTTCGAGTGGTACAAGCAGAGTCTCTCTACATAAGCAAAGCATTCTTAGGAACAGAGACATCTGCATAAGCAAAGCATTCTTAGGAACAAAGACTTTTGCATAAGCAAAGCATCCTTAGGAACAAAGACTTCTGCATAAGGAAAGCATCCTAAGGAACGAGTACAAAATAAATGCCCTGACACTTTTGACGGAGTGTCAGGGCATCTTTCTATTCGGATGATAGTCCGCTATCTCTTATTCCTCATCCTTCATCTCAGCTTCGTGCTCCTTGATAAGCTGCTGCTGGATGTCGTTCGGCACGAGCTCATAAGAGGCAAACTTCGTTGAGAACGAAGCACGACCGCCAGTGATGGAGCTCAGGGCGATAGAGTAGTTAGACAGTTCCTTGAGAGGAATCTTGGCAGAGAGCTTCTGATAGCCGGCCTCGCTGTCCATGCCCATGATGATGGCGCGACGACCCTGCAGGTCACTCATCACGTCGCCCATGTAGTCGGCAGGTACATAGACTTCCAGATCATAGATAGGCTCCAGCACCTTAGGACCGGCCTCGCGGAAGGCAGCCGAGAAGGCATTGCGGGCAGCCAGCATGAACGAAAGCTCGTTAGAGTCAACGGGGTGCATCTTGCCGTCATACACAATGACGCGAACGTCGCGAGCATACGAACCCGTCAGCGGGCCACGCTCCATGCGCTCCATCACACCCTTCAGAATAGCAGGCATGAAGCGCATATCAATAGCGCCACCCACCACTGAGTTGATGAATACGAGCTTGCCGCCCCACTCCAGGTCTTTCTCTTCCTTCGACTTGATGTTCATCTTGAACTCCTGACCGTTGATGGTAAACGATGTAGGATCGGGCATACCCTCAGCGTAGGGCTCCACAATCAAGTGCACCTCACCGAACTGACCGGCACCACCCGACTGTTTCTTGTGACGATAGTCGGCACGAGCCATCTTCGTAATGGTCTCACGATATGGAATCTTCGGCTCCAGATACTCGATATTGATCTTCTCGTTATTCTCTAAACGCCACTTCAGCGTGCGCAAGTGGAACTCACCCTGTCCGTGAACGATAATCTGACGGAGCTCTTTCGACTGCTCAACCACCCATGTGGGGTCCTCCTGACGCATCTTGGTCAGGGCCGACATCATCTTCTCAGTCTCACCCTCGTTCACAGCCTTGATGGCACGTGAATACTTCGAGTTAGGATACTTAATAAAGTCGTAGCGCCACTCGCAGTCCTTACCGTTCAGAGCGTTGCCCGTCTTCACGTCTTTCAGCTTCACGGTGCAGCCAATGTCACCTGCATTCATCTGGTCAACAGGAATACGGTTAGCTCCGGCACATGCATAGATGGTGCCGATACGTTCCTTCGAGCCACGGTCGGCGTTGGTCAGATCGTCGCCGCTCTTCACCGAACCACTCATCACCTTGAAGTAGCTCACTTCGCCGATGTGAGGCTCTACGCCCGTCTTGAAGAAATAGAGCGAAGTAGGACCAGCGCTGTCGGGAGTGACTTCCTCGCCACGCGTGTTGCGCACCTTCGGCATCTCGCTCACGAAAGGCACCACGTTGCCCAAGAACTCCATCAGACGGCGAACGCCCATATCCTTACCTGCGCACACGCAGAACACGGGGAAGATAGAACGTGTAACCAACCCCTTGCGAATGCCTTCACGCATCTCGTCCTCAGTGAGGCTCTCGCTCTCGAAGAACTTCTCCATCAGCGTGTCGTCATTGGCTGCAGCAGCCTCCACCAGGGCAGCGTGCATCTCTTTGGCCTTATCCATCTCCTCAGCAGGAATATCCTCGATGATGGGAGCGCCGCCCTCAGGCTTCCATGAATACTTCTTCATGAGCAGCACGTCGATTACGGCATTGAAGTTAGGGCCAGTAGTAATAGGATATTGAACGGGTACGCACTTGTCACCGTAAATTTCCTTCATGTTGTGCAGCAATACGTCAAAGTCGCAATGCTCCTTGTCGAGCTGATTCACAAGGAAAATGACAGGCTTGCTGAGCTTGTCGGTATAGCGGAAGGCATTCTGAGTGCCCACCTCGGGACCATACTGCCCGTTAATCAGAATAACGGCCTGGTCGGTCACGTTCAGAGCGGTGATGGCACCACCCACGAAGTCGTCAGAGCCCGGGCAGTCAATGATGTTCAGTTTCTTATTGTTCCATTCCACATGGAAGACCGTCGAGAATACGCTATAGCCATATTCCTGTTCCACGGGGAAGTAGTCGCTCATGGTGTTCTTACCTTCTACTGTGCCACGGCGTTTGATGATGCCAGCTTCATAGACCATTGCTTCGGCAAGAGTAGTCTTGCCGCTACCCGCACTGCCAATGAGTGCAATGTTTTTGATTTCATTAGTTTGATAAACTTTCATCGTTTTATGGTTTTAAGTTAATAGGTTATTCGTAAACGGCCTCTAAATTAGTCAATTTGCATCAAACGACCAAAGGTAGCAAGGAAATATTAAAAAAAATTAGGAATTGCGCTCCACATTTTGAGTAGCCCATTATGAAACATATCCTCCGAATTTGGTAATTATTTTGCAAAAGCATCCTCCGAATTTGGATTTATTTGTACAATTCTCACTCTTTATCGTTAATTATAACTAAAACTTTCCTTTATCTATTTAAAAGTTTAATTCATACTTAGATTTTTTATTATTTTTGCGAAAAGTTTTAAGTATATATAGATATGTTCGAAAACACTTATATCAGCAGGCCCTATTATATTAATAAGGTGAGACCTTATATTGACAAACCACTCATCAAGGTTTTTATTGGTCAAAGACGCGTTGGGAAGAGCTACGTCATGCGTCAGATTTCCGATGAAATTCTCTCAAACAATCCCCAGGCCAATATCATCTTCATTGACAAGGAACGATTAGAGTTTTCGTCACTGACTGATGAACAAGAACTGAACAACTATGTAAAGCAACATTTGGCAAAGAACCAGAAAAATTATCTTTTCATTGATGAGGTGCAGGAGATTCAACATTTTGAATTATGCCTTAGAAGCTTGCTCAATGAAGGGCAATGCGACATCTATTGCAGTGGCAGCAACGCCTATCTGTTGTCTGGTGAATTGTCAACCTATCTATCTGGCAGACATATAGCCATACACGTACATGCCCTCACATTTCGTGAATACCTACAATTCAACCGTCTCCCCTCCTCCCATGAATCTCTTCACGAATACTTACTGCGTGGCGGCATGCCGTTTCTTGTCAACTTGCCTAAAGAACGTGAAATCACATTCGAATACTTGCAAAACATTTATTCCACTATTTTGCTAAAGGACATCGTCTCCCGCCTCTCCATCCGAAACATCCAGTTCTTAGAATCTCTTGTCAGTTATCTGGCCGACAATGTGGGTGCTACATTTTCGGCAAAAAACATCAGTGATTTCCTGAAATCACAAGGCATGAGCATCTCGATACCGGCTCTACAAAATTACATCAAGGGACTTTGTGATGCCTTTCTCATCTATCGTGTGTCGCGCGCCGAGGTTCACGGCATGAAGATTTTTGAAATTGGTGAAAAGTTCTATTTCGAGGACTTCGGTATCCGCAATGCTCTTCGCAACGTTAATATTCGAACCGACATCAACAAGTTAATGGAGAATGCGGTCTTCCACGAACTGAAAGCCAGAGATTACGACGTTTACGTTGGGAAACTATGGAATAAGGAAGTGGATTTCATAGCAATTAAAGACCAGCAGAAGATATACGTTCAAGTGGCCTATCTGCTATCCTCTGATGAAGTCATCTCCCGTGAATTTGGCAATCTGGCTGCCATCAAGGACAACTACCCAAAGTATGTTGTCACAATGGACGACTATTTCGCAACTTCTGCCTATCCTGGCATCATCCAGATACACCTCCAAGATTTCCTCACGAAAGAAGCACTATAACAGAACAAGCACATCGTCAGGAAAATACTTGTAAGGACAGAAAGAGTTCGCCTCGCCCAGTTTTTCATAAAGTAATCTATTCCTCACCGTGAGGCTGAATGGGACCTTTGTGGTCCCGCCTCACCGCAAGGAATAGATTACTTTATGAAATGCGAGTTGGGGAAGGATGCTTTTCAGTTCTAACGCACAGGGCGCACGGATTGACCGCAGTAGCGGTTGTAGTAGCCCCAGAGTGCATCCCCAGAGGTGAAGACCAGATAGCACGCGTTGAGCGGGCCGCCCTCGTAGAGCGTCGACGACCTATAGACGCCGTCCGAACCAGCGAAGCTGAAGTCACTATCCCAGCGGCGGCCCGCAGCGGGAAGGAACATCGTGTTCCCATTAGGACCTGTGAACTTCCGACCATATACTCCGTTCTCAGTAGTCCAAGTAGAGGTCGTATTGTTCAGCAGTTCCCTTATTTGCGCCAAAGATGGCATGCACCAAGGTGCGCCCCAATTAGCAGTGGCAGCATCATAGCCAGTACCAGCAATGTCGCTGCCGATATTCACAAATCCCGTGTTAGAATTATAGTACTGATAGTTATCCATGCTATACACACTCTTCGGCTGAGTCTCTCCCCAGGCATAGTAGTTGCCATAGTCCTCAGGCGCACTGGCCCCCACATTGCAGCACGCCCACTTCGTGCCGCTGGGCAGGCCAAGGTCTATCATGTGGGGGTGGTTAGAGTCTGGGCAACTCTTGAAGCCTCCACCATCATCATTTCCATTACCTCCATTACCATCTCCATTTGAGTTGTCACCTCCATTTGAGTTGTCACCTCCATTATTCGAATTATTACTCTCGTTCATTGTTGTATCTTGCTGTCGATCATTACCGTCGTCGTTCTTATCACAAGACTGCAACATTGGTGCAACACTCCACAGAATCAGTGAAATGAAAATTAGTTTAATTTGTTTCATAAATAACTTGTAATTTGATTAATAAAAAATTTGAATATAAAAATAGCATGAGCTGACTATATTGATCTCAACCTGAGGCTCTGGACTTGCCCTACAAAGAAATCAGTCATGCCCACGCTATCCCGCGTGGACGCTATACTGATGTATCTTCTTTGTCGGTTGGAATTGTCCAGATTCCAGGTCGAAGCTACATAAGCTTAACGCTCGTTATGTTCTTGATGTTTGTTTATCGTATCTGTCTTATGCCATAGGCAAAACTTTATTATAGATGGTTCAACAATATAATCTGTGATAGCTTTTCATCGTTTCACACCGCAAAAATACGAAAAAATATTGATGCAGCAAATATTTTCATTGTTTTTCGCGCTCATATCAATTCTATCTCACCTATTTCATGGTACCACTTATTTTAAAGACATGGAAGATTTGCATTTCTCTCATTTCTTTTGTATTTTTGCAGCTCACTTTTCGGAACATTTCATCTATGGCAGGTCTATACATTCACATCCCCTTCTGCAAGAGCCGCTGCATCTACTGCGGCTTCTACTCCACTACCCGTCTTGAACAGCGACAGCGATATGTCGATGCGGTGTGCAGGGAGATGAGCCTCCACCCTGCCCCCTCCCGCTCCACCTCTGGTAGCTTGCAACCGTCGGAACGCAAGAAAGGGAAAGAGCAATGTGAAGACGAGCCGATACGGACCATCTATCTTGGGGGCGGTACACCGAGCCAGTTGACAGAGGGCCAACTGCGGCAGCTCTTCTTATATATAAATAAGGTGTACGGGATGGAGCATGTGCGCGAGGTGACGATGGAGTGCAATCCCGATGACGTGACTCCTGAGTTTGCCGAGCTGGTGAAGAGTCTTCCTGTGAACCGCATTTCAATGGGCGTTCAGACGTTCAGCAACGAGCGCTTACGCTTTCTGCGCCGTCGCCACACGGCAGAACAGATTCCGCTGGCCGTAAGTCGGCTGCGCGAAGCCGGCATCGGGAACATCAGCATCGATCTGATGTACGGCTTTCCCACCGAGACACTCAACGACTGGCACGCCGACATTGAGCAAGCCCTGAGCCTCAATGTGGAGCATCTGTCGGCCTACTGTCTGATGATAGAAGAAGGGACGCCGCTCTTTAAGCTGAAAGCCGAAAATGACCGATTGAAGACAAAAGACCCGCGCTATATACCGATTGACGAGGAGACGGAGCTACAGATGTACGACGACCTAATAGACCGCCTCACCGCTGCGGGCTACGAGCACTACGAGATTAGCAACTTTGCCAAGCGAGGCTTCCGTTCACAGCACAACAGCAGCTATTGGAACCAGACACCCTACATCGGGTTAGGGGCCGCTGCCCACAGCTACAATGGGCGCGACTGCCGCCGATGGAATACCGACAGTCTGGAACAATACATCGCAGGCATAGAGAGCGGACAGCCCGCCCATGAAGAGGAACACTTGGATGACGACACACGCTACAACGACCTGGTGATGACGGCCTTGCGCACTTGCGAAGGGCTCTGTCTGTCACAACTTTCAGCCCCTCAGAGTGCCTACTGCCTGCAACAAGCCCAGCGCTATCTTGACACCCGCCTGCTCACCCTTCAGGACCATCACTTGCGACTCACCCGAAAGGGACTTTTCGTAAGCAACATGGTGATGAGCGATCTCATGAAAACCGACGAGTAATTCTAAAAAAAACTTAAAGTCGGCACCAATATGGCGAAAAATATGACCTAAATTACATTTAAACACTTTTAAGCATAAAAATCTGCACAGAAAATTTGCGGATGTGCAGAAAACAATTTACCTTTGCACAAATTTTTGATTTCTGTGCAATGGAAACCGGTTCAAGTTTCAACCAATACATACAGAGGACTATCATCCAAAACTGGGATGCTGACGCACTGACCGACTATCAAGGCCAGACCCTCCAGTACCACGATGTGGCACGAAAGATTGAAAAGCTGCACATCCTGTTTGAAAACAGTCACGTCACGAAAGGCGACAAGATTGCCATCTGTGGGCGCAATTCGGCTCACTGGGCCGTCACTTTTCTCGCCACGCTCACTTACGGGGCAGTGGCCGTTCCCATACTCCACGAGTTCAATGCCGAGCAGATTCACAACATCGTGAATCACTCTGAGTCGAAGCTCCTGTTCGTAGGCGACTTTATAGCCAAGGAGATAGTGCCCGAGGAGATGCCCCATCTGGAGGGTATCGTCAACATTCCCGACTTCTCGCTCATGGTGTCGCGCTCAGAGAAGCTCACCTATGCGCGTGAGCATCTGAACTACATGTTCGGCTCCAAGTATCCGAAAGCCTTCCGCAAGCAGCATGTGAGCTATCATGAAGACACGCCCCATGAGCTGGCACTCATCAACTACACCAGCGGCACTACGGGCTTCTCCAAGGGCGTGATGCTGCCCTATCGCGGACTGTGGGGCAATGTGGACTTCTGTATCCGCCGACTGGGCAAACACGTCAAGGCCGGCGACCCGATGCTCGACATTCTGCCGATGGCCCACATGTACGGCCTCAGCATCGAGTTCCTCTTCGGTTTCTGCAACGGTTGCCATCTTTATTTCCTCAACCGCCTGCCCTCCCCCACACTCATTGCAAAGGCATTCACCGACATCAAGCCCGCACTGGTCATCTCGGTGCCATTGATCATCGAGAAAATCATCCGCAAGAAAGTATTCCCCATCATTCAGAGCAACCGCATGCGCCTGTTGCTCAACACCCCTGTGGTGTCGAAGAAGGTGAAGGAGAAAATCGCCGAACAGGTGTATGCAGCCTTTGGCGGACGGGCCTACGAGGTGATTGTGGGCGGTGCTGCCCTCTCCAAGGAGGTAGAGCAGTTCCTGCTGTCCATCAACTTCCCCATCACCGTGGGCTATGGAGCCACCGAGTGCTCACCGCTCATCAGCTATTCCGACTGGCACGAGTTCGTGGCCGGTTCGTGCGGTAAGGCCATCGACAACATGGAGGTGTGCATAGCCAGCAACGACCCGCGCAACACGCCGGGCGAGATTTTGGCACGCGGCACCAACGTCATGCTGGGCTACTATAAGAACGAAGAAGCCACACGCGAAGCCCTTGATGCCGACGGATGGTATCACACAGGCGACCTCGGCACGATGGATGCCAACGGCAACATCTTCATTCGCGGACGCATCAAGAACATGATACTCGGAGCCAGCGGACAGAACATCTATCCCGAGGAGATAGAGGATAAGCTCAACTCCATGCCTATGGTGGCAGAGAGCGTGGTGGTGCAGGAACATGAGAAGCTCATGGCGCTGGTCTATCCCGATCAGGACGAGATCGTGAAGTTCACACAGCAAGAGCTGGAAGGCATCATGGAGCAGATTCGCCACGACCTGAACGCCCATCTGCCAGCCTACAGCCGCCTGTCGGCCATCCGACTGCATCACGAAGAATTTGCCAAGACACCTAAAAAGAGTATTAAACGATATCTTTACCAAGCATAAACAGATACTATGGAACAAATACCAAGTTTTAACGAGCTCATTGAAAAAAGCATCATCGAGAACTGGGACCATGACGCGCTGACCGACTATAAGGGCCAGACCCTGCAGTTCCACGATGTGGCTCGTAAGATTGAGAAACTGCACATCCTGTTTGAGAACTCAGGTGTGCAGAAAGGCGACAAGATTGCGCTCTGCGGGCGCAACTCCAGCCAGTGGGCTGCTGCCTTCCTGGCCACGCTCACATACGGAGCCGTGGCCGTACCCATCCTGCATGAGTTCATGGGCGATCAGATTCACAACATCGTGAACCACTCCGATGCAAAGCTGCTCTTTGCCGGCGACCACGTGGCCACCATCATCAATCCCGATGAGATGCCCGGACTGGAAGGCGTCATCAACAACACCGACTATTCGCTCATCGTGAGCCGCACCGACAAGCTCACCTACGCACGCGAACATCTGAACGAGCTCTACGGCAAGAAGTTTCCCAAATACTTCCGCAAGGAACACGTGAAGTACTATCACGAGCAGAGCCCCGACGAGCTGGCACTCATCAACTACACCAGCGGCACCACGGGCTTCTCCAAGGGCGTGATGATTCCCTACCGCGCCCTGTGGTCGAACTTCGACTTTGCCTGCTCTGTAATGGGCGACAACGTGCCGAAGGGAGCCAACGTCATCAGCATTCTGCCAATGGCCCACATGTACGGCATGGCCTTCGAGTTCATCTATGAGTTCCTCAAGGGCTGTCATGTCTATTACCTGAACCGCATCCCCTCGCCCGCCATCATCGCACAGGCATTTGCCGACATCAAGCCGGCCATCATCATTGCCGTGCCGCTGGTCATCGAGAAAATCATCCGCAAGAAGGTGTTCCCGAAGATTCAGAACAACCGCATGCGCCTGCTGCTCAACATGCCCGTCATATCTAAGAAGGTGCGCGAGATGATCTGCAAGGAGGTGGTCAAAGCCTTCGGCGGCAAGTTCTTCGAAATCATTGTGGGCGGTGCAGCCTTCAATCAGGAGGTGGAGCAGTTCCTCAAGCGCATCAACTTCCCCTACACCGTGGGCTATGGCGCCACTGAGTGCGCCCCCATCATCTGCTATGCCGACTGGCGCGAGTTCGTGCCGGGCTCATGCGGACGCGCCGCCCTGCACATGCAGGTGAAGATAGACTCTCCCGATCCTGAAAACGTGCCAGGCGAGATTCTGGCTCGCGGCCTGAACGTCATGCTGGGCTACTACAAGAACGACGAGGCCACACGCCAGACCATCGACAAGGACGGCTGGTATCACACAGGCGACCTGGGCACGATGGACGGCGACGGCAATGTGTTCATCAACGGACGCTCGAAGAACATGCTGCTCGGTGCCAACGGTCAGAACATCTACCCTGAAGAGATAGAGGACAAGCTCAACTCCCTGCCGATGGTCGTTGAGAGCATCGTGGTGCAGCGCGAGAACAAGCTCGTGGCGCTCGTGCATCCTGATCCCGACGAGGTGCGCAACATGAACTTCTCGAGCACCGATCTGGAGAACATCATGGAGCAGAACCGCAACACGCTGAATCAGATGCTTCCTGCCTACGAGAAGATTTCAGAAGTAGAGATCTTCGAAGAAGAGTTTGCCAAGACTCCGAAGAAGAGCATCAAACGCTATCTGTATAAGTAAAAACAGATGAACATCGTTATTCTTGACGGTTACACGACCAATCCGGGCGACTTGTCCTGGAAGTCGTTAGAAGAATTGGGGGAAGGTCAGCCAGCAGGCGGGTCTTGCCCCATCACTTTGACCGTATATGACCGCACCCAGCCCAGTGACACCGTAGCCCGTGCCGCCCGTGCCGAGATTGTGCTCACCAACAAGGTGGTCATGGGCCGTCGCGAGATAGAGCAGCTGCCCCGCCTCAGATATATCGGTGTGCTGGCCACAGGCTACAACGTCGTTGACACCGAAGCGGCCCATGAGCACGGCATCGTCGTCACCAACGTGCCGGCCTACAGCACCGAGAGCGTGGCGCAGATGGTGTTTGCCCATCTGCTCACAGTGACGAACCGCACCGAGCACTACGCCATTCAGAACCGGAACGGCCAATGGGGCCACAAGCCCGACTTCTGCTATTGGGACACGCCGCTCACCGAACTTGCAGGCAAGACCTTCGGCATCATCGGACTTGGCAATATCGGCAGCCGCGTGGCTCAGATAGCCCTCGCCTTCGGCATGAAGGTGAAAGCCCTCACCACCAAGCCTGCCGAGGCACTGCCAGCCGGCATTCAGAAAGCCGAGCTCACGGAATTACTCTCCACGTCCGACATCCTTTCGCTGCACTGTCCGCTGACCGCCGACACCCATCAACTCATCAACCGCAGCACACTGAATCTGATGAAGCCCACGTCCATCCTCATCAACACAGGTCGTGGCCCATTGGTCAACGATGCCGACGTTGCCGCCGCATTATCCGCAGGCCGTCTCCAAGCCTATTGTGCCGATGTGCTCACCGAGGAGCCGCCTCAAGACAATCCCCTACTCCACCAGCCTCACGCTTTCATCACTCCCCACATAGCCTGGGCCACGCGCGAGGCCCGCCTCCGTCTGCTCAACACCGCCATCGCCAACGTCCGCGCCTTCCTTCATCAGCAGCCGCAGAATGTGGTGTGAGCAACAAAGCAATGCGTGTTTTTTTGAAACTGCGAACACGTCATCACAATAAGTTTTCAAAACATCTGCTCCATCTGCTCCCATCTGCAACGCACTGTATATCAAACACTTGAAGAGGAGCAGATGGGAGCAGATGGTGACAGATGAAGGAGCACATCATGCAGAGTATTTCACGACGAGGTGCAGAAGAAATCACGATGAGTTCTTGGATAGACCGCAACGAGGTTTAGGCTATATCACAATATGATTCAGAATAGTTCATCTTCTGATGCAGCTTAGATCGTTCCCATGATTCAGCTTAGATCGTAACGTGACGCAGCCTAAAATGCAGTATGACTAAGAATGAATTGATGCCTCAAAAAAAATGGACAAGACTTCATGGCAAAAACATCTGCTCCATCTGCTCCCATTCACTTTTCATCAAATGCCTGAAATTCAGACGGATGCAAATGCGGAGCAGATGGAGCAGATGTTTTGAAAACTTATAGAATATAGAGAAAGGAGCATTACCTTGATTCTTTCTTCATGAACTATCAGCAAACCAAATTGAAGATCAAGACATTTTTTCTACTCAATATTATTAGATTTTTGCTCAAGCAGCACTGACTTTATGAATTTTTATGTATATTTGTAACCCAAATAGGTTACTAATACCTTAGAAGTGTTATTATGGCAAGAATCTACGATAATATAGAGACCAAATTCGCAGAAGGGCTACAGGGCATCATTACTAATGCTGGTGTAAAGCGCGTGGACTTCTGCGTCGGCTATTTTAATCTGCGAGGATGGAATCTCGTAGTAGAACAGGTAGAAACCCTTACGGGCGATTATGTCTATGAAAACGACAAGCGCATCTTTCGCAAATGCCGTTTATTGATTGGTATGCATCGGCCTGCAGAAGAATTGATTCGACAACTCTATACGGAACAGGTCTTACCTGATGCCAACTATGTCAGTCAGTGCAAATTAGAGATTGCCCGCGACTTCAAGCGTCAGCTTCAGTTGGGCCTGCCCACTAAGCAAGACGAGTTTACCCTTCGTCGTCTTTCGGCACAGATGAAAGATGAGAAGGTTTGTGTGAAGTTGTATCTACGCGAACCACTTCACGCCAAGTTATACCTTGCCCATCGCCCTGATGACAACTTCAATAAGATTCAGGCCATTATGGGTAGCAGCAATCTTACTTATTCTGGATTGACCAAGCAAGGAGAACTGAATGCCGAATTTGGCGACAGCGATAGCGCCGAAAAATTATCCCGTTGGTTCGATGACCGTTGGGAAGACAAGTTCTGCCTCGACATTACCAAAGAACTGATAGAGATTATTGACAATAGTTGGGCAGGAGAAAAGGAAATTCCTCCTTACTATATTTATTTGAAGACAGCCTACCATCTGAGTGAGGAAGCCCGTACTGGCATCAAGGAGTTTACCATCCCACCAGAATTCAAGAGCAGCCTTTTCGATTTCCAGCAGACTGCAGTCAAGATTGCCGCCCGCCATCTGAACAACGAGAAGCGTGGTGGCGCTATGATTGGCGACGTGGTGGGATTAGGAAAGACTATCACAGCCTGTGCCATTGCCAAGATGTATGAAAACACCTTTGGCAGTAATACACTGATTATCTGTCCTGCCAATCTGCAAGACATGTGGGCAAAATATCGCAGGCAATACGACTTAAAGGCCGACATCATGTCGATGGCAAAGCCCATTGATGTGGATAATGCAAGATACTACAAACTGATTATTGTCGATGAAAGCCACAATCTTCGTAACAGTCAGGGCACACGCTATCGCAATATCCGAGATCTTATTCAGAAACAGGATTGCAAGGTGTTGTTGCTGACGGCTACACCCTATAACAAGCAATACAAGGATTTGAGCAGCCAACTGCGCCTGTTCGTCGATGATGACACCGATTTAGGCATTCGCCCCGAAGCCTACATCCGCGAGATTGGCGGTGAGCGCAAGTTTGCCGAGAAGCACGAAGACTTCATCAGGAGTATCAAGGCTTTTGAGCGCAGTGAGTGTCAGGAGGACTGGCAGGAACTGATGAAACTTTTCCTGGTTCGCCGTACCCGTACCTTCATCAAAGACAACTATGCCAAGACCGACCCCAAGAACGGGCGTAAATACTTGGAGTTTAAGGACGGGCACAAATCCTATTTCCCTGACCGCGTACCCAAAGCAATTAAGTTCAAAACCGTCAGTGGCGACCAGTATAGCAGGCTCTATTCTGTGGAGATGATAGGTCTGATGGAAAGTCTGAAACTACCCCGCTATGGTCTGATCCATTATTTGGACGAGAAGAAGGCTGAAGATGCTTCCAAATACGAAAGCGACTTGATTGCCAATCTGTCCCGTGCCGGCAAGCGTATGATGGGCTTCTGCAAAAGCACTTTCTTCAAGCGTATTGACAGCAGCGGCTTTTCTTTCCTGCTGACGCTGTACCGTCACATTTTGCGCAATGCCGTGTTTATCTATGCTATTGACAACAAACTCAAACTGCCTATCAGCGACGAGAACACCTTTCCCGAAGACTTCATTGACGATGCCGACATCAACGACATTTTTTCTAATGATGACGAACAAGAGGAAGAGGCATCCGGCGACAATCTCATACAGGTTCCCAACGACATGGCCGTCTATATGAAGAAGGCCGAGGAATATTACAATAGCTTGATAGGCAAGAACAATGTGCAGTGGATAAATGCCAAATACTTTAAGCGCACTCTGAAGCAGCAGTTGAAGAAGGACTGTGAGCAGTTGATAGCCATGATCAACCTCTGCGAAGCCTGGAACCCGCAGACTGACCAGAAACTCAACGAACTGCAAGAACTGCTCTGTGCGAAGCACCAAGGCGACAAAGTCATTGTGTTCACCCAGTACTCAGATACTGCCAACTACATATATCACCAGTTGAAAAAGCGAGGCATACAGCATATAGACAAGGCAACGGGCGGCAGCAAGAACCCGACGGCCATAGTAGAACGCTTCTCGCCACTGAGCAATCAGGCGGATGTCTCAGCAGAAAATGAACTGCGGGTGCTCATTGCAACCGATGTACTCAGTGAAGGCCAGAACTTGCAGGATGCGCATGTCATTGTGAACTATGACCTGCCTTGGGCCATCATCCGCCTCATTCAGCGTGCAGGACGTGTGGACCGTATCGACCAGAGTTCAGAGCAAATCTATTGCTATTCGTTCTTCCCTGCCGACAAGGTAGAAGAGATTATCCGATTGCGTACCCGCCTGAATGCGCGTATCAATGAGAATGCTGGCATTGTGGGCAGCGACGAAGTGTTCTTTGAGGGCAACGAGCAGAACCTCCGCGATATGTATAACGAGAAAAGTGGCAGTTTGGATGAAGACGAGGACGATGTAGATGTGGACCTTGGCTCACAGGCATTCCAGATTTGGAAAAACGCCACCGATGCCAACCCTGAGTTGAAACGTATCATCCCAGAGATACCCAATATTGCTTATTCCACCAAACAGGCTCATAGTGCTATCGAGGATGGTGTCATTACTTATGCCCGAACCTATAATGACTTTGACGTGCTGACGTGGTTCAATTCTAAAGGTGAGATTGTCAGCCAGTCGCAGAAACGCATCCTTCAGGCTATGGCCTGCTCGCTCAACGAACCAAGACTGGAGCCGCAGGACAACCACTTAGCGTTAGTTGAGAAAGCCATCAAGGGCATCAAAAACGAGAATACCAATGTAGGCGGCATCCTCGGTAGTCGTTTTAGCACGAAGCGTAAGATTTACGACTTGCTGAATCACTACTACGAGCAGCCCCTGAACCTCTTCTATACACAGGAGAAGAAAGCATTGTTGAAGTTTGCCATCGACCAGATTTACAACTATCCGCTGTTGGAAAACTCCAAGTTTATCCTAGGGCGCATGATGCGCACTGGCAGCACCCACGACGACATTGTGGATACTGTCATCGAGATGTACGAGAATGCCAATCTTTGCCGCATCGATGAAGACCGAACAAAACATAAAGACCCCACCATCATTTGCTCGATGGGACTAAAAGCTTAAAACAAGATGAAAAGAAACGTATTTAATCAATATCTGTCAGAGAGTAATTTCCGAGAGTTGTTCATCACCGAGATGGGATGGAACAATCCTTCGGGTGCGACCTTGCTGCCCGAATATACCATTGATGAGCGAACCTTCCAGATAGAGCAGATAGCCGAGCGTAGCGGTTTCCAGATTCTTCAATGCAAGGTTGACGAGATTCCCGTCTCGTCCATCTGCAAGAAACTGGATACTAAGCTCCGTAAAAATGCCGAAAACT
This sequence comes from uncultured Prevotella sp., assembly GCA_946614435.1. Taxonomy (GTDB): domain Bacteria; phylum Bacteroidota; class Bacteroidia; order Bacteroidales; family Bacteroidaceae; genus Prevotella. The sequence goes on along the minus strand of CAMOGW010000008.1, from coordinate 17,770 downwards.
ATATCTGCATTTTCGTTCTGTCGGATTTGCAATCCGGCAGTAGCGAGAATAAGCATTTGCAATGCGACAAGAAAGGCTTTCACCATCTCTGGGTAGCCCCCGTCAAGAAAGTGGAGAAGCGCGATTTGGTATTGGTAGAATACGACACTGTCGATAAGGCCAGTTTCCTGTTTGAGAAGATGGAAGGTTTGTCTTTCTCGCTCGACGACGAGACACCCACCATCCTTGACATCATCGAGAAGGTGCAGGCGGCTTTCCTCATCAACTCCGAGAAGATCACCAAGGACTTCTATGCTGGCTTCAAGAAGGAGCACACCAATTTCGCCAAGTTCATTACGGGTATTGACGACCAACTGGCCGATAAGGACAACAAGAACAAACAGTGGTACACAAGTGTCATGCTCAACCGACTTATGTTCTGCTACTTCATCCAGAAGAAAGGCTTCCTCGATGGCGATGTCGATTACTTGCGCCATAAGTTGGAGTGGACACAGGAGAACGAGGGTGAAGACCGTTTCTTCAACAAGTTCTACAAAGGTTTCCTCGTCAGTTTGTTCCACGACGGACTGAACGCACCCCACCACGACCAGGCGTTTGAATCCGTCTATGGGCGCATCCCCTATCTGAACGGCGGCATGTTCGATGTTCACCAGATAGAGCAGGACTATGCTGGCCTTGATATAGCCGACGAGGCTTTCCGCAGTCTCTTCGATTTCTTCGACAAGTGGCACTGGCACCTCGACGACCGCATGACGGCCACGGGGCGTGACATTAATCCCGACGTGTTGGGCTATATCTTCGAGCAGTACATCAACGACCGTGCCCAGATGGGAGCCTACTACACCAAGGAAGACATCACGGAGTACATAGGTCGCAACACCATCATTCCTTATCTGATGGATGCTGTGAAACAGAAAGACGAAAAACTCTTCAAGGCCAACGGCGAACTGTGGCAGTTCCTCCGCGACAGTGGCGACCGATACATCTTTGATGCAGTAAAGAAGGGCCACGACCAGCCCATCCCAGAGGAAATAGCCGTTGGCATTGATACCACGCAGCCCAATCTCTTGGAGCGTCGCAGTCATTGGAACGAGCGCACACCAGACGCCTTGGCACTGCCTACCGAGATTTGGCGAGAGACCATCGAGCGGCTGCAGCGATACCGCAGCATCAAGGCGAAGATAGAGAATAGTGAGATTACCGCCATCAACGATTTCATCACCTACAATCTTGACATCCGGCAGTTTGCCTACGACTATCTGTCGCAGACGCGTAACCACCTGTTTGTGGAGTATTTCTACGATGCCTTACAGCGTGTCACCATTCTCGACCCCACTTGCGGCTCTGGGGCCTTCCTCTTTGCTGCTCTCAACATCCTTGAACCACTTTATGAGGTGTGCATCTCACGTATGCAGGAGTTCCACGAGAAGAACCTGCATCTTTTCACCCGTCAGTTGCAGGAGATACAAAACAAATACCGCTCCAATATCCAGTACTTCATCTACAAGAGCATCATCCTACGCAACCTCTATGGTGTTGACATTATGGTAGAGGCCACTGAGATTGCCAAACTCCGCCTGTTCCTAAAGATGGTGGCAGTAGTGGATGTCGATAAGCGCGACCCCAACTTAGGTCTCGACCCGCTGCCCGACATCGACTTCAACATCCGCTGTGGCAATACCCTTGTGGGCTATGCCACGAAGAAGGAGTTAGAGGCAGGCATTGCCTATTCCGATTTCTTCACGGCAGAAGAGTTCCGCAACAAGGTGACGGAGGAAATGGAGAAGGTGTCACTGACCTACGATGTGTTCAAGACCATCCAACTGACGCAGGCAGAGGATATGGTAGCCTTCAAACGCGCCAAGCACGACTTGAAAGTTCGTCTTGCTACCCTCAACGACCTGCTGAACCGTCAGATGTATGGCTCCGTATCTTCCACTATCAATTACGATGCCTGGCTCAGTTCACACCAGCCCTTCCACTGGTTGGCTGAGTTCTACGAGATCATCAACGACCACGGAGGCTTTGATGTGATTATTGGTAATCCGCCGTATGTGGAGTATAATAAAAAAGTGAATGGTGTTGCCATTTCAGATATTTACAAGTTAAGTGGTTACAAGACTATTTCTTGTGGAAATCTGTATGCTTATGTAATGGAACGCTCAAAAGAGATTATAAACAAGTCTTCATACATGAGCATGATTGTTCCATTAAGTGGACATAGTACTGAGCGAATGTCGCCTCTTGTTACACATTTTTACGAAACCTTCGGTTTGCATCTGCACTTAAATTTAAGTGCAGATGCAAATCCCCAAAGGCTCTTTGAGGGTGTAAAATTCCGTCTTACCATTTTCTTCGTAACTAATAAAGGAAAAGGACGCTATTCAACTAAGTACACCAGATGGCTTGCAGAAGAGAGAAAGCATCTTTTTACAGCATTGATTATGTATAATAGCATCGAAGATTATTCTTATCAGAATATTATTCCTAAAATATCGAGTCCGCTGTTTATATCAATTGCAACTAAAATCCAAAATGATCAAAAGCAGTTTTACCTAAATATCGGAAAGGAATTTTGTTTATATAATGATGCTCCTGTAAACTGGATGAGAGCCCATTCCTTTGTACCATATTTCTGTAGTGAAAGAGATGGAGAAATCGTATCTCGTCATCTCAAAAAAATGTGTTTTAACACGGAGGAAGAAAAAGAATGTGGATGTGCAGTATTTAACAGTACAACTTTCTTTCTGTGGTGGATTTCTCATTCTTCTTGTTATAATGTGAATTCGCCTGAAATCTTTAGCTTCAAATTGCAAACAAATAGTCTTTTAAGGAAACAACTAACGAATATAAATAAAGAACTAACTAAAGATGTGTTATCGAAATCGCGTCGTCGTGTTTATGTATATAAATCAACCGGCAAGGTAGAATACGATGAGTTTTATATGAAACTATCAAAACCTATCATTGACGAGATAGACAAACTTCTCGCCTCTCATTACGGTTTCACCGAAGAAGAATTAGACTTCATCATCAACTACGACATCAAATATCGTATGGGTGATGAATTAAACGAAGAATAACAAAATTTCATTTATGGATTATACAAAAATTCATTATAAAAACGCCAGTGGTAGCGAAACTTCTTCTGACATACAGAAGAACTCTGTGAGATGCCCACATTGTAAAGTGGCAATGATTCCTCAATTCGTTTATGCGCGCAAAAAGACAGATACCCTATTAAGCGTTTTTTGTCAATGCACGAACCCGACTTGTGGAGAGACATTTTTGGCAAAGTACGTTTTAAATAGGTCTTACTATGTGTTTTCTGAAATACAAGCCAATGCTAGTATGGACAGGAAAAAGTTTAGTGACATTATAAAGGAAATATCACCGTCTTTTTGTGAAATTTATAATCAAGCATATGCGGCACAGCAAATGAATCTATCTCAAATTTGCGGAGTTGGATATCGAAAGGCTTTAGAGTTTCTGATTAAAGATTATATCATGTCTTCGATTGAGGAGGAAAGGAAAGATGGAATCAAGCAGAAGAATCTTTCTAAATGTATAAAAGAAGATATTTCAAGCACAAACATCAAAGCTGTTGCAGCAAGGGCAACTTGGATTGGAAATGACGAAACTCATTATGTCCGAAAGTGGGAAGATAAAGATATAAAAGATTTAATTGGAATGATTGATTTGACAATACGTTGGATAGAATCAGAAGTTGAGACAAAAAGACTATTAGAAGAAATGCCCCTACTATAACTCTATTACAAAATATCACAAACAACAGTTGTATGCAGTGGACAAAAGAAAAATTGCCTAAAGAATATAGGGAACATATAATCTTTAAAAACTTGGATTCTATAAATGATTTCTATGATTTCCTATCATATAGTTCTTTTAGCTTCTTGCCTGAAGGTCTTCCTGGAACTTTTCCAAATATTGACACTTATATTTTTAGTTCAATAAAGGGAACGATAGATTCTGTATGCTTGTTATTGAATAAAGCACATATTAATGACGCTTTTGCTATCGTAAGGAAGTACTTTGACGAGATACTTCTTGATATATATTTTACGGTATATCGGCAAGAACAAAAAAGAAAAAATCCTGAAGTATTCTTGCTAACTGCAGAACGTGTAAAAAAATGGATAGAAGAGAACTTCAAAATGCCCAAGTATGGTGACGTGATAAAATATTTTGAGCGTTCAGAATCATATAAGTCTCTATTCTGTTTTTTCGATTTTGAGAAAAGGTATCGAAGGATCAGGGATATATTAGATGATAATATGCATATGAATAGTTACCAGTGGATGATAACTAATGACAATGAAATACATAATCAATATAGAACAAAATATCTGAACTTATTAGATACCTGTATAAATGATTTGTTCCTTTTCCACTTTGCGTCATGCTTATATCTTAACCCACAGTATTGTATGGCTTCGAATTATGTGGATTATTTAGACTTGGGGCAAACACCTCCAGAAGGTTCAGAGAATTGGATTGCAAATATAGCGCAAGAAACTTTCAACAAAATAATAAAACCACACAAAGAATTGGCTTTGTATTTGAAAGAGAATGTTTATTTAGATATTGAATGTGATTATGAGTGACGAGCAAAAGATAGATGATTACATTTCAAGTAACTGCTTAACTCTTATGAGTTAGTGGGTAACTACGATACATTTAGTAGGTAACTCCAAAAGAGATGTTTATTATAAAAGAAAAAAGAAATGAAATTTAGCATTAAGTCCCTTGTTATACGATTTAATCAATGTGTGGACAGCATCAAGTCTATACATGAAGATCCTTTGCTTCGATATTTTAAAGATGACAATAGTCATTTTGATTTAGCACCCGCTTTTATAGAGGTTAAAGACGAGAATGGGAATGACAATCCTAAATATGGACCAGTAAAAGATATTGCCAATAAGCTTGGAAATAGAAATGTCAAAAATATAGCACTGACAGGGCCATATGGAGCAGGGAAAAGTTCTGTTCTCCAAACCCTAATGCGCGATTATCGTAAAGCGAACTATCTATGCATCTCTTTGGCCACTTTGGAAGATGACACGCTTTATAAAGAACTTGTAGAAAAAGATAAAACTACAAATGAAGAAGCAAATAAGCAGATGGTTCCCGCTATGAAACCAAAAGCGAACAACAATCAAAAAACAATAGACAAGGATGCAATTAATCATCTGATAGAATATAGCATACTTCAACAAATCATATATAAAGAAAAGGCTCATAAACTCAGACAATCAAGACTAAAAAGAATACAGGACATAAAATGGAAGAAGGCCTTGCCAATTTCGACCTCACTGATAGTTGCTGTAATTGCAGCAATTGTCTTATTTATGCCAAATTTTATAATGGTAGACTCTTTATGTGAAGTATTCTCGTGCAGTAAAAGATGGAAACAAATATGGGATGTAATATGTATGTTATATCTAATAATCATATCCATCTATATCCTTAGTTATATTATTGTTTCAACATATAACTCTAAAATCAACAAACTGAATTTCAAGAATGGAGAGATTGATATTAAAGAAAACACATCCATATTTAACAAACATTTGGATGAGATAATTTATTTCTTTGAGGTCACAAAATACAATGTTGTTATTATAGAAGATCTGGATAGATTTGATACAAATCATATCTTTTTAAAGTTGAGAGAGATAAACCAATTACTGAATGCCTCTACTTCTATTGGTAGACGTATAGTTTTTATATATGCAGTTAGGGATGATATCTTCCATGACACAAATCGCACTAAATTCTTTGATTATATAACGACAGTTATACCTGTCGTAAATTCTTCTAACGCTTGTGACAAACTGATATCTGCATTACAAGAAAAGGGAGTTAATGAAATAACTGAGACAACTTGTAAGGAACTTGGATTTTATATTGATGACATGAGGATATTGTATAATATAGTTGATGAGTATTTGCAATATCGGTCCAAAATAGGCGAAAAGATTTCATCAAAGAATCTCTTAGGAATGATTGTCTATAAAAATTATTTCCCCAAGGATTTTGCAGACTTACATAATCGTAAAGGGGTTGTGTATACAATTATCTCAAGCAAACATAAATACATAGATGAAATTACAGAATCAAGTCAAAAGAAAAAGACTGAACTAGAAATACAACTAAATGAAATAGTTGTAAAAAACAGAATTGACAACGGGAAAGACTTGAGGACATTATACGTAATGGAGTATTTGAAGGAAAAACCAAGAATCTATAGATTCATTACAAAAAAAGGAGAAAAAATGCTCCCGAAGGAACTCATTAATGATGAAAACAAATTTAAGAAACTGATTAATGATGAGTTTAATCAATACGAGTATTACTACTACAATAGCAACTTAACTACAGACACCTTAGATATCAAATTTAGCGACGTTGAAAAGGTTGTTGATTCTGAATATAGTTATACACAAAGATTGAACTTCGAATCAGAAGTAATTACTCAAAAAAGGAAAGAAATAGAGCAGTTAGAAATGGTGATATCTAAATATCAGCAGATGAGTATTTCTGAACTGATTCGAATTCCAAAAGCAAAATCTTTTCATGTTGACATTAGCAAGTTAGATGACAAAACAAAACTTGTTGAATTCTTATTAAAAGAAGGGTATATAAATGAATTTTATTACGATTATATTTCCTATTTCTATCCAGGAACCCTAATGCCAGAAGATAAAGACTTCATTGCAGACCTAAGAATTGGAAACAAAAAAGAATATACATATCAACTATGCAAATTTGAGTCTGTAATAGAAGAGATTCCTGCAAGATCATATAATAATGGTGGAGTATTAAATGTTTCGTTAGTGAAATACATGTCTGATCATGTAGACAATATAGACATTTCTTCAAAACTGGATAAAATAATAAAGTACATCGTAAGCAAAAAAGAAAAAGAATTTGTGCTTACTTTTTATAAGACACATGCCGATTGTTCTGTGTTGTTCGAAAGACTATTTGCGAAATGGACGCGTTTTGATGTAGAATGTCTATATGAAGGAAAAGAAAGAGATAGAAGTCGCTTTGACATTTTCTTTGAGATGTTTTTGAGATATGTTAATTTTGATGTCATTGGAAAAGAAAATGATGATTTTGATATCCATATGTGCGATAATTTTGGTTGGCTTAATGAACGTATTGGAATTATTGGACTTAAGAGGATCATGAATGTTACTCAAAAAAGGAATCTAAGATTCTATAACCTAAACGCTAACACACTTTCTCCTGATTTTATGTCATATGTAATTGATGGATGCTTTTTTGAACGTCGCAGAGACAATCTATTAAGTATCGTATCTTTTTTGGCACCAGATAAAATCGCATCTTATCGCATGGCAAGCATGACTACGATTAGAGAAATTGGAAATACTGATGTTATGGATGACATGGATAATAATATGGATGAATACATCCGGTGCTTTCCCGATTCAAGTGTAGAAGAAACAGAGGAGAATTTGTTGTGTATTGTAAACACATGTCAAGTTAGTGACAAGACCAAAGAATACTTAAGAAAGCAAGTCAATAAGATAAATAACTTGTCTGACATTTTAGACAACGAGAGGAAAATCATGTCAATAGCGACAAATATTTTGAAGCCCAGATGGGAGAATATTGAAGATTTTGTCAATGAAGAAGACGATAATATAAAAAGGGATGAACTTGTTGATTATATAGAAAAGAATATAGACGAATTATGTTCTGTAAAAGCAACATCTGTATTGTCAGAAGCAATAAAGAGCAAAATGTTTACATATTTTGTTGGAACAAATGTATTAAATTATTCTTCATACAAGAAATTTAGGGACAGTTTTGATAGAATATTTACCGCATACGATTTAACAGGACTTGAAAGTAATAGAATGTCATATCTAATAGATACAAGCGGTATCAAGTTTAATGAATACTATTACAAATTTATATGTGAAAAGTATCCTCAACTGACAATTACTTTTATCATCAATAATAAAACAGATTACCTCAAAGATATTAGTTTATATCCCTTATCATCTGATATCGCAGAAGGATTAGTAAAATCGTCATCTTTAAAAAAGGAGGAAAAAGTTCAGGTGGTTTATTCATTGCCAGTTGATTTTAATATATCGACTTCTTTGGCGAACTCCATTTGCCTATTTTTTGTCAATGGGAATTTGGATAGATTAAAAGAAAAGAAAGATGTTTTTATCAACTATATATCTGCATCGAATAATATAGAGCTGAAAGTTAAAGCATTTATGCATTATGTTGAACATCAAGATATTAATGATGCATTTATTAAAGAGGCTCTAAGCACGATGGGAGCAGAATATGCAGAAATTGCGATGCAGAAAGGTTTACGTCCTAAGATAAATAAAGGGCACTATAATAGAGAATTAATATTATATTTGCTTAATCGGAAATTTATATCTACATATAAGGAAGAAGATAAATACTATCAGATAAATACGCGGAATATAAATTAAAGATTTAACTTTGCAATCGCAAGAAGTAAGAGAATATTTGAATCAAAAAGAAAGTAATTATGATATCAAAAGAAGAAATACAGGCATTGCTGCACAGCACGGAGAATTTCCGGGTAGAGCGAACGGTATCCACGACGAATATGGATAAATTCTGTGAAGCCATTTGTGCCTTTTCCAATGATTTGCCAGACTCTCGTCAGAAGGGTTATCTGCTGATAGGTGCCTATGATGACGGACGGCTGTCGGGACTGAAGGTGGACGATGCTCTGCTGAAAAAGATTTCTGGCATCCGCTCGGATGGCAACATCCTGCCATTGCCTGTGATGACGGTAGAGCGGGTGGAGTTTCCTGATGGCGATTTGCTGGTGGCAGAGGTTTCTCCTTCGCTGCTGCCTCCTGTGCGGTATCGTGGAAGGGTGTTCGTGCGTATCGGTCCCAGACGTGATATAGCCAGTGAAGCGGAAGAACGGATATTAACGGAACGACGCATGGCATATATGGCAACCTTTGATGCTACACCTTGTCTTGGGGCTACATTGGATGACTTGAATCTGGAGTATATTAAGAAGGAGTATCTGCCTTCTGTAGTAACCCCAGAAGTGTTAGCTGATGACAAACGGGACATCAAGGAGCAATTGGCTTCAGTCCGTCTGTATGACCGCATTCATGGTTGCCCTACATACGCAGCTCTCATCTTGTTTGGCAAAAATCCGCGCTATTATCTACCAGGGGCATACGTTCAGTTTGTGCGCTTTGCAGGCAAGACTATTGGTGGAGAGGTGTTGAACGAGAAACGTTTTCAGGGCCCGCTTTTCCAGTTGCTGCCTGCATTGGAATCCTTTGTCAGTGATGCTGTTATCACGCAAAGACCCGTCGCTGTGAGTCTGTTCCGTGAGAAGACCGTCATCAATTATCCCAACAATGCTTTGCGTGAGTTGATGATGAATGCCTGTATGCATCGTGACTATCAATCGAATATGCCTATCCGGCTATATCAGTTTGACGACCATATTGAAATTATGAACGCCGGAGGGTTATATGGTGAGGCTCGTCCTGAGAATTTTCCCAATGTAAACGACTATCGCAATCCTATTATAGCGGAAGCCATGAAAGAGATGAAGTATGTCAATATGTTCAACCAAGGTATAAGGCGTGTGCAGGATATGCTGCTTGAAAATGGCAACAAGGAGGCTGTTTTCGATGTGTCAAAGTTGACTGCATTTGAAGTGACTGTGCTTTCAACTGTGGATGTCCCTCAAGATGTCCCTCAAGATGTCCCTCAAGGTGGCACTCAAGGTGGCACTCAAGATGGCACTCAAGGTGGCACTCAAGGTGATACTCAAGGTTATGCACTTGATATATGGATTGAAGATCAGATTAGGAAAAATCCAAAGATCACTACCGAAGAATTGGCAGAAATAAGTAAAAAGGGACTTAGAACTATCAAACGCCATATTGCAAAACTCGCTCATATCAGATATGTCGGTCGTGGCTATAGTGGTCACTGGGAAATTATTGAAAACAGTGCAGAGATCTAATTGAGGGACTATGACGGTGGAGTATCTTGGCAATCAGGAGCTGTTGCAACTGAAGAAGGCTGCCTTCTTGGCATCGAGCACCATCTCTTCGGAAACGGTGCTGCAAGTGTATGACTGGGCAACAGAAATGCGCAATCGAGGGGAGTGTGTGGTCAGCGGTTTCAGTAGCAAGTTGGAGCAAGACGTGCTTCATTTCCTATTGAAAGGCAGTCAGCCCATTATCATTGTGCTTGCACGAAAGATGTATAAGGTTATTCCTGACGAACTAAAAGAGCCGTTGGCTCAGAACCGTCTATTGATTATCTCCGTTAGTACTGCCATCCGCCAGTCAAAGATGACTGCAATGACTAGGAACAGATATGTATGTGAAATGGCAGACAGGATTCTGTTCGTCGGAGTGACCGAACAGAGTAGTTTGTATCCCTATAAAAACAAATATCTCAATAAACTTGAAAAAAGTATATGACGTCTGTCCGACATAATCACCAGAGCGCCATGTTTGAAAAAACTCATTTGGTGTATGGAAATTTTGTTTTTCCGTCACTCAGGCTTTGCCGAAGTTGCTTAGCACTCGGAAAAGCGCAAATATATTTGGCTTTTCTCTCGTTTTTACGTAACTTTGCACACAAATTTAAAACATTGAGAAATTGAAAATCATAAAATGGGGATTTGTGGGCTGCGGCGAGGTCACTGAGAAGAAGAGCGGACCTGCATTTAGCGAAGTCGAGGGATCAACGGTGGTGGCAGTGATGAGCCGCTCGGAATTGAAGGCCCGCTCCTATGCCGAACGTCACGGAATACCGCGATGGTACACTGACGCACAGAAACTGATTGACGATCCTGAGGTGAATGCGGTCTATGTGGCCACGCCTCCATCGAGTCATGCCACCTTTGCCATTATGGCGATGAAGGCAGGCAAGCCTGTCTATGTGGAAAAGCCGCTGGCGGCAAGCTACGACGACTGCGCCCGTGTGAACCGTATCAGCGAGCAGACGGGAGTACCCTGTTTCGTGGCTTACTACCGTCGCTACCTGCCTTACTTCCAGCATGTGAAAGAAATCGTGAGTCAGGGCACCATCGGAAAGATCATCAACGTGCAGATACGTTTTGCCGTGCCTCCGCGCGAACTGGACTATGCCCATCCCGAGAACCTGCCTTGGCGACTGCAACCTGACATTGCCGGAGGTGGCTATTTCTACGATCTGGCTCCCCATCAGCTTGACCTGTTGCAAGAGATGTTCGGGGTCATCATGGAAGCCAGCGGCATCTGTGCCAACCGGGGAAAGATTTACTCGGCTGAAGACTCGGTGAGCGCCATCTTCCGCTTTGAGAACGGACTGCCCGGTTCAGGGTCATGGTGTTTCGTAGCTCACGAATCGGCACGCGAGGACAGCATTCAGCTCATTGGCGACCAAGGTTCACTGCGCTTCTCGGTGTTCGACTATGCCCCCATCGTGCTCCACACCAGCGAAGGCACGGAGAACATTCGGGTTGAGAATCCCCCCTATGTGCAGTTCCCGCTCATTCAGCGCGTGGTTGAGCACTTGCAGGGACGCGGCGTCTGCGACTGCACCAGCGTTTCGGCTACGCCCGTGAACTGGGCTATGGACAGGATATATGGCAAATTCTGAATCGACATGAAACTCAGCCTATCCATATTCTTTACCCTACTGCTCATGTTGCCTGCGACCGTTCGCTCCAGAACGCTTACAGACGACATCCCCCTCGGCGACAGCCTGCGCGTTGACAGCGGAAATACTGAGCCAAAGAAAAAGAAGACATCATGGATTAAGCGCGTCATCGACAGTTTCAGCGACTACGACGAGAACTACATTGAACCGCAGCACTATCTCTTCACGGGCATGCTGCAGGCCACCTACTCCTACGATTACTACACGCTGCGCGACAATGACAACGACCAGTCTGTGAGTCTGGCCCCCGACGGAGTGATCAAGCTGGGCCCCTATTTCGGCTGGAAGTGGCTGTTTGCCGGTTACACCTTCACGCTGGGAGCCTCATCGTTCAACAAGACCAAGACTGAGTTCGATTTGAGCTTCTACACCTCTCGCTTCGGCATTGACCTTTATTACCGCCGAACGGGCAGCGACTATAAGCTGCGCAATGTGCGGTTGGGCGACCTGAACACCAAGGCACTACAGAATGTTCCATTCAACGGCGTGAGAGCCGGTGTCACCGGACTGGACCTCTACTACATCTTCAACTACCGCCACTTCTCCTACCCGGCAGCCTTTTCGCAAAGCACATGCCAGAAGATAAGCTGCGGCTCATGGATGGCAGGCGTAGGCTACACGAAGAACACGCTCAGTCTGGACTATGAGAAACTGCAGTCGCTCATTGAAGAGAAGTTGGGTCCTCAGACCGTAGAGATTGACTCGGGCCTGAAATTCAAGAATGCCTCTTACTTCGACATCAATATCTCGGGCGGCTATGCCTACAACAAAGTATTTGCACGCAACTTCCTGCTATGCGTGAGCGGACTGCTGGCCTTGTCGTACAAGCAGAGCAGCGGTCGAACGGCTGGCGCTTTGGAAGAGAACAAATTCTCATTCCGAAAGTTCAGCCCCAACCTCATCGGGCGTTTCGCCGTGGTCTATAACAACACACGCTGGTATGCAGGCTTTAGTGCCATTGTGTGCTCAACCAACTATCTGGATGCACGCTATACCACTAACAACACATTTGGCAACATGAACCTCTACGTGGGCTATAACTTCGGACTCAGAAAAAGATACAAGACAAAGAAATGAAGACATTCATCAGCATAAAGGCATTCGCCATCGCTCTCTGTTTAGGAACCGTGATCTCGGTTTCAGCACAGCGCGTGACCTACGACAAGGCTGACAGTACGGAAATCGTGGCAATGCTACAGAACGGCAAGCCATCGACGCTCCACTTTGCCAACCAGCTGCTGGGGCGCCCCTACGTGGCTCACACCCTGGAGGTGAACGACAACGAGCAACTGGTGGTAAACACCCATGAGCTGGACTGCACCACACTGGTGGAGACGGTCACCGCGCTCACACTTTGTGCCGAGAACGGCAAGAAGACGTTTGCCGACTACTGCGAAGTACTGCAACAGCTGCGCTACCGCCAAGGCCAGCTGACCGACTATACCAGCCGTCTGCACTACTTCAGCGACTGGATTGAAGACAAGCAGAAGATGGGAATCGTTACTGAGGTACAGAAAAACACCTATCCCTTCACAGCCATACAACAGCTCGACCTCTACTACATGAGCCGACACCCCAGTGCCTACGCATCCCTGAAGAGGCACCCAGAGATGGTGAAAGAAATAGCCAGACAGGAATACATACTAAAAGGTCGCCATTTCCGTTATATACCAAAGAAGGACGTGAAGAATACGGCTGCACTTCGCAGCACCGTGAAAGATGGCGACATCATAGCCATCACCTGCAAGAAGCCCGGACTGGACATTGCCCATCTGGGATTTGCCGTGTGGAAAGAAGACGGACTGCACCTGCTCAACGCATCGCAGCTACACAAGAAAGTGGTGCTCGAACCTATGACACTCAGACAGTATCTGTATAAGCACCCGTCGCACACGGGCATCCGCATCATTCGCATTCAGAACAAGAACAAAAATTAGAATCAAACACAAAGATACAAAGATTATGGAACTACCCGATTTCATGAGTTATGCCAACAAGTTCTCACAGAACGACTTCGTTGAAAAAATATCGCGCGTGGCCAAACGTGCCGGCGCAAAACTCGTATATGCCTCACTCATCCTGTTCTACACGCTCCAGAGCGACAAGATCAGCATGAAGGACAAGGCCGTCATCATCGGCGCACTGGGCTACCTCATCAGTCCGCTCGACGTGATGCCCGATGCCATACCCATCGTGGGACTGAGCGATGACCTGGCCGTGCTCATCTACGTGCTCAAGATGGTGTGGACTGACATTGACCCCAAAGTGAAGGAGCGTGCCAAGGCAAAGCTGAACGAATGGTTCGACGAGGACGAGATTGGTGAAATCAACAACCTTTTCGACTAACCTCACTGGAAACCTAAAAAGAAATACGACACAATGGAAAAAGTTTTGGAGCCGACCGCGAGCACACAACGCGAAGAACAAATACTGGTGCGCATCACCGGGCAGGACCGTCCGGGACTCACTGCCTCCGTCATGGCCATTCTGGCCAAGTATGATGCTCAGATTCTGGACATAGGACAGGCCGACATTCACTCCACCCTATCATTAGGCATTCTCATCCGAATGGACGAGATGCACTCAGGACAGGTGATGAAGGAACTGCTGTTCAAGGCCACTGAGCTGAATGTGAACATCGGCTTCTCGCCCATCTCCGATGACGAATATGAGGACTGGGTGGGCCATCAGGGAAAGAACCGCTACATCCTGATGGTCATGGGCCGACAGCTGGAGGCCAAGCAGATAGAGGCAGCCACCCGCGTCATTGCCAATCAGGGACTGAACATCGACAGCATCATACGACTCACGGGCCGCAAGAGCATCAAGAACCCCACTAAGCACGGACGCGCCTGCATTGAGTTCTCGCTGCGCGGTGAGCCAAAAGACCGGCAGGACATGCAGCGACAGTTTTTGAAATTGTCGGCTGAGATGGAGATTGACTTCTCGTTCCAGCGTGACGACATGTTCCGACGCATGCGCCGACTCATCTGCTTCGACATGGACTCGACCCTCATCCAGACCGAATGTATTGACGAACTGGCTGAGCGTGCCGGCGTAGGAGCCGAAGTGCGGGCCATCACCGAGAGCGCCATGCGCGGCGAGATAGACTTCAAAGAGAGCTTCACCCGACGTGTATCGCTGCTCAAGGGACTGGACGTGAGCGTGATGCAGGACATAGCCGAGCACTTGCCTATCACGGAGGGCGTTGACCGACTGATGACCATCCTGAAACGCTGCGGCTACAAGATTGCCATCCTCAGTGGCGGATTCACCTACTTTGGCGAATACCTGCAGCGCAAGTACGGCATTGACTATGTATATGCAAACGAACTGGAAGTTGACGAGAACGGCAAGCTGACGGGCCGCTATGTGGGCGAGATTGTGGATGGGCACCGCAAGGCTGAACTGCTGAAGCTCATTGCTCAGGTGGAGAAAGTGAACCTGGCACAGACCATTGCCGTAGGCGACGGTGCCAACGACCTGCCCATGATCTCAGAGGCTGGCCTCGGAATTGCTTTCCATGCCAAGCCTCGCGTGGTAGCCAATGCCAAGCAGAGCATCACCACCATCGGACTCGACGGTGTGCTCTATTTCCTTGGGTTCAAAGACTCCTATCTGGGCGATCAAGGCAAGTTGTAACACCAGCAAGCTTCTATTGTGCTAAAGCTGCTTCTCGGTCATGTATTTCCAATAGCGGCGCGGCATGTCATTGAGTTGCTTGCGAGGATTCATTCGCTCACGAATGCAGATGGCTTTGAAGTAAGTGCGCCATAGGTCTTGAAATAATCGGTCGTTCTCGCTTAGCACGTCGTCGTTCAGTTTGCCGTCGTCGAGCGAGAACGGCACTTTTCCTTCATCCTCGAAAGTGATGCGCATGGGAGTACCTGCCTTTTCGGCTTCATAATAATAGCCATAGTGCCGCTTGGCATCATAGACGAGCCAGGGCTGATCCTGAAAACGATCCTGAAAATGATTGATGACAAGCGGCAGCACGTTGTGGTCGGGGGCCACCACACCAAGATATGTACCGTCTTTCGCTTTCTGGAAGCGCATGAACTGCTTCATGCGCAGTTGCTCGTGAGCCACCTTACGGGCAATATTGGTCACGGCCAGCACATCGGGATCAGAAAAATTGCGCGACAAATCCTTTTTATATTGGAACACCTTATATATATAATGGAACAGTGGAGTGTTCAGTTCGTCAAGTTCTGACTGCCAGCTCACGGTAATCAGTCGCATGGCATCGCGCGGCAGGAGCTTCTCCAGTCCCTTCCACACACGTTCTGCTTTGTCGCCTGCCGTTGTCACTGCGTGCACCTCTTCGCAAAACAGTGGTAACATTCCGCCCTCACATAATAGCATATCAGGCAGCTGGTGAAGGGCATAGCTGTCGAAGACTGCAGTGAGCAGTCCGTCAAGCGTTCGGTCGAAGGTATAGACTAACATGGTGCTATCGTAATTATATATGGGGATTGCTCACTCTTCTTCTGAAAAATCGAGTGACAGCTGTTGCTCAGCAGCTGCACGCTTTTGCTGAGCTTTCGATACGAGCAACGGGCGCAGGCGTTCGGGATGCAGCTCATTGATGCCCACGATGGGCTGAGAGAACGAACTGGTGAGCTCACCACAGGTGATAAAGTATTTGGCTTTCTTCATCACGACTCCCATCTTTTTCAGATGATAAGAGGTGACGCGATTATAGCGACGTGAGTTTACGATGAGCCATGCCGACTTAGTGCCAATGCCCGGCACACGAAGGATGTGCTCATAAGCCGCATTATTAATGTCAACGGGGAAGAACTCTGGATGGCGAAGCGCCCAAGCCAGTTTGGGATCAACTTCCAAGTCGAGGTTGGCATGCCGGTCATCTACTATCTCATCGACATCGAAGTGATAGAAGCGCATCAGCCAGTCGGCCTGATACAAACGGTTCTCACGCACCAATGGCGGTTGCTTCAGCACGGGCAAACGCGGATCGTAAGTGTTCACGCTGATGTAGCCGGAATAATAGACACGGCGCAACGTGGGCTGACTGTAGAGCAATGACGACATCTGCAAAATGTCCTTGTCGCTTTCCTGCGTGGCACCCACAATCATTTGAGTGGACTGTCCTGCAGGCACAAAGCGCGGTGCATGTCGGAATTTCTTTCGGTCCTCCTTGTTTTCCAAGACGCCTTGCTGAATGATTTTCATTGGTTGAAACACGCTCTGATGGTCTTTCTCCGGAGCCAAGAGCTTGAGCGATTCCTCTTTCGGAATCTCGATATTCACGCTCATACGGTCGGCCCATCGGCCAGCCTCGGCCATGAGTTCCTGACTGGAGCCCGGAATGGCCTTCAGATGAATATAACCGTTGAAATGATGGATGGTGCGCAGATCGCGTACAATCGCCACGAGCCGCTCCATAGTGTAGTCGGGATTGCGCACTATGCCACTCGACAGGAACAATCCTTCAATATAGTTACGCCGATAGAACTCCATCGTTATCTCTTCTAATTCGGAAACAGACAATGTAGCACGCGGAATGTCGTTCGACCTGCGATTGATGCAGTAGGCACAGTCGTACTTACAATAATTGGTGAGCATGACTTTCAAAAGCGAGACACACCGCCCGTCATCGGCAAAGGAGTGGCAAATGCCCACCCCTCCGACAGTATTGCCCACCATGCCTTTCTTGCCACTACGCACCGTTCCGCTCGACGAGCACGAAACATCGTACTTCGCCGATTCGGCAAGAATGCGCAGGCGCTCCATAGTCTTCTCAGTCAGCATAACTAAGCGCAAAGTTACGAAAAAACGAGAGAAAGGCCAAATATATTTGCGCTTTTCCGAGTGCTATTTCAGAATTACTCATTAACTTTGCACTCGCAGACAGATATTCAATAATTATAGAACCATAGCTCTCAGAAACACTCTGCAAACTTTGTTTGCAAATTTAATGATTTCTTCTGACTAAGCTTTTTCTTCAGTCGTCGCAACTTATTTCGCCACTTTCTTGCCGCCTACGACGTAAATGCCGTGGCGA
>CAMOGW010000007.1 GCA_946614435.1 uncultured Prevotella sp. | reverse complement strand
TCGCACCCGGATTCATGGTCACTTTTAGCGTGCGAAAGTGCGGAAATGAAAAAAAATGTAGTATTTTTGCATGCAGAAATCGTTCAAAAAGAAAAAGGACATGAAGACTTATCATTTTCTCATTGCAGCGGCTCTGATTGCAACCAGCTGCAAACAAGCGAGCAATCACAATGACGACGACAGCCAGTCGGAAACGGAGGCCATCCTCCAGACTGACTCCACTGAGATTGTCACCTTCCTGAAGACTGCATACGAAGACGTGCTCAGCGCTTACAACAAGCAAGGCGAGGGGAACCCCGACGTGGAGGCTTTCGACAAGAAATATCTCTCGCCCGACTTTCTGATGTGGCAAGGGGAACTGGAGAAGATGGCTAAGAAATACCCAGGGGAGATAGTTGGTCCCGACGGCGACCACTGGATTCAAGCGCAGGACTGGGATCAAGTAAGCATGCGGGTGGACAGCGTGAGCACCAGTAAGGGACAACCCACAGCGGCTATCACCATCACCCACAGCGGCAACTGCTCGGGACAGGAGCACATCACACTGGCACTCTGCAAAGACGTGGAGGGCTGCTGGCACATCGATGACTTCATCAGCCTGAGCTCAGAGAAGGATGCCATCAAAGCATGTGTGGCTGAGGATCAGACGATGGAACTGTACGCGAAACTGATTGACGAATGTAAGACTCAACGACAAACACGCGACTACACCAGTCTGGACAAGTTCAACAAGATGCCCTACGTCACGGAGGAATACTACCGACTGTATCAGCAGGTGGACTCCATGGACAAGGCTAACAGGGCCGAAGGACTCAGCTTCTTCAACAGCGACCACTGGGGACTGCGTCAGGAGTTTCACAGCATTGACTCAGCCACCGTCAGCAAGTGCGAGATCATGGAAGACGGACGCGCCATAATAGCCCTCGACCTCGTGGTGAGGGCTGACTATGTGAGAAAGCCAGAGACCTACCATGAGCCTCAATGCTTGATTATGAAATGGGAGGAAGGCCAATGGCGCGTCGATGACTTTATGCAAGGCTCAACTAAAGAAAAAGGCCTTTCAGAGAAAGACCTTATGCTCGAACACCTCAAAGGGGAGGATTAAAAAATTCAAGTTTCCCATCCTTTTTTATTTATCAAGAATTAGAGCGCTCGACCTTTGGTCGCTTTGCTTGCAAAGAATTGGAGAATTTCTCCTTTTGTAATTTGGTAGAATTATTAGGAATTTGAGAAGAAATGGCCAGCCATTTCCGTTTCAATCCGCAGGATTCCAGTCGCTTGCGACGGGTAATTCAAAAATAATTCTCAAAATCTCTAATTCTTGATAAATAAAAAAGGATGGGAAACTTCAGTTAAAAAAAGAATCACTTGATTTTCGGCTTCAACTCGTCGGGCGAGTCATTGGTGAACATGTTCACTGCCGGTGCTCGCTTGGTGTAGAAGTGCTCTATCTGCTCTGCCGACAACTCGATAGCGGGCTGGAAGTCGGCGCTCTGCATGTAGGAGAGGATGGCCTGACGCATCTGACGGGCTACGGGGCGGTGGTCAAGATCGTGAGTGATGTCCATCGTCGTCATGAGCAGACGACCTTTGCCCACCCGGGCCTCGACGAGCATGCCGAGCTTGCGCGACACATGCCACGTGTCAATGGGCTGGATGGGCGACTGATAGCTCGCGGGCAGCTCCATGAGGTTCATGACCTGCGCCTTGTTGAGCAGTTCCCACCAGTTCAGGTTCGACCAGTCGTCGGTGGGGAAGCCGTGACGGAACAGGGGATGATCCTTGTGAATGTAGGCCCCAGTGGTGTGAGGCGGACGCATCTTGAACCACGAAGTGTTCCAGAACACGGGCAGATAGGTCTGCTTCACGTCGCTGCCCAGCGTGACGCGGCCTGCAGCCGTGAGCAGCACGGTGCCGCCTTTCTTCAGGGTCTTCAGTGCCTTGGCATCGAGCGTGTCGGCAATATAGATGCCGTCGTCCTTCAGCGGGGAGCAATCGGCTGTGCCCGGATAGACCCAAAACTCCCAGTGGTTCTGTATTCTGCCGGAAAGCTGTACGGCCAGCGTGAGCTTGGCAGGCTGCCGGATGGTATCGAGCGCAAGCTTCACGGTGCCCAGCTGGAAGTTCTTGCCCACGGGAACGATGCCCGAGAAGAGCGTGCCCTGTGCCAGGAGCCGCTGCTGATCGTCGCTGATGCTATAGGTGGCATTGACGTTGCTCACTGCTGTCTTAAAGGCATTGTAGAGTTCAACAGGCACTTGCAGCTGCTCGTCGTTGGTGAAGACGAACTTGGGGAAGCGGGCCAGCGGCACGATGGGCCCGCAGGACTCGCGCCACTCACGGGCGGTGCAGTAGCCTTTCTCGCGCCAGAACACGTTGAGCACGCCTACGAGAGCCGTACCCTGACCGCTGTAGTCGTTGAGGCCGAGCAGCTGGAAGCCAGCATAGTCCTTGGTGCGCAGGTTGCGCTCAATCTCGTATTTATAGCACAGCATCTGCAACTTGCCGCTGGCATGCAGGAACTTGCTGCCCATGCCCTCCATGCCATTGTCGCGCAGCAGGTCGCGGAATATCTCGAAGTTGCCTGCCTTATAGACACCTGTGTATTGAGGTATCTCGCTGAAGTCGGGGAAAGCACACCACTGTCCCTTCTCATGGGTGACGATGGGGGTCTGATTGGGCTCCTCTCCCTTATAGTTCCTGGGATGGAGGATGCCGCTGTAGTAATCGTCATCGCTCGACGGGGCCCGGCGATTCCAGTCGTCAAGTCCGCGTGCGCCGCCCTTCACGTGATACTCAGAGCCGCTGTCCCACGCCCATCCGCCACCGACTGAGGCTCCGGCATAGAGCTTCGTGGGGTCATACTTCTTCATCTCCTTCACCCAATCGTTGCAGTAGCTCACCCAGTCGCCTGCAGGCTCGTTGCCGGCTGCCATCATCACGAAGGAGGGATGGTGGCCGTACTCGTCGATGATGCGCTTCGACTCCTCCAGCAGGTACTGGTCGATCTTCATGCCGCGACGCAGTTTCACGCCATGATTGGGCCACGTGGGGCCTTCAGCCTGGATATAGATGCCCAGCTGGTCGGCAGCGGCAAAGGCAGCCTCGGGAGGACAGTAGCTGTGGAAGCGCACGTGGTTGAGCCCATACTCCTTGCACTTGCGGAAAATGCGCAGCCACTCCTGCTCGTCGGTGGGCGGAAAGCCTGTGGCAGGGAAACAGCAGTTCTCCACCGTGCCGCGAAGGAAGAGCGGATGACCGTTGAGCTTCAGCTGGCGGCCTTCCACGCTGATGTCGCGCAAGCCGAAGGTCGTCTCATAGACATCGTCGCCGGCTCTGACCGTCAACAGATAGAGGTTAGGCTCAAACTCGTCCCACAGACGCGCCTTCTCGCCCAGAGGTATCTCGAAACGCTTCTTGCTGCCAAGCGCCTCCTTGACAGCCGCAGCCTGTATGGGGCGCGACTGCCAGCCACCGACGGAGCGTACCGTCACATACACGTGATAGTTGCCATCGGGGAAGAAGCGCACGCCATCGACATGATTCTCCAGTTCCACCTCAACATCTACCTTGCGCCGGGCTGCATTCGGCACGACGCGCACATGCCGGATGTTCAGTTTCTTCCATTGAGCCTGCAACTCGATGCGGCCCACAATGCCATTCCAGTTGCCTTGCGTCTGGTCGGTCACGGAGTGGGAGTCCTGTCCCACGCATACGTTCTCAATGCCATTATAGACACGGAT
Source organism: uncultured Prevotella sp. (assembly GCA_946614435.1). GTDB lineage: Bacteria > Bacteroidota > Bacteroidia > Bacteroidales > Bacteroidaceae > Prevotella. The sequence continues at coordinate 90,343 of CAMOGW010000007.1, read as the reverse complement.
ACTGATATCGTTCTTGTCACCGAAGTTCACGAAGCTGGTGATGTCGTAGCGATGGGGCGTTGAGAGGCTGAGCTGCCGCCCGATCTCACGACCGTTGACATAGACCTTGGTCTCGATGTGCGGTCGCTCCAAGAAGAGCGTGATGCGCTGATCAGACCACGACTTAGGCACATAGACCGAACGATGATACCAGGCGGCTCCTACATAGTGGCGCTCAGGCGTGAGGAAGAAAGGAAACTTCACCTCACCGGGCTCACCCTTTGCCCCACCCTCGCGACGATACTTCTCCATGTAGGGATTGAAGTAGAAGCTGGAATCATAGAGCGAACCAGTCCACTGGGTGTGCACCGACACGGGATTGCCCTTGCCGTTGGTTAGCATTGAGCCGGGCAACATCACATAGTCGTCGTAGTCGTCGGGAACGGTCTTGGCATCGGTGTCGCCCATACGGAAGTCCCAGGCGCCTTCAAGTGAGATGACTTGCTGAGCCGATACGTGACTCATTGAAAGATGAAAAATGATAAATGACAAACTGATTAGTAATCGCTTCATAGTGCTTTTTATATATAAGTCGGTTGCAAATTTACACAAAAAACGACACACACGTCACATTTTCGTTTTTTTTATTTGTAACTTTGCGCTTCGGCGCGAAGTTACGGACACTCGGAAGAAAAAAACGAACATGTTTGTTTTGTTCTTCTCTCGTTTATTTGTAACTTTGCCAGCAAATGAATCAGAAAACGAATACGAACCCATAAAATTTCAACAAAATGAAGAAACTATATTCAACAACCCTCTGCCTGTGTTTTGCAGCTGCAACAACCTTACAGGCACAAAACGGCGGCATCTCGGAATCGATGCTGAAGGAGATTCAGAAGGAGCAGAAAATGACTGGAGCCGAGCAGGCACTGCAGAATGCCGTTGCCGGCAACTCCATCGACGACCTGACACGCAATCACTCTCACTCGGGAGCACTCGACACCCACTTTAGCGTGGAGACCAGGAAACAGAGCATCACCGACCAGAAGCAATCGGGCCGCTGCTGGATGTTCAGCGGCATGAACGTGCTGCGTGGCAATTTCCAGAAGCGCACCGACTCACTCACGGTCGATTTCTCACAGGCTTACCTCTTCTTCTGGGATCAGCTGGAGAAAGCGAACCTCATGCTGCAAGGCGTTATCGACACTGCGAACAAGCCCATCGACGACCAGCGCGTGCAGTTCTTCTTCCATTACCCCATTGGCGACGGCGGCACATTCTGCGGTGTAGCCGACCTGGCCGACAAGTACGGACTGGTGCCCAGCGAGGTGATGCCCGAGACGTTCTCGAGCGACAACACATCGCGTGCCCGTCAGCTCATATCCTCGAAACTACGCGAATACGGCCTGGAGCTGCGCAACATGGTGCAGAACGGAAAGAAGGGAGCTGCGCTTGAAAAGGCAAAGACGCGCATGCTGAGCCAGATCTACCGCATGCTGCAGTTCACGATAGGCGAGCCTCCCGCCAAGTTCACCTATGCTTTCAAGAACGCGAAAGGAAAAGCCGTCGGCGAAGCAAAAGAATACACGCCACAGTCATTCTTCAAGGAAGTAGTGGGCGGTCCCATCAACGGCACGTTCATCATGGTGATGAACGATCCCCGACGCGACTATTACAAGACTTACGAGGTGGAATACGACCGCCACACCTACGACGGTCACAACTGGAAGTACGTGAACCTGCCGATGGACGATATTGAGCAGATGGCGATTGCAGCACTGAAGGACGGGCGCAAGCTCTATTCGAGCTACGACGTGGCTAAATTTCTGGACCGCAAGCGCGGCTATGCCGACATTGAGAACTTCAACTACGGCTCACTGTTTGGCACCACGTTCAACATGTCGAAAGCCGACCGCATCGCCACCTTCGACAGTGGTTCGACTCACGCCATGACCCTCACGGCTGTTGACCTTGATGCCAACGGGACAGCGAAGAAATGGAAAGTGGAAAACTCATGGGGCAGCACTTGGGGACAAAACGGCTGTCTGATCATGACCGACCGATGGTTCCGCGAGTTCATGTTCCGTCTGGTCGTTCCCAACGACTATGTGCCAGAGAAAGTGATGAATGCCTATAACACCACGCCAGTGATGGTCATGCCGGAAGATCCTCTCTTCCTGCCCGACGAATAAATTAAAAAGAAGAAACTGATTTTTTATACCCACAAAACGAGAACTCTCTCCTGTTCTCTTCCTTATATGGAAGGTGCAGGAGAGAGTTTTCGTAATTTCTCTTTCAAGGCCGATGACTTCTTTGAAAGCTTTCCTTTCAGATACATCTCAATGACGAGCGATGCCATAGGTGCAGCCATTTCAGCTCCGAAGCCTCCATGCTCCACATACACGGAGACGGCTATCTTGGGATGCTCCATAGGGGCAAAGCCGATAAATGCCGAGTGGTCGGCTCCACTATTTTCCACCGTGCCAGTCTTTCCGCAAATCTTATACATAGGGGTATTAATGGCATAGGCAGTACCCGACTCCACCGCTTTTCTCATTCCGGCAATCACCGACTTGTAAGCCTCGGGCTTCACCATCGTCTTGCGCAAGGTCTTGAATCGCTGTGCCAGTGGCTTCGCATCGGTATCCTTATAAATGTGCGGCACAAAGTAAGAACCGCGATTGGCAATAGACGCAGCCAAGTTGCAGAGCTGTAGCGGCGTGATGGTGACGTCGCCCTGTCCCATTCCGGCCCACATGATCGTGTTTCCGTTCCAGCCCTCCTTGTAACGACGGTTCAGATAGGCCGAATTAGCAAGCAAGCCTCCCATCTCGCCAGGCAAGTCTATGACCAGCGGGCCTCCCAACCCCATACTGCGCATATAGTCGCGCCACGTATCAATGGCCTCCTCCTTACTGGCATACATGAAATCATCGTTAATCATCGATGCAAACGTAAAGAGAAACCACGTGTTGCAAGACTGAGCCAAAGCATCTTGTAAGTTCAGCGGAGACCGGTGCTGATGGCATCCCACGCGGATGTTACCTTCAGTGAAGCCGTTCTCACAAGGAACAGTAGTCGCATCGGTAACCACACCTTCAGAAAGCAACGTCAGTGCCTGTGCCGTCTTGAAGGTGGAGCCCGGTGCATAAGCCTTCGCTATTGCAAGACTCACATTGCTGCCCGACGGCGAATTGGTTGCCAGACAGAGTATCTCGCCCGTCTCTGGTTGAATGGCCACGATACTTCCCGTCTTGCCCTGTAATAATTGCTCGCCCAACTGTTGCAACAACGGGCGCACAGTCAAGGGGGCATCACTCGGCAGCCCCTGTGCATGAACAGCTCCCACTACTATTATATATAATAATGTAATAACATACTTCAGTCGTTTCATCATCGCTCACTATACAAAAACTTGTAAATATATTCAGAATTTGAATAGCAAATGTATTAAGTTTATTTGGATTACGCAAGCTATTCGTGAAGAATTTACACTTTTTCAACGTGCCTGTTAAAACTCCATAAACATGTTCAAAAATCTTTCACGTTTCGCAGAAAATACAAAGACAAATCGTAACTTTACACCGTGAATTAATATTTGCGTTATGATTACAGAAGGAAAATACAGACATACTTACACATCGACAGCATCGGACATCACGCCCCTATACAAGCTTACGCCAAATGCCCTGCTGATGTACTTTCAAGATAGTTTCGCACGCCTGATGACCATTCACGGCCTTGCGGCTTTCGACATTGTGAAGCAACGGCGAATGTGGGTCATTACAGAAGTTCAGATAGACGTTCAGCCCACGGTGACCTACTGGTCAGAAGACTTCACGGTGGAGCTCTGGGTGAGCGAGCTCACCTCGCTCCGCATCTATTGCGACTTCCGCATTGTGCGCAAGGACAACGAGAAGCTCATAGCCTCGGGCACGAGCCAATGGAACATCCTGAACCTCGACACCAAGCGACTGGAGCCGACCGACTTCCTTGCCGACAAGCTGACGGTGGTGCCTGAACTGATGACGGCAAGTCACAAGAAAGTGCGATTCCCCAAGCCGCAGTCAGTCGAAATGCAGATGGACCATCGTGCCACCCGTCTCGACCTTGACTTCAATTTCCACGTCAGCAACCGCAGCTATGTAAGTATTGCCCTGCTCACCATGCCCGATGAGGTACTGGCCTCGCAAATATTGTCATCGCTCACCGTACACTGGTTGCACGAGACCTATCTTGACGACACTCTCTCGTGCCGCATGTCGCGCACCGATGACGGCAGCTACCTGCACACGCTGACTAACTCTGAGGGCGTTGTGGTCTGCGAGCTCATGAGCAAATGGCAACCTCAGCCCCAAACAGCTGACGTCAGCGAAGTACTGAACAGAGATTTGTAAATTCACGACATTCCGGAACAAACCTAATGCTTCTGCACTCCTAAACTTATGACACAGCGGAACAAGGATGCCATAGCATGGCTACGCTTCCCACTCATTTTCTTCGTCATTCTGTTGCATGCCTACTCGGTGGTGCAGATTCCGGGCGAACATGCTGTCTTTTTCAAGACGGCTTATCCGCTGTCACTGTGGATTGGAGAGACGGGTGTGCCGGGGTTCTTTTTCATCTCGGGCTTCCTGTTCTTCCTAAGCAAGAAGACGTATGGCGATAAACTGCGAAGCCGGTTCCACACGCTGCTCGTACCTTATATTATATGGAACACGCTGCTGTTGGCGGCTTATGTAGCTGCCTACGCGCTGGGACATCCGCAGGACATCAACGGCAGAAACATGGCCGACTACGGATGGACGGACTACATCAGACTGTTCTGGGATCGCGGCTCGTTCGACAACGGCAACTTCGTGCCGTTGCTCTGCCCCTACTGGTACATCCGCAATCTGCTCCTGCTATCGGTCGTGTCGCCCTTGATCTTCGTACTGGTGCGCTATGTGCGCGAGCTGTTCCTGCTGGGGATGGCCGTGTGGTGGATGTTCACGCCTCACAATGCATTCATTCAGCAGAGCGTGTTCTTCTTCAGTCTCGGAGCCTATTTTTCCATCCACGAACGAGTGCCGCTGATCATGTTCAGCCAAAAGAAGAAACTGACAATCAGCTTGTGCATCGTGCTCGGTCTAGCCGACATCATCACGCACGTGGCCTTCCCCACCCCGTTCAACCTGCAGATACACCGCATGGCGCTCATTGCCAACATTCCGGCCTTGTTCCTGCTGGCAGACTATTGCGTGCGGCACGGCTTTCAGTCGCCGTTGCTCACAGGCGCAGCTTTCATCGTGTTCAGCATTCACTATCCGCTCATTGTGATGATGCGCAAGGGATGTGCCCACTACTTTGCACAGGCTAATGATGCTGTGCAGTTCGCGCTCTATCTGGGATGTGTCGTCGCCGTCACTGCCCTGAGCCTGCTCTTCTATCAGCTGCTACCCCATTCACTCAGAAATCTGCTGTCAGGCAATCGCTCATGAAAGGAAAAATCATTGCTGCTACAGTCATTGTATGCCTCTTGTTGGGCACTACTGCCATCATCTGGAAGGCATGGGGGTACTACGGACTGGCTTCGGAACGTGAAGCCTATGCCTGCAAGTGCCAACAGGACGACACACTGCGACTGGCCATCATCGGTGACAGCTGGGCGCATCTGCACCAACCTTATGACACGCTGCTGCAACAGGCCATCAGCTCGAAGACGGGCACCCCTGTTAAAGTGAGCTCCTACGGGTTGTGCGGACAGACGAGCAAGGAGGTATATCTAAGTATGTTCAACGACCGGGGGCTACGCCGCCAGCTGAGCGAAGGAGCCGATTACTGTTTCATTTCAGTAGGCATCAACGACACCTACAAGAAGATAGGAGCCGACTACTTTGCCCACCACACGTGCTTGATTCTGCGGTTCATGCTACAGAACGGCATCACTCCCATTCTGCTGGAGATTCCCGACTACGACATTGCCTATACTTATGAGCACCAGACGGTCAGGAAGAAGCTGCTCCGCCAGCTGTCAATGGGCATCACGCACAGCACGCTCGACTGTCGCGAAGACTATCGGCAGGCGCTCCGAACGGCAATGGAGGAAGAACGACTGGCGAGTAGCATCGTCATCATCGCCAACCAGCACTGGGACGCGAGTCTGTACGCCGCTGACAGGATGCACCTCAACAAGAGAGGCTATCAGGTGCTGGACTCACTGATTGTGAAACATCTGCTGCTGCGCATGAATACATAAGAAAAGCGCTGTTTCCTTTTGCGCTTCTCCCGTTTTTTCGTACTTTTGCAAAAGAATAACCAAACGACATAACACTATGACAAAAAGAGAGTGGCAAGAAATCACGAAATATGAAGAGATTCTTTTCGAGAAGTATCATGGTATTGCAAAAATCACAATCAACCGACCGCAATACCGCAACGCCTTTACGCCAAAGACGACACTGGAACTGAGCCAGGCATTTGCACAGTGCCGTGAGATGCAGGACATCAGAGTGGTCATTCTCACGGGAGCCAACTCGCCTGTGCCAGAGGGCAAGCGACTGGAGGACGTGAAGCATGCTTTCTGCTCGGGCGGCGACATGCACGTGAAGGGGCGCGGCGGCTACGTTGACGGCGAGGGTGTGCCCCGTCTGAGTGTGCTCGACGTGCAGATGCAGATTCGTCGTCTGCCCAAACCCGTGATTGCAATGGTGAACGGCTATGCCATCGGAGGCGGTCACGTGCTGCACTTGGTGTGCGACCTGACCATCGCTTCGGAGAACGCCATTTTCGGACAGACGGGGCCGAAAGTGGGCTCGTTTGATGCAGGCTTCGGCAGCAGCTATCTGGCACGCATCGTGGGACAGAAGAAGGCACGCGAGATTTGGTTCCTATGCCGACAGTACTCCGCACAGGAGGCTGAGCAGATGGGCATGGTGAACAAGGTGGTGCCACTGGCAAGATTAGAAGACGAGTGTGTGGAATGGGCAGAGACGATGATGGAACGCTCGCCACTGGCCCTGCGCATGATCAAGGCCGGACTGAATGCCGAACTCGACGGACAGGCCGGCATACAGCAACTGGCAGGCGATGCCACGATGCTCTACTACTTCTTAGACGAGGCGCAAGAGGGCGGCAAGGCTTTCCTCGAAAAGCGCAAGCCCAACTTCGACCAATACCCGAAGATTCCTTAATATGCATCGCGTAAACGTCCGATGCGTTTAACGAGCCGTTAGATGCGTTTAACAAGCCGTTAGATGCGTTTAACGAATCGTCCGATGCATCTTACACATCTATAGGGGAAATATTAATCTCTGTTAATCCCGTTGCACTCTGACAAAAAATCACTATCTTTGCAGAAGATTCTATTAAAAACCAAAAACATAAAATGAAACAAACGATTCTTGTTACGGGTGGCACCGGATTTATCGGAAGCCACACCACTGTAGAGCTACAGGAAGCAGGCTACGAGGTAGTTATCATCGACAACCTGTCGAATTCAAATGCTAACGTCGTTGACGGCATCGAGAAGATTACGGGCGTGCGCCCTGCCTTCGAGAAGGTGGACTGCTGCGACATGGAGGCACTGGAAGGTGTGTTCAAGAAATACCCGAAGATTGAGGGCATCATTCACTTCGCTGCTTCAAAGGCTGTAGGCGAGAGTGTAGAGAAGCCCCTGCTCTACTATCGTAACAACCTCACTTCGCTCATCAATCTGTTGGAACTGATGCCGAAGTATAACGTGAAGGGCATCATCTTCTCGTCGAGCTGCACCGTCTATGGCCAGCCCTCAGAGGAGAATCTGCCTGTGACGGAAAATGCTCCCATCCAGAAAGCGCTGTCGCCCTATGGCAACACTAAGCAGATTAACGAGGAAATCATTCAGGACTATATCCACAGCGGTGCTCCCATCAAGAGCATCATCCTGCGCTACTTCAACCCCATCGGCGCACATCCCACGGCACTCATCGGCGAACTGCCCAACGGCGTGCCTATGAACCTTATCCCCTTCGTCACCCAGACTGCCATCGGCATTCGCCAGCAGCTGAAGATTTTCGGCAATGACTACGGCACCCCCGACGGCACATGCATACGCGATTATATATATGTGGTGGATCTGGCCAAGGCTCACGTGAAGGCTATGGAGCGCGTACTCGACAAGCCCGAAACCGATGCTGTAGAAGTGTTCAACATCGGAACAGGAAAAGGACTTTCAACACTGGAAGTGGTTGAAGGCTTCGAGAAAGCTACGGGCGTGAAAGTGAACTGGACCTACGCACCACGTCGCGAAGGCGACATTGAGAAGGTGTGGGGCAATGTGGATAAAGCCAACAAGGTGCTCGGCTGGAAAGCCGACACGCCCACCGAGGAAGTTCTGAAGTCGGCCTGGCGCTGGCAGGTAAAGCTGCGCGAGGACGGCATTCAATAAAGAGGTACAGCCTGAAAAGACTGTATATTTAATTTTGTGTTTGTGTTGTTTCAGCGTCCGATGTGAATCGGGCGCTGATTTTTTTGCCCTATTTCAAGAAAAGCATAACGATGCTCTAAGTTTTTTAGCAAAACAGTCGGCTGTCTCAAAAAGTTTGATTAACTTTGCAACGCAAACAATCACTGCAAGATGAAACTCATCATCATGACCAAATCCACGTTTTTCGTGGAAGAAGACAAGATTCTGACCACCCTCTTCGAAGAAGGGATGGAGAATCTGCACCTATATAAGCCGGGGGCTGAACCCATCTATTCAGAACGGCTACTCTCCTTACTCTCTGAAGAATATTATAAGCATATCACCGTACACGACCATTTCTACCTGCGCGATGAATACAAATTGCGCGGCATACACCTGAATAATGCCAACGACCCACTGCCCAACGGATATCGGGGCGACGTGAGCCGCACCTGCCACTCCATTGACGAGCTGTATCAGGCCAAGCGGCAATCAAGATATGTGTTTCTGAAGACTATCTTCGACAGCCAAAGCAATCCCGAGGACAAACAGACGTTCACGCTGGAACAGCTGAAAGAGGGAGCTCGCCGAGGACTGATAGACAAGAAGGTCTATGCGATGGGAGGCATCAACTTGGATAACATCCGGCTCTGTCGTGACTTAGGATTCGGGGGCGTAGTAGTGTGCGGCGACCTGTGGAATCGATTCAACATTCACCACGAGGCCGACTATAAAGACCTGATTGTTCATTTCCAGAAACTGAGCAAAGCTGTCGATTAAAGACAAAAAAAAGAAAAAAATCATTCGTATAACAAAAAAATAGTGATGAGTACACAAAACTCTTACATGATTTTCTCTGGCACAGCCACGAGATACCTGGCAGAAAGAATCTGCCAAAGCATGGGTTGTCCGCTTGGCAAAATGCTGATGACGAAATTCTCTGACGGAGAGTTTGCCGTGAGCTATGAAGAGTCTATTCGCGGACGCGACATCTTCCTCGTGCAGAGCACCTTTCCTAACAGCGACAACCTGATGGAACTGCTGCTCATGATTGATGCAGCCAAACGTGCATCGGCCCGCACCATCAATGCCGTGATTCCCTACTTCGGATGGGCTCGACAGGACAGGAAAGACAAGCCCCGCGTGAGCATCGGTGCCAAGCTCGTAGCCGATCTGCTGAGCGTAGCGGGCGTGAACCGCGTAATCACGATGGACTTGCATGCCGATCAGATTCAGGGATTCTTCAATGTACCCGTCGATCATCTCTATGCCTCAGGTGTTATCCTGCCCTATCTACAGAGCCTGAAGCTCGACAATCTGGTGATTGCATCGCCCGACGTAGGCGGTTCGAAGCGTGCCAACACCTATGCCAAGTATCTGGGTTGTCCGCTCGTGCTATGCAACAAGACACGTGCCCGTGCCAACGTGGTGGCATCGATGCAGATTATCGGTGAGGTGGAAGGAAAGAACGTGGTGATCATCGACGACATGGTGGACACAGCCGGCACCATCACCAAGGCTGCCGACCTGATGATGGCTTCGGGCGCAAAGAGCGTTCGCGCCTGCGCTTCTCACTGTGTGATGAGCGGTCCGGCCAGCGACCGCGTGCAGGAATCGGCCCTCGAAGAGATTGTGTTCACTGATTCTATTCCCTACACCCAACGATGCGCCAAAGTGAAGCAGCTCTCTGTGGCCGACATGTTTGCAGAGACCATTCGCCGCGTCATCGAGAACGAGAGCATCAGCGACCAATACATCGTGTAAGCAAAGCCAAACACTACACTTTACTTAATCATGATTCGTTATGAAGACAAGACACATGATAGCCATTGCGGCCACAGCCATTGCCTTCACCGCCTGTCAGCAAAACAGCTATAAGATTACGGGAACGGTGGAAGGACTTGATGAAGGCGACACGCTTTTCATCACAAGCGACCTGAACACAGGCATCCCGTCGGACACCATTATCATAAAGGATGGAGGGTTCACCAAAAAAGGAACTGCTGATTCGGCTTCGCTCACACTCATCTATGCTCCGAACAATCCTGAGACCAGTGCCATGTTCTTTACCGAACCCGGCAACATCACGATTCATCTGGGCGAGTCGGCCACAGTCACAGCCATTGGCGGCACTAAAGCCAACGAAGGCTTGAATGAGCTGAACACGCTGGCCAGAGAATATGGCAATAAGATGCAGGAATTGGCCGCCAACTATTTTGACCCTTCCATCAGCGAAGAGAGCAAACTGGAGACCATGAAGCAGGAAAGTGACTTGCAGGAAGAACTGAACAGCAAGGTTGCCGCTCTGGCTGAGAAGAACATCGACAATGAACTGGGCTACTTCATCGTGACCGGCATAAGCGACGATAACATCTTCACACCAGAGAAACGTCGCGAACTGATTGAGAAGATGCCAGCCAACTATCGTGAGCGCCAAGCCGTAAAGAACATACTGAAGATGATGGAAACCATTGCGCAAATTGCTGAAGGCCAAACGATTCCAGACTTCACGATGCCCACACCGGAGAATAGCGATCTCAGCGTGATGAGCGAAGTGAAAAGAAATAAGCTGACGATTCTTGATTTCTGGGCTTCATGGTGCGGTCCCTGCCGCAACGAAATGCCATTCATGGTGGAACTCTACAAGAAGTATCACGAAAAAGGACTGGGCATCGTCGGCATTTCCCTCGACGAATCAAAAGAGTCTTGGGTGAATGCGATTAAAGAGCTGGGCATTCTCTGGCCGCAAATGAGCGATCTGGGAGGCTGGCAATCAGAAGGCGCCCGTTTGTTCCAAGTGAACTCAATTCCCTTCATCGTGGTGGTTGACCAGCAAGGAAAGATCCTGAAAAAAGGACTGCGCGGCAACGACCTCGAAGAATTTATTGAGGAACAGCTGTAACATAAAAAGAGCCCGACTTCTTGTTATTGAGAAGTCGGGCTCTTTTTATGTATTCTATTTCATCAGGAAGCTTCACACAGGATGATTGTCCTTTGGGAAGACAACGGTGGGCTTAAAGTTCTTAGCCTCATTGAAATCCATGAGGGCATAGGAGATGATAATAATCGTGTCACCCACTTGCACTTTACGGGCAGCTGCTCCATTCAGGCACACACAGCCCGAACCGCGCTCTCCCTTGATGATATAAGTCTCAAAACGCTCTCCGTTGTTATTGTCAACAATCTGCACCTTCTCACCGGCAATCATGTTGGCCGCGTCCATCAAATCCTCATCAATCGTAATACTGCCCATGTAGTTCAGGTTGGCCTCAGTCACCTGTACGCAATGCAGCTTTGACTTCAATACTTCAATCATCATACGGTTTCTTCCTTGTATTTGATATGGTCAATAAGACGAATAGGTGTCTTTCCACAATACACAGTGATGCACCCCACTACGTAAGACGAATCATTCCACTCTGCCACGTCTTGCAACGTGTTTCCATCAACAATGGCGAAATATTCCACTTTGAGTCCCTCTACTGCATTGATTGAATCGACCACGAACTGATGGGTCTCTTTCAGCGAATGCTTCTTGGCATATTCAGTACTTTCCTTGAGCACCTTATAGATATGGGGAGCAATAGCACGTTCATCCTTTGAAAGCAGGGTGTTGCGGCTGGAACGGGCCAACCCGTCGGCATCACGAATGATCGGACACTCCACAATCTGCACAGGCAACTGCAAGTGGCGCACCATAGCCTTGATGACAGCTATTTGTTGCCAGTCCTTCTCACCGAAATAAGATTTGTCAGGACGGACAATATAAAAAAGGCGACTCACCACCTGACACACTCCATTGAAGTGGCCTGGACGATGGGCACCTTCCATCACAGTCGAAACTGGGGGATATTCAAAATGGCGATTATCGGGCGTAGGATACATTTCTTCTACCTCAGGAGCAAACACGTAATCAGCCTTACAAGCCTCCAGCAACTTGCAGTCAGCATCTAAATCGCGCGGATAGTTTTTTAAGTCGTTCTTATCGTTGAACTGATTGGGATTGACAAACACCGAAACAACGGTGACATCATTCTCCTCAACACTACGCCTCACTAACGAAGCGTGACCCTCATGCAATGCTCCCATCGTGGGAACAAATCCTATTTTCTTTCCAGCCTTCCGATCCTCGAACAATGCGTTTTGGAGGTCAACAATCTTATAAAATACTTTCATTACTTTCTCTTTTTTCAAATTGCCTCTTTTTGCTAAGGCGCTGCAAAATAACAACATTTTTATCAAATATGGAAAAAAAAAACTAAAAATAAGCCTATAAAATGTCACTTTTCCCTAAAAACAGCCCTATTCTTCGCTTTTACAGAGATTTTTTCTTACCTTTGCATGGGTAAAAGAAAAAGAAATGGCTAAAAAGAAAATTCTGTTCATTAATCAAGAAATTGCTCCTTATGTACCTGACAGTAACATGTCACTTATGGGGCAAGCACTGCCACAAGTTATGCAGGAGAGAGGTCACGAAATCCGTACCTTCATGCCAAAATGGGGCAACATTAACGAACGAAGAGGACAACTGCATGAAGTGCAGCGCCTTTCAGGAATGAATCTCATCATCAACGATACCGACCATCCCTTGATTATCAAGGTGGCCAGCATCCAGTCGGCACGCATCCAAATTTATTTCATTGACAATGATGACTATTTCAGCAAGCGCCAGATGGCGAGCGATGAGACCGGTGAGGACTATCCTGATAATGGCGAACGAGCTATTTTCTTTGCCCGTGGCGTGCTGGAGACGGTGAAGAAGCTGCGCTGGGTTCCCGACATCATTCACTGTCAGGGATGGATGAGCGCAGTTGTTCCTCTCTACATTAAGACAGCCTATCATGACGAGCCTTCTTTTGCCAACACAAAAGTGGTGACTTCCCTTTTCACAAAATCGCTGAAGAAAGACTTGGGACCGAACTTCAAGAACTGTCTGGAGTTCCGCGACACTAAAGCCGACCTGTTAGCAACCTACAATGACAACTTCGATTTCGAAGAACTGGGCAAGCTGGCCATCGACTATAGTGACGGTATCATTAAGGCCGACAAGTCCGTCAACAAGAGTTTGCTGAAACACGCCACATCAAAGAAAATTCCCATTCTCGACTATCACGAAGACTTTGCCGATGCTTACGAGGCATTCTATGATCAAATCTGTCCGGATGAAGAATAAACACTTTCAAGTTTTTAAGGATAATTCAAGAAAAATGAGTTATATAAAGTACATGGCTGGGGTCGTATTTGCGGCAATAGCCATTTCTTCTTGTGATGAAGACCCTATGTCTGTAGGTAGAACGCTCACAAACGAGAGCGACACCTTGAACCTCAATAAGAGCACTTACTTTGCTACCAGCCAAACCGTATTAGCCACTTCTGTGCTCACCGACCCTCAAGACTTTTTCTTCGGACGAGTGAACGACCCACAGACCAATACCATCGTGACCAGTGACTTCACTTCGCAGTTCTATGTGCTACCAAGTCTGAATATTTCGCCAGAAAGTGACTTTGTGCACAAGGAAGACGGCAAAATCATTGCCGACTCATGCGACATCATCATCTATACGAAGGCTCCTGCCAACACGTTAGACAATCTGACTGCCATGCAAATGCGAATCCGTGAGTTGCAGTCCCCTATCCCATCTAAACGATACTATTCAGACTTTGATCCTGAGAGCTATGTGAGAAAGGATAATAATGCCATCGACTTCACGCATACATTCACTTACACCAACCTGCGTGATGCCGAAGACGATCGTTCAAAGTCGGACTATCTCAACAATATTCGTATTGTGCTGAACAAGCCTTACACAGGAAGAGATGGCGTAACTTACAAGAACTACGGAACCTATATCCTGCGTCAGTATATGGAGCACAAGGAGCGTTTCCGCAATTCGAGCGTATTTGCCCGAGACGTATGCCCGGGATTCCTATTCGAAATCACAGACGGACTTGGCTTCTATGCTGCTATGAGCAACATAGGCTTGCGTGTGTTCTACACACTGAAGCACGATAAAGAATTCCAAACTTCGGAAGTGTTTGCCGGTACTGAGGAGGTGGTGCAGACTGTTAGAGTGACAAACGACAAGACAGCCCTCGCCAAGCTGGCTGCTGAGACTGATCATACGTATCTGAAGACCCCTGCCGGCCTGTTCACTGAGGTAACACTGCCAGTAGAGAACATCTGGAAAGGCCATGATAAAGACTCATTGCTTGCTGCCAAGATTGTCTTTCAGCGCTTGAACAACACCAACGTGAGCGAACGTGACCTTGGTACACCAACCGCTCTGCTGATGGTAATGAAGGATAGTCTGAACGCCTTTTTCGAACGACGCATGGTGCCCAACAGCCAGACTTCCTTCTACACTTCCTTCACCTCAACAAGCAATATTTACAATTTTGTCAACATATCCACCCTCATCCGGAAGATGTGGGCCAATCGCAATGAAGCCATCAAAAAGATTCAGGCCGAACACAAAGACTGGACTTTAGAGCAGGCTACCAACGAATGGACCAATCAGAAAGATGCAAATGGCAATCTGGTGAATCAGAACTGGAACAAAGTGTTGCTGGTGCCTATCAGCTATGAGATGAGTTCGACAAGCACTACGCCAACCCGAGTTGGCCACGACATGTCACTCACCAGCACACGTCTGGTGGGCGGAAAGAATCACCCGATTTCCATTGAAGTAGTCTATGGACGATTCACCCAATAAGGACTATGGACGATTCACCCAATAAGAACAATGGACGATTCACCCAATAAGAACAATGGCTGACGGATATTTAGAGAAACGCCAACAGGACTATGAGGCACGAAAGGCCGAATATCTGCGGAAGAAAAAGCACTTGCCAAAAGTGAGCAGAAAAATAGAGCGCCCCGAAGACGAAGCGCTATAGTCTTTCTACAAATCAAGGATATACAAAAGGAGCTTCAACGAATGTTGTGGCTCCTTTTTCTTATATTTTTCTACAAATCAAGAATATCAGAAGGAGCTTCAACAAATGTTGTGGCTCCTTTTTCTGTCAGGAAATCTCGGTCGCGGAAGCCCCAAAGCACACTGATGCAAGGAAGCCCAGAGTTGCGTGCCGTTGCGATGTCCACATCACTGTCGCCCACATAGACGGCATTTTCTTTCGTGACACCTAATTGGCGCAGCGCCTCTATCACGGTGTCGGGTGCAGGCTTTTTCTTAATGCCTTCCGCCTCATGTTCACCAATGGCCACCTCAATGGTGTCTGGAAAGAAATGGCGGCACAATTCCTGCGTAGCGGCATAAAACTTGTTACTGACCACAGCCAGTCGTTTGCCACGTGCTTTCAGTTCTGCCAGCAACTCAGGAATACCATCGTATGGATGCGTCGTGTCAAGCGAATGCGCCATGTAGTGTTCACGAAAAGTTTGGAAAGCAGCTTCGAACTGCGGATTCTGCTCACCATCAGGAATGGCACGTATCATCAGTAGTCGCACCCCATTGCCCACAAATCGCCGCACATCGTCAAGACTGTGTTCAGGCATGTGATGAGTGCGCAAGGCATAGTTTACCGATGCAGCCAAATCGGCCAGTGTGTCGAGTAGCGTACCGTCTAAGTCAAAGATATAAGTCTGTGCCATCATCGCTTACTACGGGTCACCATTGTTTTCACCTTTTTATTAAACCGCTCGGCAGCCATCAGTTGCTCGATAGTGAGGTGCATGCGATACTTCCACTGGTTGGCAGAACTCGGCACGTTGATACGTTCCTCACGCGGATGCTTGTTCCATAGTTCGCTATCCATCGCCAACCAGTCTTGCAGAGCAAGAATGCAGAGCATGGATGGCGAATAGAGATGTCGGGCAATGATTTCTTCGGCCAGATGTGCAGGCAGATGTTGCGGCGCACGTCCCTGCTTCTGCAGCATTGTGGCATAGAACCGCTGTGCGCGCTCCGAATTCTCCTCCCACCATAGTCGCAGCGGCGCAATGTCGTGTGTAGAGATGGTGGCCACGCTCCTCACCGGGTTGCCATCCAGATGCGTAAACTCTATGCCCTTTTGCTTTGGCATCTGCTGAATCTCAAGTGTCAGGATGCGTAGTGCGTTCAGCACCGGCTCCACGCAATCCGGCATCAGTCCCAAGTCCTCAGCACAGACGAGCATGTGGGTATCACTCAGGATCTTGCTCAGATTGTGATAGCCCGTATTGCCCCAGAACATAGAGTGCCGCTGAAAGAAGTAATTATTGTATAACCGCATGTAGGCATCGCGCTCGTCGGCTGTGAGCGCCTTGAACACCGGCTCGTCGCAGGCCATGATGCGCGGATGATACATCTCCTGCTGGTACGGGTCTTCCACGAAGAGCACATTAGCCACCAACCGCATCAGTCCGTCGCGAATCCACAGGCTGTTCTCATCGTCCTTTTCCCTAAACAGCTTGTCCACCTTACGCTGAGTGTCAACCTCTTCCTTCAGTTCGTAGAGCCCGTATGGTTTCTTCGTAAGGAAGTTGTCTTTCACATACTTCGCATGAATGCCGAAGAAACGTTCTATCGTGCGCTCATTGATGAACGGACGGGTGAGGAAATCCTTACGGAACGGCAATCCGAAATACTCTATATCCCCTTCCGTGAGAGGCATCGATGGCGAGAAATGCCCCATCGTGCCATATAGCTGTTCCTTGGGTATTTCCCAAAAACGGAAATAGCCCAGCACATGATCAATACGGATGGCATCAAAATACTGCTCCTCATGTTTCAGTCTGCGGTGGAAGAAGTCGCCCACCATGTCCCACCGATAAGTAGGCGAGCCCCAGTTCTGCCCTTTCACTGAGAAGAAGTCGGGCGGTGCCCCCATCTGCATGTCCATATTGAAATATTCAGGATGCTCCATCGTGTCGGCACTCTTACGATTCAGTCCGATGGGCTGATCACCTTTAAGGAACACGCCCTTCGAGCGTGCATAGTCGGCAGCAGCCTTCAGCTGCAAGTGCAAGTGATACTGCACGAAAGCCACTTCGTCGCTATCTTCGTCAGCCTTCCATTCCAGATAAGGCATCAGCCATTCTTTGTTCTCCTCTCTCCACGACTTAAAGTCAGCCGAGTTGAGTGTTTGACTTCCCTTTTCCTGAAATATCTGATGAACGTATTCAGACTTCACCTTCTCCACAGCCACATAGTCGCTATACGACAGGGCGTTCAGTTCACGCTGCTGTCTGCGATAGGCCGTCATCTGCTGTTTGTTCTTCAATGTTCCGAGCTGCTCCAAGTCAATGTATTGCGGATGCAAGGCAAAGGCCGACACGATGTTGTAGGGACAGGAGTCGCCCCACTGATGATAGATGGTAGTGTCGTTCACGGGCAGCACCTGAATGGCTTTCATGCCCGTGAGGACGGCCCAGTCCACCAACCGGCGGAGATCGCCGAAGTCGCCCACGCCGCAAGAGTGCTCACTGCGCAAGGCAAAGACAGGCACACACACACCGGCCACTCGCCAGGGCTTCTCGGCCCATCGCAACGGTTCGCCATTGAGCACCATCACCTCGCCGTCGGCCAGCTCGTCGGTCGCCATCCGATTGTCGCCCTCCTCCCAAGCCTGCAGCTCGTGCGTCTTGCGATTGATGATTACATATTTATATTCCAGTGGCATGCTTATCCAATCTACATTGAGCGTGGCCATCCAGTCATTCCGTCCCGTGTTCTCCATAGGCAGATAGCGGGCGGGATTCCATGACCCCAATGCCGGATGACTGCCCACGATGGCCACCATCTGCTCGTCGGTCAGCTGTGGAGCCGACACGCGGAACAGCAGTGTCTTGCGAAACAGCGGCAGTTTCTTCGCCCCTTTCTTGTCACCCTGCTGTTCACCGCCTTTGCCGTCGATGCTTTGAAAGTTCGTCGTCACCTGATAAGCTGCTGAATACAGATGAGTGTTCAGGGGCATGTCGTGCCACTGATCGTTGAAGATGAAAGTCTTTGTAGAGTCGAAGGCATAGTCTCTGTGCATCATGGTCCATTCGCGCCGCAGCTCTTTACCATCGGCATCGGCTACTATATAATAATATGTGAAAGACATGATGGGGCTTCGGCGCGATTCCAGCACTACGGTTTCACCCGTCCACTGATCGCCATTCTGTGTGGTCATAGGCAGTTGCACGTGTCGCTCCACCCCATCAGCAGCACAGTAACTCACGCACACCACCATTTGCTGGCCCCATTCAGTCCTGTAATGTATAGAAAATCTGAGTTTCATTTTTTCGGTTAATTCGTATTTATAAACGCAAAATTACGAAAATCTGCGCAAATCGCAACTGCTGTGTCCGCTAAAAAAATGTAATTAGCGTTATTGTTATTTTCCATTGACGTGTGTTTCGTCCCTTTTTGCTTAATTTTGCACCCACTTATTCATGACCGTCAAACGATGAGAGCCCTACTATTCACCATCTTGTTCCTTCTGCCCTATTCCGGCCTCCAAGCACAGTCCCCGCAACAATGGCGCGACTCGCTGTCTATACTCAACAAGCAGATCAGACGCTTCCCCAAGTCCACCGACCTCCGGCTGAAGAAAGCCGCCATCAACATAGAGCTCAACCAGTGGGACTATGCCATCGAGGAATACGGCAACGTGCTAAGCATTGACCCGAAGAACCTCGCTGCCCTCTACTATCGCGCCTACGCCCACACCCAGCTGAAGCACTACGACCAGGCCAAGTACGACTACGAGACTTTTCTCTCCATCGTGCCTCGCAACTTCGACGCACAGTTAGGGCTGGCGATGGTCAAGCGCAGGATGGGCCGCAAGACCGATGCCCTTGAAGAGATGAACCGCCTTGTGCAGATGTATCCCGATTCTGCCCTAGCCTATGTGGCGCGCGCTGGCTACGAGGCCGAGCTCGGACAATACGAAGTATCGCTCTACGACTGGGACGAGGCCATCAAGCGCAGTCCCCTCAATGCCGACTTCGTCGTGTCAAAAGTCGAAGTGCTCCTCTCCCAGAAGCGCAACGTCGAAGCCCGTGAGGAACTGAACAAAGCCATCAAGCGAGGCATTCCCCGTTCGGCCCTCAATCACTGGATGGCCCGATAAAAATGAGTCCTTATTTAGGCAATTATCTTCGTCAAAACTCGCAAAAAATTCACCAACTCCTAACTTGGTCTGAAATTTGCGAGTTTTGACCATTTTGCAATCATTTGATATTCAATGAGTTAGAAAATCACTTTTCTGAAAAGCCTTTTGCAGCAAGGGTTTTCAGCGATTTAGGAAGTTTCACGTCACCTCTGCGAACAGATCATCACACCATTTAGGTTAGATCGCAATCCGAACTAACCTAAATCATCGCATGAAATTTTCAAAATCGTGTCGTAAAATTGGCAAAAACCCATCGTGAATCATCTGAAAAGCTGCTTTCATACAGCTGAGAAAAAGCGAAAATAGAGCAAATCAGTTGCAAAGAGATGTTAAGAATATTCCCATTCAGACATTCCATCCGAGAAATAGAACAGCGGTCTTTTTACCTCAACAAGTCAAAATGCCTCATATTTTCTCTATTTTCGCTTTTTCATTTGTCTTGAAAATCGAAAAAAAACGCCCCCATATTGCGACAATCTACACAAGGGCAATCAAGCCACCGGATGGGACACTTCTGCCTCTATCATGTTCAGCATCTTGATGGTCGCCTTAATGGCAGCCTCGGTCTGGTCGGCATCCAGTCCGCGAGTGCGCATCAGTCGCCCATCGTCCTTTCGCCAGGTGATGACCGTCTGCACCAAGGCATCGGTACGACCACCGGGAGGAATGGTCACGGCATAGTTTTCCAATAGCGGGAAAGTGCGGTCGAGATATTCCTTGTAAATCTTGCGCACAGCCTTCACGAAAGCATCGTACTGGCCGTCGCCCGACGAGTGGCCCTCATACTGCATGCCGTTGACCTCTACCTTCACGTTAGCCAAAGGCTTCAGGCCGTAAGCCAGCGACACCTGATAGCCCACAAGCTTCACCCTGTCCTCAGCCACGTCGTGCTTCAACACATCGCTCACGATGAAAGGCAAGTCGTCTTGTGTGACCACTTCCTTGCGGTCGCCCAGTTCGGTGATTCGCTTTGTGACGCGCTGCGTCTGTTCTGGCGTGAGTTCCAAGCCCAGCTCCTTCAGGTTGCGGGCTATATTGGCTCGTCCGCTGGTCTTCCCCATTGCATACTCTCGCTTACGACCGAACCGTTCAGGCACCAAGGCGTTGTGGTAGAGCCCACCCTTGTTGTCGCCATCGGCATGCACGCCGGCCACCTGTGTGAACACATTGTCTCCAATGATGGGCTGATTGGGCGCAATGGCTATGCCGCTGTAGCTTTCCACCAGACGGCTGATGTCGTTGAGCCGTTCTTCGTTGATGTTAGTCTTGGCATGAAAATGATCCTTCAGAATGACCTGTACGCTGGAGAGAGGCGCATTGCCGCACCGCTCCCCCAGCCCATTCACCGTGACGTGCAGTCCGCGCACACCGCAGAGCGCTGCTGCCAGCGAGTTCGAGACGGCCAGGTCGTAGTCGTTGTGGGCATGAAAATCGAAGTGAGCATCGGGATAGCGGCGGTTCATCTTACGGAAAAACTCAATGACCTGCAGCGGATTCATGATGCCGAGCGTATCAGGCAGCATGAAGCGGCGCACAGGGGTGTCGATGAGTGCGTCCATCAGCTGATATACATATTCGGGCGAGTCCTTCATGCCGCCCGACCAGTCTTCCAGATACAGATTGACCTTAATGCCTTTGCTATGGGCATAGGCCACTTCCTCCCGAATGTCGCTGATGTGCTCCTCGGGAGTCTTCCGCAACTGCTCACGACAGTGCTTGAGCGACCCCTTTGCCAGCAGGTTGAGCGTTTTGCAACCGGCACTCTCCACCCAGTCCACCGACACATGTCCGTCAACGAAGCCCAGCACTTCCACGCTGTCCAGACGGTCTATCTGACGGGCATAGCGACATATCATCTTCACAGCCTCTTTCTCGCCTTCGCTCACCCGTGCCGAGCCCACCTCAATGCGATCCACATTCAGGTCGCGCAACAGCATACGGGCTATCATGAGCTTCTCGTGAGGCAGAAAGCTCACCCCGCTCGTCTGCTCGCCGTCGCGCAGCGTAGAGTCCATGATTTCAATAAAGGGTTGGAACCCGTGCACGTCCTCCATCTGTTTCATAGCCATTATTGATTGTTTTTGCGCTCCCACGCCTCTGTCTTGCTCTGGTTCTCCACGAGGAAGTCTATGTCGTCGAGCCCATTCATCAGGCAGTGCTTCTTATAGCCGTTGATTTCGAAATGCTCTTGCCGACCTGTAGCCTTATTGGTCACGGTCTGTTGTGGCAGGTCAACCTCCACCTCGGTCTTCGGGTCATTCTTAATGCTCTCGAAGAGTTCAGCCAGGAACGACTCGCTCACCACCACTGGCAGCACGAAGTTGTTCAGTTCGTTGTTCTTGTGAATATCGGCAAAGAACGAGCTGATGACCACGCGGAAGCCATAGCCGGCAATCGCCCATGCCGCATGCTCCCGACTGGAGCCTGAGCCAAAGTTCTTACCAGCCACGAGGATGCAGCCGCCATAAGTGGGATCGTTGAGCACAAAGTCCTTCACAGGCTGTCCGTCTTTGTCGTAGCGCCAGTCGCGGAACAGGTTCTCACCAAAGCCTTCCTTGTCGGTTGCCTTCAGGAAGCGTGCAGGGATGATTTGGTCTGTATCTACGTTCTCTAAAGGAAGAGGAACGCAAGTAGATGTGATGATATCAAATTTCTGTTTCATAATTTATAAAAGGGAACGTGGATCGGTGATAACGCCAGTTACGGCAGCTGCGGCTGCCACAAGGGGTGAGGCCAGGATGGTGCGTGCCCCGGGGCCCTGACGTCCTTCAAAATTGCGATTACTGGTTGATACACAAAGCTTGCCCGAAGGCACCTTGTCGTCGTTCATAGCCAGACAAGCCGAGCAGCCAGGCTGACGAATCTGGAAGCCAGCCTCAGCCAGCACCTTGTCGAGCCCTTCCTCGCGAATCTGACGGTCAACCGCCCAAGAGCCAGGCACCAGCCAAGCCACCACGTTGGGTGCTTTCTTCCGTCCTTTCACTATAGAGGCAAAGGCGCGGAAGTCTTCAATGCGCCCATTGGTGCAGGCTCCGAGGAAGACGTAATCGACGGTCTTACCCAAGAGCTTTTCGCCAGGTTTGAAGCCCATGTAGGCGAGTGACTTCATAAAGCCTGCCGACTCTTTTTCAGAGACAGCCGAAGGTATGCATTCAGCAATACCAATACCCATGCCGGGATTAGTTCCATAAGTGATTCGCGGTTCAATATCTTTCGCGCTGAATGTCAGTTCTTTATCAAACACTGCATCAGCATCACTCCGAAGCGTTTTCCAATAGGCTACGGCACGATTCCATTCATCGCCCTTGGGGGCAAATTCGCGCCCTTTCAGATAGGCAAACGTGGTCTCGTCGGGAGCGATGAATCCGCCTCGCGCTCCCATCTCAATAGAGAGGTTGCAAAGCGTGAGCCTGCCCTCCATCGACAGGTTCCGAACCACCTCGCCGGCATACTCTACAAAGTAGCCCGTGGCGCCGCTGGTGGTGAGCTGCGACATGAGGTAGAGGGCTACATCCTTTGCCGTCACGCCACGCTCCAACTCGCCATTGATGGTGATGCGCATAGAGCGCGGCTTTTGTTGCAAGATGCACTGCGAGGCCATCACCATCTCCACCTCAGAGGTTCCGATGCCGAAAGCCACAGCTCCCACAGCTCCATGCGTGCTGGTGTGAGAGTCGCCGCAAACGATGGTCATGCCTGGCAGCGAGAGTCCCTTCTCAGGGCCCACCACGTGTATGATGCCATTATCGGGCGACATCATGCCATAGTGCCTGAGCCCGAACTCACGGGCGTTCCGCTCCAGTGCATCTACCTGCTTCTTCGACACGGGATCACTGATGGGCTTGTCCTGATCGTGCGTAGGGGTGTTATGGTCAGGCATGCAGACGATGTGGTCAGGACGGAAGCACTTCAGGCCACGCGCCCTCATGCCGTCGAATGCCTGCGGAGAGGTCACTTCGTGGCAATAGAGACGATCAATATAAAGCTGAGTGGGACCGTCGGGTACCTGTTGCACGACGTGCCGATCCCAGATTTTATCAAATAATGTATTCATCGCTTAAACTTATTTATACAGTCAATATATGCTTCCACCGAAGCCGTAACGATATCAGTATTGGCTCCGAAGCCATAATATACAGAGCCGTCGTACTCCACCTGCATGTGTACCTTACCCACATCGTCGGAGCCCTTGGAAATAGCCTGAATAGTGAATTCCTTCAAGGTCATCTTCTTCATGATGATTTTCTTCATGGCCTTGATGGCAGCATCGACAGGACCATTGCCGCTCGAGGCAGCCTCGAACTTCTGTCCGCTGATGTCCAACCCGATGGAAGCCACCGACTTCACGCCCTTGCCCGTAGTGACTTGCAAGAAGTCGAGTCGCACGGCATGCTGGTCGGCAGTATCGGCACCAGCCAGCATAAGCACGTCGGCATCGGTCACCTCCTTTTTCTGGTCGGCCAGCTCCAAGAACTTCTCATAAATCTTGTCCAGCTTCTCCTCACTCATATCGACCCCGTTCACATGTAGGCGGTGCTTCAGCGCAGCACGTCCGCTACGAGCTGTCAGCACGATAGAATTGTCGTCAATACCCACATCCTTCGGGTCCATGATCTCATAGGTATGTACGTTCTTCAGCACACCGTCCTGATGGATGCCGCTCGAGTGGGCAAAGGCATTACGGCCCACAATGGCCTTATTGGGCTGTACTGGCATATTCATCAAGCCCGACACCATTCGGCTGGTGGGGAATATCTTCGTAGTGTTGATGTTGGTATCGATACTGATGGATTTGTGGCACTTCAGAATCATGACAATCTCCTCAAGCGAGGTATTGCCGGCACGCTCACCTATACCGTTGATCGTCACCTCCACCTGACGGGCACCGTTGAGCACGCCTTCCAGCGTATTTGCCGTAGCCATGCCCAAGTCGTTGTGGCAATGGGTTGAGATGATGGCGCGGTCTATGCCATCGACATGCTCTTTCAGATAGCGAATCTTTTCACCGAACTCGTCGGGCAGACAATAGCCCGTA
Source organism: uncultured Prevotella sp. (assembly GCA_946614435.1). Classification (GTDB taxonomy): domain Bacteria; phylum Bacteroidota; class Bacteroidia; order Bacteroidales; family Bacteroidaceae; genus Prevotella. The sequence goes on along the minus strand of CAMOGW010000007.1, from coordinate 65,804 downwards.
GTATCAGGAATATTAACCACGGTAGCACCGGCCTTAATCACCGCCTCAATGACACGCGCCAAATACTCATTCTCAGTACGTCCGGCATCCTCGGCATAGAACTCCACGTCCTCTACATACTTCTTGGCATACTTCACGGCAGCCACGGCACGTTCAATGATTTCCTCACGAGTAGAGTTGAACTTGTACTTAATATGGGAGTCGCTGGTCCCTATGCCGGTATGAATGCGCTTGTGCTTGGCATATTGCAACGCCTCGGCAGCCACATCTATATCGCGTCGCACAGCACGTGTGAGCGCACAAATAGTGGGCCATGTCACGGCTTTTGAGATTTCAATCACACTATTGAAGTCGCCTGGCGAACTAACCGGGAATCCTGCTTCAATCACATCAACGCCCAACTGCTCGAGCGCCTTTGCCACCTGAATCTTCTCAACTGTGTTCAGCTGACAACCAGGCACCTGCTCGCCATCACGAAGCGTTGTGTCGAATATAAACAATCTGTCGTTCATTCTCTCTTTACTTTTGCTTTAATTTCTTAACCTTATTGCCTTGAAAATTTGTGATTAGGTTGCAAAGTTACACTATTTAGAAACAAAACAAAGCAAAAGTGAAAGTTTTTTCCGTCTTTTTATAACAGATTGACATATCTCAAGGGGAAAACTATCAAGAAAGGTGTATGGAGAAGAGAGAGCGAAAAATGCTAAAAGGAAATGCAAAAACATGAATGAACATGCAAAAACGCACAAATATTATGTGAATCGGTATGAAATTGGCAAAAATATTGGATTTTCGCTTTGCTTTTTAATCTCTTATTCGTAACTTTGCACTCTTGAAAAGAGTATATACTAAATTTCGAAAAATGAAACCAACCGCAATCCTTCTCCTGCATTGTCCAGACCAACAGGGCATCATTTCGGAAGTCACAAAATTTATTACAGACAACAAGGGTAACATCGTTTATCTCGACCAATATGTTGACAAGCTCGACGGCATGTTTTTCATGCGTATAGAATGGGAACTGGAAGAATTTCTCATACCTCGCGAAAAACTCTACGAATACATTACTACACTCTATGCCCAGCGCTACAAGATGAAGTTCAGCCTTTACTATAGCGACAAGCGCCCACGCATGGCGATCTTCGTCAGCAAGATGAGCCACTGTCTCTACGACCTGCTGGCACGCTGGAAAGCTGGTGAGTACAATGTTGACATTCCCTGCATCGTGTCGAATCACGAAGATCTTCGCTATGTGGCTGAGCAGTTTGGAATCCCCTACTACGTTTGGAGCATCAACAAGGACCATTCCAACAAGGCAGAGGTGGAAAAAGCCGAAATGGACCTGTTAAAGAAGGAAGACATCTCGTTCATTGTCCTGGCGCGCTACATGCAGATTATCAGCGACGACATGATTGCGGCCTACCCCCATCACATCATCAACATTCACCATTCATTCCTGCCCGCCTTCATAGGTGCCAAGCCCTATCACCAGGCATGGGAGCGAGGCGTGAAGATCATTGGCGCAACGAGTCATTATGTCACGGCAGAGCTCGACGCAGGTCCCATCATTGAACAGGACGTGACTCGCATCACTCACAAGGACACGCCCGAGAGCCTTGTCCTGAAAGGCAAAGACTTGGAGAAAATCGTGCTCTCACGAGCCGTGGCTAAGCACATTCAGCGCAAGATTCTGACTTACAAGAACAAGACCATCATCTTTAGTTAATTCATAATTTGCAGTTTTATGAACGTAGCTATTGTAAAATATAATGCAGGCAACATCTTCTCGGTGGTGAACACGCTCAAGCGATTGGGTGTCGAGCCGCTCCTGACCGACGATGCCGAGGAACTCCACAAGGCCGACCGTGTCATTTTTCCAGGACAAGGCGAGGCACGAGGAGCTATGGAATATCTGAAAGCCAGAAAGCTCGACGAGCTAATCCGCTCGCTACAGCAACCCGTGCTTGGCATCTGCGTAGGACAGCAACTGCTCTGCCGACACTCTGAGGAGGGCGATACAGACTGCATCGGAGTGTTCGATGCCGAGGTGAAGCGCTTCCGCCCCAACCGCCACGAAGAGAAAGTGCCATGCATGGGATGGAACCGCCTGTACGACACGAGCTCACCACTCATGAAAGGACTGGAACAGCAATATGTATATTTCGTACACAGTTTCTATGTTCCACTGTGTCCCGAGACCATCGCCACAGCCGACTATATCATTCCCTATAGCGCTGCGCTGCACAAGGACAATTTCTATGCCACACAGTTTCACCCGGAGAAAAGCGGTGATGCCGGCGAACAGATTCTAAAGAACTTTCTTGACCTATGAAACAGATTGAACTGATACCTGCCATCGACATCATCGAAGGTAAATGCGTGAGACTCACTAAAGGCGACTATAGCCAGAAGACGGTCTATCGAGACTCGCCAGCCGACGTGGCCAAGGAGTTTGAGGACATGGGATTCAAACGCCTGCATGTGGTGGATCTCGACGGAGCAAAATCGAAACACATCGTCAACAGCAACGTGCTGAGAGATATTACCTCTCAAACACATCTAACTGTCGATTTCGGAGGCGGCATCAAGACCGACGACGACATCTGTCAAGCTTTCGAAGCTGGCGCTGCTATGGTCACGGTGGGCTCTGTAGCGGTGACCGATCCATTGCTGTTTGAGCAATGGCTCAAGAAGTACGGTGCCGACCGCATGATCCTCGGAGCCGACGTCCGACACGGCAGGATCAGCATCAACGGATGGAAAGAAAGCTCGGACGTGGCACTGGCAGACTTTCTTGAGAAATATGTGGCAATGGGCGTGACGAACGTGCTCTGCACGGAGATTTCAAAAGACGGCACGCTTGCAGGACCTGCCATCGACCTATATAAGACCGTGATGAACTCCTATCCTAAGCTTCACCTCATTGCCAGCGGTGGCGTAAGCGCTATCAGCGACATCGAGGCACTCAACGAGGCCGGCATACCAGGAGTGGTCTTTGGCAAAGCAATATATGAAGGACGAATCAACTTGAATGAACTATGGCACTGGCACGCAGAATAATTCCTTGTCTCGACGTAAAGAACGGCGAAACAGTTAAGGGAGTCAACTTCGTGGGACTCAGGAGCGCGGGGAATCCTGTGGAATTAGGCAAAGCCTACAGTCAGGCTGGAGCCGACGAACTGGTATTCCTTGACATCACGGCTTCGTTTGAAGGCCGAAAGACCTTCACGGAAATGGTCACACGTGTGGCTGAGGCCATCAACATACCGTTCACCGTAGGAGGCGGCATCAACGAACTGGCCGACGTGGAGCGACTGCTCTATGCCGGAGCCGACAAGGTGAGTGTGAACAGCGCAGCCCTGCGCCGCCCGGAACTGATTGAGGAGATAGCCACCCAATTCGGCTCGCAGGTTTGTGTCTGTGCCATTGATGCCAGACACGATGAAGACGGATGGCACTGCTATCTGAAAGGTGGGCGCGAGCGAACGGAACGAGGACTCTTTGAATGGGCACGCGAAGCACAGGAACGAGGAGCCGGAGAGATTCTGTTCACAAGCATGGACCACGACGGGGTGAAGACTGGCTATGCCAATGAAGCATTGGCGCAACTGGCAGACAATCTGAACATTCCCGTCATAGCCAGTGGAGGTGCAGGAAAGAAAGAGCATTTCAGAGATGCCTTCCTGCTGGGCAAAGCCGATGCGGCACTCGCTGCCAGTGTGTTCCACTTCGGAGAGATTGCCATTCCAGAACTGAAGAAATATTTACATGATGAAGGAATAGACGTTCGTCTATAAAAAACTGACACATACTGAAATAACATGAAAATAGACTTTGATAAATGCGGCGGCCTGGTGCCTGCCATCATACAAGACGCAAAGACACGAAACGTGCTCATGCTGGGCTTCATGAATCAAGAAGCCTACGACACGACTGTTGCAACCAAACATGTTACGTTCTGGAGTCGTACACGTAATTGTCTTTGGACAAAGGGCGAGACTTCAGGTCACTATCTGAATCTCGTGAGCATTCAGAACGACTGCGACAATGATACACTGCTCATAAAAGTGAACCCCATAGGGCCTACCTGCCACACAGGCACTGATACTTGCTGGGGAGAAGAGAATAGCAGCAATCCAATAGAATTCCTAAGCGAGTTGCAGGACTTCATTGAGCTACGCCACAAACAGATGCCTGAAGGCAGCTACACCACTAAGTTGTTCAGCGACGGTGTGAACAAGATGGCACAGAAGGTGGGCGAAGAAGCACTGGAGACAGTGATTGAGGCAACCAACGGTACAAAGGAGCACTTAGTATATGAAGCCTCCGACCTACTCTACCACCTCATCGTGCTGCTCACAAGCAAAGGTCTCCGTATCGAAGACGTGGCTGAAGAGCTGCACCACCGTCATGACCCTAACTGGGATGCCCAGCGCAGGAAAGCCAAGGCTGAAGGCACGATGAAATGAGCGGCATCCCGCACAAGAGAACATAAGTTATAGACTTCACATAACATCATGCAATGCTTGTAGAATATAAGAACGCAACAATTTGCCAACAAGACGGAACGACCATCCTGAAGAATGTGGACTTCAACGTCGGTGAAGGAGAGTTTATCTATCTCATCGGACGAGTGGGGTCAGGAAAGAGTTCGCTGCTGAAGACCATCTACTTCGAGCTCGACATAGACGAAGCAGATGAAGCAACGGTCTTTGGAACCAATCTGAAGACACTACGCCGAAAGCACATTCCGGCTCTGCGCCGACAGATGGGCATCGTATTCCAGGACTTTCAACTGCTGTCACACTTCACCGTGTATAAGAACCTGAGATTCGTGCTTAGAGCTACCGGGTGGAAGAAATCACAAGTAGATGACCGCATCGAAGAGGTGCTCAGCCTGGTAAACATGAAAGACAAGATGTTGTGTCTGCCTCACGAGCTTTCAGGTGGCGAACAGCAGCGTGTGGCTATTGCACGTGCACTGCTCAACAGCCCGAAGATGATTGTGGCTGACGAGCCGACTGGCAATCTCGACCCCGAGACGGCAAAGAACATCATGGAAATATTGCGCAAGATTTCACAAGAAGGGACTGCTGTTGTAATGTCCACACACAACATGCCTTTGCTGGATCTCTATCCGGGCATTGTGTATCGCTGCTTTGACGGTAAGCTGGAAAAGGTTTCAAGCGAAAACGAGAAACAGGAAATGGAGAAAAGTCTGGAATAAGGACAGAAACGAAAATAAAAAACATATACAAAGACTATGAAAGTAATGAAGTTCGGTGGCACCTCAGTAGGTAGCCCGCAAAGAATGAAGGAAGTGACAAAGCTCATCACAAAGTCGGGTGAGCCAGTGTTTGTGGTATTGTCAGCCATGTCGGGTACGACCAACTCCCTGGTTGAAATCTCGGATTATCTTTACAAGAAGAATGCCGACGGAGCAAACGAAGTGATCAACAGGCTGGAACAAAAGTACCTGCACCACACGGAGGAGCTCTATACGAGCAGCGAATATAAGCAGATGACGAACGACTTCTTGCGCGATGAGTTTCAGTATCTGCGTTCGTTCACGAAGGAACTGTTCACGAGCTTCGAGGAGAAGAGCATCGTAGCACAAGGCGAGATGATGTCAACCAATATGGTCGTAAACTACATGAAGGAGCAAAGCATTGATGCCATCCTGATTAATGCACTCGACTTCATGCGTACAGACAAGAACGCTGAGCCAGACCCCGTCTATATCAAAGAGAAGCTGAATGCAATTCTTGAGAAGGAAGGCGGTCATCAGGTATATGTCACCCAAGGCTTCATCTGCCGCAATGCTTACGGAGAGATTGACAACCTGCAACGTGGCGGCAGCGACTATACCGCCTCACTCATCGGTGCTGCCATTAATGCCGAGGAGATTCAAATCTGGACCGACATTGACGGTATGCACAACAACGACCCGCGTATCGTTGACAAAACAGAGCCCGTACATCAGCTCCATTTCGAAGAGGCTGCCGAGCTGGCTTATTTCGGAGCAAAGATCCTGCACCCCACCTGCGTACAGCCTGCCAAATATGCAGGTATTCCCGTGCGTCTGCTCAACACGATGGATCCCGATGCTGAAGGCACCACTATTTCGAATGCTACGGAATACGGCAAAATCAAAGCCGTGGCTGCAAAGGACAACATCATCGCCATCAAGATTAAGTCGAGCCGCATGTTGCTTGCCACAGGCTTCCTGCGCAAGGTGTTCGAAATCTTTGAGAGCTATCAGACACCTATCGACATGGTGTGTACCTCTGAGGTAGGCGTTTCCATGTCAATAGACAATTCGGCCCACTTAGGCGAGATTGTTGACGAGTTGAAGAAGTACGGTACTGTGACCGTTGACACTGGCATGTGCGTGGTATGTGTGGTAGGAGACCTCGACTGGTCGAACATCGGCTTCGAGACGCGCGTGCTGGATGCCATGAAGAACATCCCGGTACGAATGATCAGCTACGGTGGATCGAACTATAATATATCATTCCTGGTACGTGAGGAAGACAAGAAACGCGCACTTCAGGCACTGAGTGACACACTGTTCAACAAATAACAATACCTCCTCCAACAAAAAATGAAAGGCAAGTTCCCATTAGAACAGTTCGCAAAAATGCGGACACCCTTCTATTACTATGACACGGAGCTGTTAAGGACAACGCTACGAGCTATCAACGAGGAAACTCGAAAGCATGAAGACTTCTGCGTTCACTATGCCGTGAAGGCCAATGCAAATCCCAAGGTGCTGCGCTACATTCGTGAGGCAGGATTGGGAGCCGACTGTGTGAGTGGCGGTGAGATTGAAGCTGCTATCCGAGCAGGATTTCCACACGACAAGATTGTCTTCGCTGGCGTGGGCAAAAGCGACTGGGAGATAGAGCTGGGTCTGGACCACGACATCTTCTGCTTCAATGTTGAAAGCGTGCCCGAACTGGAAGTCATCAATGAGCTTGCCGGTGCAAGGGGCAAGACGGCCAAAGTGGCTTTCCGCATCAATCCGGATGTGGGAGCACATACTCATGCGAATATCACCACTGGCTTGGCTGAGAACAAGTTCGGCATTGCCATGCGCGACATGCAAAGTGTCATAGAACTGGCCGCACAGCTGAAGAACGTGAAGTTCGTGGGACTGCATTTCCATATCGGCTCACAGATCTTGGACATGGGTGACTTTCAAGCACTCTGCAATCGGATCAACGAGCTCCAGAACCAGCTCGAGAGTCATCACATCTGCATAGAGAATATCAACGTGGGAGGAGGGCTTGGCATAGATTACCAACATCCTAACCGCATACCTATTCCCGACTTCAAAGCCTACTTCGATACTTATGCGAAGCATCTGAAAAGACGTCCCGGACAAGTGATCCACTTTGAACTGGGACGTGCAGTAGTGGCGCAATGCGGATCACTGATCTCACGTACCTTATATATTAAAGAAGGTACTCACAAGAAGTTTGCCATACTCGATGCAGGCATGACCGACCTCATTCGCCCTGCGCTCTATCAAGCCTTTCACAAGATTGAGAACCTTTCGAGTGAGGAGCCTATGCAGACCTACGATGTGGTAGGCCCCATCTGCGAGTCGAGTGACGTGTTTGCCAAACAGACTGACCTGAATGCCGCGCATCGGGGCGACATAATGGCAATACGCTCTGCCGGTGCCTATGGCGAGATCATGGCTTCAAGCTATAATTGCAGACAGCTGCCTAAAGGCTTTGTCAGCGAGGATCTTATGTAACAAACGGCTCTAACAATTCTGCGCTATCGAATGTCAATAAAAGTGCTTCATATATATCCGCAATCCGACAGCATGATTGCACAATACGTGAATCTGGTGAAGAAGGATAAGAGCATGGAAATGATGGCTTGCGATGACCCCAAACAGGTACAACAATGCTGCAAGGAGTTCAGTCCCAACATTCTTCATCTGCATGGCTGCAATGCTAACGAGCTCACCAAGGCAGCTCTTTGGGCAAGAAGCCAGGGCATTCGTATTGTAGTAACGCCACATGGCCAATTAGAGTCGTGGGAGCCAGCACCGCAGAAGCTCATGAACTCGAACATTCAGACACTCGTCGGTCATGCCTATGCAATGATAGCACGCGGCCCGATTGAGGCAGAAGAATTGAAGAAACAAGGATGGAACTCGCGCATAGAGACGGTTTACAATCCTATCGTCACACGTTCTACGACAATCGAGAAATTGCAAGAGGCGCATCGCAGGATTTACGAACAGGTGATGATTTCAAATGTTTTCGAACTGATGGACGAGAACACCCGTGCAGCCATGCGCTCTTTACTCAAAGTGGGTATCACGCACGATGAAAGATGGGCAAAGCCGTTTGATAAAGCTTCTGCAGATTGGAATCTTATGCTCATCTATGCTGAGCAAGAGGGCGTCACACCTTATTTAGAAAGAGGGATGGTGAACATGGGAATCAGCATTCCACGAAGAAGCCTCCTATCCAGTTATCTGCCCAATGATTATAAAAAGCCAGCGTCAGTCGCAGGAAAGCCCATCATCGAGATGGTCAGAGAGATACGGCAAAAAGCAGAAGCCGGCGAGCTGTCCTTATTGCCTTTGCTGGAACTGGACCAAGCATTAAGACACGACGATGTTGAGGATGACGTGCTGATGCAACAGCTAAAGAGTGAACGGCTGGACAGTTTCTTTTCTGCCCTTCTGCAAATATTGAAAGAACAAAGTAACTTTGACGAAGGTTTCATGCCCTGTGCTCCGACAAACGGCACTGAGGCAAAACGAATCAGAGAGAAGATAGAAAAACATCTTGAAATATGAATAACGAAGAAGAACGATATTTAAATCTGCTTTCACATACATTCCCTACCGTAGCAGATGCTGCAGGGGAAATTATCAACCTTGAAGCAATCCTAAACTTGCCCAAGGGCACAGAACACTTTCTGGCTGATCTGCACGGAGAGCATGAGGCTTTCATTCACGTGCTGAAAAATGCCTCCGGAAACATCAAGCGTAAGGTATCGGAAATATTCGGCAACTCTATACGTGAGACTGAGAAAAAAGAACTCTGCACGCTCATCTACTATCCAGAACAGAAGCTGGAGCTTATTAAAGCTGTAGAACAAGACATTGACGACTGGTATCACATCACCATTCATCAGCTGGTGAAGGTGTGTCGCGAAGTGTCATCTAAATATACGCGCTCGAAAGTGCGCAAGTCCCTGCCGGAAGAATTCTCCTACATTATTGAAGAGCTGCTCCATGAACGCTCCGACGACCAAGACAAGGCTGCGTATGTAGCTGTTATTGTTGACACAATCATATCAACAGGACGTGCCGACGACTTTATCACGGCCATCTGCAACGTCATTCACCGGCTGGCTATCGACCAGCTCCACATCTTAGGCGACATCTATGATCGAGGTCCCGGAGCACACATCATTCTCGACACCTTGCGCCAATACCATGCATGGGACATTCAATGGGGCAACCATGACATGCTCTGGATGGGAGCCTCGGCAGGCAACGATGCATGTATATGCAATGTCCTTCGCCTATCGCTCCGCTATGCCAACCTTGCCACGCTTGAAGAAGGATATGGCATCAACCTCGTTCCCCTTGCAACATTTGCATTGGAGACCTATGGCGACGATCCGTGTACTGAGTTCATTCCAAAGCTCCTGAAAGGAATCTCCATGGACGACAAGACACTGCAGCTGACAGCCAAGATGCACAAGGCAATCTCCGTCATTCAGTTCAAGCAGGAAGCCAGCATCTTCCACCGTCGCCCTGAATGGAACATGGAGGACCGCTGTTTGTTGGAGACTATTGATTTTGAGAAGCATACCTGCACCATTGCCGGAAAAGCCTACGAGATGAAATCGTGCAATTTCCCCACCATCGACCCCAATCATCCGTCTGAGATGACTGAAGAAGAGACGGCTCTCATGCAGAAGCTGCATCACTCGTTCCGCGTGAGCGAAAAGCTCAGAAAGCATATACGCATCATCCTCAGCCACGGGTGCATGTATAACATCTGCAATCAGAATCTGCTCTTCCACGCCTCCATCCCCCTAAATGCCGACGGGACTTTGAAGAACGTGGAAATCTTAGGGAAGCAATATGCAGGGAAAGAGCTCATGTCGTATATCGGGCAGTTGGTGAGAGCCGCTTTCCAAAACGATTCGCCTGCCGACCTCAAACAGTATGCAAAGGATTACTTCCTCTACCTTTGGTGCGGCAAGGACTCCCCACTGTTCGACAAGTCGAAGATGGCTACTTTCGAGCGCTATTTCCTGAGTGACCGCGATACTTACAAGGAAGAGAAAGGCAACTACTTCCTGCTGAGAGACTCAGAGGAAATCTGCGATCGCATTCTCGATGCTTTCGGTGTGAGCGGTACGAATCGCCATATCATCAACGGACATGTGCCCGTTCATGCGTCGAAGGGCGAGAATCCCATCAAGGCAGGAGGAAAGCTGATGGTGATTGACGGTGGTTTCTCAGAGGCTTATCATTCAGAGACAGGCATTGCCGGTTACACGCTCGTCTATCACAGCCGGGGATTCCAACTCGTACAGCACGAGCCGTTCACCAGTGCCCAAGATGCCATCATAAGGGGAACCGACATCAAATCGACCACTCAGATTGTTGAAATGTCAACCCACCGCATGCTTGTAGCCGATACGGACAAGGGCGAGGAGCTGCGCCACCAGATTGCAGACCTGAAGAACCTACTCTATGCCTACAGGCACGGCATCATCAAGGAGAAGAGAAACTAAAGAGCATCACACACATCAATCAGTATATATCATGGCTGAAGCTTGCAGTGAAACAAAGAAAGAGGTGCTCCTCGGTAAGACTACCGCAGAACTAAAAGAGGTGGCCAAAAGCTTAGGCATGCCCAATTTTACTGGAGGACAGATTTCGCGATGGATCTACGAGAAGGGCGTCACGTCTATCGACGAGATGACCAATCTCTCGAAAGCCAATCGCGAACGTCTGGCTGCCGCCTACTGTATAGGTTCCATGCCGCCCATCGACTGCCAGAAGAGTATCGACGGAACCATCAAGTATCTCTTTCCCGTAAGGACTACTTCCGAGAACGGTTCAAGACATTTGTTTGTTGAGACCGTGTTCATTCCCGACAAAGACCGGGCAACGCTCTGTGTGTCATGCCAAGTGGGCTGCAAAATGAATTGTCTGTTCTGTCAGACTGGCAAACAGGGGTTCGAAGGGCATCTGACCACCGCCGACATTCTCAATCAGATATACTCCCTACCCGAGCGTGAACGCTTAACCAACATTGTGTTCATGGGACAGGGTGAGCCGATGGACAATTTAGACAATGTGCTTCATGCCACACACATCCTGACAAGCGAGCAAGGAGTTGCCTGGAGCCCTAAGCGCATCACCGTGAGTTCGGTGGGCATCATCGACAAGCTGAAGCGTTTTCTCGACGAGAGCCAGTGCCACGTGGCCATCTCCATGCACTCACCACTCCACCGCCAGCGAGCCGAGCTCATGCCAGTAGAACGGAGTCAGCATCTCACCGACGTAGTGGCGCTGCTCAAGCAATATGACTTCACCCACCAGCGCCGGTGTTCGTTCGAGTACATCTGCTTTGCAGGTCTCAACGACACGATGGAGCATGGACGCGAGATCGTGAAGCTGCTCAAGGGACTTGAATGTAGGGTGAACCTGATCCGGTTTCACCCGATTCCGAACATAGACCTCCCTGGAGCCGATGAGAAGCGCATGGAATCACTGCGTGACTATCTCACGAGCCACGGAGTCTATACCACCATACGGGCAAGCCGTGGACAAGACATCTACGCTGCCTGCGGATTGCTCTCAACAGCGAAAAAGAACGAAAAAGAATGATTTAAAACAATAACAATCTAACTGAAATATGAACGATAAGAAAATAATTGTAGCCATCACGAGTGGCGATACGAACGGCATTGGTTATGAGATGATTTTCAAGGCATTTGAAGATTCCACCATGCTCGAGTTGTGTACCCCTGTCATTTACGGCTCGTCAAAGCTGGCCACCTATCATGCCCATTCCATTCACAGCGAGCTGCAGCTCTCTGTGATAAACAATGCTGAAGAAGCCCATCCCAACAAGGTCAATCTGCTGAACTGCTTCAACGATGATGATGTCAACGTCACCTTTGGAGAAGCAACCCCTGAATCAGGCAAGGCAGCGTTGAGCGCCATCGACAGAGCTATCGAGGACTATCAGAAAGGGCTGGTTCAGGTGTTGGTCACCGCCCCAGTGAACCGCAGCACGATCGAGGGCTTTCAGGGACATGCCGACTACCTGGAGCGCAAGCTGGGCAAGGGGGCTGGCATCAGCATCCTGATGAACGAAGAACTCCGCGTGGCACTGGTGACCAACAATGTTGCCATCAAAGACATCTCTGAATCCATCACCAAGCAGAAGATCGTCGAGAAAGGCGAGCGTTTCTTCGAATCGCTACGCCGCGACATGCGCATCACGAGTCCGCGCATTGCCGTGCTCTCGCTCAATCCCCGATGCGGCGAAGACGGCGCTTTGGGCGAAGAGGAGCAGGAAATCATCATTCCAGCCATTGAAGAGCTGGAGAACAAGGGCATTCAGGCATTCGGCCCCTATGCAGCCGACAATTTCTTCGGCAATGGCGACTATTATCATTTCGACGGAGTCTTGGCCATGTATCATGACCAAGGTCTCACTCCGTTCAAGACCATCTGTCCTGACGAGGGAATCAGGTACACAGCCGGACTGCCCATCGTGCGCACTGCTCCCGCCATCGGCACGCAGTTCGGCATGGCAGGTCGCAACCAGGCTTCACCCGCCATGCTTTGCCATGCCATCTACGCGGCCATCGACATTTTCCGCAATCGCAAAGACTACGACAAGCCGTTGGCCAATCCGCTGCCGAAGCTCTATCACGAGAAACGCGACGATAGCGAGAAAGTACGCTTCCGCTCACCCATAGGGCAAGAAGGCCAGTCATCGCCCGCTCCTAAAACGCCCAAGAATTGAAGAAGAAGCACCAGAACATATTTTTCATCATAGGTCTCATTGTCCTTGCGCTGATGGTTACTCAGCTCAACTTCAATGAGGTCTGTGAGGGTGTGCGGCGTGCAGGCTATTGGTTCCTGGCCGTCGTAGCTCTGTGGGCCGTGCTCTACCTCTTCAACACAGCCGCCTGGTGGATCATCATCAACAGTCAGTCTGCGACTCAATCCGACAGGCAGCCATCGCCCGTCTCCTTCCTTTGGCTCTACAAGATTACCGTTTCAGGCTTTGCGCTCAACTATGCCACTCCCGGCGGACTGATGGGAGGCGAACCCTACAAGATCATGTCGCTGTCGCCTAAGATAGGCACCGAGCGCGCCACCTCGTCGGTCATTCTGCACACGATGACACACATCTTCTCTCACTTCTGGTTCTGGCTGATTGCCTGCATCCTCTTCGTAATGACCGAGCCGCTGAATGTTCTCATGAGCACCGTTCTGATCCTGGTGACCCTGTTCTGCCTCACCGCCATCTGGTTCTTCATCAAGGGCTATAGGAAAGGCATTGCCCGCACCGTGATGACGATTCTGAGCCACATCCCCCTCGTTAAGGCATGGGCACAGCGAATGACAGCGCGCCACTCAGCCCGCCTCACCACGATCGACCACCAGATAGCCTCACTTCACAATCAGAACCGCCGCACCTTTGTGCTGGCCGTCATGCTCGAATTGTCGTGCCGAATCGTCTCGGCACTCGAAATCATGTTCGTACTATTGGTGATTATGCCTGAGGCTAACTACATTCAGTGCATTCTCATCTTAGCCTTCACCTCGCTGATTGCCAACATGCTTTTCTTCATTCCGCTACAGTTAGGAGGCCGTGAAGGCGGATTCCTCATGTCGGTCAACGGACTTGGCATGACGGCCTCGGCAGGCATTTTCGTGGCCTTGATTGTCCGACTGCGCGAGCTCATCTGGACAGGCATCGGACTGCTCCTCATAAAAATAGAAAGTTCAGGCAAGAAATATGCCTCAAAATAGCTGCCTACTCGCTAAAAACGCTTAAATTCCTGCCATAATTGCAGCATTGTGAAAAAAAATATGTAATTTTGTCAGCCTTATGAAGAGTACAGAACTACAAAACATCAAACAACGATACAACATTGTTGGCAACTGTGATTCCCTGAATCACGTGATTGACGTGGCGCTCCAGGTGGCACCCACCGACCTCAGCGTACTCATCATTGGCGAAAGCGGAGTAGGCAAAGAGATCATTCCCCGCATCATTCACGACAACTCGCCACGCCGTCGCGAGAAGTATTTTGCCATCAACTGCGGCTCCATTCCCGAAGGCACCATCGACTCCGAGCTGTTCGGCCACGTGAAGGGCTCCTTCACCGGAGCCATCAACGACTCGCCAGGCTACTTCGGAGTGGCCAACAAAGGCACCCTTTTCCTCGACGAGGTGGGCGAGCTGCCCTTAGCCACACAAGCCCGACTGCTACGCGTCCTGGAGAACGGTGAGTACATTCCCGTAGGCGCTACCGAAGTGCGCAAGACCGACGTGCGCATCGTGGCAGCCACCAACGTCAACATCCAGAAAGCCATCAGCGAAGGCCGATTCAGAGAAGACCTGTACTACCGCCTGAACGAAGTGGCCGTGCAGATGCCTCCCCTGCGCGAGCGCGGCGAGGACATCGTGCTCCTGTTCAGGCTCTTCGCCATGCAGATGGCCGAGAAGTACAAGATGGACCGCGTGCAGCTCACCGACGAGGCCAAGCAGATGCTGATGCGCTACAAGTGGCCGGGCAACGTGCGCCAGCTGAAGAACATCACCCAGCAGATCTCCGTGCTCAGCCCCGAGCGCACCATCACCCCCGACGTGCTGGCACAGTTCATTCCGCAAGACAGGGAGAGCACCCAGCTTGCAGTCGTAAACTCCGGCAGCACCGACCACTCCTTCGAGAACGAGCGCGAGATTCTCTATAAGATCCTCTTCGAGCTGCGCGGTAACGTGAACGACATGCGCCGCGAGATGAGCTTGCTCAAGAAGCAGATAGAGGACGTTCAGACCAAGCCGCCCACCATCATCGGCAGCTCAGCCACGCCCCCCATGCAGCCGCTGCAGCCCATTCAGAGCATTCAGCCCGTGGTGGCCAACATGGAAGACGCCATTGCCGAGGAATACATCGAGCCGACGGCCACACCCGAGAACCTGAACCTGAGCGACCTCAGCCGGCAAACACTCATCAAGGCGCTCGAGCGCAACAACGGCAACCGCAAGAAGGCGGCTCAGGAACTGGGCATCAGCGACCGCACACTCTACAGACGACTTAAACAATATGGGTTCAATGACGAATAGACGACGTGTTTTCCTATCGCTCGCCCTCGGCATGGCGCTGCTCACGGCCAGCTTCGCGGTGCAGTCATGCTCCATCAGCTACACGTTCAACGGTGCCAGCGTTGACTACACCAAGACGAAGACCATACAGATCAGCGAGTTCCCCATTCGCGCCAACTACGTATGGGGACCGATGGCCAACATCTTCAACAACCAGCTGAAGGACCAGTATGCCAACCACACCAAGCTCATACAGGTCAGGGCAAACGGCGACCTGCGATTAGACGGTGAGATCACCCGCTACGAGCAGCGCAACAAGTCAGTCTCAGCCGAGGGATACTCGGCACAGACCGAACTCTCGATGACCGTCAACGTGAGATTCACCAACAACACCAACCACGCTGAAGACTTTGAGCGCCAGTTCACCGCCACAGCCACCTACGACACCACGCGCTCGCTGAACTCCGTTCAGGAGGAGCTGGTGAACCAGATGGTCAAGGAAATCACCGAGCAGATATTCAATGCCACCGTGGCCAACTGGTGATGCCCCCCCCCGACACTTCCAGATAAAAAAACGACAGAAAACAAGCAGAATGGTACTCACCGAACTCATCAAACATCCTGAACGGCTCAATCGCGACACCCTCTACGAGCTGCGCTCCATGCTGGCCCTCCATCCCTATTTCCAGACCGCGAGGCTGCTCATGCTGCAGAATCTCTACCTCCTCCACGACTCCACGTTCGACGAGGAGCTGCGCCAAGCCGCCATCTACATCACCGACCGGAAAGTGCTGTTCCAGCTCATAGAGGCAGGCCACTACCAGCTGGCCCCACAGAAAAGGGAAAAGCCAAAGACGGCACAGCCGCAAGAACAGCAGAGCCGCACCATCTCGCTCATCGACAACTTCCTGGAGTCCATACCCCAAGCCGCTGAGGGCGACGACAAGAAGACAAAGCGGAAGCCCACCCCCGCCGATGCAGCCGTTGACTACGTGGCCTACCTCATAGAGAGCGAGAGCGACGAGGAGCGCACACAGGCCGACGAGGCCCCGCAGATGATCGGGCAGAACCTCATCGACACCTTCATCGAAAACGACAAAGGCAAGATCGTGCTCAGCGAGAACCCCACCCTGAAGCCCGACATACCCGATGCCGCCTCTTCCGACGAGAAAAAGGCCGAAGAGAGCTATTTCACCGAGACACTAGCCCGAATTTACATCAAACAGGGCAGATATTCAAAGGCTTTAGAAATTATTAGCCGTTTAAGTTTGCAATATCCAAAAAAAAATGCTTACTTTGCAGACCAAATTCGATTCCTCGAGAAATTAATCATCAATAATAACAAAAAAATAAACTAAAAAAACAATGCTTTACACACTATTCGTAATCTTCATCCTGATCGTCTCGGCACTGATGATTCTCATCGTGCTCATGCAAGAGTCAAAAGGCGGCGGCCTGGCACAAAACTTCTCGTCCTACAACCAGATTGCAGGCGTTCGCCAAACCACCGACCTCATAGAGAAAATGACCTTCGGTCTGGCAGCCGTCATGGTCGTGCTGAGCGTGCTGTGCACCTTCAGCGCTCCCAAGTCTGCTACCGACAACTCCGTGATGGAAGGTGTTGAGGTGCCCGCCACCAACCCGAGCAACCTCCCCGGATTCGGAGCCAGCCAGACGCAGCAGGAAGCACCTGCCGCTCCAGCCGAAGCACCTGCTCAATAAAGACATCAGCAAGGATTCAAAACAACAAGTAAGATGGGAATGCTGGACAACCAGTATTCCCATCTCTTTTTTGTATGTGCAGGGAATGGAAAGAAGAGACTATTTCAGCTCTATATACTATAAGTTTTCAAAACATCTGCTCCATCTGCTCCCATCTGCAATACCATCTGATTATCAAACAGTTGCAAATAATTTCAGATGGAGCAGATGGGAGCAGATGGAGCAGATGTTTTGAAAACTTCAAGTATATGATATAATAATAAGCCAGACTTGCGACTTAGACAAATTCACGCTACGGCTTAGGAAAAATCACGCTACAGTTTAGGCAAAACCACACTACAGTTTAGGCAAGATCACATTACGATTTAGGCAAGATCATTTTACCGTTTAGGCAAAGTCATTTTACCGTTTAGGCAAAACCGTGTTGCGATATAGGCAAAATCTTGTTGTAATCTCGCTCTGGCGATGCATGCTTCATCCTTGCCGCCATCAGGGTTTCTCCTCTCCATGCAGTATGGGCAGTGAGATGTGGTAGCGGACGGCAAGGAAGCGGATGAGGCAGATCACGGCGAAGGTGGCAGCCGACGTGAGCTCTACGGGCCAGCGGCACAGCAGGCCGCACCAATAGAAGGCCCCGCCCAGCACGCAGGCCACGGCGTAGATCTCCTTATGGAAGATGACGGGCTCGTTGTTGAGCAGCACGTCGCGGATGACGCCGCCAGCCGAGCCCGTGATGCACCCCATGATGATGGCCACCCAGACGGGTTGGCCGAAAGCCAGGCTCTTCTGTATGCCGGCAATGGTGAAGAGGGCCAGCCCGAAGGTGTCGAACACGAACCAGGCGTTCTTCAGCGGCTCCATCCACCGCCCGAAGAAGGCCACGGTCAGCAGCGCCACGGCTGTGCAGACAATATAGACGGGGGTAGTCATCCAGAACGGCGTGGTTGACAGCATGACGTCGCGAATGGTGCCGCCGCCTATGGCCACAGCTATGCCGCACACGTAGCCTCCGAACCAGTCGAACTGCTTGGCGGCTGCATGGCGTATGCCGGAGATGGCAAAAGCAAACGTGCCGAGCATTTCAATGATGCTGATGATGACGTCTTGGTTCATTGGTTCTGTTCCTCCTGCTGCTTGTTGTTATCCTTATATCGGTCGCCCCAGTAGCTCACCATGCGCTGATAGAGCTTATCCTCAGCGGGGCTGTGCTGCCCCATCCAGAAGCGCTCGGACCGGAGCGCATCGGGCAGGTACTGCTGGGGCGTGAAGTGGCCGGCATAGTCGTGGGGATACTTATAGCCGTCGTGATAGCCCAAATCCTTCATGAGCTGGGTGGGAGCGTTGCGCAGGTGGAGCGGCACGGGCTGGTTACCAGTGGCACGCACGGCAGCGAGGGCTGCGTCGATGCCCAGGTAGGTGGAGTTGCTCTTGGGCGACGTAGCCAGATAGACTGCTGCCTCGGCCAGGGCGATGCGCGCTTCGGGCCACCCTATCTTCATCACCGTATCAAACGCTGCATTGGCCAGCAGAAGGGCATTCGGATTGGCCAGTCCTATGTCCTCGGAGGCCGAAATTACCATTCTCCGGGCTATGAACTGCGGGTCTTCGCCGCCCTCTATCATGCGGGCCATCCAGTAGAGTGCCGCATCGGGATCGCTGCCCCGGATGCTCTTGATGAAGGCCGAGATGATGTCGTAGTGCATCTCGCCATCCTTGTCGTAAGCCAACGGATTCTGTTGCAGACGGGAGACGACAAGCTCATCGGTAATCGTCACATCATGACTTTCAGAATCGACCACTAATTCCAAGATGTTCAGCAACTTACGCGCATCGCCTCCACTATAGCGCAGAAGGGCCGACGTCTCTTTCAGCTCAATGTGGCGCTGCTTCAGCTGCACGTCGGTGGTGATGGCCCGGTTCAGGAGCTGCAACAGGTCGTCCTTCTCCAGCGGCTTGAGCACATAGAGCTGGCAGCGCGAGAGCAGAGGTCTGATTACCTCAAAAGAGGGATTCTCCGTGGTGGCGCCAATGAGGGTCACCACGCCCTTCTCGACCGCTCCCAGCAACGAGTCTTGCTGAGACTTCGAGAAGCGGTGAATCTCGTCGATGAAGAGTATGGGCGAAGCCTCGTTGAAGAACCGCCCCTTCTCGGCTCGCTCTATCACGTCGCGCACGTCCTTCACGCCGCTGGTCACGGCTGAGAGGGTGAAGAACGGCGTGTTCAGCTTGTGGGCTATGATCTGTGCGAGGGTGGTCTTCCCCACTCCCGGCGGTCCCCAGAGTATGAACGACGAGACGCGGCCCGTGTCGATCATCGTGCGCAACACGGCGCCTTCGCCCACCAGATGGCGCTGCCCGATGTACTCGTCGAGCGTGCGGGGCCGTAGTCTTTCGGCTAATGGTTGTGACATATATATATATCTTGTGTTTCTTCTCTTCTTCTTTTTTTGCGACTTCAAGAAGCCACGAAAACTGTTCCGGATTATTCCTCCCCCCGAGGACGGGGGCTCACGCTAATCCACGGTCTCGAACTTCCACCCCTCTGAGGCGTACTTGCTTCGCGGGAAGATGAACACCTCGTCATCAATGCCACCGGCATGGAAGTCTGATATCTTGATGGTGGTCCAGATGAAGGCCACCTTGATGCGCAAACGGATGGGGGCATAGGTGTGGGGAGCCAGGAGGGCTTTCACCTCCTTGATGGTGCCCTTGGCCTTTTTCTTCTGCTTGAGGGTGACGAGGAGCCCGTCGGGCTGCTTGGCTATGCTATAGCTGAAGTCGTCGAGCGTGAACTTGAAGCGTGCGGCATATTTGTCTTTCTTCTCTGATGTGGGGTCGTATATTTCGACCTTCTTTTTCTTCCTAATGGCTTTATAGTAATTCTGCCCGTCGCTCCAACTTTCGACACGACGGTCAGAATAGCGCTTCTTGTTCCCCTTCAGCCAGATCTTGCCTTTGGTCTTGAAAACGCCTATTATATTTACATCATAGACAAGACTGGAGCCCTCGTTGCCAAAGACTCGGTCGTAGGCCGTCTCGAAGATGCGCCTGGCCTGCTGGGCGTTGGGGGTCTCGTCGTTAGCATAAGCTGCGAGACTCATGACCAGCAGCAGCAGGACGGCCTGAATGCGCCTGTAGTTCGTGTTTACTTGAGCATTGAGAATCATCGCTGTTTTTTCTTCTTCTTCTTTATTCTTTTGCATAAAGCTTTCTTAACACAACAAAATGAGGGAGATGCCCGTTTCCTGTCCGGGCATCTTCCTCGCAAATACTGTGCTCTGACAGCAACCTGTTAGCCACCAAAGTTATCGTACATGATTGACTCCGACTCAACTCCCAGCGAGTCGAGCATCTGAACGACCGCCTTCGACATGGGGCCGGGGCCGCACATGTAGTACTCGATGTCCTCGGGTGCCTCGTGGTCCTTCAGATAAGTGTTGAGCATCACCTGATGCACAAAGCCGGGAGTGTATTTCACGCCTGCAGCATCGGCGGCAGGATCGGGACGGTCGAGCGCCAGATGGAAGTGGAAGTTGGGGAACTCCTTCTCCAGACTGAGGAAGTCGTCGAGATAGAACACCTCGTTCAGGGCGCGGGCTCCGTAGAAGTAGTGCATCTCGCGATCGGTGGTGTGCAGTGTCTTCGTCATGTGCATGATCTGCGCACGGAGCGGAGCCATGCCGGCACCGCCGCCCACCCAAATCATCTCCTTCTTAGAGTCGAAGTGGGGATGGAAGTCGCCATAGGGGCCGCTCATGATCACCTTGTCGCCAGGCTTCAGCGAGAAGATGTAGGACGAGGCGATACCGGGATTCACCTCCATGAAGCCGCTGCGATCAGGCTTGAACGGCGGCGTGGCAATGCGCACCGTCAACATGAACACGTCACCCTCGGCAGGATAGTTTGCCATGGAGTAGGCACGAATGGTGGGTTCAGGGTTCTTACACTTCAGGGGGAACATGTTGAACTTCTCCCATGAAGGCAAGTACTCCTCGCCAATGAGCGACTTGTCGAAATCCTTATCGTAGTCGATGCAATCGAATGCAGGAATCTTAATCTGGGCATAAGAGCCGGGCAGGAAGTCCATGTGGGCACCTGCTGGCAGCTGCACCTTGAACTCCTTGATGAAGGTTGCCACGTTCTTGTTGGAGATGACGGTGCACTCATATTCCTTCACGCCCAAGACGCTTTCATCGACATGAATCTTCAGGTCGCCTTTCACCTTGCACTGGCAGCCCAGTCGCCAACCGGCCTTCACTTCCTTGCGAGTGAAGTGCGAACGCTCGGAATCGAGAATCTCGCCACCGCCCTCAAACACCTGCACCTTGCACTGGCCGCACGATGCCTTGCCGCCACAGGCTGAGGGCAGGAAGATGCCGTTCTCGTTGAGCGTGGCCATCAGCGAATTGCCTTGCGGCACATTGATGGTGTTGGTACCATTGATTTCAATATTCACATTTCCGCTGGGCGACAGGTACTTCCTGGCCACCACCAAAACAAACACTAACAGGAGAATTACGGCGAGGAAAACTCCTATACTATATGAAATAAACTGTATCATAGTCTTCTAAGTTCCCTAAGATTAGATGTTTAACCCTGAGAAGCACATCATGGCCATAGCCATGAGGCCTACCACAATAAACGTAATGCCCAATCCCTGCAACGGACGAGGCACGTCGCTGTATTGCATCTTCTCGCGAATGGCACCCAGAGAAACGATGGCCAAGGTCCAGCCGATGCCAGAGCCGAAGCCATAGACGAGGGCATCCCATACGGATGTGATGGCTTGCGTGTTGGACGGGTCGAGCAGGATGCGCTGCTGCATGAAGAGCGAAGCACCCATGATGGCACAGTTTACGGCAATCAGCGGCAGGAAGATGCCTAAAGCGGCATAGAGTGAAGGTGAATAGCGTTCGACCGCCATCTCTACGAGCTGCACCATACCGGCAATGACACCGATGAAGAGGATGAACGACAGATAGCTCAGGTCAACGCCCTCAACAAGACAGCCGGGGCCGAGCACCTTCGTCTGCAGCAGATAGTTGACGGGCACCGTCACCGTGAGCACGAATGTCACAGCCAAGCCCAGTCCCATAGAGGTCTTCACCGTCTTCGACACGGCCAGATAGGAGCACATGCCAAGGAAGAAGGCAAATATCATGTTATCGACGAATATCGACCTGAAGAATAAACTTATTGCGTGTTCCATAATTACTTCTCCTTATAAAAATATGCTCTGTGAACCCAAATGACGATACCGACAAGGATGAGCGCCATTGCCGGCATGGTCATCATACCATTATTAATATATCCCCAGTCGTAGCAGGCATCCGGAATAATCTGAAAGCCCAACAGGGAGCCACGTCCAAGAAGCTCACGCACAGCACCTACTATAACGAGGATGAGTGCATAGCCGAGACCGTTGCCCACACCATCAAGGAAAGAAGGCCAAGGCTTGTTCATCATGGCAAAAGCCTCTAAACGTCCCATCAGAATACAGTTGGTGATAATCAGGCCGACATATACGCTCAGTTCTACGCTCACGTCATAGACGTATGCCTTCAGCACCTGGCTCACGATGGTCACCAACGCGGCCACCACCACCAGCTGCACCACGATACGGATGCGGTTGGGAATAGTATTGCGCAAGATGGAGATGATCACGTTTGAGAAAGCCGTAATCACGGTTACAGCCAGTCCCATCACGATGGCGGGCTTCAGCTGCGAGGTCACTGCCAGCGCCGAGCAGATGCCCAGCACCTGAACAAGAATCGGGTTGTCGAGGTTGAGCGGATTGCAGAACACCTCGCGGTTTTGTTTACTAAATAATGCCATAGTCCTTATTCCTCCTCTGCTTTAAGTTCAACATCAGCCGAATCGGCACTTGCTTTCTCTACAACACTTTCAACGAACTGGCCCAAAGAGTAGTTCGAGAGATTCTTCAGACCTTCTTTCAGCATTGCATCGACACCGTTGCTGGTCAGCGTAGCACCTGTCACACAGTCAACCTGCGACTCAGGACGATCTACTTTCTTCACCACAGAGAGCACAACATTGTCGTCTTCATCATAGATTTTCTTACCGATGAACTTCTCCTGCCACTTCTGCGAGTCCTTGATCTCAGCTCCCAGTCCGGCGGTCTCACTCTCGTGGTTGAAGTAGGCTCCATACACCTTGCCATCTTCGCCGATAGCCAGATAACCGCTGATGCCTCCCCAGAGGCCCATGCCCTTCAGGCTGGCAACCAGGATGTCCTGACCGTCAATCTGGCATTCATAGACCTTCTGCCCTTCAACCTCCTTTTCTGCTTTCACCACCTCGGCATATTTGGCTTCGGCCTCAGCGCCGTCGAGATTGCGAATATTGAGCGAGTAGAGGATTTGCTTTTTCACGTCGAGTGCCACGTTGGCATCCTGCATGGGTTTCAGCATCTGAAACACGAAAGCCAACAGGAAGGCAACGACCACTACAAGAATCGCACTATATATAAATATGTACGAGTTGGAATTTGTATTTAGCTTGCTCATAATTCAAAATTTAGAATTTCACTGTTTAGAAGCACGCTTCTGTCGTTTCGAGATATTGCGCTCCACAACGAAGTGGTCGATCGTAGGAGCAAACATGTTCATGAGCAGGATAGCCAGCATCATGCCCTCAGGATAGCCAGGATTCATCACACGAATGATGACGGCCATTGCTCCGATAATAAAGCCGTAGATCCACTTGCCACATTCTGTACGGCATGAAGTGACGGGATCGGTAGCCATGAACACTGCACCAAAGCAGAAGCCGCCCAGCACCAAGTGCTCATACCATGTGATTGGAGTCATGCCGAGACTCTCGAAGCAGCAGGCCATCAAGCCGCCACCAAGGAACACGCTCAGCATGGTCTTCCACGAAGCGATGCCCGTCCAGAGCAACAGGATTGCGCCAAGCGCAATAGCAATGACACTGGTCTCGCCAATTGAACCGGGAATGAAGCCCAGAACCATATCGCTGAGCGAGGCCGACACATCAGCCCCCTGCCCCACTTGTCCCAGAGGGGTCGCAGCTGTAAATCCGTCGGGCAGCGTGTTGCCGAAGCCGAGAATGCTCTCGTTGGCTACCCACACCTGATCGCCGCTCATCTTCGTGGGATAAGCGAAGAACAGGAAGGCACGGCAAAGCAATGCCGGATTGAAGATGTTCATACCCGTACCGCCGAAGATTTCCTTGCCGATGATGACTGCGAAAGCTACGGCAATCGCCAGTATCCAAAGCGGACAGTTGACCGGAACAATCAGCGGAATCAAGATGCCGCTGACGAGGAAGCCTTCCTGAATCTCTTCTCCTTTCCACTGTGCCCAGGCAAACTCGATGCCCAGTCCCACGATGTAAGAAACGAGAATCTTAGGCAGCACTGCCAGGAATCCGAAGACGAACAAGTCGAAGAACGAGGCCGAAGCCAGTGTGCCTGCAGCCAGATAGTTCTGGTAGCCCACGTTATACATGCCGAACAGCATAGCCGGCATCAGCGCAAGGACCACCATGCTCATGATGCGCTTCGAGTCGATGGCGTCGTGAATGTGTACGCCCGTCTTTGCCGTGTCGTTTGGCACATAAAGAAACGTCTCGAAGCCGTCGAACAACGAGCGGAAGGCATGTAGCTTGCCACCCTCCTCGAAGTTCGGCTTTATCTTATTCAGATAATTTCTTAAAGCGCTCATTATTTTTACTTTGATTGATTGATGAATGATTTCTTGAATTAGCTATTCTCTTTCCTTAGAATGTCAAGCCCTTCGCGCACGATACGCTGCAACTCCAGCTTTGAGGAATCCACGAATTCTGCCAAGGCAAAGTCTTCAGGTGAAACTTCATAGATGCCGAGCTGTTCCTGACGGTCAATGTCGCCTGTGATGATAGCCTTGATAAGGTACTCGGCATAGATGTCCATAGGAAGCACCTTGTCATATTCACCACTCATAATCATGTGGCGCTCACCGCCTTTGATACGGGCATCGGCTACATAAGCCTTCTTCTTGCCACAGAACCAACAGTTCTGCAACCATGAGAAATAGCTGCGATTCACTGAGAACTGCTTGAATCGAGGCATTATCCATCCCAGCATCTCATCGGCATCGTCGCCCTCGGGGATTACCGTTATCTCGGAAGAATGAGCTCCAAGGAAGCCGTCTTTCGTAGTCTTACGGCCTGTGAGTACATTGCCGTTGATGATGCGCACATGATGATTTGCATCATAACTGTTGCTGAGCAGCGTGGAAAGTTCCTCGCCCACCAGCATGTCAACATGTAGCGGCTTCAATACCTCGCTTCCGCAAAGGGCGACCGTGCGGTGTAAATCCACTTTGCCCGTGTTGAACAGGCGACCGATGAAGAGCACCACCGTCGGATCGCCTATCGTCCACACCACTTCGCCCTTGTTCACTGGCGCTACGTTGTTCACCTGAACGCCCACGTTGCCCGCAGGACACTTGCCTTCAAACACATTCAGCTCCACATAGTTCTCAATCTGCCGCTTCTGCAGCTCTGCCTGAAGGTCGGGCTGAATGCCCAGTCCCAGATAGGTCTTGGCAATCTTTGAAAGGGCTATAAGTCCTGTCGTGAAGTCGTCTTCCTGCCCTTTCACTTCAAAATCGAAGCGGCAAGCCAGTGGTTTGTCACGAAGTGCCGATACGAAAATTGCCTTAGGCTTCGTTTCCGGATTGGTGGAAACAGCATAAGGCAACTGATTGATATAGCCAAAGATACCAGCCGATAAGAGCGCTTCGCAAACGGCTTGACCGTCCATCTTTGAAACATCCTTTTTACAAAAATCGACATACTCTTGCTGGGCATCGGCTTCAACCCTCACACAGAGCACCTTACGACGTTCGCCTCGTTCTACGGCGGTAACTTTTCCACTAACAGGCGAAGCGAAACGAACCGTGGGATACTGCTTGTTGACAAAAAGCGCATCCCCGGCCTTGACATGATCACCTTCTTTAACAACGACCTTCGGTACGACACCTTCGAAATCATCAGGCACTAAAGCATACTTGCCATTCGATTTCAATTGAATCTTTGTTTCCGAAGCGCACCCCTGAAGGTTTATGTCCAGGCCTTTACGCAACTTAATCAAATTTGTCATATAAATAATTAGAAATAACGTTATTATTCTCTATAACGGCTGCAAAATTAATACTTTTTTGATAGAAGTGCCTTATTTTTCGGATAAAAATAGAGCTTTCACAAGATTTTATCGTATTTTTGCAACGCTAAAAACACCCCTGCAAAGTGTTTGTAAACTCGGATTGACAGATTGAAGATACTTAGACATATCCTGAGCGGACTAATATGGAGCTTGATTGCTCTGTACGTCTTGCTAATGACACTCACCCACATACCAGCCTTCCAAACGAAGTTAGCCAATAAAGTGGCGACTGAGATTGGCAAAAAACTGGGTACAAAGGTTCAGATGGAGCGAGTGAATCTGGGGTTTCTCAATCGCATTATCATCGACGGCTTCCACATTTACGACCAACAAGGAGAAAGCTTGCTGCGCGTAGGTCGCCTATCGGTAAGGGCCGAGTGGTCTGCCCTACTGAACGGACGCATCAGCATCTCATCGGCTCAGCTGTTCGGCGCTCAGGCTAATTTATATAAGACCCATGCCGAAGCTCCAGCGAACTATCAGTTTGTAATCGATTCGCTCGCCTCTAAAGACACTACTTCAAGCGCTCCTCTACAGCTGCGCATCAACTCACTCATTGTGAGACATTCAAGCATCAGCTATCACAGAAGAGACGTTCCTTTACTTGACAAAATCAGTACTGACCATCTGAGTTTCAATAACATAAGCGCACACATCATACTTAAAGAATTGAACGAAGACACCCTTAATGTCAACATAAAGCGCTTGGCTTTGAACGAACTTAGCGGACTGAAGCTAAAGAGCCTTACACTCAAATTGGAGGCTGGAAAAAAGAGTAGCCGACTTTCAGAACTGAAGCTCCAACTGCCAGAGTCAACCTTGTTCATCAATGAAGCCGAAGCGAATTATGACGCAAAGCACCTAAAAGAGACTTTACGCTATCGCGTGGACAGCTTAGCCTTCGGAGTCTGTCTTAACGACTTGAGCTTCCTGCACCCTTCTTTAAAGAATGTACGCGAAGTAATAGAATGCAAGACCCTTGTGCAAGGAAGTTCGCAAAGCATCCGTATTCCATCGGTCATCATCAACTCCACTAACAATCTTATCACCCTGAAAGCTACAGGATGGGCCGAGCATTTAGACCAAAGCTATCCTGAATGGCAAGCTGTGGTGAACCAGTTTTCCATGAACGAGAATACGTTTCGCCTACTGAAAAGCGAAATTCCCGCTCTTCCTGAGATTTTAGGAAACATTGGCAACCTGAACATTCACGGACGGTTTGAAGGATGGCAAACAGGCGACATGCAAGCCACGTCAACTCTTACAACGGATATAGGAAATCTGGAGGCTAACTTTCAGATAGATGCCAACAAGGCGTTCAAAGGCAATCTCACTTCGAATGGTATTGACCTGAAAGGACTGCTGAACAACGAACGATTCGGCAACATAAGTGGAAATATTAATATTCAAGGTGACCGCACAGGGGTAAACGTGATGGGGGAAATACCTGCTTTCGAATACAAGAATTATGCATACCAGAACATCAATCTCAATGCGTCACTCCTTACCAATGATCTTTTGCATGGTGACTTCCACCAAATGTCTGCTACCGGCGTTCTGAAAATAGACGACGAAAACATTAAGACGATGCTTAATGGTGAATGGAAGAAAACGGGCAAGAACATGAAGATAAAGGCTGAAGGAAACGTCAGAGACTTTTCGCCCTTGACACTCCATCTGTCTGACAAATGGGGCAAGTCGGTCTTCACAGCCAGTTTTGCGACCGACATTACTGCCAGCAACCTGAATGATGCACAAGGCAGCATCACACTCTACGATTTCGCGATGGCAGACTCTACGGACGTGTTTACAATCAAGAATGTTCAGCTCACTACTGGCTTTGAGGGACAACGACATCATTTTCAGGTCAAGGGAGACATGGGCACGATGGAACTCAATGGAGAATTCAACTGGGACACCTTGCCACAGAGCTTCATCAATGTGCTGGGAGCTCATCTCCCCACCCTGCCAGGACTTCCCCCCATGAACGATCGGGTCACGAACGACTTCGACATCAAGCTTGAGCTCTATTCTACCCGGTGGATGCAAAAGTTGCTCAATATTCCCGTGAATCTTGATGAGCCTATGACACTGAGTGGTAGTATCAACGACACCAATCGTAATCTAAGCATAACAGGAAACATACCTGCTTTTACTTACAAGGGCAGTTCGTATAGGAATGCCGTTGTTGCCTTCACGTCGCCAAGTGACAGCATCCTTTGTGACATCAGTCTCAAGAAAATCATGGACAATGGAACGGGTATGGATATAGGCTTAAAGGCTAATGCCTCTGACAATCGGCTGCAGACAAGTGTGAACTGGAATAATCACGCCAAGGGCAGAATATTCATGCAAGGCAACCTCAATGCCATCACTCAGCTATATAGTGATCACAACAGAAAAGCCCAAGCACACATACACATTCAGCCATCCCATATCACAATGGGCGCAGCCAAATGGGATGTTCTGCCGTCCAATATTTTCTATTCAGAGAAGAAATTGATAGTAGATGAATTCTCTGTAAAGCATGAACAACAGCATCTGACCATCGACGGAGTGGCCTCTGCCTCTCCGACCGACACATTGGCTGTGGATATGAAAGAGATGGACGTTGGCTATATCATGGAACTCATTAATTTCCATCCTGTTGAGTTCAATGGCTTGGCAACTGGAAATGTCTATGCTACGCAACTGTTTGAGAGACCTATAGCATGGACTAACCTTACAGTTGACCAGTTCACATTCGAGAATGGAAGAATGGGAACGCTATATGCCAATGCACAATGGAACAACGAAAGACAACAGATTGACATTGATGCCAAGACTGAAGATGGTCCTGAAGTCATGACACTTATCGACGGCTACGTGTCACCTGTACGTAAAGACATAGACCTGAACATCAGAGGGCGCGGTACGCATATAGAGTTCTTGAAGACATATACAAGCAGTTTCCTCAAAAACATAGAAGGGCATGCTTACGGAGATCTGAAACTTGTGGGACCTTTGGGCAAAATGGACCTGATAGGAACACTTGTGGCAGACGGGCAGGCCGATGTCATTCCATTGGGAACAACTTACAAGCTGGTACGCGACACCGTACATTTTGTTCATAACGATATCCGTTTCAACAAAGCTGCTATCTACGATAAGTATGGCAATACGGCCAGCATCAGCGGAGGCATTCATCATGAGCATCTGTCGAACATGACATTCGACCTCGACATTGAGACACAGAGAATGCTGGCGTATGACTTTAAGGAATTTGGAGACGAACAGTTCTGCGGAAGCGTTGTTGCATCAGGACATGTTGATATGCATGGACGGCCCAAGGAAGTTACAATCAACATCGATGCCACCCCTCTTCTCCCTACTACATTTTTCTATAATGCGTCATCGGGCGGAAGCGTGAGTTCTCAGGAGTTCATAACTTGGAGAGACAAGGGGAAAGCCTCAACTACTGAAGAAGCCGGGGAAAAGGAAAGTAAAGTAAAGGACATCCCGTCAGACTTGTTCCTCAACTTCCGCATCAATGCCAATAGTGATGCTACCGTGCGACTTCTTATGGATGCAAAGATGGGTGACTATATCACGCTCAATGGTTCGGGCATGATACGTGCTTCCTACCACAACAAAGGTGCTTTCCACATGTTTGGCACATATCAAGTGGAACGCGGCACCTATGGCATTACGATTCAGAACATCATTAAGAAGAATTTCAAATTCAAGGAAGGTGGAACCATCGTATTCGGCGGAGCACCTATGGAAGCCAATCTGCAGTTGCAAGCCATACACACGGTAAATGGTGTGTCGCTGTCCGATCTGAACTTAGGCAATTCTTTCTCCAATAATACGGTAAGAGTGAACTGCCTCATGAATATCTTAGGACAGGCCGGTGCTCCACGCATTGAGTTCGACCTCGACATACCTAACGTGAATAGTGAGGAAAAGCAGATGATACGCTCAGTTATCACAAGTGAACAGGAAATGAATCAGCAAGTGCTCTACCTCCTCGGCATCGGTCGCTTCTATACTCAAGACATCAACAATGCCAGCTCACAGACCTACGACCAGACGCAATTAGCAATGCAATCATTCCTCTCAGGAACACTTTCCACCCAGATTAATGAAGTGATTTCACATGTCGTGAAGAATGACAATTGGAACTTCGGTGCCAATATATCAACAGGAAATGAAGGATGGCACAATGCTGAATATGAAGGCATTGTGAGCGGACGCATGCTGAACAACCGTCTGCTCATCAATGGGCAGTTCGGCTATCGCGATAATGCCACACGTGCCAATCATACTTTCATTGGTGACTTCGACATTCGTTATTTACTAAGGCCGAATGGCAACTTGGCACTGAAAGTGTACAACCAGACCAACGACCGCTACTTCACCCGTTCTTCACTCAACACACAAGGCATTGGCTTCATTATCAAGCGAGACTTCGACGGTATAGGCGATCTGTTCTCAAGAAAAAGAAGAGACAACAACTCAAAAAAGAAGTGACAGTAATTCAAAAAGAAACGACAGTAATTCATAAAAAGAAACGACAGTAATTTAAAAAGCAGCAACAATAACGAATGAATATATGACATAAAAAAAGGACTGAGCCACAAATGACTCAGTCCTTATTATTTAAACAAAGTTGTTTCTCAATCTTTATCCATTCATTGACATCAAGAACTCCTCATTATTCCGAGCTTGAACAAGACGGTCGCGAACAGTATTCATTGCCTCCATTGGGTTCATATCAGCAATAAACTTACGGATAATCCACATGCGGTTGAGTGTTGTAGCATCCTGCAACAAATCATCGCGACGCGTGCTTGACTGAACAAGATCAATGGCAGGGAACACACGCTTATTTGAAAGCGCACGAGAAAGCTGAATCTCAGAGTTACCCGTTCCCTTGAATTCCTCAAAGATGACTTCATCCATCTTAGAACCTGTATCGACCAAGGCTGTTGCAATAATGGTGAGCGAGCCTCCTCCCTCTATATTACGAGCTGCACCGAAGAAACGCTTCGGCTTCTGCAAGGCATTAGCATCTACACCACCCGTCAGCACCTTACCACTTGCAGGTGAAACAGTGTTATATGCGCGAGCCAAACGTGTGATAGAATCCAAGAAAATCACTACATCGTGTCCGCATTCCACCATTCGCTTAGCCTTCTCAAGAACAATACCGGCAATTTTCACATGACGGTCAGCAGGCTCATCAAATGTTGAAGCTATCACTTCAGCATTGACAGTACGGCTCATATCGGTAACCTCTTCAGGGCGCTCGTCAATCAGCAACATCATGATGTAAGCTTCCGGATGATTAGCAGCAATGGCATTGGCAATATCCTTCATAAGAATCGTCTTACCAGTCTTAGGCTGAGCCACGATCAATGCACGCTGTCCCTTACCTATGGGCGAGAACAAATCAACGATACGTGTCGAAGGATTTGTCGTTGAAGGATCACCGCATAACATAAATTTCTCCTCGGGGAATAGAGGTGTCAGATGTTCAAAGGACACACGATCACGCACTTCATCAGGGTCTCGCCCGTTAATCATATTAACAGTTGACATGGCAAAGTACTTTTCACCATCATGAGGAGGACGAACCGTACAATCAACGACATCACCAGTCTTCAATCCGTATTTTTTAATCTGTTGCGGAGCAACATAGATGTCATCAGGAGAAGACAGATAGTTATAATCGCTTGAACGGAGGAATCCATAGCCGTCTTGCAAAATCTCTAATACACCATTACCAGAAATGAAATCTCCGAAGTCATAGCTTGCAGGTTGAGAAACTGGTGCTGGCTGATAGACAGATTCTGAATGCTGCACTACCGGACGATCAAAGATGTCAAGTGTCGGTATAGCCGCCTGGTCCTCAATAGGCAGATCAACGACAGGAATGAAATCTGTGCCATCACAGGGATCCCCCTCCCAAATACCATCAGGATTGGCATCGTAATATGCCATCATGTCTTCTCTGGTATATTGGTTAGCCATTTTCTCCTGTAGTTGCTCCAGCATCTCCTTATCAGGTGTCTCTTTGTCCATGAACTTTTCTTCTTCCATTTCCTCAGGGACAATCTGCTCTTCTTCGGGTTCCTCATTCATCATAGCCTCATTCTTTGCAGCTTCTGCTGCGGCGATTGCCGCCAGTTCTGCCTTAGACTTACGACCACGGTGTTTCGGGAATGCAGCTAAAGGATCTACTTCAACACTTGCCACGTCATTAGCTGTGTCTTGCTGAGACTCAACAGGTTCTGCATCAAACAGTGATGGAGTTTCAACACTATTAGCCTTCTGGCCGTTTGAATCATAGTTTTCTCCGTCTTTACCTTTGACCGTATATACCTTATCAGTATCTTTCTTGGTGATTCTCGTACGCTTGCGTTTCGCGGTTGCTCCAGAAGCACTGTCTATAGCAGCCTGATCAAGAATTTCATAGACAACTTTCTCTAACTCGTCATCCTGAGATACTTCCACGCCCAATTCTGCAGCAATACTGAGCAGTTGGGCTGGTTCCATCTGTTCTAATTCTTCTTTTGTATACATAATAAACGTATAACTTTATTTAAGTTGAAATGTTTTTTTGGGTTAAAGCGTTTCCAAAAATCAGAAACGTGGTGATAAAACTGAGTGCAAAAGTACAAATTAATATTTATACAAAAGAATGAAGAATTAAGAATTAATTTCCGATTTGCAAAAATTAACCATTAATCTTCATTCTTGTAACTATTCATCCTTTCGTTTTCAGACAGTCTCAACAATACTCAATCTTTCTTTAAGGGAATAAAAACGCTGAACGTAGAACCTTCATTTAGAGTTGACTCCACCTGGACATCGCCTCCTATCTTACGTGCAAAATCAGCACAAAGTTGCAGACCTAAGCCTGAGCCCTCTTCACCATCTGTTCCATAGGTAGTTTCACCTTTATGGAAAATACTTCCGAGACGGTCAGGCTCAATACCTACACCATGATCACGTACACTGACCTTTGCGAATTGCCCCTCTTCTTTCATCGTAATTTCAATGACCGAATTCTCAGGACTAAACTTCACTGCATTAGACATAAAATTCCGAACAATCGTTTTAAGCATATCATTGTCAGCCCTGACGACAAGCGGCGCTTGCGTTCCGACATACTGGAGCTTAATCTTTTTCGTGAGGGCAATCATCTCGAAGATGTCAACGACTCCAGGAATAATATCGTTCAAATCCAAATCTTGAAGCAACACGTTCAATCGTCCCGTCTGACTCTTTGTCCATTTCAACAGATTATCGAGCAAGTCATGACATTCTTCCGATTCTTTGTTTGCCTTATCCAAGAGTTCGAACAGCTCAGGTCCTATCATTTCAGGAGACATGGACGTGACCACCAGATTGAGAACCATACGAATAGAAGCCATTGGTGAACGCAGGTCGTGGGCAATCACTGAATACATCTTGTCACGATTGTTGATCGTAGCACGCAATTCCTCGTTCTGCTTCTGAATGAGACGTTTTGCCGCTACCAATGTAATTTGGTGCATCACACGAACCACGAGCTCCTCTTTATTAAAAGGCTTCGTCAAAAAGTCGTTAGCGCCTACCTGGAAACCATGAACGAGATCACTGGGATTATTCAATGCCGTTAGGAAGATGATGGGAATATCAGCCGTCTCCGGATCCTTCTTCAAAATGACAGCAGTATCGAAGCCGCTAATGTCGGGCATCATCACATCGAGCAGAATAAGATCTGGCTTTTCAGCCTTTGCTTGTTCAATGCACATATTGCCGCAGTTGGCCGTACAAACCTGAAATTTCTCATTGGTCAGCAGAATCTTAAGCAATAGCACATTGCTTACGACATCATCAACAATTAAGATCTTATAGTCAGATCGGTTTATTTTCGCCTCAAGTTTCTCTTCCATTGTCTGTTGATTAGTAGGTATGATTAATTGTTTTTCGACATGCAAATATAACGTAATTATTTTTAATCGCCAAACAAATATGCTATTTTTTGTTTCAAAGGCATAAGCTCCCTACCTGATAGACAACAGCAGAAACGATCCATGCCAGACATGTCGTATAACCAGCAGCAAAGAGTGCCCACCGCCACGATGAAGTTTCGTTCTTGATTGCCACTATCGTAGCTATACAAGGAAAGTAAAGCAGGATGAAGAGCAAGTAGCAATAGGCAGCCAGTGGAGTGATGCCGTCTTGAAGCATTTGTTGGCGCAGATGTGTATATTTCTCGCTGTCATCACTGAAAGAATCGTCATCAGCAAATGATTTGTCTCCACTATACAGTACGCCCATTGTCGAAGCCACGATTTCCTTCGCGCCGACACCCGCTATGAGCGAGACGTCCATTTTCCAGTTGAAGCCTTGGGGCTTAAACACAGGCTCTATCGTCTTGCCGATACGACCGATAATAGATTGTTCCTGCTGTTGCTGAACTGTGAGTGACTCATCATGAGGGAAATACTCCATTGCCCACACAATGACCGATGCCACGAGAATGATGCCGCCCATCTTCTTCAGATATTCCTTTCCCTTCTCCCACGTATGGCGACCTATAGCCTTGGCTGTTGGCCATCTGTATGGAGGCAATTCCATCACAAATGGCGTATCTTGCCCTTTCACAAGATAAGAGGAGAACAACTTACTCACCACTACTGACATACAGATGCCGACCACATACAGTGAAAGCATCACCCAGGAACGATATTGAAGCGTGAAGAAAGTTCCTGCTATCATTATATAAATAGGTAAGCGTGCCGAACAGGACATGAAGGGAAGTATCATCATCGTAATCAGCCGTGACCTCCGACTCTCAATCGTTCTGGTAGCCATCACGGCTGGTACATTGCATCCGAATCCCATAATCAATGGAATAAAGGACTTACCGTGAAGTCCCATCTTGTGCATCAGCTTATCCATGATGAAGGCTGCACGCGCCATATAGCCAGAATCCTCCATCAAAGAGATAAAGAAATACAGGATTAGTATCTGAGGTAAAAACACAATGACCGAACCCACACCTGCTATAGCTCCATCAACGACCAGAGAGCGAAGTGGACCATCGGGCATCATAGTGCCTACCCTATCCCCCAACCAGCCGACTGCCGCTTCAATCCAGTCCATCGGGTACTGTCCCAAAGAGAAAGTCGTCTCGAACATCACATAGAGCAGGAAGAAGAAGATTGGAAATCCCAAATACTTATGCGACAAGACCCGGTCAATAATATGGGTAGTGCGATAAGTGTCTTCTTTGGTTCCTGTCTCATACTCAGCCTCAGTCAGCGCACCATTGATAAATCCGTACTTAGCATCCATGATGGCAGTTTCCGAGTCACTTCCCGTCTCTTCCTGCACGCGAGCAGAAGCCCTGTCGCGCGCCACTAAGATATTTGCGACTTCTGCTTCTTTTGCCATGAAGTTCTCAATATGGGTGTCGTGTTCCAGTAATTTAATGGCCAGATACCTCGTAGAATAACGCTGGCGCAAATCACTGTCACGTTTCAGATACTTCTGGATATGGCTGATACCATCTTCTATCTCGTGTCCATAGTTGATATGCAAATGCCGGGCGTGTCTATTTGCTCCCTCATAGACCTGAATGACAGCACGGAACAGTTCTTTAATGCCGGCACCTTTTTTGAACGATGTAGGAACAATCGGCATTCCGAAGAGCGTTGAAAGTGTTTCCAGGTTCACATGGTCTCCGCGACGTTCAAACTCATCGTACATATTCAGTGCTCCCACCAGTCTCATATTCATATCTACGAGCTGAGTGGTTAAGTACAGATTGCGTTCCAGATTTGTAGAGTCAATCACGTTGATCACCACATCTGGTATTTGCTCTGTCAAGTACCTACGTACATACAGCTCCTCCGGAGAGTAGCAAGAAAGCGAATAAGTACCTGGTAAGTCTATCAGATTGAACTCATAGCCGAACATTGAAGCATGGGCCTCCGACGCATCAACCGTCACGCCAGAATAGTTGCCCACATGGCCATGAGCCCCTGAGGCATAGTTGAAGAGCGAAGTTTTGCCGCAGTTGGGATTACCAATGAGCGCAACATTGATGACGCGACGTTTCTCCAAAGCCACGTGCTGCAGATAGTCGTCTTCATGGAGAGTCGAATCGATGGTAAGCGCCGAAAGATTCTCCTTCTCTGCAAGACGCTGAACAATCTTATCCTTTTCCGCTTCGCTCACCACCTCAATCATCTCGGCCTCCTGATGTCTCAACGACACCTCATAGCCCATAATCTTATATTTCACAGGATCCTGCAAAGGTGCATTGAGCAGTACTTCCACTTCTTTTCCCTTGACAAATCCCATTTCTATGATACGCTTGCGAAAGCCGCCATGTCCTTGCACTTTCACGATGATGCCTTTTTCGCCAGTATGTAGTTCTGAGAGTTTCATGATTTTTCTGTATTTTATTGCAAAAATACATCTTTTATACGGAAAAAGACCGAAAACGCACTTGCTTTTCTCGGTCTTTACCTACAAATGATGATAGCACCAATCGTTTCCGAGCGACTGATTCATCATTAATCATTACTTCAATATCTTTATCTTTGCAAATTTCAGAAGCAGCTGCTTCGTTCCCGCATTACGAAATTCTACAGTTGCCTTTTCGTTTTCTCCCGTCCCCTCTACTTTCAGCACCGTCCCGATGCCAAAGCGCTGATGCTCTATCGTCATGCCCTCACGAAGTGAATGCATTCCTTCTTCAGTTCCAGATGCTACAGGCTTAGAGGAAACTGGCCGATAGTGAGGCGCAACGCTTTGAGAGATTGTCTGACGAGTATTGGGAGCTTGTTGGAAAGAAGGTCTGTAAGCCGTGCTTGCACTTGTAGTTCTTTGAGTGAAAGCACGTTCTGCGTCATTGTCAGGACGGTGGTTCCCGTCGTCAACATACAAGAGTGAAGGGTCAATATCACGAATAAAACGCGAGGGCGTATCATACTCCATTCGTCCATAGCGGAAACGGTTCTGTGCACAAGTGAGAATGCAATGCTTCTCGGCGCGTGTGATGGCGACATAGAGCAACCGGCGTTCTTCTTCGAGCTCTCGCATAGAGTTGGTGGACATAGGTGAAGGAAATATATTTTCTTCTAATCCCACCACGAAGACCGTTGGGAACTCAAGACCTTTAGCACTATGAACCGTCATTAGCGACACTTTAGGCTGCTCAGCATTGTCGTCACTATCCAGATCCGTCAGCAATGCAACTTCCTGCAAGAAATCGCCTAAAGAAATGTTTTCCTCCATTCCTTCCTCTTTACGGCTTTCCACAAAGTCCTGCATACTGCCGAGAAATTCCTCCAGATTTTCCTGTCTTGCCACATATTCCGGCTCACGGCTTCCATAGATTTCTTTTGAAATACCGCTTTCCATGATAATGGCTTGTCCCAGCTGATAGACGTCTTCCGAAGCAAGTCTGCCGCGCCATCCCTCAATCATCTGACGGAAGGTTTCAACCTTTCCGGCAGCCGCAGCGCTTAGGGTCAAGCCATAGTGCCGCATGTTTTGCATTGTTTGCCATAGAGACACGCCATTTGCAGCAGCTGCATTCACAATCTTAGAGAGTGTCGTGTCACCAATTCCTCTCGTAGGATAGTTGATGATTCGTCGCAGCGCCTCCTCGTCGTCAGGATTGGTGACCACGCGGAAATAGGCTATCACATCCTTGATTTCCTTACGCTGATAGAAAGACATGCCTCCGTAGATTCGATATGGTATGTTCATCTTGTGCATCTGTTCCTCAAACGCACGGCTCTGGGCATTAGTCCTATACAGAATGGCAAAGTCACTATACTCGCCATGCTCTTCGCGCTTCAGTCTTACTATGTCTTTGCAGACAATCATGGCCTCTTCCTTATCGCTGTATGCAGGCTTCAGTGTCAATCGCTCTCCGTGCTCATTGCGACTATATACCTCTTTCGGGATTTGACGTTCATTCTTTCGAATCAGACTGTTGGCAGCCTCTACTATTAATTGCGTGGAGCGATAGTTGCGCTCCAGTTTAAACAGACGCGCCCCTGTATATGCCTCTCTGAAATTAAGGATATTGTCAATGTTAGCCCCTCGGAAACTATAGATGCTCTGTGCATCGTCACCCACCACGCACACACGCTGTCGTTCGCGCGTGAGCTGATAAACGATTTTCTGCTGCACATAGTTGGTGTCCTGATACTCGTCAACCAGCACGTAATGGTATCGCTCCACATATCGCTGACGCACGTCTTCATGGTCTTCAAAGAGCTGATAGATACGCACCAACAAGTCGTCGAAGTCCATGGCATTGGCCTGTTTGCAGCGTTCCATATAGCGCTGATATACCTCAGCCACCTTTGGATGCTTGGAATCGAAAAGCGAACTGACCGAAAAGGCTTGAGGCATGATCAGACGATTCTTTGCCATTGAGATGGCATCACTCACAGCCGAGGGCTTGTATTGCTTGTCGTCAAGCCCCATCTCTTTGCAGATATTCTTCACGAGTGAGCGGCTGTCACTTTGGTCATAGATGGTAAAGTTTGAAGAATAGCCCACTTTCTCAGCCTCGTTACGAAGGATTCGAAAGAAGACCGAATGAAAGGTGCCCATCTGCAGATAGCGGGCAGATTCGGTTCCGACCAACTGCTCGATACGCTCTCGCATCTCACGTGCAGCCTTGTTCGTAAACGTAAGTGCCAGAATGTTCCAAGGCTTCAGCCCTATTACGTCTAACAGATAAGCTATCTTGTATGTCAGCACGCGCGTTTTACCGGCACCGGCACCGGCAATCACCAGCGAAGCGCCGTCGCAATACTCCACAGCAGCACGCTGACTCTCATTGAGTTGATCTAATAATTGCTCTCCCATAGTGTAAGCTTTAGTTTAGAAGATATTGCATGATGACGGCTGCATGATAGTCTTTTCCATCGTAGAGCCAATCCTTCAGTTCCGCCTCACGAGTGAAGCCGACTTTGCTGAACAGCTCTACAGAGGCAGGATTGTCGCAGCCAACGAAAGCGAACAACTGATGAAGGTGCAATACCGTCCGGGAATAATCAATAATCTGACGAATCGCATCAGTGGCATAGCCCTGACGGCGACAGGCACGTTCTATCACGATTCCCACTTCGGCCCTCAGGTGGCGAGGATCAAAGTTCATGACATCGGCAATGCCGACAACAGCCCCGTCCTCGTTTTCAATCATCAGGCGGACCTGTCGGTCGGTATATATATCGCCTGTTGCGTTTGATATAAACTCGTGAAGCAAATAACGCGAATAAGGAACGTTTGTAGCACCAACGTCCCATAGCTGTGAATCGTTCTCTATACGATAGAGCATATCCAGGTCTTCAGGCTCCATAGCCCTGAGTCGCACGTGCTTCATTGAATGATTTCTTTAGGAGTAATAAGTACGTGGTTCTTCCTGCTATAGGTTCCTATCTCGAATGTCCCTGCATGCTCGCGGGCATAGGCCAACACGTCTTCATAGTTGTATTTGTCATCAACCTCGAACACCAGCACATCGCACGCCCCTATTTCCTCAATGTTCTTGCAGAAAGTTGCATCAAGCGCCTTTCGCCGGGCCAGCTTCTTACACTCATTGAGCATCGCGCCAGAACCGATGAAACAGAACTGTGTGGCAAAGTCCTTGTCATATCCCAGTCCTATGGAATGCCACATTTTAGAGTTTTGCATGCCTATCAAGGCAATAAAAGCCCGCAGATAGATAGCAACCTGTATGGGGATGGTAAAGAGAAGCGACAAGTGGCCATAGTGCTTGCGGAAGAAGATGATCATAGCCTGATAGAACACGTGAACATAGCGGAACGACGATTTCTGAGTCGATTCTCCTTTATAGTGCAGGATATTGGCTGGCACGAACCAGTTCTCATATCCGCCTTTCAAGATGCGATAGGACAGGTCGATATCCTCACCATACATGAAGAAGTCCTTATCTAACAGTCCTACCTCGTCGAGCACCTTACGGCGCACCATGCAGAAAGCGCCGCTAATCACTTCTATCCGTCCCGGTTCGTCCCATGACAGATAGCTCATGTAGTAACGCTTGGAAAATCCGAACATCTTCAGCATGGAGACGAAGGGCGTAGGTATTCCGCGTCGTGACTCTCGTGCCAATGTGCCGTCAGCATTGTGCATCTTCACGCCTACGCCACCAGCCTTCGGATGAGCATCCAGAAAGTCAACGACCTGTCTTATGGCATCTTCGCCGACGAAGGTATCAGGATTCAGCAACAGCACATACTCGCCTGTTGATTCACGTATGGCCTTATTATTGGCTCGTGCGAAGCCTAAATTATGATTACTCTCAATGAGTTCAATACGCTTGCCAAACCGACGACGAAGATATGGCACAGAGCCATCTGTTGAGTGATTATCAACAACGAATATCTCAGTCTCGATGTCCTTTGTGGCTCGCTCGACACTATTGATGCACTGTTCTATGTAGTAGCGCACATTATAGTTTACTATGATGACGCTCAGTTTCATTTTTCCATGTAACCAGTTTCGTTAATGAGGCGTTCCTTCGACGGGTAGATGAAGAAGAAGCCCATGCCTGTAATCAAGGCCAACCACACGAACGATGGATTGATGAACAGGAAATAGCCAACGAGATTAAACAATGTGATACCTTCTATCAGTGCAAATCGCACTTTGCTCATTGTCATATAGTGTGTCAAGGGCTTTTCCTTAATTTGCTGCTCCACTGCCTTGATTTTGAATAAGCGTAAGGCCAAGACCAATCCGCCCAATGAAATCAGGACGGCTATCGATTGCCAGACATATTCAAAGGTAGGATCTGCTTCCATGCCTACAGTGTCTTCAACAATATATTCAAACACTAAAGCCATAGCAAGTGTCATGGTAACCATCAACCAATAGATAATCTTTAACGTCTTTACAATTTCATTCATATCGTATCACTCCTTTTCTTTATTTCCCGTCAAATGGCGTTCTGTTCAGGATAGAGCGCCCCAGCGTGACTTCATCGGTATATTCCAACTCATTGCCTACGCTGATGCCGCGTGCAATCACGCTCACCTTCACGTTAAAGGGTGCCAGTTTCCTGAATATATAGAAATTGGTGGTATCGCCCTCCATCGTGGGGTTCAGCGCCAGTATGACTTCTTTCACGTCGCCCTCTCCCACTCGCTTCACGAGCGATTCAATCTCCAGATCAGCAGGACCTATACCGTCCATAGGCGAGATGATGCCCCCCAACACATGATAGAGTCCATGAAACTGCTGTGTATTCTCTATAGCCATCACGTCCTGAATGTTCTCGACCACACAGACCACGGTCTCGTCACGCCGGGGATCACGACATATAGGACACACGTCCTCGTCACTGATGTTATGACACACCTTACAGAACTTCACTTCGTGCTTCATCGTAGTCAGCGCCTCGGTGAAGTGTTCCACATCCTCCGTTGACTGGCGCAACAGATGAAGCACCAGCCGCAAAGCTGTCTTCCGCCCTATGCCCGGGAGTTTTGAGAACTCCTGAACAGAGCGTTCCAATAAACGGGAAGGATATTGCTGAGCCATGTGGAATTTGCTTTTTCTTCTAAGGTTATTCTATTTAGGACGTCAACCGCCATCACGCATACTCTGATAGTTCCAGCCAGCGCATCGACTTTTCGTCTAATTCTTCGTTGAGCAACGGAAGTCGCTTGCTCATCTGTGTGATCTCATCTACTGAAGTCGTTCCTCCACAGAGTGCCTCCTCTATCTGTTTCTTCTCTGCTTCCAACACCGCGATGTCTTTCTCCAACTGTTCATACTCACGTTTTTCTTTAAACGTAAGTTTTCTTTTAGCGGCATCGGATGTCTGTTTCTGCCCGCGAGAAGAGTCACTGTTCTCTTTCTCTTCGTTCACGGCATTTTTCCCCAGACCAGGCGTATCGCCGTTGGAGTTCATTGCTTCGAAGTCCCTGTACTGTGTGTAATTACCGGGGAAGTCCTGTATTTTTCCCTGTCCCTTAAACACCAGCAAATGGTCAACCACCTTGTCCATGAAGTAGCGATCGTGTGACACCACGATGACACATCCGGGGAAGTCCTGCAAGTATTCTTCCAGGATCTGAAGCGTCACGATGTCAAGGTCATTGGTAGGCTCGTCGAGCACCAAAAAGTTCGGATTGCGCATGAGCACGGTGCAGAGATAGAGTTTACGGCGCTCGCCCCCCGACAGCTTATACACATAATTATGTTGTTGTTCGGGAGTAAAGAGGAAGTGCTGTAGGAACTGACTGGCCGAGAGGTGACGGCCCGAGCCGAGGTCAACATACTCGGCAATATCGCGCACCACGTCAATCACCTTTTGCTGTTCGTCAAACTGCAGTCCCTCTTGTGAGAAATAGCCGAAACGCACCGTCTCGCCAATGATGATTCTACCGGCATCTGGCTCCATCTCGCCCAATAGCATCTTGATGAAGGTCGATTTACCAGTACCGTTGTTGCCCACGATGCCCAACTTCTCAAACCGGGAGAAATTATAATAGAAATCCTTGAGAATGATCAAGTCGTCAGACGATGATGCCTGCGCAAAGGCTTTCGAGACATACTGACATTCAAAGATTTTGCTTCCTATATACACATTTGATGCCTTGAGCCTCATCTGGCGCTCCTCTATACGGGCCTTTGCCACACGTTCCAACTCGTAGAAGGCGTCTTCACGGTACTTGGCCTTATGTCCTCGTGCCTGTGGCATGCGTCGCATCCATTCGAGCTCTGTACGGTAGAGGTTGTTCGCACGTGCTATTTCGGCACGGCGATTGTCAATGCGCTCCTGCCGTTTCTCCAGATAATAGGAGTAGTTGCCACGATAGGTGTAGATAGTACGATCGTCAATCTCGAGAATGACTGAACACACCCGATCCAGGAAATAGCGGTCGTGTGTAACCATGAGAAGCGTTTTACGTCCACGGTTCAGGAAGCCTTCCAGCCATTCAATCATCTCAAGGTCAAGATGGTTGGTAGGCTCGTCCAGAATGAGCAAGTCGGGTTCCAAGATTAGCACATTGGCCAGTGCCACGCGCTTCTGCTGTCCACCTGACAACTGCCCCATAGGCTGTTGCAAGTCACGTATCTTGAGCTGCGTGAGAATCTGCTTTGCCCGAAGCACCTTTTCAGGATTCCCCTCATGATTGAAACAGGCATCGAGCACACTCTCCTTTGGGTCAAACTTAGGCGACTGCTCTAAGATGCCCACCTTCAAGTCGCGCTTGAAAATGATGGAGCCACTGTCATAGCCGTCCTTGCCCGCCAGCAAAGAGAGCAAGGTCGATTTGCCCGTACCATTCTTGGCGATAAGCCCCACCTTTTGTCCCTCTGCAATAGAAAAGCTGATGTTCTCGAAAAGCACAAGAGAACCAAATGTTTTGGTCAGATTCTGTACGTCAAGATAAGGTATTTCCTTGGGCATCTACTTCAAGCGTTATGAATTTTTGAGTTCTTTGTTAATCTGCTCAATATAGCCGAGCACCTCATCGCGGCCTGCACCTTTCTCTGACGATGTGACGAAATAAGGCGGCATCTCCTCCCACGTCTCCAGC
This sequence comes from uncultured Prevotella sp., assembly GCA_946614435.1. Taxonomy (GTDB): domain Bacteria; phylum Bacteroidota; class Bacteroidia; order Bacteroidales; family Bacteroidaceae; genus Prevotella. The sequence continues at coordinate 21,951 of CAMOGW010000007.1, read as the reverse complement.
ATCTTCTGCTCATAGGCGGCTACATTGGCACGAACCTTGGCAGCCGTCAGTTTGTCGGCTTTAGTAAAGACGATGGAGAATGGTATGCTCGACACTCCAAGCCAGTTGATGAATTCCAAGTCGATGGGCTGCGGCTCCAGTCTTATGTCAACGAGCACGAAGACGTTCACCAGTTGTTCGCGTCCCAGAATGTAGCCGCGTATCATCTGATCCAGCTTTGCCACCTCCTTCTTCGAACGCTTGGCATAGCCATAGCCAGGCAAATCGACCAAGTACCACTCCTTATTTATTATAAAATGGTTGATCAGGAGTGTCTTGCCCGGTGTAGCCGAGGTCTTAGCCAGCTTTCTGTTTTTAGCCAGCATGTTGATGAGACTCGACTTGCCTACGTTTGAGCGCCCGATAAAGGCAAACTCCGGCTTGGTGTCTTTGGGACACAGCGAGACCATCGGGGCAGAAATCACGAATTCGGCTGATTTTACTTCCATAACTTTCAAGGAGGGTTACCAATTACTTTGTAGAAAGGCTTGCGCGTATCATCTGATGCGGTCAAGCGAACGCACCAGCTTCTCGTCGGCCAGGATGCCACGTCGCGCCATAAACTGCAGCAGGATGCTGACAGCAGGCAGGACTACCGTCCACTCCAGCACCATCGAGCCGCCTATGCGCTGAGGCAACACGGCCAGCAAGAGGAACCAAACGACCAGCAGCGCCATGTTGATCAAGCACATCGTCGCTTGCAGCTTGCGCTTCATATACATGAAGATGGTGACCAGCGACAACAATGCCGACAGTACCAGACAGGCGAAAAGCGGAGCCGAGCGGAACGTGTGATGTCCCTGTCCGTCGCTCAGCCAGAGGTTATACACCTTGGCAAAGACAATGCCTTCGTTGCCATAGAGCGTAGCCACCTGCATGCACATGCACACAACAGTAAGGATGAACGCTGCCAGCAAGAACAACGTTTGTTTGCGTTGTATCATGTTGAATTACACGTGTAAAAAATGGTTCAGAACTATTATGCCTCAGCAGGCTGGGCATCACGGGTGGGATCACGGTAATAGACCTTTCCCTCAATAAACTCCTGAGTGGCCAACAGCGTGGGCTTCGGCAACTTCTCGTAGTAGCGCGAGATTTCAATCTGCTCGCGGTTTTCGAACACTTCCTCCAGTGAGTCGTTGTAAGAGGCGAACTCAGCCAGTTTCTTCGACAGGTCTTCCTTGATTTGCACCGAGATCTGGTTAGCGCGCTTGGCAATGATAGCCACACTCTCATAGATGTTACCCGTCTCGTCACAGAGATCCATGAGGTTGTGTGTTACGGTGTTGACAGGAGCTTTTGATTTCTTGTAATCCATGTTTGAAATTTTATTTTTAATTTTCGAAAATTATAATGTCCCTCGTTCAATGTTCAACGTTCAATGTTCAACGTTCAATGTTCAACGTTCAATGTTCAACGTTCAACGTCCTTTAGTCTTTGGTTATCTTCTTGCACTTCGCCAGCAGTTTTTCGGCTTGAGCGCGATTGGGCGAGTCCGGATATTCATTCAGGAACCCGTAGCACTCGTCCTCTGCCTCACGATAGCGCTCTATCTGCTTGTCCCTTGAGGAGTTGAGGGCCAACTGATACTTGCTCCGCACAATGAGCATAGAGAAGTCCTCGCGCCACTGGGAGTAAGGGAAGAGCTTCAGCGCATTTTCAGCGGTCACGATGCATGAGATATAGTTACTCTCCGTATTGGAATTGACGTTACCAAAGTAGCCTCCCAGATTGTAGTACAGCTTGGCTGAGAGCAGTTCCTTCATCACCAGCTTGTCCTGTAGCTCGAAGAGGCTCTTCTGAGCAGCCTCGCGATGGGGCGAATCCGGGTAGTTGTCCATGAAGCGCTGGAATGCGCTGATGGCGCCAAGCGTAGGTGTCTGGTCAAGGCGAGGCTCCGGCGAGCCCATATAGAGCGAACGGCCTACATAGTAGGCGGCATTCTCTGCATAGACGGACCGGGGATAGGTTGTGAAGAACTTCTGAAACGTCTCCGAAGCCGACTCATAGTCCTTGTTCATGTATTGCGACATAGCCAGCATGTAGAGCGACTCTTGCGCCTCATCGGTACCTTTCTTTAGTGAGATGAGGTCCAGCAACAGGCTCTCGGCATTGCTATATTTGCCCATCGCAAAGCACTGCTTGGCATATTCGTAGCGATAGTCATAGTCATTCGACTTATAGACCTTGTTCAGCTCATTGGCACATCCTGAAGCCAGAACTGCCGCGACGACTATGACAAAAAGATTCCTTTTCATTCAATTCAAATTAATTTGGCCTGCAAAATTAGTCATTTTCGGCTGAAAAACAAAGCGTTTATAGTTTTTTTAACCGCTGATTACATAGATTTCACAGAATATGTTATAATTTTGCACACACTTTCGCGGTTAAATAAGTGTATTTTCATCATATTCCACAACAGTCTTCTATTTTATGGATTTCGAACTTACCTCTAAATACCAGCCTACTGGCGACCAGCCGGAAGCCATCCGACAACTAACCGACGGTCTTGTTCGAGGCGATCGCTCACAGGTGTTGCTGGGTGTGACGGGTTCGGGCAAGACTTTTACGATTGCAAACGTCATCCAGAACTATCAGCGCCCCACCCTCATTCTCTCCCACAACAAAACTCTGGCTGCTCAGCTCTACGAGGAAATGAAGGGATTTTTCCCGAAGAACGCCGTAGAGTATTACGTAAGCTACTACGACTATTATCAACCCGAAGCCTACCTTCCCCACACCGACACTTACATTGAGAAAGACTTAGCCATCAACGAAGAGATTGACCGACTAAGGCTCAGTGCCGTATCTTCCTTACTGTCAGGACGTAAGGACGTTGTCGTTGTATCTTCTGTTTCGTGCATTTACGGTATGGGTTCGCCTGTTGCGTTAGAGCAGAACATCATAGAGCTTCACCAAGGGCAGACGCTCAGTCGCAACGCGCTCTTGCGCCGTCTGGTGCAGGCGCTCTACACCCGCAACGACATCGCACTGGAGAGAGGCAATTTCCGTGTGAAAGGCGACACCGTTGACATCTATATGGCCTATAATAATGTGGTGCTTCGCATCACTTTCTGGGACGAGGAGATTGACGCGATTGAGGAGCTCGACCCCGTCACGATGCAGCGCATGGCTCGCTTCACGGAGTACAAGCTGTATCCGGCCAACCTCTTCATGACCACCCAAGAGCAGACCAACCGCGCCATCCACGACATTCAGGACGATTTGACCAAGCAGGTTGAGTTCTTTACTGAAGCGGGCGACCCCATCAAGGCGCAGCGCATCAAGGAGCGCGTTGAATATGACATGGAGATGATCAAGGAGCTGGGGCACTGCTCAGGCATAGAGAACTATTCGCGCTATTTCGACGGGCGACAAGCTGGCGAACGCCCTTACTGCCTGCTCGACTTTTTCCCCGACGACTATCTGCTTGTGATTGACGAAAGCCACGTTTCAGTGCCGCAAATCAACGCCATGTACGGAGGCGACCGCGCCCGCAAGACGAATCTCGTAGAATACGGATTCCGCCTGCCTGCAGCCTTCGACAACCGCCCTCTTACATTTGAAGAGTTCCAGAAGGAAGTCAATCAGGTCATCTACGTCTCAGCCACTCCTGCCGACTTCGAGTTAGCCGAAGCTGAGGGTGTTGTCGTAGAACAGGTGATTCGCCCTACGGGGCTCCTGGACCCTGAAATCGAGGTGCGGCCTTCTGAACATCAGATTGACGACCTGCTGGAAGAGATCAACGTGAGGATTGAGCGCCACGAACGGGTGCTCGTGACTACGCTCACCAAGCGAATGGCTGAGGAGCTGTCCGAGTTTCTGCTGAATCACGGAGTACAGACGGCTTATATCCATAGCGACGTAGCCACACTGGACCGCGTGAAGATTCTCGAGGACCTGCGCAATGGAGTATATGACGTGCTGGTGGGAGTCAACCTCTTGCGCGAAGGACTCGATTTGCCCGAAGTGTCGCTCGTTGCCATCCTCGATGCCGACAAAGAGGGATTCCTCCGTTCGCATCGCAGCTTGACGCAAACAGCCGGACGTGCCGCACGAAACGTCAACGGACGAGTCATCATGTATGCCGACACAATCACCGCCTCCATGCAGCTCACCATCGACGAGACCAACCGCCGACGCGCCAAACAGCTGCGCTACAACGAGGAACACGGCATCACGCCCACGCAGATTGTCAAGACGCTGCACCACTCGCTGAGCCGCGACGACCGTCCAGACATCAAGGAGCTGAAGCGTGCTTCGGGCGACAAGCAGGCTGCCGCAGCGACGATGGCCGCCGACCCCATCATAGAGCACATGACCCGTCCGCAGATGGAGAAACTGATTGCCGAGACGACCCGAAAGATGAAGGAGGCCGCCCGACAAATGGACTTCCTGCAGGCAGCACAGTATCGCGACGAAATCATTCGTCTTCAGCAAGAGCTGGAACTGAAATAAGAAGCACTTTCCTGCTCTTCTCAAGCCTAAACATTTTTTCATTCATACTGTTTCTTGGAGCAAACGCGCCAAAGCAATGGAGCGAATGCGCCAAGATACAGGGGCGATTTATGCGAAACGAGTATAAGCAGCTGCAGCGGATTATATAATCGGCTATAGCGGACTATATAATCCGCTGCAGCTGCTTATACTAAAATAGCTTAAATCACTCCGAGAGCTCAGGCATTTACCCCCGTCAGACGTTGTGAATCATTCCGAAAACGATTGTTTATCATCGAACAAACAAGTTTTTTCGAGACTGTGACGCGCTATCTCACTTTTTTTCCGTACCTTTGCACCCCAATTAAATATAATAAGGAGAAAAAGCAACAATGATCACAGTAACGAATCTGGCAATTCAATTCGGAAAGAAGGTTCTGTACAAAGACGTGAACCTGAAGTTTACAAGCGGAAACATCTATGGTGTCATCGGTGCCAACGGTGCAGGAAAATCTACACTGCTGCGCGCCATCAGCGGCGAACTGGAGCCCAACAAAGGCACAGTGGAGCTGGGACCGGGCGAACGCCTGTCGGTGCTGGAACAGGACCACTTCAAATATGACGAGTTCACGGTGATGGACACCGTGCTCATGGGGCATCAGCCTCTCTGGCAGAACATGAAGGAGCGCGAGGCACTCTATGCCAAGGAAGAGATGACCGAGGAAGACGGCAACCGCGCAGCCGAACTGGAGATGGCCTTTGCCGAGATGAACGGATGGGAGGCCGAGAGCGAGGCCGCACAGCTGTTGCAGAACTTAGGCATCAAGGAGGACACGCACTATCAGCCGATGGCGCATATCTCTAATAACGAGAAGGTACGTGTGATGCTGGCCAAAGCCCTGTTCGGCCACCCCGACAACCTGTTGCTCGACGAGCCAACCAACGACTTGGACCTGGACACGGTGCAGTGGCTGGAGGAATATCTGAGCTCGCTGGAACAGTGCGTACTGGTAGTATCGCACGACCGCCACTTCCTCGATGCCGTCTCCACACAGACGGTTGACATCGACTTTGGCAAGGTGACACTGTTCTCGGGCAACTACTCGTTCTGGTATGAATCGAGCCAGCTGGCTCTGCGCCAGGCACAGAACCAGAAGATGAAGGCCGAGGAGAAGCGTAAACAGCTGGAAGAGTTCATCCGCCGCTTTTCGGCCAACGTGGCTAAATCGAAGCAGACCACCTCACGCAAGAAGATGCTGGAGAAACTGAATGTGGAAGAAATCACGCCCTCAACGCGCAAATATCCTGGCATCATCTTCCAAATGGAGCGTGAACCGGGCACCCAGATTCTGGAAGTGGAGGGACTGAAGGCCATCGATGCCGACGGCACGGTACTGTTCGACAACGTAAGCTTCACCATCGAGAAAGGTCAGAAGACCGTATTCCTCTCGCATAATCCGAAAGCGATGACCGCTCTGTTCGAGATCATCAACGGCAATCGCGAGGCCGATGCAGGCACCTATAAGTGGGGCGTAACCATCACGACCGCCTATCTGCCGCTGGACAACACGGAGTTCTTCCAGTCGGAGATGAACCTCGTAGATTGGCTGTCACAATATGGAGCGGGCAACGAGGTGCTCATGAAGTCGTACTTAGGCCGCATGCTCTTCCGCGAAGAGGACGTGCTGAAGCACGTAAACGTGCTGTCTGGTGGCGAGAAGATGCGCTGCATGATTGCACGCATGCAGCTGAAGAACGCCAACTGCCTGATTCTGGACACGCCGACGAACCATCTGGACCTGGAGAGCATTCAGGCTTTCAACAACAACCTGATTCAGTTCAAGGGCAACATCCTCTTTGCATCGCACGACCATGAGTTCATCAACACCGTGGCCGACCGCATCATCGAGCTCACGCCGCGTGGCACCATCGACAAACTGATGACCTACGACGACTACATCTACGACGAGGCCATCAAGGAACAGAAAGAAAAGATGTATGCGCGATAGGCCCCACGGTTATACCGATATGCAGACAGGACGCAATAACACTCGCCTGCTATAGTTTCATCAGGAAAAAATTGCAGGATTCAAAACTTTGTAGTACTTTTGCAGACGTGCCGAAACTGACAGAAGCCATTTCGGCACGATTTTTGCATACTATATAGTAAACCTAATTTTATTTGACAATTATGGCAGAAGAAAAGAATATCAATGAAGAGGAAGAGCTGAAGACTGACGAAATGGCAGTTGATGCTGAAAACGACGAGACGGCAGCCGAAGAGCAGCCACAACAGGAGGATACTTCTTCGGAAGAGAAAGACCCACTGGCAGTTGCACAAGCAGAGATAGAAGAGCTGAAGAAGCAAGCCCTCTACAAGGCTGCCGAGTTTGACAACTATCGCAAGCGCACCATGAAGGAGCGCGCCGAGCTGATTCTGAATGGCGGCGAGAAAGTGATCACAACCCTGCTGCCCGTGCTTGACGACATGGAACGCGCACTGGAGAGCGGACAGAAGACCGACGACGTGCAGGTGCTGCGCGAAGGCATGGAGCTCATCTACCACAAGCTCGTGAAAGTGCTCGAAGGTCACGGAGTGACGAAGATTGACACGACCGATGCCGACTTCGATACCGACATTCACGAGGCCGTGGCTATGGTGCCGGGCATGGGCGACGACAAGAAAGGCAAGGTCATTGACTGTCTGGCCGCCGGATATAAACTGAACGACAAAGTGATTCGCCACGCTAAAGTGGCTGTAGGACAATAATGGCTAAAAGAGACTACTATGAAGTCCTGGGCGTCAGCAAGACGGCCTCGGAAGACGAGATTAAGAAGGCTTATCGCAAGATTGCCATCAAGTATCACCCCGACCGCAATCCTGGCGACAAGGAGGCCGAGGAGAAGTTCAAGGAGGCTGCTGAAGCCTACGACGTGCTGCACGACCCGCAGAAACGCCAGCAGTACGACCAGTTCGGATTCAACGGCCCAATGGGCGGCGGAGGATTCGGAGGATTCGGAGGCGCATCGATGAACATGGACGACATCTTCTCTATGTTCGGCGACATCTTCGGCGGTCACGGCTTTGGCGGCTTCGGCGGCGGTGGCAGACGTGGCACGCAACAGATGCGCGGCGGAGACCTGCGACTGAAAGTGAGACTGACCTTAGAGGAAATCAATAAGGGCGTGACCAAAAAATTCAAGGTGCGCAAGGACATTGAGTGCAGTCATTGTCATGGCAGCGGTGCCGAAGGCAACAGCGGAAAGGACACTTGTCCGACTTGCCACGGAAGCGGTGTCATCACCCACACAACGCAGAGCATCTTCGGCATGATGCAGACACAGGGCGTTTGCCCCACTTGTCACGGAGCAGGCGAAGTGATTCGCAACAAGTGTCACGAGTGCAACGGCACTGGTGTCGTGAAAGGCGAAGAGGTGGTTGAAATCAACATTCCCGCAGGCGTAGCCGAAGGCATGGTGATCAACGTACCCGGCAAGGGAAACGCAGGCCCCAACAACGGCATCAGCGGCGACATTCAGGTGTTTGTGGAGGAAGAGGATCACGACACTTTCGTGCGTGACGGAAACGACCTCATATTCAACCTGCTGCTCGACTTCCCCACGGCAGCCTTAGGCGGCGACGTGGAAATCCCCACGATTGAAGGCACAAAACTGAAAGTGAAAATAGACAGCGGCACACAACCTGGCAAGACGCTCCGTCTGCGCGGAAAGGGTCTTCCCGCAGTGCAAGGTTACGGAAACGGAAGGGGCGACCTGGTGGTCAATATCAGCGTGTATGTGCCTAAGACACTCTCACGCGAAGAGAAGCAGGCACTCGAGTCGTTCAAGAAGAGCGACAACTTCAAAGGCGACAAGCAGACACGAGACTCTATCTTCCAGCGTTTCAAGAACTATTTCAGCTAAGCTTTCTGGTTTCCAGAATTTTACAAAAGAAAGCAATAAGCGACACTATAACAAGAAGAGAGTGACGAAATGACCTATAAGAATGTGACCGACTATCTGTTCAGCCAGACACCCAGTTTCGAGAAGCAGGGTGCAAGCGGCTATAAGGAGGGACTGGAGACCACCATCAAACTTGATGAGCACTTCGACCATCCGCACGAGCACTTCCGCAGCATACACATTGCCGGCACCAACGGCAAGGGTTCGGTAGCTCACAGCATCGCTGCCATGCTGCAAGTATATGGCTACCGGGTAGGACTCTACACGTCTCCTCACCTGATTGACTTCAGAGAGCGCATCCGCGTGAACGGCGTACCCATCTCAGAAGAATATGTCGTTGACTTCATAGAAAAAGAAAAGAGCTTCTTCGAACCTCTGAAACCCACCTTCTTCGAAATCACCACAGCGATGGCATTCAAGTACTTCAAAGACATGAATGTAGATATAGCCGTCGTGGAGGTGGGACTGGGCGGACGCTTGGACTGCACGAACATCATCACCCCTATCCTGTCTGTCATTACAAACATTTCACTGGACCACACTCAGCTACTCGGAGCAAGTCTGGAGCAGATTGCAATGGAGAAAGGCGGAATCATCAAGACTGGCATTCCCGTCGTGATCGGCGAGACACTGCCGGAGACACGCCCCATTTTCGAGGCTTTGGCCCAGGAGCACAACGCCCCGATCCACTTTGCCGAAGACGAGGAGGAAAAAGAGATTGAGACAGCTGAAGCGCTCCCTGAAGGCGGCATTCACTATACTGCACGCCACTTGGCTGATTTCAACGGAGAACTGAGCGGAATCTATCAGAAGAAGAACATGAACACCACTATAGTGGCTATGCACATACTGATGGACACTGGCTATCTGTGCGAATGCTATAATCCCGAAAACAACCGCAAGATTCAAGAAGAGATGAATCTCGCCCTCCAGAATGTGACGAAGATCACTGGTCTCATGGGAAGATGGCAGACGATTCGCAAGCAACCCACCATCGTGTGCGACACAGGTCACAACGTCGGAGGCTGGGAGTACATCAGCAAGCAGCTGGCTACCGTAAAGTGCGAAAAGATGCATATCGTGATTGGCATTGTAGATGACAAGGACATCTATGGCATTATGAACCTGCTGCCCAAGGATGCTACCTATTATTATACAAAGGCCGACAGTAAACGTGCTTTTCCCGAAACCTCACTGAAAGTATTTGGCGACCAGTTCGGGCTCACTGGCGAATGCTATGCCACTGTGCCTGAGGCGGTAAGGGCTGCCACCGATGCTGCAACGCCTGAGGACTTCATCTTTATCGGAGGAAGCACGTATGTCGTGGCCGACTTCTTGAAATCGCGCAATTAGCTGTTTTTAACACCAATTTTTCGCCGATATGTTTGCACATGTCGGCTTTTTTTTGTTATTTTGCAAAAGATACTGTAACTAAAAACAAACATCTTATGGCAAACACAACAGAAAATGCGAATCTCTGTGGTCTGAAAAGAGAAGACTTTCAGACCACTATCAATGGCAAGAAAACCGATCTTTACATTTTACGCAACCGCAAGGGCTACGAAGTGGCTATCACTAACTATGGCGGTGCAATCTGTGCCATCATGGTGCCAGACAAGAACGGAAAAGTTGCCAATGTCATTCAGGGACACGATAACATCCAGTCAGTCATCAACTCACCAGAGCCGTTTCTCTCGACCCTCATCGGACGATTTGGCAACCGCATCTGCAAAGGTATGTTCACGCTGAACGGGAAAGAATATCAACTGGCTATCAACAACGGGCCCAATGCCCTCCACGGAGGACCTACCGGATTCCACGCCCGCGTTTGGGATGCCAAACAGATGGGACCTCGAGCACTGGCACTCCACCGCATTTCATCCTACGGCGAGGAAGGCTTCACAGGCGAAGTTGACATCACGGTTGAGTTTACGTTTACCGACAAAAACGAACTCGTTCTCGAATACCTCGCCACGACAAACAAAAAGACAATCGTCAACTTCACTCACCACGGCTTCTTCTGTTTGGCTGGAACTGCCGATCCAACCCCAACAATCAACGATCTTCAGTGCGAAATCAACGCCGATTTCTATATTCCCATCGACGACACCTCTATCCCTACAGGCGAAATACGCAAGGTGGAAGGTACGCCATTTGACTTCCGAAAGGCTAAGCCCGTAGGTCAGGACATTGATGCTGACGACCAGCAGATTAAGAACGGTGCAGGCTATGACCACTGCTTCGTGCTGAACAAGAAGGAGGAAGGCGAGCTGAGTTTTGCAGCAAAGATCAAGGACCCCAACAGCGGTCGCACCATGGAAGTGTTTACGACGGAGCCCGGCGTGCAGGTGTATAGCGACAACTGGGCTGATGGTTACAAGGGATATCACGGCGCTACGTTCGGACGCCGCTCAGCAATCTGCTTCGAGTGCCAGCACTTCCCCGACACACCTAATCGTCCTTACTTCCCCTCTGTGATTCTGCGTCCCGGACAACAGTATAAGCAGAAGACCATTTATAAGTTTGATGTAGAGGCATAGAAAATCTAAAAAAACATCCTAATAATTATGTCACAAAAACAACAACCGAACTATTTGTTCCCTCTGATTATTGTGTTCATTGTGTGCTTCCTCATCGGATTCATCACGACAATGAACAACTCGATGATTGAGTTCTGTAAGGAAGCATTCAAGCTGTCTGACACTCAGGGACAGCTTGTGAACACCTTCTTCTATGGTGCCTACTTCTTCTCCATCCCATTTGCCATGATGATGAGCAAGATTGGTTACAAGGCAACACTTGTACTCGGTTTGACCGTAGTAGGCATCGGCTTCATTGCTAACAACCTGGGCGTGACCGCAGCCCTCGGCTCAGCTAATGTTTACACCGTATTCCTCTGCTGCATGAGTATCGTGGCACTGGGTGTCGTGATGCTGCAACTGGTGGCCAATCCTTACGTGATGGTGCTGGGCAAGCCTGAAAGTGGTGCTTTCCGCATGACTCTCTCACAGGCGCTGAACTCTGTAGCAACGACTGTTGCACCTATCTTTATTACTACTGTCATTATCGCAGGCAAGCCCAAACTGCCTGAGAATGTGCCTGGCCCGTTCCTCATGCTGGGCATCTTTGCACTGGTGATTGCTGCTATCCTGTTCTTCATCAAGCTGCCCGATCCTGATATGGACAAGAAAGATGATGCAGAAGAAGTGGCTACTGACGCAAAGCAGTACAAATCGAGTGTATTCAAATATCCTCACGTATGGTTCGGTGCGCTCGCTATCGCCATGTATATGGGACTGGAGATTGGTATTCCCTCCATGCTTCCTGCATACTGGAAAGCTGACCCCAACCTGCCCGGTTCGGCTACAGACTATCTGCCTCTCTACTGGGGCGGCATGATGGTTGGACGTTTCGTAGGCTCTGCCATCTTGGCTAAGTTTGAGGCTCGCAAGCTGCTCACTGCATGTCTGATTCTCGGTGCTTGCTGCGTAGGAATCTCATTCTTTCTGCCAGGTATGTATGCCGTTTATGCAATGCTGGCTGCCGGACTGTTCCACTCCGTGATGTGGCCTCTCATCTTCAACCTTGGCCTGCAGGAGCTTGGTCCTCACACGAAGAACGCATCTGGTCTGATCAATATGGGTGTACTGGGTGGAGCAACACTGCCACTGCTCATGGGTACTGTTGTTGATAACCCCGCACTCGGCGTAGGTGTAGCCATCATGATGATGTTCGTGTACTATGCATACGTCCTCTGGTTCTGCAACTGGGGTTCGAAGATTGGTCTCAACGTAAAATAAGCGATAAGATTTTATTAAATCTCTTAATCATAAATAATTAAAAACAAAAAAACTATGATTGATATTGAATTTGTAAGACAGCGCTTCATCAAGCACTTTGACGGAAAAACTGGTAATGTTTACACATCTCCTGGTCGTATCAACCTGATTGGTGAGCACACCGACTATAACGGTGGTTTCGTATTCCCCGGAGCAGTAGATAAAGGTGTTACTGCCGAGATGCGCGCCAATGGTACAGAGGACACCGTGATGGCATACGCTATCGACTTGAAAGACCGTGTTGACTTCAAGCTCTCCGACCCTGCTGGTCCTAAGGCTTCATGGGCCCGCTACATTTATGGCATCGCACTGGAGATGAAGAAGCTGGGTGTTCCCGTGAAGGGTTTCAACATCGCTTTCGCTGGTGACGTTCCCCTCGGTGCCGGTATGTCTTCGTCAGCTGCTATGGAGAGCTGCTTCGCTTGCGGTCTGAACGACATCTTCGGTGAGAACAAGGTTTCTCAGTGGGATATGGTATTGGCAGGTCAGGCTACTGAGCACAACTACTGCGGTGTGAACTGCGGCATTATGGACCAGTTCGCTTCTGTATTCGGCAAAGCAGGCTGCCTGATGCGCCTCGACTGCCGCAGCCGTGAGTTCGAATACTTCCCATTCAAGCCCGATGGCTATCGCCTCGTACTGCTTGACTCTGTAGTGAAGCACCAGCTGGCAGGTTCTCCTTACAACGACCGCCGCAACTCTTGCGAGAATGTGGTGAAGCATATTCAGGCTAAGCATCCCGAAGGCAAGTTCGAGACGCTGCGCGACTGCACATGGGAGCAGCTGGAAGAGGTGAAGGCCGAAGTTGGCGAAGAGGATTACAAGCGCGCTAAGTTCGTGCTGGGCGAGAAGGACCGCGTGCTCGCTGTCTGCGATGCTCTGAACGAAGGCGACTACGAGAAGGTGGGCGAGATGATGTATAAGACTCACGAGGGTCTGTCAAAGGACTACGAGGTGAGCTGCGAAGAGCTCGACTTCCTGAACGATGTCGCTAAGGAGAACGGTGTGACTGGTTCTCGTATCATGGGCGGTGGCTTCGGTGGCTGCACCATCAATCTGGTTCGTAATGATCTTTACAAGAAATTTGTTGAGGATGCCAAGAAGCGCTTCAACGAGAAGTATGGACACGAGCCTAAAGTTTACGACGTTGTCATCGGCGACGGTTCGCGCAAGCTCTGCTAATCAATTTCATCTATTAATAGAAATAGCGGATCTGCAATTTGCAAATCCGCTATTCTTTTTTGTTCTATCAAATTCAGAAACCTTATATGATTTTAGGAGAAACTACCTAAAACATATATCAGTAATAATCTGGGCCTCGACATAATCATTCAGCTTCTTCACATATTCTTGTCGTCGCATACTAAGTTCAGCACGCAATGCCGGCATTGTCATGTGCACATAAAGTGTCTGATTATAGACATTGATGCTGTCTGTATATCTGGCGATCAATTCGCCTGCAATAATTGGCCATGCCTCAATGAGACGCTTCTGCAGCAAAGGGGTCTCCAAGCCTTGAACGCGCAAATTACGCATCACCAGGTCTTTGATAGATTGTACATCACGTCGGAACATATTATATACTCATTTAGATTTATTACTGATGCGATAAAACCGTGTTAGGCATAAATATTATTAAGAAATCTCGCCATCGCTAACATGGAAAAGTCGATAGTCAAAATGGCCTTTCTCTAAGATTTGATCAAGGTGATCCCGATTTGTATCAGTGATGAATATTTGACCGAAACCTTCGCCAGAGACAAGCTGCACAATCTGTTCAACACGAGTGGCATCGAGTTTGTCAAAAATATCATCGAGCAGCAGAATAGGCATCGTTCGTGTATTGGTCTGCTTAAGGAAGCCGAACTGCGCTAATTTCAATGAAATGACGAAAGTCTTCAGTTGTCCTTGAGAACCTTCACGACGCATGGGATGTCCATCTAAAAGAATAGAAAGATCATCTCGGTGAACGCCATGTAGAGAATAACCCACTGCACGGTCTTTCATTCGATCTCGACGAATAACATCAAGCAGTGGACCTCGCTGACAATGAGAGACATAAGTTAATGACACTTGCTCATGTCCTCCTGAAATCGTTTCGTAATACTGTTGGAACAAAGGCGTTAGCTCTTTTACGAAAGCATCGCGTTTCTGATAGATATACTCTCCTTCAACAGCCATCTGCTCCTCTAAAATAGAAAGTACATCCCAATCTGGTTCCGAATCCTCTACTTTTAGCAATGTATTGCGCTGGAGTAATGCCTTATTATAACGATTCAAGGACTCTATATAAGAAATGTCAAGCTGAGAGATTACCATATCCATCAACCGCCTGCGCTCTTCACTTCCGCCTTCGATCAATAAGGTATCGCCAGGCGCCACCATCACAATGGGAATCAGCCCTATGTGCTCAGACAAACGCTTATATTCTTTCTTGTTACACTTGAAATGCTTCTTTGTCCCACGCTTCATCCCACAATAGATGTTCCATGTATCATCCTGCCTTAAGCCGCCTGCATATTCACCTTCAAGCACAAAAAAGGGTTCTTCATGGCGTATCACCATTGAATCTTGGGTGGTATAGGCGGAATGACAAAAAGACAGGAAATAAACCGAATCAAGCACATTGGTCTTCCCTACTCCATTCGGTCCGATGAAACAATTGAATTTTGGAGACAACTCAAGCGTTGCCTCTCGAATATTCTTGTAATTCAACAAAGAAAGCTTCTTAAGAATCATTCACTACATTTTTCTTGCAAAATTACAGCATTTAAGGGGGAAAAACGAAAAAAGTTTGGAATAAATTTCAATATATGCGATAAATTCAGTAAATTTGCGCCGCAAAATCAGACAAAGTATTTATTTATTAAATATTTTATTCTGTTTGGATTACATAAAGAGAAATAATAAAAACAAAAAATAATAATGGCAGAAACAAAGAAAAATCAGGCTACTCCTACATTGGAAGAGTCTCAGAGTCAGAATGAAGCATTTCTTCTCAAGTACAAAAACGCTATTATCTGTTGCGTAGTAGTTTTAATTGTTGCCGTATGCGGTTGCATTTGGTATAGCGGTTACCAGTCAGACAAGCAGGTTGAGGCAAGCACAGCAATGGCAAAAGCTCAGGATTATTTTCAGAATGGTAACTTTGAGCAGGCTCTCAACGGTGACAGTCTCGGTACTGCAGGCTTCCTGAAAATCGCAAACGACTACAGCTCTACTAAAGCCGGTAATCTGGCAACCCTTTATGCAGGTCTCTGCTATGCTAACATGGATAAGTGGGAAGAAGCTGCACAGTATCTGGAGAAGTTTGACGGCAAGGACGATCAGATGATTTCTCCTGCTGCTATGGGTGCACTCGGCAATGCTTATGCACATCTAAACCAGCTTGATAAAGCTGTGAGCACACTGGTTAGTGCTGCTGAAAAGGCAGACAACAACTCTATTTCACCTACATTCCTCATTCAAGCCGGACAGATTCTGGAAAGCCAGGGCAAAAAGGCTGAAGCCTTGAAGCTCTACAAGCAGGTGAAGGAGAAGTACTTCGAATCTATGCAGACACAATATCAGACCATAGACGAATACATCGAGCGCGTTTCTGAATAATCCTCAAGGACATGGCAACCAAGAACCTTTCCGACTACGATTTTAACAAAGTACCAGATGCATCAAACATGATATTTGGTATTGTAGTTGCCGAATGGAATCCAGAAATAACAGGAGCTCTGCTTGAAGGTTGTGTAAACACACTTGAAAAGCACGGTGCGCTTCCTGAAAACATTCACATCAAGACCGTTCCCGGTTCATTCGAACTTATTTATGGGGCACGTCAGATGACACTCAACGATGGCTACGATGCTGTTATCATATTAGGAAGTGTCATTAGAGGTGAAACGCCACACTTTGATTATATTTGTCAGGGAGTGACTGAAGGAATTGCCCGACTGAATGCTACAAACAACATTCCTGTAATCTACGGTCTCCTTACAACCAACGACTTGCAACAAGCAAAAGATCGTGCAGGCGGTCGTCTCGGAAATAAAGGTGACGAATGTGCTGTAGTAGCGATTAAGATGGCAAAGTTCTGATACTCTCTCCGAATTATTTCTTCGAAAGATGGTAAAATTCAGTAACCCTTTCTGATGTATTTCTTCGAAAAATGTCCTTTGAGAGATTTCTTTGAAAGGAATATACAAAACAGTTGAGAATATCATCTAATAAAATAAAGTAGCGTATATCGAGATTTCGATTACGCTACTTTTCTTTTCTGATATGTCAAACGAGATTTTAAGGTTCCACAACTTCTATACGGTAGTTTGGGCAAAGAATACTATTATGCTAATTTAATTGGATACGCAAAATTTTACTTTCCTTCCATTAATGCAGCTGTTCGTACACGACTAAGTGTCTCGGGTGTCATCTGCAAATAGCTTGCTATATAGACCAACGGTGCACGAAGTACTAATTGAGGTGCGCTCTTCACTAACTTCTGATAACGATCCTGAGCACTCTCAAAACGCAACATATCAGCACGCTGTTGACTGATAATCAAGGACTCCTCCAATATTTTACGATAAAGAATCTGAATATTCACACTTCGCATTGCGACAGCTTCTAATTCAGCCTTTGGTAAAGCATAAATAAGTGTTGGCTCCAATGCTTGAATAATTTGCATAGTAGGCTTCTCCTTAAAGAGGCTTTCAATGCTCATCATAATAGTATTCTCAGCAGCCATATACTCAGTCAGTTCCTTATTGTTCTTATAATAATACTGACGCACGAGTCCTTTCACAATCCAATAGATGTTCTCACATACATCACCTTCGGCCAGAACAATTTCACCTTTCGCAAACTTCATGGGAACCAACACGCCCTCTAGCATGTCCAATTCATCATGAGTCATCGTACTATATCTACGGGCCAGCTCTCGAGCCACGTCACGCTTTGTTAAACTTAGGTTTGGCATATCAGTTTGTTTTGTTTTAAAGAAGGTTAGGTTATAAAGTATAGATTTAATTTAAATGTTCATTCTATCAGCGCCTATGAATTAATCAAGTTTCAATACTGCAAGGAAGGCTTTCTGCGGTACCTCTACATTTCCAATCTGCTTCATGCGCTTCTTTCCACGCTTCTGTTTCTCCAACAGTTTACGCTTACGGCTAACGTCACCACCATAACATTTGGCCAACACATCCTTTCTTACTTGCTTCACAGTTTCGCGTGCAATAATTTTTGCGCCAATGGCAGCCTGAATAGCAATATCGAACTGCTGTCTTGGAATAAGTTCCTTTAGCTTTTCACACATCCTGCGCCCAAACGTCACCGCATTATCCTGATGCGTGAGCGTAGAAAGCGCATCAACAGGTTCTCCATTGAGCAAGATATCCAGTTTGACAAGCTTTGATGGACGGAATGAATCAATGTGATAATCAAATGAAGCATAGCCTTTAGAGATGCTCTTCAGCTTATCATAGAAATCAATCACGATTTCTCCCAAAGGTAGCATAAAATGCAACTCAACACGATTACCTGATACATATTGCTGATCGATAAGCTCACCGCGTTTGTCCAGACAAAGTGTCATAATAGGACCGATGTAGTCAGCTGCTGTAATGATTGAAGCCCGTATGTAAGGTTCCTCAATACGATCAATCATCACAGGCTCAGGCATTCCCGAAGGATTATGCACTTCCTTCACCTCTCCCTGCTTTGTATAACACATATATGTGACATTGGGAACAGTCGTAATGACATCCATGTCGAACTCACGATCCAAACGCTCTTGCACAATTTCCATGTGCAGAAGTCCAAGGAATCCGCAACGGAATCCGAATCCCAAAGCGATTGACGTTTCTGGCATAAAAGTAAGAGAAGCATCATTCAGCTGCAGCTTTTCAAGTGATGCCCTAAGGTTCTCATAATCTGTAGGATCAATAGGATATACACCTGCAAACACCATTGGCTTCACTTCCTGGAATCCTTCAATGGCAGCTTCACAAGGAGTTGCTACATGAGTAATCGTATCACCCACTTTCACCTCTTTTGCATTTTTGATGCCACTGATAATATAGCCTACTTCGCCAGTACCAAGTTCTTTACGAGGAATCATATCCATTTTCAGGACACCCACTTCATCGGCTTCATATTCCATCCCCGTATTAAAGAACTTCACCTTGTCCCCTTTGCCTATTTTTCCATTCAGCACTTTGAAATAAGCAATGATCCCACGGAATGAATTAAACACAGAATCGAAGATGAGTGCCTGCAAGGGAGCATTCTCGTCACCTACTGGATGTGGTATGCGCTCAACGACTGCGTCAAGTATAGCTTCCACGCCCTCGCCAGTCTTACCTGAAGCCCTAATGATTTCCTCACGGTCACAGCCAAGCAAATCAATAATCTCGTCTTCCACTTCATCAGGCATAGCACTGGGCATGTCTATTTTATTGATGACTGGTATAATTTCGAGATTATTGTCAATGGCCATATAAAGATTCGAGATAGTCTGTGCCTGCACTCCCTGAGTCGCATCCACCACGAGCAGCGCTCCCTCACAGGCAGCGATAGAACGGCTCACCTCGTAAGAGAAGTCAACATGTCCCGGAGTGTCTATCAAGTTCAGAATATACTTCTCACCACCCTTTTCATACTCCATTTGTATGGCATGGCTCTTGATAGTTATTCCACGTTCACGCTCGAGATCCATATCGTCAAGCATCTGACCTTCAGTCACTTGAATCGTTTTCGTATATTCAAGTAATCGGTCTGCAAGTGTTGACTTGCCATGATCGATATGGGCAATAATACAGAAATTTCTTATATGTTCCATTAACATTAATCTCTTTAGCTGGCAAAAATACAAAAAAATAGTCAGAAATACGAGGATTTAGCTTTTTTTTGTATCTTTGCAAGCAAAATATCGTCTATCAATGAAAAAAGTCTTTCTTTCAACAGCCATTTTACTGTCTGTTCTGACAGGATGTCAGGAATCATTCGAAAAGCGTGTGGAACGCACGTGGCGTGAGTACACAGAGAAAAACTGTCCACAAGTAATCACCGAGACCATTACCATGGACAGTTGTGTTTTCGAGGCCGACAGCCACACGCTGCATTTCTATTATCGCTTTCTTGGCGCTATGGATAACGACAGCATTGAGCTGAAATCTGATGCCATGCGCAAACTTCTTCTCGAAGCGCTTCGAAACGAAACCAGCTTCCGTGAATACAAAGAAGCTGGCTATAGTTTCAAATACACCTATTTTTCAGACAAACAGCCGGGCCATCTGCGCTACGAGACCAACTTTGTCAAAGAAGACTACAACAATTAGCCCATTCCTTTTCTTGTGCCGTTTGAACTCACAATTCAAGCGGTGAATACGGCAAGTTCCATACTCTTGCTACTGCCTCGTAAGTGCATTTGCCATCCACCATGTTCACGCCTCGCGCCAATGAACAGTCATCACGGCATGCCTGTTGCCATCCTTTGTCTGCCAGAGCCAAAGCATAGCGTAGCGTAGCATTCGTCAGTGCAATGGTCGATGTGTTAGGCACAGCTCCTGGAATGTTTGCCACAGCATAATGAACGATACCATCGACCGTATAGACAGGATCACTATGGGTTGTCGGATGTGACGTCTCGAAGCAACCGCCTTGATCGATAGCCACATCCACAAGCACCGTACCCGGCTCCATCATTTTCAGCATGTCCTTGGTAATCAGTTTCGGTGCAGCATCGCCAGGAATGAGAACAGACCCAATGACCACATCTACCGAGGGCAGCTCCTGACGAATGTTATGCTCCGAAGAGTAGAGCGTATGAACATTAGCAGGCATTTCAGCAGCCAGTTGCTTCAATCTTGGCAGCGACACATCCGTAATCGTGACATTGGCTCCCATGCCTGCTGCAATCCTTGCTGCAGCCTCTCCTACCGTTCCGCCTCCTAATACCAGTACGTTGGCAGGCTTCACTCCAGGAACTCCAGCCATCAGCTTACCTTTTCCGCCCTTTGTCTTCTGCAAATAGTAAGCCGCATTCTGCGTAGCCATCCTACCAGCCACCTCGCTCATCGGAATCAACAATGGCAGCGAGTGGTCATCATGCTCCACCGTCTCGTAGGCTATGCACACAGCTCCGCTCTTCATCATGGCATGAGTGAGTTCCTCCTCACATGCAAAGTGGAAATAGGTAAAGACCACTTGACCTTTTCTGACCAATGGATATTCAGGCTCAATCGGTTCCTTCACCTTCACAATCATGTCAGCATTGGCATAGACATCTTCTATGGTGGGCAATATCCTTGCACCCACCTTCACATAGTCCCCGTCACCGAATCCACTGCCCTCCCCAGCAGTATGCTGCACGAAGACTTCATGTCCGCGTCTTACCAACTCGGCCACCCCTGAAGGGGTCATACCTACTCGATTCTCATTGTTCTTGATTTCCTTGGGGATTCCTACTTTCATAGCACTAAAGGATTATTTAGTTAAGACATATAAGTTAGGGATTCATGTCGCAAATATACGAAAAGATTTCGAAACCGCAATGGATTCAGAGCGTTTTTATGAGAATCTGCTCATGAAAAAATCAATGAAAAAATCAATTTTCTAACGGTGCATTCTTAAGACGTTCTAAAGCTCGACAAAGCTGATCAGGACATGATGTGTTTTTCGAGCCACAGCGAACGCCATCAATCTTCTTAATCACATCGTCAATCTTTTGTCCGCGCACCAACTGACTGATTCCCTGTAGATTACCATTACAGCCGCCTAAGAAGAACACTTGCTGAATCACATCATTCTCATCAGCCGTCACGTCTATCAGTTTAGAGCACGTCCCCGTTGTCTCGTATTGTATGTGTTTTGTTGCCATATCTGCATTTTTTAGAAAATTGCTCCTGATAAGCGATATTCTTACCAGGAGCCTAAACGATAAATCTATTAAAAAGTATTTTCTATTCCTCCTCGGGCTTCATGTTTGTATAAACAGTCTGCACATCGTCGAAGTCCTCCAGACGTTCCACCATCTTATCGATAGCCTCGCGCTGCTCTGGGGTCACGTCCTTCAGATCGTTAGGAATACGGGTGAACTCTGCACCAGTCACTTCGAAGCCATTCTCCTCCAAGTGCTTCTGGATTGCGCTGAACGATGACGGATCGCCATAGATCGTGATGCTGTTCTCCTCCTCGTCCTCGTCGTATTCGTCTTCCACGCCGTAGTCAATCAGGTCCAGAATCATCTCGTCCATATCCAGTCCGTCCTTCTTCTTGAAGGTGAACACAGCCTTGTGGTCGAACAGGAACGACAGAGAGCCCTGTGTGCCGAGGTTGCCGCTGAACTTGTTGAACACTGAGCGGACATCACCCACCGTACGTGTAGTGTTGTCGGTCAACGTCTCAACGAAGATGGCCACTCCGTGAGGTCCATATCCCTCATAGGTCACTTCCTTATAGTCGCTCTGGTCCTTACCCATAGCGTTCTTGATGGCACGCTCGATGTTATCCTTCGGCATGTTCTCGCGCTTAGCATTGGCAATGCAGGCGCGCAGTGCAGGATTATTCTCCGGCTCCGGGCCGCCAGCCTTCACGGCAATGGCTATCTGCTTGCCAATCTTTGTGAACGTCTTGGCCATGTGGCCCCATCTCTTCAGCTTTGTAGCTTTACGATATTCAAATG
>CAMOGW010000006.1 GCA_946614435.1 uncultured Prevotella sp. | reverse complement strand
AAGGGTGAGGTAACTGTTGAGGGTATCAACGCTGCTATGAAGGCTGCTACCAACGAGTCGTTCGGTTACACCGAGGAGAAGCTCGTTTCAAGCGACATCATCGGTATGAAGTTCGGTTCGCTGTTCGACGCTAACCAGACCATGGTCAGCAAGATTGGCGACGGCAACTCTCTGGTTCAGGTTGTTGCTTGGTACGACAACGAGAACTCTTACACCTCTCAGATGGTTCGCACCATCAAGTACCTCGCTGAGCTGAAATAAGACCACAGCTAAGCTAACATAAAAATAGTCGCCCGATTCTTCGTCGGGCGACTATTTTTTTTCGTAACTTTTGCACTTCCAGCGCGAAGTTACCCAAATCTCGATAGCCCACAGCGATGATCATGCCCAGATTATAGTGGCTCATGTTTCTCCGCACGCTCCTGCTACCATACGTCCTGCTCCTCAATGACAGGTTCCTTACCATTAGCGTATAGAGGAGTATATTTGAACATCTTTTCATACCACTAGCCAGTTATTCAAAGATATCGTAAAAAAAGAAGGAATTATTTGGTGGGATAAAAATTTATCCCTATATTTGCATCAAAAAGTGAACATATGCCCACAATACTCTTAGCGTTTGGATTGCGATTCTACTTCTATTCCGAGGAGCACATGCCCATTCATGTCCATGTGGAGAATGCTGATGGACGTGCAAAGTTCTCTCTGGAACCGGCTGTTGAACTTATCAAGAATGAAGGGATGAAGCCAAAAGATTTAAAGAAGGCCAAGGCTCTGTGCGAGACTTTTCAAGAAGAGTTCATAGAGAAATGGCATGAACACATGGATGATAACGATGAATAATTATGGCAAAGATTGAAAAATTATGGTTTGACGCCAATCGCATTTATTTGTTGACAGATGCAGGCGAGACTTTAAGTCGTCCGCTGGAAGCATTCCCTGTATTGAAAGAAGCTTCCGAATCAGAGCGACTTGATTTCAAAATTGGACGATTTGGTGATGACATACGTTGGGAGAAGTTGGATGAAGACGTACATTTATCTAGTTTTTATGATGTCGTTGAACCTAATCCTGATAATGAGGTGGCAAGAATCTTTGGCCGATTCCCTCAGATTAATGTATCAGAAATGGCCAAGTATATCGGTATTAACAAAAGTCTACTGGCCAAATATATTTATGGTATCAAAAAACCCAGTAGTAAACGAATGCAGGAAATCAAGCAAGCATTTCATCAGATGGGGCAGGAATTGATTGCCATTTGATACTCTAAAAACACCAGCGAGACAAATAAATAAAATAAGACCACAGCTAAGCTAACATAAAAAGAAGTCGCCCGATTCTTCGTCGGGCGACTTTTTTTTGTATAATTAGATATAGAACATGGTACTACGCTCAATGACCTTTTTAACCAGCGACAGGCCAGCGATTATGAAGCATATCCCTTTAGGGATGCGAGTAGTGTAGCCTTTCTATTGCCAAAGGCTGAAGCACTTATTGATGCCGTAGAAACATTAGCCCATTGCAAATAACAGAAAAGTTTCAAAACATCTGCTCCATCTGCTCCCTCATGCAAAACATTGGGGAACAGAGGGTTACAAGGGAGCAGATGGGAGCAGATGGAGCAGATGTGCAACCACTATAGCAGATGGGAGCAGATAAAAAGAATCTGCTCCGCACGTAAACGACTGATACTATGACAGTTGCAGAAGGGAGCAGATGGAGCAGATGTTTGCAAACTTTTTCTGATAGTGTGTGTCTGCTCCAGATGCAGAATCCATCATACTACTGTTTTGGAAAGTTCACGCAGAGACTTCGGATAGATCACACAAAGATATAGGAGAGATCATCGCACGTTTTAGGAGAGATCACACTGTGATATAGAATAGACGGCGTTACTTTTCTGCCTAAACCGTGAGCTCATCTTTTTTATAAATTATTGTTAATATTCTGAAAAATTAGAGCGAAATACTTGCACGTTCTAAATTTTTAGAATACATTTGCAGCATCATTCTAAAAACTTAGAGCATCATGAAAGATAAAACGAAACTGACCCAGGCCGAAACACAGGTGATGCAATCCTTGTGGAGCTTCCCTGAAGACGGTGCACTCTCGGCAGAGATCATGGAGCGCATGCCCGAACCAAAGCCTGCCCCCACCACCCTGCTCACATTCTTGAAGATTCTGAAAGACAAGGGCTTCGTGTCATCCACCCGAGAGGGCAAGGCTCAACGCTTCCGCGCCGAGGTGTCGAAAGATGCCTACACGCGCATGTATATGAAAGAGGTGAAGCAGACATTCTTCGGCGGTTCGCTCTCATCCCTCGTCTCGTTCTTTGCCAGAGAAGAGCAGCTCACCGACAAGGACATTGCCGAAATCCTCAACATCATTGAGAAAAAATCCTAAATTCCAACCTTAAAATTTCTATCTGCCATCATGTACACGCTCGTTCCCGGTCTCTATCCCTTAGCTGCCATTGTGGTGTGCGCCCTGTTCACGCTCATCTATTTCAGCGTGGTGCGACTGAAGTGCTCGGCCCATTGGGCGATAGGCTTCATCTTTACCACGATGATTGTGACTACTGTTGTCTCACTGGTGAGCCCCATGCGATGGGTGGAGCTCGACACGGCTGTTGAGCTGTTGGTGGAGCCCGAAGAGACCTCGGTGAGTCCCATATCCGTGGTTGGCATGGCCGACGAGCCCACTCCTTCGCTCAAGGTGAAAGCCCAGCAGCCACTCGCAACCGGCAGTCCTACCATCCGTCCTTTCCTGCACAATGTCTCTCAACTGTTCGGATGGCTCTGGCTGACAGGCTGCTGCCTCATGTTGCTCCATCTGGTGTGGCAGCTGTCACGGCTCTTTATGCTCAGACGGCAAAAGGACTTGGTGGGCTATCAGTCTCACGTCCGCCTCTATTCCACCGACGACACCGAGGCTTATTCGTTCGGGCGCAACGTGTTCATTCCTCGCAACTTCGACAACGAGATGCGCCGCTTCATGACTTTGCATGAGCTGGCCCATGTCAAGCGGCATCATTTCCTGTGGCTCTGCGTGTTCCAGGTGTTGCTGGCCGTGAACTGGTACAATCCTTTCTGCTGGCTGCTGTTGCGCGAGATGCGCCTGCAGCAGGAGCTGCAAGTCGATGGCGACGTGCTCCGCCAGGGCGTTGACCGCACTGCCTATCAATATTCCCTGCTGCGTGCCTCAATGCTGGGTGGCAGTCCTGTATGGATTCTTTCCGCCTTTGGCCACAAGCCCGTCACCCATCGCGTGGCATTCATGAACAGCGACATCAATGCCCGTTCCAATGTGCGTCGCGCAGTGGTCTCCTCACTGCTGGCCATCATGGTGCTGTCAATGACCATTGTCGTGGCCTGCCAGAACAACGAGAAACGGCGCGAGCATCAGCTCATGGGCTGGTGGACATTAGACTTGGTGAAGAACACGGGCAGTAACACTGAGGTCTATCTGCCTTTCCGCCAGATTGGGTTCCGCAATTACGACACGTTCTTCACCATTCACTACCATGCACGCGACGGCAAGGCGCTCAGTTTTGGCTTCTCCTTCAGCGAGTCGCGCCTGAAGGGCGACACGCTGGTCGATGCTGACGGCAATCCCGAACGCTACCACTTCATCAGCGACAACACCGTCGAGGTGAAGTGGACGCGAAAGCCCTACCAGATGACCTTAATGAAAGGTCCTGAGATTACCGATCAGTGGAGCCGCATGCCCGTCGATGAAGACCTGCGCAATCTGTTCGAAATCATGGTGCATGCCGACAACACCCATCAGTCTCACTCTTCCCACCATCTCAACGGTGTATGGAAAAGTGAACACGATTCTCAGCGATACCTACTCGTCAGCGACACGCTGTTCATGCTGTTCCATATTGCTCCCCAGCAGGGAACACGCACCTTTCACGGCGGCGGTGATGCCTTCTGCGGCAAGTTGAAACTGCCAAAGAAGAACTGGTTGCAGTTCCATGCGGAAGCCCCCGTCCAGTACCGCTTGATCAACGCCAATCACCTTGTGCTCGATGGCTCCAAGCATTACACCCGCATCAGCATGCCTTATGCCGTGCGCCGTCTGTTAGCCACACCGCTCACCTATGAGCAGATAGACTACGGAAAGCCCGAAGCCCTGCTGCGAACAGAGGACATGAAACCGCCGACTAAAGAATCTGTTGATACGATGAGCATAAGGCAGTAATTACAAGCCTTATGAAAAAATAACGATTTTCCTATTCCGATATAGTCATCACTATTTTTGCCTTATGAAAAGACTCCTTTTGCTGGCCCTGCTGGCCAATACAGCCACTTTTATGCTCGCTCAGAACGAGCCACAGGACAAGAAACAATCCCCCACAGAGCGAACCGTCTCACTATGGGGCCACGTAAAGAACTTCCTCACCCGTGAGGGCATCCCCAACGCGCTCATCACCGTGATGCGCCCAGACTCCTCAGTCATCGACACCCTGCGCACGTTCAACATGGGCAACTGGCAGGCCACGAAGAACGATGCAGGCTATCGGCTGAAAGTGCCTGCCCGTCCGCAGAAGTTCATCATCCGGGCCGAGCATCCCGACTTTGAGACTACCTACGTGAACTTCGAAATCAAGCGCATCTCGCGCAACACCTACTTCGATGCCCCGTGGCACCTCATGAAGCCGAAAGCCTCCAATGAGAGCCTTTCGGGCGGCACGCTGGGCGAAGTAGTGGTGAAGAAGACCCGCGTGAAAATGTTCTATCGGGGCGACACCATCACGTTCAACGCCGATGCCTTCAACATACCCGACGGCTCCATGCTCGATGCCCTCATCCGCCAGATGGACGGTGTGGAGCTGAAAGACGACGGACGCATCTTGGTGCATGGCGAACAGATTGACGAACTGCTGCTCAACGGAAAGGACTTTTTCAAAGGCAACAACAAGGTGATGCTCGACAACCTGCCTGCCTACACCGTGAAGCAGGTGCAGACCTACCGCAAGACCACCGACCTGAGCAAATACTACGGTCAGGACGTGGAGAAGAAGCGCTTCGTGATGGACGTGAAGCTGAAACGGGAGTACAACCAGGGCTATCTGGGAAATGTGGAAGTGGCTGGCGGAAAGCCGTTCAGCAGGGAGTTCTGCGAACGCTACCTTGCCCGTCTCTTCGGCATGCGCTACACCAATAACTCGCGACTGAGCATCTTCGGCAACATGAACAACGTGAACGAGAACCGCCGACCGGGCAGCGACGGTGAGTGGAGTCCCAGCAACATGCCATCGGGCGAACATGAGAACCGCATGGGCGGCATCGACCTGCTCATCGACGAGAAGGACAAGCGCTGGCGAGAGCATGCACAGGCAAATGTCCAATGGATAAGCAACCATGACACGCAGCTGTCGAGCGCCGAGCAGTTCCATACCAATGCGCCCTCTACCTATCAGCGCAGCTCCAACCAGAACAAGACGAAGAGCCTGGGCATCAACGTGCAAAACAACTTCCAGCTGCAAAAGCCCTTCTTCCTCTACAACGGCACTGGCTTCACCTATACTGAGGGCGACCAGACGGTGCGCAACCGGTCGGCACAGTTCCAGAACGACCCCGCACGCTACGGAAGCGTCAACGACCTACTCGACAGCATTTTCTCAGCTTCGCTCAGTGTCGAAGTTCAGCAGATGCTGGTCAACAGTGCGCTCCGACAGGAAGAGAGTTCGCAGAACAGCACCGACATCTGGTCGAACACATCGCTCAACTACAAGCTGCCATCAGGCGACGGCACAGGCTTCAACCTGAACTTTAAGCACTCACACGAGCACAAGTACAACGAGTCGGAACAACAACTGCGCTATCAGCTTACGCCCACGTTCAACAGCATACTGAACCGACACGGGCGCACACCTTCGCGCACAAACTATGGAGCCGTATCGCCCTTCTATCGCATCACATGGCCCAGCGGCTTCTATCTCTACGCCGAATACCGTTTTCTGTTCCGTCAGCGCGAGAACACCAATGAGCTGTTCCTGGCCGACACGCTCGACTTGCAGAACAACTACGACCGCACGCACCGCCGGGTGGAGAACCGACTGGACATCACGCCCGGCTTTCAGCACGAAGCCGACGGCAAGTACATACTCGCCTTCTACCAGATGCACTTCTACAACGTGAACGAACGGCTCGACTACCGTAGTGCCTACGTCGATACATCGCTCGTGCAGCACTGCTGGACCATGTCGCCCGAACTGCACGTCCAGCTGGCATCGCACAACTGGAGCCGAAGCATCAACTTCTTCTACGGCATTGAGTTTCAGACGCCAGACCTGTTCCAGAAGGTGAACATCCTGAACAACGAGAATCCGCTCATACGTCGCTACGGCAACCCGAACCTGCGCGGCGCCACCAACCACCGCATGCAGTTCAGCATGAACCGCAACTGGCGCGAGAAACGCATCTCCCACAACATCGGCGGCGGACTGCGCTTCTTCCGACATCAGGTGTCGCAAGGACAGACCTACGATGCCACTACCGGCATCACCACCTACCGCCCCGAGAACGTGGAAGGCAACTGGCAGACCTATTTCTTCAACTTCCTGAACATGCCGCTCGACAAGCCCAAGCGCCTCATGATGAACATCTATACCCACGGTGACTACACGCGCCACGTTGACATTGCTGCCACCACCGCCTCTCCGGCTGCCACCGCTTCCGCTACGAATGTCGGGGCTTCCGCTATGCAACAGCAGCCCCTCACCCACGTCAACAACTACTACATCGAGAACCGCCTCACCCTCAGCTACACCTTAGGCAACCTGTCGCTCAGCCTGCCCACCTACATAGAGTATCGCCACACCACCAATCAGGAAGGCACCATCACGCCCATCAATGCCCTGAACTTTCAATATGGGCTGACCGCCAACTACAACTTCAAGCGCAACGACGAGAACCGCTTGCCCCGATGGCTGCAGGGCTTCACACTGGCCACCGACCTGAAGATGTTCTCGCGCCGAGGCTACGGCTCAGCCGAGCTGAACACCAACGACCTGGTGTGGAATGCCTCTATCGCGCGCAGTTTCTTCAAAGACCGTCTCACGGTTCGCCTCGAAGGGTTCGACCTCTTGGGACAGCTGTCATCGACACTCATTTTCATCAACGGACAGGGGCGCACCGAAACGGTCAACAACACGCTTCCGCGCTACCTGATGCTCCACCTGAGTTACAAGCTGACAAAACTGCCGAAGAACAAGAAAGGAAAATAAAAAAAGGAATCACGAAACAAATAACACGAAAAATAACAGAAGAACAGATATGGGATTTTAAAGACATAATAACAGAAGAACAGATATGGGATTTTTAAAGACAGAATAACAGAAGAACATATATGGGATTTTAAAGACATAATAACAGAAGAACAGATATGGGATTTTTAAAGACAGAATAACAGAAGAACATAAATATTTGACGCAAATATCAGACTGGACGAATCATTATCTGTTCTTATGTTATTATGTCAAAGAAAAAATATGTTCTTATGTTACTATGTCCTAGAAAAAAATATGTTCTTATGCTAATATGTCCTAGTGTCTGGTTCTTACTGTCTTGAAAACCAAAGTCGTCGAGTTTGTAAAATAGTATAGTCAGAACTACATTGTTGTATGGACTGCCACACTTTGCAATTCTGTCTATACAATATTACACAAGTCTCTAGGAGGAGTTTTAATAGATTTGAAAGGAAGCTGGTACGTGATATATGTGAATATATCAACCAACATTTCCTGTTTTGCTAGAAGTAATGATCAAATAAAACATGCAAGAAATTTAAACATAAATGATGGCATATTCAGAATAAAAGTGTAATTTTGCAGCCTATCATAATAGAACAGTCGTGAATCAGGATTATTCCGAATCGTCATTCTTCTTTGTGCCTAAGGGACATCAGAAAGAAGCTGTACAACAGCTACGCCTTGGTTCAGGCAGTAGGCAGCACCTTTTCTACAAGGTGCTCAGAAATGGCGAGTACTTCTTCCTTAAATCCTTGCGCCCAGAGTATATGCAGCAGATGTTCTATCATGAGGTGCTGCAAAAGGAGTATGCTTTGGGTTCCTCGATTCATTGTGATTATATTGTTAGCTATCACGAACTTATCGATACCCCCAGCGAATGTAGTGTCTTGATGGACTATGTCAATGGAGTAACCCTCGATGAGTTTGTCAACAAGCATCCCGACTATTTCTCACAATCAAACAATCTGCGGAAGTTTCTGAGCCAACTTTGTATGGCACTCCACGAACTGCACAGCCATCAGGCCCTGCATCTCGACTTGAAACCATCAAACATCATGCTCACCGATGTCAATCACGACGTGCGTCTTATTGATTTGGGATGCAGCTATATTGATGCCCGCCCAGACCTGATGGGGCAAACCGCTGCTTATGCAGCACCAGAGCAGAAGGACGGCAGTTATGACGTAGATGCCCGTACCGATATCTATTCCCTTGGCAAGATACTTGAATGGTTGTCGCCTCAGCAGTCGCTTTTTCGGAAAATGATGGCACGTTGTCTGAAAGAACGCAAGGAGGACCGATTTCAGTCTGTAGATGAGCTGTTAACCCTGTTGGATGAACGGAATGTTGGAAGTAGTGGTAGGAAATGGTTTCTGCTGTTGGTACTATTATTCCTGCTGGCTGCTGTTTTCTCATGGCAATCTTTTTGGAAGCCTAATACATCTGCAATTGTCGATGGTACTGAGTTTGTTGATACCACCTGCCTTGACACGTTCTACTTTCGTGTAATATCAGTTGCAAACCACTCGGCAGCTGTGATACCTGCGCCCGAGGATGGATTTCCCTACGAAAAAGATATTGTGATACCCGAATCGGTTACCTTCCATGGTGAGACCTTTTATATCCGCGAGATAGCAGCCAATGCCTTTCGTGAGTGTTCACTAATCACAAATATCCATATTCCGCCTACTATCACTACCATCAATAACAGCGCCCTGCGAAACTGCTGCCGCATTAAAGGGCTGTACCTCCCCCCTTCATTGCGCAATCTGTACTATGAGCCCTTTGCCAGTTGCCGTAGTCTCACCAATGTCAGTTGGCCGGCATCGGCTACCATGGTGCCTCGCAACTGTTTTGTGGCGTGTGTATCGCTGCGAGCAATCAATTTGCCAGAAGGTGTTATTTCCATAGGACAAGATGCCTTTGCAGGTTGTGACAGTCTGGAGAATGTACAATTGCCCAACACGCTACAACGTATAGGTCGTGGAGTTTTCTTTCGGTGCCGTTCATTGCACACCATCACATTGCCTGCTCAGGTCAAGTTGTTAGGCGAATATCTGTTCTATAAGTGTGAATCACTGGAGGAAATCAAGGTGCTGGCACCAAAGCCCCCAAAGATTTCTACCATTGTCGATAGTTCTTTCCATGGCGTGATTCGTGTGCCTGCGAAGTCTCTGGCAGCCTATCAAAACGCAAAAGGGTGGAGCGAACTCAACCTTCAGCCAATTGAAGAAAAATAAGATTATTTGCGAACAGAGAAAACTACACCATGTTCTTTTCCGCAGATATAGTTGCCTATCAGTTCGCCGTTTCTAACAAGTGAAAAGAGTGTCAGCGGTGTGTTTTCCACGATATGCATACAACGACACGTGTCACCAGGTCGCAATTTGCTGCCTATTGATTCTACAACGGTTAGCAAGTCGTCGCCTTCATAGCGCATGGTAACTATGCGGTCGGGTATCCAGCGAAGAATGATGTGGGTGCCTACCTGAAGATCACTCAGATACAGGTTGCGATAAGCCATGGTGCCACTCTCATCACCCTCTTCAAGGTTTGTCTGACAGAAAGATACCCAGTTATGGAATCCGGCAAATTGTGCAAGAATGTCGAGCGTGGTCACTCGCACCTTGTAGTCCACGTTGTCCTTGTCCACATATCCCCAGAAACGCTTTAGCGTAGACAGACTTAATGGTTGTCCTGTCTTCTGCTGTATTTCTTTCTGTAGCAGTTCAAAGTCCTTGGGCGTTCTTATTTTGATGCCAAGAACCAGTTCCGTCAGGTGTTTTAGCTCTTCCTGTTTCTTTTCCATTCCGAAAGGATTCCTTTTGTGTTGCAAAAGTACACAACTCTTGTTAATTGTGCAAGAACAGAAATAAAAAGAACCAAACAAGAACCAATTGTATCGTCCTTATGTTATGTAAAAAACTGTATTTTTGCATTTTAATAATATAATTTTAAGGCCATGTGATATGTCTAACAAACCGTACTATAATAATTTAAACAAAAAAAATATGAAAAAGATTCTACTATTTGTAATGGCGTGCCTGATGCTGCCAAGGGTAGCAGAGGCACAAACACCCACCACCGACAAATTTACAGTAAGCGACTTGGAATGGGACGCAGACAATGATTGTTACGTGTTTACCGTCAGCCTTGAAGGCTCTCGTATTTACACTGCCTATAACCTTGATATATTCCTACCTACTGGTATTAATGTGAAATATGACGATGGTCCTGTTTACTGGGTTGACATTGCTCCAAACAAAGACCTCTACACAATCAATAATCGTACTGGCGCTAACAGTCATAGTGTCTCAGCGAGTATGCCTAATGCCCATCAGTTGCGTGTTGCCTGCATTTCGAATACGAATACGGAGTTCAAAAGCACATCTGGTGAGTTGTTCTATGTGTATGTCTCTGTTGATGCAGACTACTTCGCCTCCTGCTTCTCTCCTAAACCCATTGTCAAATTGTCTGGTATGAATCTCACGACAAAGGCCGAGGAGAAATATGTTCCGGAGGACTATGCTTGTCGGCCTTTCGCTACTGGAATTCCCACTGAGCGCACAATCCCAGTAAATGTGTCTTCTGTGAATAAGGTAGGAACGCTCATCCTGCCCTTCAATGCCGATCTGCCTCAGGGGTTGACAGCTTATACTTGTAATGCCACCGAGGGCGACCTGCTCATGCTGACACCTGCATCCAGCATTGAAGCCTGCAAGCCTTACATCGTCTTTGCCAAGGGCGGCTATTCAGGCTCGCTTGTAGGTACAGCCACCCTGCCTGATGCTACCAATGTCACCGATGTCTTTGCTGACGGATATCTCACAGGCGTGCTTACCAATACAGTGGTCAACACGGGCTATATCCTGCAGAATCAGGGTAAGGAAGGTGATCCTAAGTTCTACGATGCCGAGGGTGCTGAATTCAACTTGCCCGCCGGTCGTTGCTACCTCACGCCATCAGCAGGAGATGCACGTGCGTTCCGTTTCAACTTCGACGAGAGCACAGGCATCGATGCCAATAACATTGAGATGGTTACCGATAGCCGAATCTTCGATCTCTCAGGTCGTCTTATCAATAGCAACAGCCAATTGCAGCGTGGTATTTACATAAAAGGTACGCGCAAAATGGTCATCAAATAAAGTATTAACTAAAAACATAAAATAATATGAAAACCAAACAATTCATTCTTGTGCTGCTGGCCCTCTTCGCCAGTGTTACGGCAAAAGCAGCTGACAATGATGTATTTACAGCGTCTTCTTTAGAAGGTGTCGATATGTTCTTCACCATCATCAGTGAAGAAGATAAGACTGTTCAAGTGGGAAAGTATGTAGTGGCTGCAAACAATTATTTCCCGGCTATCGATGATAGCTATGAGGGAAGTATCACCATTCCTTCGAAGGTAACGAATAATGAAAAGGAATACACGGTCGTACGGTTAGGCGCTCGCGCCTTCCATAATTGCAAGAAGTTGACGGAAGTAACACTGCCTAATACTATCAATTCGGAGTCGCCATATTCTGCTGCCTTTGGCAATTGCGAGAGTCTGACCAAGGTGACGATTCCTGAAGGCGTGACAGTCATTGGTTGGCAGGACTACTGGGGCTGCACCTCTCTGGCTACCATTTCAATTCCCAGCACCGTCACCTCCATCGGCTCAGAGGCTTTCTACAATACAAAGTGGTTGAACGACCAGCCTGACGGCCTCGTATATATCAGTAATTTCCTCTACACCTATAAGGGTGAGATGCCAGCTAATACCCATATCGATGTGGCAGAAGGTACTACCACGATTCTTGGCAAGGCGTTTTACAACTGTACGAACCTGACAAGTATCACTCTTCCTTCTACGCTTACCACGATTGACAACAATTCGTTAACAGGTTTTGCCTTCGATGGTTGTACCAATCTAGCCTCGGTCACTTTACATACTCCTACTGTTAGCTCTTGGTTCAAGGACATGGCCTCCATTACGAGTGTTATTCTAGACGAGGAGGTAGAGAATATTGCAAACGATGCCTTCGATGGTTGTACCAATCTAGCCTCGGTCACTTTCCAAACTCCTACTGTAAGCTCTTGGTTCAAGGACATGACCTCTATTACGAGTGTTATTCTAGGAGAGGAAGTTGAGAATATTGCAAACGATGCCTTCAACGGATGCAGCAGCCTGACATCGGTGACAGTGAAAAATCCCACCCCAGTCGGCATCTCATCTAATACTTTCAGCAATGCGGCTAACGCCACACTTTGGGTTCCTAACTTCGAAGCATACAATGCCTATCGCGCTGCAAACAACTGGAAGGACTTCAAAAGAGTGACAGGCATTATCGCCTTCAAGGAACCAAAAGCAGAAACCTATTGTGTGAGGAAGTGGGATAAAGACCATGATGGCTATCTGGAATTCGACGAAGCAGCTGCAGTCACATATATTTATAATTATTTTGTTTTCGATTCTTATATGGAATGGTCTTCTTTTGACGAGTTTGAGTATTTCACTGGTGTAAAAACCATTGACGACTCGTTCAGAAATTTAAGGACTGCATCACTAAAGATTCCAGCTAATGTAAATACCATTGAAGGATCGTTCAGGAATTTTTGGACTGCATCGCTAAAAATTCCATCCAATGTGACGAGAATTGGAAATGCCAGCTTTTTTGATGGTTGTTTCGATCATTGTACGATCAAAAAACTAGAGTTTATGGAAAGTGATAAAACACTGACTATAGGTAAAGCGTATACCCACAACGGAGACCCTATGTTCGGCACGACGTCTGTATGTACAATTGATACTCTCATTATAGGCAGAAATATTGCTGCTGCAGATACTGATAAGAAAACGATACCTTTTGCAGGAACTTATAATCTAGTTATAATTACTGATAATGTTAGTTCTTTGTCACAAAATTTTACTACGTCTAAAAAACTAATCACAGGCAACGGCACTGTTGGCTTTAGTATTAGTTGCCCTATTGACTCTGCCTATATAGGAAGGCCTGGAACTTACTATGCCAAACACAGTTTTATTACGAATAATGCTAGCGGCATCTACTTGAGAAATTATTCAGAGACAGACAATATGACCTTAGACTATCTTGTTGCGGTTGATGAAATCCCTTCAAATGCTTTCAAAGGGTGTTCTAATCTAAGCTCAATAGTATTCCATGAGGGAACTGAAACAATACAATCTATTGGTAATTATGCATTTTCTGGTTGCAGCAGCCTTACCAGTCTGCCTGTTTTTCCAGGACTTAAAACCATAGGAGACTATGCTTTCCAGAACTCCGGCCTTACATCTATAATATTGAATGAGGGTTTACAATCCATAGGTTCTAATGCATTTAAGGATTGCTCTCATCTTTCATCAATAACTATTCCATCTACAGTTAATTCTATAGGTAATATGCCGTCAAACAAGTATATACACTTTAGTAGTACTGTGCCACTTCCTGTTTTCCCAATTTCCTTGCCTTGTGTTCTTATTGTTCCTGATAATGCTGTTGCTGATTACAAAACTGCATGGCCAGATTATAGTATGTATATAGTAGGAGAAGGCGATTTTATAGAAAAAGCATATAATATCACTGCTCAAGAGTCATCTTCTGCATTGCTGGAGGCCATAGGTGAGAACAACACTTTTTCTGTCGTTAAGTTAAAAGTTTCAGGCACAATCAACAGTTACGACATGATGGTGATGCGCAACAAACTGCCAAACTTACGTGAACTGGATTTGTCAGAAGTCTCTATCGTAGCCAATAACTATAATTATGGTACGGGCGTTTCTCAGAACAATGTATTCCCGGATTTTTTGAAGACAACAGCATTGACTTCACTTATCCTGCCGAATACGATAACAAGTATTGGCAACAATGCATTTAATAGTACAACTCTTCAATTAGGAACTTTGACAATACCCGCATCTGTTCAGTCTATTGGTAATTATGCATTCTATAAAAGCACATTAGAAACTTTGACAATACCTGCATCCGTTCAGTCTATTGGTTATTGTGCATTCCAAAAAAGTACAATAGACGTTCGCTTTGTGGAGAACAGCCAGCTTAACAGCATCGGAGAGTATGCTTTTAGTGAAAGCTCACTCGTAAGTTTAAAATTAGATAATGTGACTATTGCGGCCAATGCTTTTTCAAGTTGCTCTTCACTTAAAACGATAGAAATAAATGGGGGAAGTATCGGGAGAAGCGCATTTGCATCGTGTAATAATCTTGAAACAATTGTTGTAAATTCGTCATTGCCATCATACAACAATTCCTATGAAGGTGGACCATTTTATGATTGTGGTAGTCTTAAGAATGTTACAATAGGTTCAGATTATATTGCTCGATATACATTTTCTCTTTGTCCCATAGAAAACCTTATTATAACACGTGGTGTCATTCGAGAATATGCTTTTTCTGATGAAAAAGGGTATGTTGGTGTACATCAACCCAATTCTGTAGAGAGTAAATCTGCCCTAAAGACTGTTATAATACAAGAAGGAGTTACTAAAATTGAAGCGAGGGCCTTCAAAGTATCTTACTCCCCTGGTGTTAATGGAACACTGAGTCTGCCAGAGAGTCTTACTTCAATAGGTGATGAAGCATTTAGTGGGTGGAGTGGTTTGAAAGGAGAACTCGTTATCCCAAGAGGTATAACAGTCATACCATGGAAAGCGTTTTATGGTTGTGGAGTCTCTTCTGTTAAACTATCTCCCAATACAACAAAAATATGTGGTTATGCTTTTGGTAATTGTACTAATATAGAAGAAATCCGACTCCCTTCTACGCTTACGAGTATAGAAAATGGCGCATTTAGTGGATGTAGTAAGTTGAAAACTGTCTATGCTTATATGCCCGATGTTATTATCATCGGTAATAATACCTTTACTAACTATCAAATGAGCAAATTGTATGTGCCGTCGTTCCTGTATTATACATATTACTGGGATTCTAACTGGAGCCAGTTCCTGCAGGTGTTGCGCTGCGACCTACAACCAGGTGACTATGAGACCTTCTACACCAATGGCGATATTCTATTTGCCGAGGGTGAAGAACGTATTACCACCGATACGCCTATTGCCACAATCGGCAGTCAGGGCAGTATCACCGTGGAGGGTGAGGCACAGGCATTTGATACCGTAGATCAGACGGTGGATGCAAATTATAGCGCTTCGCTAATAGGCGACGGTGAAGGTCAGGCAAATAACATGCCGATGAACGAGTTGCATGTAAACATCGCCGTGACGGCTGGTAAGTGGTATTTCTTCTGCTTCCCCTTCGACGTGACCATCGCATCGTGCACCTATCCTGGTCGCTATGCTTGGCGTAGTTATGATGGAGCAACACGTGCTGCTAACGGCAGTGGCGGTTGGAAAAAGGTTACCGCTGAGACGCTGAATGCTCGTGAGGGCTATGCCTTCCAAAGCGAGACAACTGGTACGCTGACAGTGCGCTTCTCGGCTCCAACTTTTGGAGGCAACCGTACATGCGAATTGGAGGTTCACTCAGCCAGCAATGCCCAAAACGCCAGCTGGAACTTTGTGGGTAATCCCTATTCGAGTTATTATGACTTTGGCACTTCAGATATTACCTCTCCAATCACCGTATGGACTGGCAGCAGCTACACGGCCTATCGTCCTGGTGATGATGAGTTGCACCTGCGTCCCTATCAGGCTTTCTTCGTACAGAAGCCTGAGGCAGCAAACTGCATCCAGTTTAATGCTGAGCGTCGTGAGAGTTATCGACAGAGCCAGCGTGCAGCTGCCAGCCGTGCTTTTGCACGTAGTGCAGAGAACGTGAAGAGCAACCGAATGTTCCTCGACATTGTCATCAGCGATAACGATACTGCGACATTAGACCGCACTCGTCTGGTGTTGAACGAGAAGGCACAGCGTAGCTATGAACTGGACTGTGATGCTGCTAAATTCATGGCTGACGATGCTGCTGCACAGATATATATGATGGAGGAAGGACAGCCTATGGCTATCAACGAGCGACCCGTGAAGGGTGACATTCGCTTGGGCTATAAAGCCAAGAACAAGGGCATACTTAGCATCAAGGCCCAGCGCATGGATTTGCCTATGTTACTCGTTGACCTTGTAACTGGCACAGAGTACGACCTGTCAAATGGCGTCTATGAGTTCTCTACCGAGGCAGGCACTTTCAACAACCGCTTCATGTTGCGCCTCAGTGGTGAGGCTACGGCCATCCGCAATTTGGCCAACGAGACGGGCGTTACCATCAGCAAGACCAAAGGTGGACTGAATGTCGCTGGTGCTGAGGGTAAGACTGTTGAGGTCTACGACGTGGGCGGTAGTCTTGTTTCCTGTCAGAACAATGGCTTCATTAGTCTCCCCACCGGCATCTATCTGGTGAAGGTGAATGACAAGAGCACGAAGATCAGTGTAAAATAAATGCCGATGCCTATGAATCGCATAATCAGAATTATCATGTCGTTGCTTTTCCTGCTCTCAGGCCAAATGGCCTGGGCGCAGGATGGCTTCGATCCTGGTATGCCGCCAGAGCCTCAGGCACCTAAGTTGCCGCTGACGGTGACTTGCTCTCCGACAGGGGCTGGCACGCAAAGTGGTGCGGGCAGTTATGTGGCGGGTACTACGGTGACCATCAAGACCACGCCGAAGCAGTTCTACACGTTCAGTCATTGGACGCTGAATGGCGAGGAGTACGGAACGGCACTCAGTTTCCAGTACACCACTGATAATACCTCGGCCAATTTTGTGGCTGTCTATACCAAAGATCCTACCTGTGTGGTTACCACCACGTGTGAACCTGCAGCAGCGGGCTCTGCATCAGGTGCCGGCATATACGCCATCGGCAGCACGGTATCGGTGAAGACCTCGGGCAACGTGGGCTATAACTTCAGTCACTGGACGCTCGATGGTGAAGTATATAGCACATCGCAAAATCTGAGTTATACTGCCGTAGAGGGTACGAAAAATTTCGTTGCTGTTTACGACTATGACCCAACATTCGACCCCACACTGCCTGCCGAGCCCAGTATGACTGTGAAGAGCAGACTCTATTTGCAGTCAGAGCCTGCTGGCATCTGCACCTTCAATCGTACTAGTGGCACCTATGTCAATGCCGATAACTATGTGGCACTGAACATTACAGGTATTAATCAGGGCTACGATTTTCTGGGATGGTATCAAGGCGATGAGCTGATTACCAGCAGTAAGTCATTCAACTTCCTGATGACCTATAGTGATGCTACGCTTACGGCTCGTTTCGAAGAGACACCACCAGAGCCGGAGCAGCCTTTCGAGCCTGGCGACCCATCGGAACCTGAGAGCCAAGGAGGCGACATACAGACCCACATGAAGGG
Source organism: uncultured Prevotella sp. (assembly GCA_946614435.1). GTDB lineage: Bacteria > Bacteroidota > Bacteroidia > Bacteroidales > Bacteroidaceae > Prevotella. The sequence continues at coordinate 78,814 of CAMOGW010000006.1, read as the reverse complement.
CGACGTCAATATGGATGGTGTTATCGATGTAACGGATGCCGTGGTCGTCATCAATGCCTATCTGAGTGACGATACAAGTTTTATCAGTCTGGCACTGGCCGATATGAATAATGATGGCGTCATCGACATCACCGATGCCGTAGCCATCATCAATATCTATTTGAAAGCAGAATAAAAACAACAAGAAAAAAAACTATAAAATGGAAAAAGTCTCAAAGAAACAACTTTATTTGTCACCCAGTATAACTATTGTCGAGATAAAGCCTCACATGCTTTTGGTTGAAAGTGGTGAATTACATCGCACAAGTGAAAAGGTTGATGATGATTATGAAGCTCTTTCGCGCAAAAATGACGTATGGGGCGAAGATGAAGAGGATTATAACTAGTGCCGAAACACCAAAGAGTATTTCAATATACAAATCTGTTATTATTGAATGGGGATGTGTCAAAATAGGCACATCCTCTTTTCCTATTTAGCCAAAAGAGATGACACTGTCTTGTCATTTGTCATTTCTGACATTTCCGCACGGCTTTGCGGCGGCAGTGTGTCCGTTTTTCCGGTCGTTTCCTTAGGCTGATCTACGTGCGCCGTAGCCCCATCTACGCGTTCCTTAGATGCGCCTGCCTTTCCTTTCTTGATTCGCAGGCTGTTCAACTCGTTCATATTCGACAAGTTTAGAGTTAAGCCGAAATATACGAAATCTACTGCATTAACTAGAACCGATAAGTCATGATTTGCCATGAGAAGGAAAACGATAATCCTTATGGCTATTGGTAATCAATTATTTCTTGGTTTTACAAATTTCACTAGGATAATGTCCAGGTACCTGCGACGACGGATATGGAGCGTCAGCAGACGGTTGCGTACCGTTTTCAAAAAAATCGGAAAAAGTCGACCCCTCACTCGTGGTGGTAGGGCGTGGCACCTTGGGGAGTGGCAGGGATAAAGTTTATATGGCCGTCCCGGTCATAGCTCATCGGTTCGGCAATGACTGAGCGGCTGTAGCTGCCGCCGTCGGACAAGCCGCCGTTGTGTGAGAAGAAGAGCCACTGATCTTTGAAGCGGACGATGGCGGGATGGGTGGTGTTGGAATTGCCTGCTATCTCGCTGATGATGCCCATGGGCGTGTAGGGACCAAAGATATTGTCGGAAACGGCATAGGCAATTTTCTCCGGCCAGCCGCTGGCGTAAATGAGGTAGTATTTGCCGTTGTGCTTATGCATCCAGGGCGCCTCGGTGAAATCCGGCACATCAATCCGGCGTATCTCACCGTCTGTCTCCGTCATGTTGTCCTTCAGCTTGGCGCAGTAGCACTCGCGGTTGCCCCAAATGATATAAGCCGTGCCGTCATCGTCGATCAGAATGGCGGGGTCGATGCAGGCCCAACTGTGCTTCGAGGCGAAGCAGTCTTTGTTGGTGAGCAGGGGCTTCCCCAAGGCATCCCTGTAGGGGCCGGTGATCTTGTCTGCGACTGCCACACCGATGCCGCACCAGTTAGTGGAGACGTACCAGTAATACCTGCCGTCCTTGCCTTTGGCTACATGTCCGGCGTATGCCTGTTTGCTGTCGGCCCACCGGAAGTCGTCTATGCGCAGAGGCGACGGGTATTCCGTCCAGTGCTTCATGTCGGTGGTGGAGTAGAGCAGCCAGTCCTTCATCACATAGCCCGACTGGTTGCCGGCGGCATCGTGTCCAGCAAAGAGCCAGAGAGTGTCGCCCTCCACCAATACGGCGGGGTCAGCAGTATGTTTGTCACGGATGATGGGATTGCCGTTGCTCTCGAACTCGTGCGTCAGTACATAGCCCCACTTCTGCTGCAGGCGTTCCAGTTCGTCTGCCGTCACCGACATCACTGTGCCGTGACGAGGAAAGAAGTCCTTGCGGAAGGACTCTGGTTCTTTTGTAAACGTCTTCAGGTCCTTCGACCGCTGGAATTCATAGCGACCAGAACTGTAGAGGTCGTACATCAAAATCCAATCCTCGCTGTTGTTCAGCTGGAATACTCCGCTGCCCTCCACATGCGTCCTCGTGCCAGCGTATGCATCCAAATACTCAAAATGCTCCTTATATGGTCCCGTCAATTTTTTCGACGTTGCCTGTTGGATGCCGTTCTTTATTTCCTTACCGCTCTCGTCCTTTGTGTTGCCCTTGTAGAAGAGGTGATACATGCCGTCCTTGTAGATGATGTCGTTGTCTATCGAACCGTACTTGGCGGAGAATAGCACCTTTGGTTCGCTCTCGAAAGCCGTGAAGTCCTTGTTTGCGTAGGCGTAGTAGGTGATGAGTGTCTTGCGGTCGTTACGCTGCAGCGTGAAGTAGATCATGTACTTCCGGGCCTTGCGGTCGTAGATGGTCTGCGGCGCCCATACCCAGTAGGCATCACCAAAGTTCTTGCTCCAGTCCTTTGCGAGGTTGATTTTCGCATGCGTCCAGTTCACCAGATCCTTCGACTTCAGTAGCACGATGCCCGGGTTTGCACCCCATCCCTGCTTCGGGTCGTAGGTATGCATGTCTGTCGCCACGATGTAGTAGCACCCGTCCTCGCCGCGCAGGATGTGCGGGTCGCGTATGCCGCCGCTCTCGCTAATGCTGTCAGAAGCGATTATGGGTCTGTTGCCATTCAGCGCATACCAGTTCTGTGCGTCCTCGCTCACCGCGAAGCGCAGTTGCTCCATCAGGTTTTGGTCGCCGCTGCCCTCAAAATAGGCGAAAAGGTAGCCGGCGGCCTCACCCCCTACCCCTCTCCGACTGGCGAGGGGAGTAGTTACTTGTGCCGAAGCCTGTAAGGATATTGCCATCAGGAATAGGATTGTCAGTTTCTTCATTGTTCTATAATTTCGTTGTAATTGTTCCTGTTTATCTTACCGTTTCTTGCTCAGTCCCTCCTGCGTTAGCGGTACTGCGCGGATAGTACCGTCGCTGTTGAAGTGAAGGTACTCGGCACAGACGCTGCGGCGACAGTCACCACCGGGGGCACCGTCGAGGGCGTAACTACCATCGTGATAGATGTAGTACCACTTCTTTTTGAACTGTATGACGGATGGATGAATCGTAAAGCCGTGGTTGGCCGAGGTGCTGACGAAGCCGCCGTAGGTCCAGGGGCCTTCGATGGTGGGAGCCGTCGAATAGGCCATCTGCTCGGACTGCACGCCAGGGGCATCCGAGGCATAGACGTTGTAGTAGAGTTTGCCGCGTTTGAAGAGCCATGGCCCCTCGCTGTAGTTGCGCAACGGCACTTTTTTTATAGGGCCGTCCAGTTCGCACATATTTTTCTTCAGTTTCACCATATAGCAGTCGCCGTTGCCCCACGCCATCCACGGCGTGCCGTCGTCGTCGATGAGCACGGTGGGGTCGATGTCGGCATTGTGGCGGTGCGAGTCGGGTGTCATGTCGTCGGTGATAAGCGGCGTGCCGTCCTTACGGGCGGGACGGAAGGGACCGAGGGGTGAGTCGCTGACAGCCACATCGATAGCATGCCGACGGTCATCCTTGCGGTCGAGCGTCACGTAGAAGTAGAACTTGCCGTCGTGCTCCACCACCTGAGCCGCCCAAGCACCGTTGGGCACGGCATAGCTGAACACATCGGGGCGCAGCACCGTGCCGTGAGCTTGCCAGTGAATCATGTCAGTTGAGGAGTAGCACAGCCAGCCAGGCATGTTGAACCATCCACCCACATCGGCCTTGTCCTCGCCCACGTAGGCATAGACGGTGTTGTCCACCACGGTGAAGGCTGGATCGGCAGTAAAGGTGTCGGTGAAGAGCGGGTTCTGACCATCCACACGAGGCAGCGCCTCACCGCTAATCTCTAGGTTGCGGATGACTCCCCCGCGCACTTGCAGTGCATTGGGGAATCCTCCCGGGAAGCCGTGGCCTATCACCCACAGCGAACAATTGTGGCGCAGTGCCTTGCCTGGATAGGTCAGTGACGACGACGTTCCATCTACAGTGAGAGTTACGGTAGATTGGTCGCGCTTGCTGTCGTATTTCGATACCGCATCAACAGCATACCAGCGGTCAGCCTGCACCTCAGCACCAGCCCAAAGGCGATGTGCCTTCTCGTTACAGTCTGTCACTTCCACGAAGAAGCGGTGCTCTGTGTTGTCGTAGCCCAACGAGATGTCACAGTTGAGAGAATTCTTACCAATCAGATGGCTGGCCTTGCCTTCCTTGCACACGAATACCTGCTCGGTGTCCAGCGTGCCGCATTTCAGTTCGGCCTTCACACGCCACCAGTCCTGCATGTCTGTATAGGGCAGCGGGTGGTTGAAGTCCAGTTTGTACTCGCTGACATTGAGTGCCAACTCACCCTTCGTGGCATCCCAGTCCTTGAGGTTCCAGTCAGCCAGCGTATAGATCTTCTGCTGGGCCTGCGCTGTGAGCGCCAGCATCATAAGCAATAGTAAGAATAGTCGTCTCATGTCGATGCCGTTGCGGTCCATCTCGGCCGATGCGCTCTGCACCGTCATTTGACAAGCAGTTTTCTGCCTTTCTTGACGACGATGGAACGATAGGATTTATCGACGCGTTGTCCGGCAAGATTATACAAAGGTCCTTCTTCAGCACCCCTCTCAAGGGCGACTTCAGGCACGGACATCAGTTGTTCGAGAGGGTAGAAGTCCTGAGGCGTCGTCTGGCTTTGAGAGACGAAGTAAGCATGGTGCGCGGGATTGACAAAAGTGGCACCGTCTGCCGCGTTCCATTTCCATCCTGTTTCCTGCGCGTCCTCGTACAGCACGTAGTAGAAGTTGCCTCCGTACGTCAGCTGATCCTCGTCGGAACCTCGCAACTGATTGAGCGCGTCGACCGCCTTCTTCCGCGTCGTGGGGACCATGACGTATGTACCAGGTTCGGCTTTCAGGAGCACCCCCTGGCCGGCAGGGAGAACCGATCCGGCTTCGTTGAACTCCCGGCTGACGACGATCGTGCCGTTATTCTCTTTTAAGGTGCAAGCCTGCATGCCTTCGGGGAGCAGGAAGCTCTGGTTGCTGTAATAGAAGGTCGTATAGCCGGATGCAGGCACTTGCACCGTGACAAATGGATTCTTGTAAGTGAGGGAGAAGCCTTGGAAGTTCAGCCACTGGCTGCTGTTGGTGACGTTGGCAGACAAGGTCATCTGATGGTCAGTGACGATGATGTCGCTGAGTGTCGTCTGCGCCTGGTCGCTTGTCAGCGTCTGTGCAGCACCGGCCATCGTCTCTTCGGTGTTCAGCAAGACTTCATTCTTCTTAATATCCTGCAAGGCTTTCAGATTCCCATTGACGGTATTTCCCGCCGCAGCCGTGGCAACAGGCTGCCGCCCTGAGCCGTCGTTTCGGTAGAATGCGTGGAACACAGCCTCATAGACGCCATTGGGAAGGTCGGTCTGAGTCTGCTGGAGTTTGAAAGTCTGGTGCAGCACTTCGATGTCACCGTCGCCGAGGGTGGTTGGGACGTCCGTCCAGTCGGCCGTCGTCGCATTGCCCAGCATGTCGGCATTCGTAAACAAAGAAGTCGCGTCGACAGGCACGGTGAGGTCTCCGGCAGTGGCCAGCAGCAGTTGTCGCGTAGCCGCGCGCAATTCCGTCACTGATGCGCTCGCGTCACTATAGACCGAATACGCTTGCTGTAGCTCCGATGCATGTTCCGTCTCCTTTCCTGATTCAAGAATGGCTTGCTGCAGCTTGAACAGCTGTTTCCGTTCTTTGTATTTGGCATAATTCCCATTGGTGATGTCACGCGTGGGAATGAAGGCCCAGTGGACATAGCCACGTCCATGGCTCGTCGTCAGCGGTCCGCCGTAGGCGTAGGCAAGGTCGAGACACGCCTTCTGGCTCTCGGACCTGAGCGTATAAACGATGCCCGAGGGAGAGTTCAGAGGTTGATAGACGAATGCGCCTTCGGCCATCGAACGGTCGCTCCAGACATTGCAGGCATCGGCCAGGCAACCCACATAGACATTCGGCTTATCGTACATGGAGACATACAACTTGTTGCCCGCCTGTCGCTGCACCTTGACGCGGTATTTCGAACTGAAAGTCGTGTCGCCTTTGGGCAGACGCTGAGCCAGCGATTTCGTGTTCCAGTCCATTCCATAAGTGACAAAAGCGTCGGCGTCGACATTGTACAGGAGAATCGACTCGGACGAAGTGATTTTTGTCACATCCTTGCCGGGCAAGGCCGGAGGGTTCCATCCGTCGGTCTGTCGCGGCTGAGCGATGGTCTGGCCAATGATGTCGTTGATTTCATCGGCAGACAGCGCATAGTTGTAGATCCGCAGGTCGTCGATGAAACCATCCATCAGTGGCACGTCTTCCAGTAGGTTGGCACCTACGCTGTTGACCACAGGACAGACATCCGACAGACGCACCGCCACAGGAGCGCTGGCCGCTTCCACGCCGTCCACGTAGATGGCCACACTTTCTTCGCCGATGGTCAGCACCACGTGGTGCCATCCTTCGGCCATGCTGCCGGCCTGCAACGTTTGCTCCGTCTCGCCGTTCTTCATCTGGAACACGATGCTTCCGCCAGCATTCAAGGACAGACTGGCATAGTGGTCGGCATCCGAGACGAAGTCAAACAGACAACTGTTCTTGGCGAACGCACCGGAAGCAGCGCACACCCATACCGCATACGTAGCATCAGGAAGGCTGCAGGCCGCGACGGGCAGGCACAGATAGTTCGACACCCCGTCCAGCAGCAGCGCATTCTTGCCGGAACGATACTCCGTGGTCTGGGTGGCCAGGCTCGACGGGTCGCAGACCACGCCGTGCAGCTGGTTCTCGGTCATGTCACATGCCGACGACTCAAATTCGTAGCGCGCTACCAGTCCTTTCTCGTCGGCAAGGGAAGCGCTGACGGGAACAGACCGTGCAGAACGGTTCTGCGAATAGTCAACGCTTTGCACAGCATAATAATAAGTATGACGGGGACGCGCCGTGTTGTCCAGGAAACGGTTGGTCTGAATGCCCCTTCCTATGACGTCATACGCGATTTCCCCACTCTCGTCCATCTCGCCGCGAAGCACGACATACCCGTTGAAATCCTTGTCCTGGACATTGGCATCCCAGGAAAGAAGCACAGAATGGCTGCGCGGTGTGGCGACGAGGTTGACGGGTGTCTGCGGGGCATTCGTCTCGCAGGGGGCGTCAACGGGCAGGAATTTCCACAACTGATGATCCTCCGTAGCGCCGGCGCACAGCGTCACGGCAGCATTGTTCGCCGTGCTTCCGCCGGTTGCTTCGAGATACAAGCCCGACTGGTAGTTCCGGATTCTATAGTACCCGTCCCCTGCATATTCGAACGTCCAGCGCTGGTTCTCTGCTTTCGTCACAGGATAGACGCTGACCGTGCCGCCCACCTTGACCTGGAAGCCTCCTGTCTCCATGTTCATTCCGGCATTCCGGACGCTGTGGACATAGTAGCCCGTAAGGTCGCCCGCATTGTCCGACAGGTGCTCCAGCGTCCACTGCTGATAGGCATAGCGCCTGTTGTCATACAGCACGACGGCGGCCGAGTTGTTCGTTGATCCACTTTGTATCGTCAGCAACTTCTGACTCTTCTTGTTGACGATGATGTAGTTGCCGTTGGTCAGCGGACACAGCGGCACGTCGGCACCCTCGCAGACCTGAACACTCCGCTCAGCGCTCTTCTGGAACGCATCGCCATACCGATAGCCACCCGGCAACGAAATGGCAAAAGAATATGCGGGGCCGTAACCGTCAAAATAGACAGGTTTGTCTCTGCACACATATTCATAACTACTGGGAGAGGCCTGACGCTCGCTGGCACCGGCAAAAGCCTTTATTCTGCCGTCTGGCAGACGGTAGACCGCCGCACCCGACCAGGCTGCGCGGTTCTCGCCATAGCCCAGACGCGCACCACCCTCGCTCGTGGCCAGGCAGAAATCGCCTCGGCTCGGGCCTACGGTTCCCCACCAGATACCGTTCTCCATCCCATAGTTGGCACCGACGATACCCTCCATCACATTGTGCAGCTCATCGTTGGTCGCCATGTTGCCATCGGCCTTGACGTGCGTGTAGAAGTCGGCGTAATGGTTGAAGTCGCCCGCCAACTGGTGCGTATTTCCTTCGTCCACGTAAGGCTTCATGTAGTCATACCACTCCGTCGCCCCGTCGTTGTTACAGGTATTGCCGGCGCAGATGCGGATCCCCTCAAAGAACGGGTCTTCCTTCAGCAGTTTGGCCACAGCCTTGAAGTCGGCTTTTGTTCCCTGGTTACTGGCTGTCACGTCCGGCTCGTTGAAGGGAGCGATGGAGACCACTTTCAGACCATAGTCCTGCACATACTTCAGTGTTGCCTTGATGACCTTGTACCATGCTTCGGGGTGATGTGTATAGACTTCCGTATTGATGTCAACAGGGTCGGAATTGAGAAGAAGCCCATCGGGATGAGTGAGCGAGATATGGCGAAGGCGATTCTTCAGATAATTTAGCTGTCGTGTGGACAGGGTGCCATCTTCATTCAAGGCATCCATCACCTGAAACGAGATACGTCCATACGTCAGACGGTCGCGCCCGATGAAGTTGATGCCGCGCAGCACGTTGCCCTCGTCGTCCCAAGCCGTGTCCATGCCCCAGTGGATAAGGGTGGGCGTACCAGGGTCGGCAGCAGCGAAAGGAACTTTCACAGCCTGTCTGTTCCACGCATGAAGATACATGGAAGCATGAGGAACATCGGCAGTTCCTGAAGAATTCTGTGCACAGGCAAATGGGGCACACAAGAAGGCCCCCATCGTCAGGAGGCAAGTCAGACTTGTTTTCATCAGTATTTGTTTCATAAAACCATGGAAGTTTGTTAAGGTGGGTTCTATCAATTAGCTTTACATTGCTTTTAGACTATTTTCGAACAGATTTACTTTCAACGCCGAAGGGCGAAGAGAGCCTATGGCGACGGAGGACGTAGCGGGCCGCTCGGTGCTTGCAAAGATAATTCATAGAGAATTTATTAATAAATAGAACACACCTTTAAGATAATTTGCTGCAAAGTTAGCACATATTTCGGAAAGTCGCAAAAAGGCATACGATTGTTAAAGATTTTTAACACTACATTCGAATTTGATGCCCTATGAATCCCGAAAGCGTGTTTATTTGGTTATTCATTCCCCTTTCCACATTTTTAATGCCTCACGTCCACGTCTGCGAGACTCTCTTTCATTCGCAGTCAGATTACCCGTTGTCGCACGCCACAAAGCAGACCGAATCTCTCTTGAAAATTCTGGCGAAATTGGCTCTCTTGGTGAATTAACTCCTAACATATTAATGCCCTCCTATTTATTAATGTATCTATTCGCTTGCTAATTTAGTTCTTTTTTCTCAAAAAACAATGGATTTATTTACAAAAGGTTTGCGATTTTATCCAAAAGTTACGGAATAAATCTGAATAGGTCGTGTTGGTGGTGCTCAGTTCCTTGATGCCGCGAAGAATGGTGTCCGAGGAGCAGGTGCGGAGGGTGGGATGGAGCGAGAGATGGGGCATCAAGTGGCTTGTCACGTCTTCGACGCAGTCACCGCCACAGAAGTATACGCTCATCAGCGAGCGTGCTATTTCGCTGTATTGGTAGCCGAAAGTGGTACAACGAAGCCCCAGCTCGCCGTCGATAACTGGGCCGATGTAACAGTCAAATTTCTCCATCACGTGAAATATTCCACCGAAAGGGGTGATTTTCTGAGATTTTATGATTATCTTTGTCATGTCATTGATGATTTTGCTTGTTTTGAATTGCAGCACTAAGATAAGTGAAAATCCTGACATGGCAAAATCCTGAGCCGCTCGGCTTTGCCGCTTCGCGCGTCGAAGAACTTTTTGTTGCTCAGGAACTTATAAAAATGTTTAACTAAAGTGCTGCGGAATTTTAGGTACTAAAGGAAATAACCAGTTATGAGATTTATTTTTACAACAATGTTGTTGTGCTCATTATCCTTTCTGGTTGATGCACAACAAATATTGGATTTGAGTGGAACGTGGAGTGTCATTGCTGGACAAGAGCGTTCTGTCATTATGTTGCCCAATACGCTCGACGGTGCAAACATAGGGCAGGAAAATCAGCTTCAGCCTCAATTGCAGAAGCCTCAGCTGTCTCGACTCACACGAAAGCATTCATATATAGGCATTGCCATTTATCAGCGTGAAGTGATGATACCCCGGTCGTTGGCTGGGAAACCCCTTCAACTCTCGCTCGAAAGAGTGATGTGGAAAAGCCGGCTCGCCATTGACGGGCAAGACTTGGGACAAATGCAGGAAAGCCTTGTCTCACCACATTTTTTCTACATAGAAAAAGGTCTCTCTGAAGGGAAACATTTGCTGACCCTCACCATCGATAACCAACAACAGCATGACATCTCTGTAGACCATCTCGCACACTCTTACACCAACGACACACAGATTATGTGGAATGGGGTGCTGGGAGAGATGAAGCTCACAGCCGCTCCTATGGTCAGTGAGGTGCAGGTATACCCCGATATTGATCAACGTCAGATACAAATCAAGGTGGTGGGCACAGCCGATGCCCAGTTTGCGCTTGATGGGGTAGCCGTCATTCCTCAGAAGAAAGAGGATGGCATGTATGTGCTGCCCATCAATGATATGAGACTGTGGAGTGAGTTTTCACCCCATCTTTACACCCTCAGTGTGACAGCAGGCGGACAGACCAAGACCGTCAGCTTCGGCATGAGAAAATTTTCGGCTGAAGGCAACCGGCTGCTCATCAATGGGCACCCTACTTTCCTCAGAGGCACCTTGGAGTGCTGCGTCTTCCCACTGACGGGAACACCGCCAATGGATGAACGAGGATGGATGAAAGTGTTTACAACCGCCCGTGAGTATGGACTCAACCACCTGCGTTTCCACTCATGGTGTCCACCCGAGGCCGCTTTCCGTGTCGCTGATAAGATGGGGTTCTATTGTCAGGTGGAGCTGCCCAACTGGTCGCTGACTGTCAATAAAGACAGTGCCACCGCACAATTTCTCTACGACGAGTTCGACCATATCGTTCATCACTACGGCAATCACCCCTCACTCTGTATGATCAGCTGTGGCAATGAACTGCAACCCGATTTCGACTTTCTCAACAAGTTGACACATTATATGAAGTCATGTGATTCGCGGCATCTCTATCTCACGTCGACTTTCACTTTTGAGAAAGGGCATGGTGTCAGGCAGGAACCAGAGGATGACATCTTCATCACACAATGGACCGACAGAGGATGGGTGAGAGGACAGGGCGTGTTTGATGAGCATATGCCCGATTTTAATAGTGACTACCGTGCCGCTGCCAAAGACATTACGGTGCCGCTCATCTCGCATGAGATAGGCCAATATAGTGTCTATCCTAATGTCAGGGAGATAGAAAAATACACGGGTGTGCTCGACCCTCTCAATTTCAAAGCGATACGTGACGACCTCAGACGTAAAGGGCTGCTCCATCGTGCGGATGACTATCTCCAGGCTTCCGGACGGTTCGCAGCCATCCTTTATAAGGAAGAAATCGAACGGGCGTTGAAAACCCCACAGCAGAGTGGATTCCAATTGCTCGACCTGCACGACTTCCCTGGTCAGGGTACCGCCCTTGTAGGGTTGCTTGATGCATTCTGGGACTCAAAAGGTCTCATCCAACCGCAACGCTTTAGGGAATTTTGTGCACCAGTGGTGCCGCTGGCACGATTCGAGAAAGCCGTGTGGCGTGCTCAGGAGCGATTTACTGCCACCATTGACGTGGCAGATTATTCTGAAAACCCCAAAGAGAAAGAAATCAACTGGCAATTGACCGACGAGGCGGGTCGTATATATGCCGAAGGCTTTGGCAGCCAAGTGGATGTAGCTCTTGATAGGGTAGAAAAGGCTCAACGGCTCGAACTGCTTGTCACCATAAAAGATTCCCCATGGCGAAACCGCTGGAATATATGGGTGTATCCTGAAGTGGAAATGCCCCTGAATCGGCAATTGATCGTCACCGCGGACATCAATCAGGCACTCAAAGCATTGAAAAAAGGAAAGAAGGTGCTCTTCTCGCCGAGGACTTCCACTGTCAAAGGATTGGAGGGAAAATTCCTGCCCGTATTCTGGAGTCCTGTTCACTTCCCCAAGCAAGCAGGTACCATGGGGCTGTTGTGCAACCCCAAGCATCCTGCCCTGAGTGATTTCCCCACCGACATGCACAGTGACTGGCAGTGGTGGAACCTGGTGAAACGCAGTCGTGTGATGGTGCTTGACAGCCTGCCGCACATGTGCCCTATCGTCGAAAGTGTGGACAATTTTGTCAACAACCGACGGCTCGCATTAGTCTTTGAGGCTCAAGTGGGGAAGGGACGGCTTATCTTTTCAGCCATCGACTTACTGACAGACAGCCAGCTGCCCGAAATACAGCAGTTGCGCTATTCTCTGACAAAGTATATGCTAGGTCACGAGTTCCAACCCACGACCACCCTCACGCCCACTCAGTTGCGCAGTCTGCTGCAAGAAGATGGCACAGAACTGAAAACCGGTGCGACCTCAATTTATGAATAAACAAAGAAGACGCTACCCCGGGTGTCAAAGCAGACACTTGGGGCATCTTTTTATTGCTAAAACACGCGAAAGCCGCGTGTCTCTGCGTAAACCGCGAAAATGTGACAAATGACAAATGACAAATGCTCCCAATTCCCTTTTTTTTACTTATATCAACAAAACGTGGAGGAAAGCAAGGTTTCTGATAGTTTTTCTTTGCCAGTCGAGCTAAAAGCAATAACTTTGCACCCATCGTTTTTATAAAAAATAGGTATTAGCAAGGAATAATGAAGACTTTCGATTTCACGCCGAAAATGGTTTCGGCACTTCGCAACTACAACCGACAGACGTTTATGGCCGACCTCATGGCTGGCGTCATAGTGGGCATCGTGGCCCTGCCGCTGGCCATCGCGTTCGGTATTGCCAGCGGTGTATCGCCCGAGAAGGGCATCATCACCGCCATCGTTGCAGGACTGGCTATCTCGGCCCTGGGCGGCAGTAAGGTGCAGATAGGCGGCCCCACAGGTGCATTCATCGTGATTGTGGCTGGCATCATCAACCAGTATGGCATGCAGGGACTGACCATCGCCACGCTTATGGCAGGCATCTTCCTCATCGGCTTCGGACTGCTGCGGCTGGGCACCATCATCAAGTATATTCCCTACCCCATCATCGTGGGCTTCACCAGCGGTATTGCCGTGACCATCTTCACCACACAGGTGAAGGACCTTTTAGGCATGCAGATCGAGGGGACTGTGCCAGGCGACTTCATTGAGCGGTGGATTGTATATTTTCAGAACCTGGGCCACATCGACCTATGGAGCACGGTGATAGGACTGACCAGCGTGGTGATCATCACAATTACGCCCAAGCTGAGCCGCCGCGTGCCAGGTTCGCTTGTTGCCATCATCGTGATGACCATCGTGGCACTGCTGCTGAAGGAGTATGCTGGCATCACCACCATCGAGACCATTGGCGATCGCTTCAGCATCAACTCTCAACTGCCCGATGCCGTGGTGCCCGAGCTGTCGTGGGAAACGGTGAGAGGACTGGTGGCTCCTGCCATGACCATTGCCGTGCTGGGTGCTATTGAGTCGCTGCTTTCGGCAACGGTGGCCGACGGTGTGATAGGCGATCATCACAACTCTAACACAGAGCTGATAGGTCAGGGCGTAGCCAACATCGTGTCACCCCTCTTCGGTGGCATTCCTGCCACGGGAGCTATTGCCCGCACCATGACCAACATCAACAACGGCGGGCGCACGCCCGTAGCTGGCATCGTTCATGCTGTGGTGCTGCTGCTCATCTTCCTGTTTCTCATGCCACTGGCTAAGTACATCCCGATGGCTTGTCTGGCAGGCGTGCTGGTGGTGGTGAGCTATGGCATGAGTGGTTGGCGCTCGTTCCTGGCGCTGATGCGCAACCCTAAGAGCGATGTCACTGTACTCATCTTGACCTTCCTGCTCACCATCATCTTCGACCTGACGGTGGCCATCGAGGTGGGTCTGCTCTGCGCTTGCCTGCTGTTCATGCGCCGTATGAGCGAGACCACCGACGTGAAGGCTATTAGCGATGAGATTGACCTGAACGAGGATGCCGACATGGAGCGCGGCAACCTGATTCACCTCACCATCCCGAAGGGCGTGGAGGTCTATGAGATCAACGGCCCCTACTTCTTCGGTGCAGGCAACCGTTTCGAGGACATCATGAGCCGCTACGGACAGCGCCCTAAGGTGCGCATCATCCGCATGCGTAAGGTACCGTTCATCGACTCAACGGGACTGCACAATCTGGAGAATATGTGTCTGATGAGTCAGAAGGAAGGCATCACCATCGTGCTCTCGGGTGTGAATGAAAAGGTGGAGACAGTTCTCAAGCGCAACCACTTCGACCGTCTGCTGGGTGCAGAGAATATCTGCAACCACATAGACCTGGCACTGGCTCGCGCAGAAGAACTGATCAAGAAATAGAGCGTTTTTTTCAAGAATTAGAGAATTAGAGAATTATTATTGCAAAGAAGAGAATTGTTTGGAATTACCCGTCGCAAGCGACTGGAACCCTGCGGACTGAAATGGAAATGGCTGGCCATTGATAGGAAACTTCAGCTTATGACAGATGTATAGAACTGTGCATACTGCCTGAGCACCGTTTCCTTTCTATATCGGGCAGCCTGCTGGCGAGCCTCAACGCTCATCGCACAGCGCAGGGCAGGCGACTCAATGAGCTGGCATATCTTGGCGGTAAGGTCGGCCACGTCGCCATTGCGGGCCAGTAGGCCATCGGTGCCGTGAGTAATAATGTTGCGCGGCCCGTTGTCGCAGTCGAACGAAACGACAGGCAAACCACACGACATAGCCTCAATGAGAATGAGGCCAAACGACTCCCAACGGGAAGAACAGACGAGGAATGAGCTCTGCATGTAGGCATCGTAGATGTCTGGTGTGGCTGGATGGATAGCGGCACGACGCAGTGCGAGCATCTGCACCTGAAGGTTCAGCGCATCACGGTCTTCACCGTCGCCGAAGATGTCGAGCTGCCAGTCGGGATGAGCGGCCTCTACCCCAGCCCATGCCTGCAACAAAAGGTCGAAGCCCTTCTGACGATTAAGACGGCCCACAGCTATCACTCTGCGCACATCGGCTGTAGGAGTGACGGTCTGAGCCGGATAGAAAGCCAGCGCATTGGGCAGGCAGACGGTTGTGACCAGCGGGCTCCAACAACGGGCATCGTCGGGTGTCAATGCTACCAACGCATCGAAACGAGCAATGGTGCGCTTCAGCGACCAAACGCCCCACGCAGCTACCATCCGTCGGAAAGTATTCGTCTCCTCACGCTGACAGAACACATGATCAATCATGCCCGTATGGGCCTCGACCACGAGTCGCTCAGTAGTGTGCGCCATGAGCAGGGCCTGCTGCTCATGGGCATCCTTGTCGGTGCAGACCACCACATCGGTCTTATGCATGGCCAGAAAGCGGCGCAAGGCCAGCAACAGTTGGCGACAGAGCTGCCACCGGCGAAAAGGCCGCAGCAGCACAGGGGCCTGATAGGCGGAATAGAGCCGGACGTCAAGGTTGACGCAGTCCACCTTGGGTGACAGCTCGTAGGGATAGGGCTCGCCGTTCTGCTCGTAGGTGAGCATGGTGACCTGCCATTCCTTCTGCTCGGCCAGATAATTGGCCTTCTGGCAGAAGACGCGCTCAATGCCGCCCCGGCACACATTGGCATGATGCAGAAACACGATTCGCATAGCTCTTCACTCACTAACACTCTGACTGCACTTCACTCACTACTTTCGCCATCTGCACCTTCCATGACAGATGCTCCACGGTCTGCCTGATCTCAAGCGGCGACATGCGCAGCTGCTCCTCGAAGGCCACGATGCGGGCCACGTCAACGGGCGACTCGTCGGCAGGCACCTTCAGCACGTAGGGCTGATGGTCGAAGTCGCTGTCGTTCTCGGAATAGACGAAGGGCAGTCCGCGACTGGCATACTCGCGGTTCTTCAGTGTCTTGATGTCGCTGATGCCACTGCGATGGCGCGCCAGACTGCCGATGGCGAACGCCGACTGCTCGAACACGGCGTTCAGGGCTTCGCCAAACAGCTGGTCGTGGAAGATGACCTTGTCCTGCAGGCCATACTTCGCTATCAGCTCGGCAAAGCCGGGCGCATGCTCGGAGTTGTGCATCTCGCTCTTCCACACACCGCCCACGATGTGGAAATAGACGGGCTTCACCTGAGTGGCCGAAGCGGCTCGGTAGTACTCGCCCAGTCCGGCTATCAGGCGGTCGTAGCCATGCCAGAAGTGAACCTCGGCCACACCGATGAGATGAAGCTCGCGAGAAGTATCGACACGCTGATGCAGGGGCATGCTGTCGAAATCGACCCCGTTGCTGATGTTGATGGTGCGCTGACCGAAGATCTGCTGCTCGCTGGTGAAGGTGACGATGGCCTCTAACTGCCGTGCCAGCTTCCTGCGATAGAGCTGGTCGATGCGGAGCTGAAGCCGCTCGATGCGCGAAAACCCCTGAAACTCCTGATCGTAAGGATAGGTGGGTATCTCCATCACGCTCTTGATGCCTGCCGCTTTCAGCTCGCGGAAGAAGCTGACCAGCCAGGGATTGGCATTCTGGAAACAACGGGCATAGACCATCTGAATGCCGTTGAGCACGCAGTAGTCGCGCAGCGCACCGTACGACGTGCGTTGCCGCAGACCAGCCATACGCCCCGTGCCGTAGTCTTCAATCACGTGAGTGACCGCAGTGCGCCCGTTCTCAACGCTGACCAGTCGCTGCCAGTGGCCGTTCTCCCCACGGTCGTAGTAACACAGATGAACCTCATGGCCATTCTGCCACAAGCCTTTCACCTGATAGTGTATTTTCTTGGATATGCCGCTCACGTCAGAGAAGCCGTGATAGACCAGAAAGAGTATTTTCATCCTTTATGCTCGTGCAGTTTTAGTTTGACAAGTATTGCCACCCAGAGCTTGTACCATGCCCAGCGTGCTTGCCTGTAATCAGTGGCAAAGACGTATTGATGCTTGAAACGGGCTATGTTCAGCTGATGCCCTCCCTCACGGAAGATGCTGTTCGCGGGCAACACGTTCTGCCGCCACAGATGCTCTTCATATTCGGTTGGCGAGAGTCGGGAAATCTCCATGAGCGATACGTTGGTGCCATAGTCTTGATGGCAGTCCTGAGTGACGCGCAGCAACCGTCCGTCGATGGTGATGAGCGAGCCGCCATTGCGCCCGAACTCGTTGCTGGTGCAGATGGGCGAAGACGGATGCCGACGGAACTCGCCGTGCAACAAATCATCGGTCACATAGAGTTCCTGATAGTAGAGCCAGTCGCGCTGATAGGAAGTGAACAGATAGTATGTGCCGTCCTTCAGGTAGATGTGGCTGTCGTTGAAGTTGTAGTGTATGCCGTTCTTCCGCTCCTGATGCAGGAGTGTGCGCACTTTGGAAAAAGAAGTGAGCCCGGCATCGTCGGCCTTAAACAGATGGATGGCATCGCTCTCCTGCGACTCAGGCACCATATAGACCTGACCGTGGTCCTCGAACACGTAGGGGAATGACAGGTGGAACGGCTGGCGGAGCACGATGACTGGTGCTGTCCACGACCGCAAGTCGCGTGTCTTCACCATTGCAATCACCCCCGGATCGTCCCAGTGCTGCAACTCATAGAAGAGAAACAGCTCGTCGCCCTTCACAAAAAGGAACGAATCGGCCTGGAAGAGCACGGGCTTCGGCTTCCACAGCCCCTTGATATCGAGCTTATAGACCAGCTGCTGCTCGTTGAGTGCATCGAGCGAGAGCCTGTCGCTGGCAAAGATGGCCGCTGCGAAGGCGCCTTCTTTTCTGAATAGTCGGTTGAGCATGAGGTTACTTTCCTTTCGTTAATCGTTCAAACAGTTCGCGCCATTGCGCCATGATTACATCGGCCCCATAGCGTGCCATCGACTGCTTGGCCTGACGGCCCAGCCTGCGGCGCAGTGCCTCGTCCTCCATCAGCAGGCACACCTTCTCGGCAAAGCCGTCGATGTCGCCGTCTCTTACCAGATAGCCGTCCTCATGATCGGTGATGATGTAGCGCGGACCGCTGGGACAGTTGAACGACACGCAGGGTATGCCGCACCCCATCGCCTCCTGCAGCACCACGGGGAAGCCTTCGTAGCGGGACGTGAGCACACAGATGGAGCTGGACATATAGGCCAACAGCATGTCCTTGGTGGGGGGCATGAACCGCACTTGCTGCTCCAGACCGTAGTCACGGACCCTGGCTTTCAGCTTGTCGAGCATGGCTCCGGTGCAGTACATGCTCACCGTCCAGTCGGGATGCTTCTCGGCCACCACTCGCCAAACGTCAATCAGCCGGTCAGGGGCTTTCTCGTATTCGGCACGCCCCACATAGATGACGTTCTTAGCCTTCAGCTCATTCTCCTCCTCGGGGTAGTACTGCACGGCATTATGGATGACCCTTACTTTCCTCACTCGCTTCCAGAGGTCTTCTTCAAGCGAGTTGAGCACCACCACCTCGTCGAAGCGCTTGGCCGAGTTGTTCAGTTGCCGCTCGATGTAGGCCGCCAAGAAGATGTAGAATCCACCCTTCAGCCGCAGGTTGGGCAGTGCCCGAATGTTCTTCTTCGTGGTGTGTACCTCGGCAATGGCAGCCTTCGAGTATTTCTTGAACAAGCCTACGAACTTGGCATCGCGACTGAAGGTAGAGATGATGATGTCGGGACGTATCTGCTGCAAGGTGCGCTCCATCGCCTTCCGGTAGCGGCGCATCAGCTTCAGATAGACCATCAGTCGCTTCAGCGGCGCGTACTGGTACTGCTGGAAGAAGTTGATGTCGAGGTCGATGAGATGCACCTTGGGAGAGAGGGGGAAGAACGTGGGTAGTCCGTTCTGGGAGTCTGTGATCAGATAGACTTCATAGCCCCAATGGTCGGCCATGTAGTTGGCTTTGCTGATAATGATTTTATCGGCACCGCCAATGTTGATGAATGCAGGATAGATGTAGGCAATCGTCATAAGCGTTATCGTTTTTTCAGTCCGAGCAGCCCTCGCACTCCATTGTTCAACTTGCGTCGCAGCAAGGCCCAGAAGGGTCCCATGTCACGATTATCGATATAGAGATAGGAGTCAGCACTTCGGAAATCGGCCAGCCACTGCCATAGCGAGGTATTGCCGTGAGCGACCGACTCTTTCAGGTCTTCTATTTCATACATCACGGTCAGCGGCAATGGTCTCAACTGCACATCCGACTTGTCTATATGCCCCTGCACCGTCCATTTGGCAAAGAGCCAGGGAAGATTGGCTCCATAGTCAGCACAGGCATGATTGAACATCGTATTCCTGAAGTTCACTTCCATGAAATAAGCCGTTCCGCTGGCATCGACGATTAGCTCCAGTTCGAAGATGCCCGTATAGCGAGCTGCACGCATGAACTGGGTCACCTGCCGTTCGAGCCCGGCATCGTCAAAGGGCGTGATCTGACTATACACACCGAAGCCGTTGTTGGCAAATCGGAACGACGACTTCTTGACCAGCAGCGCCACTTCGCGTCCGCCGTCAATACTAATGCCCTCAATGGGCGTTTCGTCTTTCTTGACGATATATTTCTGCAGCAGCACCTCGTCGATGCCCATGTGCTGATAGGCATCGAGCAGTTCTTGCTCGTCGTGGCACACAAAGCAGTTTGCCTTCCAATAGGGATTCAGCGAGTTGGAAGCCTTGGTGAAGATGGGATAGCTGAGCGTGTGCGGCAGTTCGCCCCGCTTCACCTGCTCAGTAGGAATTATGTTCAGCCCGCATTCATGAGCCAGCGCCATTTGTTCTTCCTTATTGATGAGCTGGCGTATGCGTCCCTTCTGCCCTGCATTCCAGAAATAGAACTTCCCTTCGAGCAGGTCGTAGCAATCGTCGATGGCACACATGAAGTCGTCGCGATCGGTATAGAGGAAAGGCTTCACCGGCTCATTGCCCCAGTGCTCAGCCACATAGCGCGGTGCCTCGGCAATGGAGCTCACCTGATGGAGCTCGCCAAGATAGCGGCTCTTGGTGATGATGAAAGGTTCCTGCTCGGTAATGACCACAATCGGGCGAATGCCATGTTCGCCCAGACACCTGATTTGCCCCAGTGTGTTGCTATGGTCGCTGCCTATGATGATAAACTTATGCGATAGCAAATCCATGATTACTTTCTTAATACGCATGCAAAGTTAAAAAAATAAACGAATAATAGTGGCTATTCAATAAATAATTCGTACTTTTGCAACACTTTTTTAACGGAAATATGAGTGCAAACGATATAAAATTCAGTGTCACGATTCCTGCCTTCAAGGACAAATACCTGAAGGAGACCATCGACAGCGTGCTGGCGCAGACGTATCAGAACTATGAAGTCATCATCGTAAACGATGCCTCGCCCTACGACTTGGACTGCATCGTAGCCCAATACTCTGATCCGCGCATTCGCTACTTCAAGAATGCCAAGAACTGTGGAGCTCGCGACGTGGTGGACAACTGGAACATCTGCCTGAGCCACGCTACTGGCGACTATCTGATTTGCATGGGCGATGACGACAACCTGACACCCCGCTGCCTGCAGGACTTTGCAGAGCTGATAGGGAAGTATCCTGAACTGGACTTGTTTCATGCCCGCAGCGAGATCATCGACGACGACTCAAAGTTCGTTTGCCTGCTGGAGGAGCGCCCCGAATGGGAGTCGGTCTATTCGCTCATCTATAATCCGCGCAACTCACACCTCGGCGACTGGCTCTTCAAGACTGAGACACTTTGCAAGAACGGCGGCTTCTTCAAGCTGCCCTTCGGCTGGCAGAGCGACGACATCAGCGCCTTCATCGCTGCCGCTACCCACGGTGTGGCCAACACGAAAGAGGTGGGATTCCAGTATCGCGGCAACGGTCTCTCCATCAGCCACGACCTGAAATGTATCGAAGACAAGATTGAAGCTGTTCGCGCTTCAGTGAAGTGGCGACTGGACTTCGTGTCGGACAAGCATCCCGACAATGCCGACGACCAGCGGCTCGTGGAGCTTATCAAGCGCGATGCACGGAAATATGAGTACAGCGAGATCGACGACATGGTGGAGTTCGACATTCGCAAGAACTTCGCTTCACGCTGCTGGTTCTGGCTGCTGAACCGCACGAAGCATAGCATCTCCTTCAAGCGCTATGCCAAGTGTGTGCTGAAAGCCGTCAAGCACAAACTGTTCTGAAGAAGAAAGCGCTTTCCTTTATTTCACCAGATTCTCTTCGGAATCTTCGTAATGGTCGGTCTTGTAGAAGATGCGACCAATGCCGCGTAGCTGGAATTTGGCCCGGTTCCACAAGCTTTGGAGCAAAGAACCTTCGTTCAGTGTGCCATAGCCCGTGACGGGACGAGCCTTGCGATCGTAGAGGAACGCTATCTTTCCGAACCGTTTCAGTTCCAGCGCCAGCGAGCCGTCCTCTCCCCGACGGATGTCGGTACGCAGCTCCACCTGACGGGCATAGTCGGCACGAAACGCGAAAGTCATGCCGCGTATGCACAGTTCGGGCCGCTTGAAATGCTGAATCCAAAGAAACGTGTCGCGAATGGTCTCAAAGCAGAACAGTCCAAAGGCCGAGTGCTGCTCGTCGGGATAGAAGCTCCAGAGCGTGCCCACACACGACACGTCGGGCTGCGTGAGCTTCTTCATCATCAGATCGACGTACTGTGGCGGGTAGCACGTGTCGGCATCTATAAAGAAATGGTACTTGCCGCGCGCGTGTTGCAAGCCGCACTGTCTGGCGAAGCCGGGACTCTGCTTTGTCTCGTTGTAGTAAGGAATCCCGAAAGCCTGATACACTTGCTCGGTCTCGTCCTTCGAATTGTTGTTCACACCCAGAATCTCAATGGGATATTTCGTCTGTAGTTCGCTGAGCGACCACAGACAGGCCGACAGCCTGCGGGCCTCGTTGTAGGCTATCATCACTACCGAGATCAGAGGCTCACTGCTCTGCAAGGCAGCCAGTCGCTCACGGGCCTCGTCCACCACCTGCCGGGGAACTTCCTGAAAGGGTTTTCCGTAAACGGAAAGATATTTCTCATACCAAGCCATCATGCTTATGCTATATGATCAAACAATTGCTTCCAGCGCATAGCCAGCACGTCTAAACGATAGCGCTTCACGTTCTCCAAGGCGTGACTGGCCATCTCCCGTCTCAGCTCTTCGCTCTGCATCAGCCGTATCAAGGCATCGGCAAACTGGCCTACCTCACCCGTTTTCACCAACAGTCCGTCTTCACCATCGGTGATAATGTCTTTCGGGCCGCAAGGACAATCGAACGACACCACAGGCAGTCCGCAGGCCATTGCCTCGACAAGCACCATTCCGAAGCCCTCGAAGCGGGAGCTGAACGCAAAAAGCGAACTGCGACAATAGGCTGCCTGAATGTCGGGAGTAGTGCTTTCCAAGTGACAGCGACTCATATCCAGTCCCAGTGCTGCTGCCTGCTGTTCATAGGGAGTGCGGTCGCCCATTCCGTAAATAGAGAGCTGCCACTCAGGACAAGCCTTCTCTACCCTGCTCCACGCTTGCAGCAGTAGGTCGAAGCCTTTCTGGTAAACATATCGCCCGACGGCAATGACCTGATGCTCTGTCAATGGACTCTGACGAGTTGGTTCGAACGACAGCGGATCGGGTATGACGCTCACGTTGCTCAGTTCCGGCCAGGCCTGACGGTCTTCCTCGGTAAGCACCACAAACTGGTCCAACTTCTTCAGCTTCGACACCAAGCTACGCATCCAGAACCTGGCAAACAGGTTCTTCACGAAGTTCGCCTCATTGGCTTCGAAGTTGCGATAGTTGGCACGGTTCACGTGCAGCTCGCCCATCTTCCGGCTTCCGTCTTTGATGTCGCAAAGAAAATTGATTTCCCTTCGCAGCAGACTCACGGTGATGTCGGGGCGCAGTCGCATCAGCTCCTCTGAGAGCCGCTTGCGAAACAGGTGCTGCTTTCTGAGATAGACGAAAATCTTCCTGACGAAGGAGCAGGTCCAGAGTTCTTCGAAATTGATGTCGAGATTGATCACCCTGACCTTCTCCGACAACGGATAGAAGAACGGCTTGTCCTTGCCGTCGGTCAGGATGATGGTGATGTCGTAGCCATAGTGCTCGGCAAAATAATTGGCCTTCAGCGTGAGCACACGTTCTACGCCTCCTGCCATGTAAAGGGCAGGCGTGCAATAGACGATTTTGTGCTTTCGGGCTTCCATTGTGTCAGCTTTTTGCATTTTTTCGATTGCAAAAATACGAATTAATTTGGAAAAACCACACAAAACCGCTATCTTTGCCAAGTTTTTTCAAAAAGCCATGCCAAAAGTCAGCATTATCATACCCGTCTATAACACCGGTCAATATTTGGAACAGACCCTTCAGTGCCTCTGTCAACAGACACTGTCCGACATTGAAATTCTGGTGACCGACGATGGCTCAACCGACAATAGTGCCGACATCGTGAGACGCATGCAGCAGCACGACGAGCGCATCCACTATTTCTATCAGGACAATCAGGGACAGTCGGCTGCACGCAACAAGGCGCTGCGCCAGGCCACGGGCGACTACATCTACTTCATGGACTCCGACGACCTCATCGGCACCGATGCCCTCCGACAGTGCTATGAATATGCCGAGACCACACAGGCCGACTTCATCTTCTTCGATGGCGACGTCAAGCGCGAAGAGGGCGCACAGGAATTGCCGTGGAACTACAAGCGCACCCATCTTTTTGAAGAACGCAAGCCTTATCGCGGCGAGGAGCTGCTGCGTCGTGTGCTCAACGAGCGGAAGCACAGTTGCGTGGTGTGGCTGCTGTTCATCCGGCGCAGCTATCTGGAGCGCATCAAGCTGCTTTTCCACGAGGGCATCATCCACGAAGACGAGCTCTTCACCACCAAGCTCACCCTGCAGAGCAACCGCGTCTATTGTCTGAAGAAATGCTTCGTCACCCATCGCGTCAGACCGGCTTCGACTATGGGCACCCGTTTCTCACGCTACAATGTTGACTGCTATCTCACCGTCATCGACGAGCTGTTGCGCTATCACCGTTCACCCATCATCCACAAGTTTGCACGCTACACGCTCACCCTTGTTTTCTACACAGCTCACCTCATTCCCTTCAAAGACAAGCCCGCCGTCTTTTGGCGTGCCGTCAGTTCCGGCTACCTGAAGTACATCTCCCTGAAGTCGCAGTTAGTGTTCTGGCTGAAATAGCCATATCCACAATATTGCGCAGCTAAATCACAAACTGTTTTCTCCTAAATCGTGATGCAATATAGGCAATCCCGTAGTATAATCTTGGTTAAGCCATATCGTAATCTTGGCTACATCATGATGTGATTTTGGCTAAACAGTTGTACGATTGCGGTTATATGACGGTTTGATACAGCCTACGGCGTGACGTGAATGTCTGCAAATGAAAACGCAAATGATTCGGAAACACACTTCAATCACATATTACAGTGATTTTTCAAAACATCTGCTCCATCTGCTCCGCATCTGCAACTCACAGGATTCCAACCACTTACAAACGGAGCAGATGGGAGCAGGGGGAGCAGATGACTCATACAAAAGTCTATACTATGGCAAAGAAGAGAGACACTTCACAATCCCAATTTTACCTCCTCGAATTCGAGGGGAGGTAGAAAAGAGGCTGGCTTATAGCCAAGAACAACCAAAATGGAGTAGTCTGCGTTAATCTTTTGAAATCCCTTTCTTATATCAGCTTTATTTCGTAACTTTGCAGCTTGTAAAAACTACTGCCCCGTTCGTTCAGGGGCTAAAAATGTAACAAAATGAAAGTAATGAAATTTGGCGGAACATCCGTAGGTTCCGTAGAAAGTATCCTGAGCCTGAAGAAGATTGTAGAGGCAGAACAGGAACAAGTGATTGTCGTGGTGAGCGCACTGGGAGGCATCACCGACAAACTTATTGCCACCTCCCAACTGGCCCTGAAAGGTGACGAGACTTGGAAAGAAGAGTTCGATGCCATGCAGAAACGACACCACGACATGGTGGATGCCATCATCACCGACAAGCAGAAACGAACTACACTGCTCGCAACGCTCGACGATCTGTTTGAGCAGTTGCGATCTATATATTATGGTGTATTCCTCATACACGACTTGAGCGCGAAGACACAGGCCACCATCGTGAGCTATGGCGAACGGCTGAGCAGCCACATCGTGGGCAACTTGATCAACGGTGGCCGCCGATACAACAGCCGCGACTTCATCAAGACCGTGCGCAAACAAGGCAAGCATGTGCTCGATGCTGAGCTGACCGCAAAGCTGGTGAAGGACACCTTCTTAACGGAGAACGGAAAACTGAGAACTGAGAGATATGGTCAGTTCGTGCCCGTTGTTCCCGGCTTCATCAGCCGCGACCGCGACACGGGCGAGACAACGAACCTGGGACGTGGCGGCAGCGACTACACCGCAGCCATCATTGCGGCAGCCCTCGATGCCGACGTGCTAGAAATCTGGACCGATGTAGATGGCTTCATGACGGCTGACCCACGCGTAATCAAAACGGCCTACACCATCAACGAGCTGAGCTACGTGGAGGCAATGGAGCTGTGCAACTTCGGTGCCAAGGTGGTCTATCCACCCACCATCTATCCCGTCTGCGTGAAGAACATTCCCATCAAGGTGAAGAACACGTTCAATCCGCAGCATCCCGGCACGCTCATCAAGCAGAAGGTGGAGAACGACCACCGCATGATCAAGGGCATCTCCTCGATCAAGGGCACCACGCTCATCACCGTGACAGGTCTCTCAATGGTGGGCGTGATCGGCGTGAACCGCCGCATCTTCTCCACCCTGGCCGAGAACGGCATCTCGGTGTTCATGGTGTCGCAGGCATCATCGGAGAACTCAACGTCTATCGGTGTGCGCGACGAGGATGCCGAACGAGCCGTTGAGGTGCTGAACATAGAGTTCTCGAAGGAGATTGTGACGGGTGCCATGTTCCCCATGCACGCCGAGAGCGGACTGGCCACCATCGCCATCGTGGGCGAGAACATGAAGCACACGCCGGGCATAGCCGGCAAGCTGTTCGGCACACTGGGCCGGAGCGGCATCAGCGTGATAGCCTGTGCGCAGGGAGCCTCGGAGACCAACATCTCGTTTGTGGTAGATGCCAAGTACTTGCGCAAGTCGCTCAACGTGCTCCACGACTCGTTCTTCCTGTCTGAATACAAGGTGCTCAACCTCTTCATCTGCGGCATAGGCACCGTGGGCGGCAACCTCATTGAGCAAATCAACTCGCAATACAAACAGCTGAAGGAGACCCGACAGCTGAAGCTGAAGGTGGTGGGCATCGCCTCGTCGAAGAAGGCTATCTTCAATCGCGACGGCATCGACCTGCGCACCTATAAGACACCCCTTTCAGCCCCCAAGGGGGCTACGACAGATAGTTTCCCGAACATCAAAACTATAGAAGCCCCCTCGGGGGCCGTGGGAGGGGTTGCCAAGGCTGCTGCAGAAGAGTTTATCAGCATGAACATCTTCAACTCGGTGTTCGTGGACTGCACGGCTTCGGCTGATGTGGCTGCGCTCTATCAGGACTTCCTCGACCATAACATCTCGGTGGTCACTGCCAACAAAATTGCGGCCTCGGGGCCCTACGATGCCTATCACAAACTGAAGAAGACGGCACTGCAACGCGGCATCAAGTTCCTCTTCGAGACCAACGTGGGCGCCGGACTGCCCATCATCGGCACCATCAACGACCTGCTGAACTCGGGCGATAAGATTCTGCGCATCGAGGCTGTGCTCTCCGGCACGCTCAACTTCATCTTCAACACGCTCTCTTCTGAGGTGCCCTTCTCCGAGACAGTCC
The DNA here is from genome assembly GCA_946614435.1 of uncultured Prevotella sp. GTDB lineage: Bacteria > Bacteroidota > Bacteroidia > Bacteroidales > Bacteroidaceae > Prevotella. Next base: position 51,939 of record CAMOGW010000006.1, on the reverse strand, counting down.
GGCTGGCTAAGGAGAAAGGCTATGCCGAGCCCGACCCGCGCATCGACCTCTGTGGCAAGGACGTGATTCGCAAGCTGGTCATCCTGACCCGCGAAGCAGGCTACAAGGTGGAGCAAGACGATGTGGAGAAGCATCTGTTCATGCCCGACAGCTTCTTTGAGGGTTCGCTCGACGATTTCTGGAAGAACCTGCCACAGCTCGATGCCGACTTCGAAGCCCGCCGCAAGGTGCTTGAAGCCGAAGGCAAGCGCTGGCGCTTCGTGGCCAAGATGGAGCGGCAGGCCGACGGCATAGGGTTCAAGACCGCCGTGTCGCTCGAGGCCGTCAATCAGCACCATCCGTTCTACGGTCTGGAGGGTTCCAACAACATCGTGCTACTTACCACCGAGCGCTACAAGGAGTACCCCATGCTCATTCAGGGCTACGGAGCCGGAGCCAGTGTCACTGCCGCCGGCGTGTTTGCCAACATCATGTCAATCGCTAATATATAGAAACCACAGGTCATATAAGACTCATAAGACCTATATGACTTATAAGACCTATATGACCTATATGCCCCATAAAACAAAAATGAAACACATCATCATATTAGGCGACGGCATGGCCGATCATGCCGTTGACAGACTGGGCGGAAAGACGCTGCTGCAATATGCCGACAAACCCACGATGGACTTGCTGGCAAAGAAAGGAAGAACAGGACGGCTCATCACCGTGCCCGAGGGCTTTCCGCCAGGCAGCGAGGTAGCCAACACAGCCATCTTAGGCTATGACTTGAACAAGGTGTATGAAGGGCGTGGACCGCTCGAGGCCGCCTCGATAGGCTACGACATGCAGCCCGACGACTTAGCCATACGTTGCAACATCATCACCCTGGAGGACGGCAAAATCATCACCCATAACGGAGGCAACCTGCAGACAGAGGATGCCCGTGTGCTCATCGACTACCTGAACGAGCATCTGGCCAAGCCCATCAATGAGCGCGAAGGCTGCGAGCGAGTGAAGTTCATCTGCGGCATTCAGTACCGTCACCTCCTCGTCATCAAGGGCGGCTCAAAGCACATCGTTTGCAATCCCCCTCACGACCATCCAGGAGAAGAGTGGAAAAGCCTCACCCCCAACCCCTCTCCGGTTGGAGAGGGGAGTGATTACACTCAGGAGGCAAATCTATCTACTCCCCTCTCCAATGGAACAGGTACTGGGGATTACACTCAGCAGGTGAGTCTATATACTCCCCTCTCCAATCGGAGAGGGGCTGGGGGTGAGGCTTTGTCCCCCCAACAAACCTCCGACCTCATCAACGACCTCATCCTCAAGTCTCAGGAGCTCCTTGCCCGCCACCCCTACAATCTGGCAAAAGCCGCCCGTGGCGAGCGCCAGGCCAACAGCATCTGGCCGTGGAGCGGCGGCTATCGCCCGTCGATGCAGACGCTGATGGAGCAATATCCGCAAATCAAGACGGGAGCCGTGATCTCGGCTGTTGACCTCATTCAGGGCATAGGCCGCTATGCCGGACTGCGCATCATCAAGGTGCCCGGAGCCACTGGCCTGGCCGACACCAATTACGAGGGCAAGGCTCAGGCCGCCATCGAAGCCCTGAAGCACGACGACTTCGTGTTCGTGCATGTAGAGGCCACCGACGAGGCTGGCCACGACGGCGACCTAGACCTGAAGCTGCGCGCCATTAACTATCTAGACCAGCGCCTCATCAAGCCCATCGTCGAAGCCGCCGAGCAGATGGCAGAGCCCGTCTGCATCGCCGTACTGCCCGACCACCCCACTCCCGTGGAGCTACGCATCCATGTGAATGAGCCTGTACCCTTCCTTATCTATTATAAAGGAATAGAGCCCGACGAAGTGGAACACTACGACGAGCTGTCGTGCACATCGGGCGGCTACGGACTGCTGCGCCTTGGTGAATTCATGCAGGAGTTCATGAAGATTGAATAGAAAAACTGAAATCTCGCCTCTATGAAGCATTATCACACACTCATCGTCTTTCTGCTACTGATTGCTCCGTCGGTCGTGGTAGGCATTCACGACTACAGACAGACGCAGCAGAGCATAGAACAGGACCTGAAACAGGCACTGGCACAGACCCTGCAGGAGAAGCAGAGGGATGTAATCACGGCTGACACCATCCGCACATTCAACAATCATCTGCAGCTGTCGGAGCTGCGCGGCAAGGCTGTGCTCTCCCTTTCCACCCAGGAGGAAGAACTGCAGCTACAGGCCGACTGCCCAGCCTTCACCGTCTGGCAAATGAGCGACCAACGCCCCTCGATGGCACTGGCGTCGATGGCATTGATCTGGGCGGCTGGATGCAGCCTGTACAGGCGAAAGGACGTAGCCGCCGCCAGCACGTTCGGTGGTCTGACTTATGCGGAAGGACGGTTCCTGAACAGTCGGCACGAGGAGGTGAGGTTCACGCCCATGCAACAGCAACTCATGGAGATGTTCTTCCGTTCACCCTCCCACTCGCTCTCGAAAGCTGAGATATGCGCGACCCTCTGGCCGAAGAAACCTGATGCCAGCGAGACACTCTACACGCTCATCCGACGGCTGAAGCCCATCATAGAGCAGCACTCAAGCCTGGAAATAGAATCGGACCGCAGCAAAGCCTACCGACTGAAAATCAAGCAGATAGGAAACTGACACAGAGGCTGACAGCAAATGTCAGACAAATGTCAGACAGTTTTTCACCCACCGTTGCATCCTTCTGTTTACCTTTGCCCGAAAAAACGAGCAAAGCATGATGCAACAAACAACTTTCAAACGAATCGACCTTCTCATGGCGGCAACAGCTTTCGGCATTGCCGCCATCGTCTATGGGCTGACCATTGAGCCCACGGCCAGCCTTTGGGACTGTCCTGAATTCATTGCGTGTGGCTACAAGCTGGAGATTGGTCACCCACCCGGTGCGCCTGTCTTCATGCTGTTGGCCAATCTCTTCTCTCAGCTGGCCTCCACCCCGTCGCAGGTTGCCATGATGGTCAACCTGTTGTCGGCACTGCTCAGTGCTGGCTGCATCTTCTTCCTTTTCCTTACCATCACCCATTTTGCCCGACGGCTGACTGCCGGAAACGCCGATACGCTCACGCTCCAACAGGTCATCGTCATCGAGAGCTGCGGCTGGGTGGGCTCACTGATCTATGCCTTCAGCGACACTTTTTGGTTCTCGGCGGTCGAGGCCGAGGTCTATGCCTTTTCCAGTTTCTTGACGGCCCTGTTGTTCTGGCTCATTCTGAAATGGGAAGACGACGGTCGGCAGAGCGCCCGATGGCTCGTCCTGATAGCCTACATCACGGGGCTTTCCGTCGGTGTGCATTTGCTCTGCCTGCTCTGTCTGCCAGCCATGTCGCTGGTGGTCTATTTCCACAAGGCAAAGCATGCCACGTGGCGGGGCGCACTCATGGCGCTTTCGGCTGGCGGACTGTTGGTGGGCATCATCCTGTATGGCATCATACCAGGCGTGGTGAAGATGGGCGGTTGGTTCGAACTGCTGTTCACCAACACCCTGGGATGTCCCTACAACACAGGACTCGCCTGCTACATCATTCTATTGGCAGGAGGTCTCGTCACGGCTTACTGCAAGGTACGCCGACGCATCGTCAGGCTCTCGCTGGCTTACCTGCTCATGATACTGGCAGGCTATAGCAGCTACGGGGTCATCTTCATTCGCGCCAATGCCCAGATACCGATGAACGAGAACAATCCCAGCAACATCTTTGCACTGGGCAGCTATCTGAACCGGGAACAGTATGGCGACACACCACTTCTATACGGCCCTGCCTACTGCAGTGAAGTGGAGCGCGAGACGAGGGGCGACTACTTGGTACCCAAACAGCAAGAGGGACGCGCCATCTACAGACCGTCAGCCGACAGTGCAAAACAGGAATACGAAGTAATCCGACATGATATAAAATATGTATATAAGGAGCAAATGTTCTTCCCCCGCATGCACTCAGTGCGGCATGCCCAAGCCTACGAAGACTGGATGGGCGGTGTGAAGAAAGAGGGAAATCTGCCTACGACTGCTGAGAACCTGCGGTTCTTCCTCACCTATCAGGTGAACTTCATGTACTGGCGCTATTTCCTATGGAACTTCGTGGGTCGCCAAAACAACATTCAGGGACACGGCGAAGCAGAACACGGCAACTGGATAACAGGCTTCAGCTGGATAGACGACTGGCTGCTGGGCTGCGACACATCGCAGCTGCCATCAGACCTGAGAGAGAACAAGGGGCGCAACGTCTTCTACGGTCTGCCGCTGCTCTTAGGGCTGTTAGGCATCGCATGGCAGTGGTGCAAGGGGCGGCAGGGCCGACAGCAATTCTTAGTCATCACACTGCTGTTCGTCATGACCGGCCTGGCCATCGTCATCTACCTGAACCAGACACCCATGCAGCCACGCGAGCGCGACTATGCCTACGCCGGCTCATTCTATGCCTTCACCATCTGGTGCGGCATGGGTGTGGCAGCACTGTGCGACTGGTTGTCCCGGGTGATAAAAGCACCTATAGGCCCCATAAGCCTTATAGCCCCCCTCAGCCTCATCATCCCTCTGCAAATGGTCTCTCAGACCTGGGACGACCACGACCGTTCGGACCGCTACACTTGTCGCGACTTCGGAGCCAACTACCTGAACAGCACAACGGCTGAGGGACATCCCATCATCCTGAGCAACGGCGACAACGACACGTTCCCACTATGGTATAACCACGAAGTAGAGGATGTGCGCACTGATACGCGCGTGTGCAATCTGGAGTATCTGAACACCGACTGGTACATCGACCAGATGAAGCGGCCTGCCTACGACTCTCCCGCCCTTCCCATCGGTTGGCAGCACGCACAGTATCAGGAGGGCCGACGGGAGTACATCCCCATTCGCCCGGAACTGAAGACCGAGCTGACGACTTTTGCCGAACAGCATCCCACAGAGGCAAAGGAGCTATTGGGAGAACATCTCTTCGAACTGAAGGACATTCTCCAGAAATGGGTGCTCAGCGAACGGGAAGATATGCAGTGCGTGCCTACGGACAGTGTCACCATCACCACCCCTGCATCAAGCGGTGGCGAAGCTCAGACAATGGTGATTTCGCTGAAGGGCAAGCAAGCCTTATACAAGAATGAGCTCATGGTGCTGGAAATGCTGTCGAAAGCCGACTGGAGCCGCCCTGTCTATCTGTCCATCGGCTTAGGCGCTGACTTGCTGCCCTTTCTCAGCAATCATCTGGTGCTGGAAGGACTACTCTATCGCGTCTCGCCGACCGCCAGCGGCCAGGAGGTTGACGTGGAGCGGCTCTACCACAACGTCATGCACCGCTTCCGGTTCGGCGGTCTCAACACGAAAGGCATCTATGTCGATGAAGACGTGAAGCACTTGGCCTACACCCATCAGTTTGTGATGAGCATTCTCATTGACTCGCTGCTCCGACAGGGCGACACCCGTCGTGCGCTTTCCGTTTGCCAGAAATGGCAGCAGGAGATGCCTGAGGCCAACGTGCCTTACACGGAAGCGGCCCTCGCTATGGCCCGTTGTTACTATCAGACCGAACAGGAGGAGCAGGGTGATGCCATCGTGAAGAGTCTCCTGCACCGTGCCGACGAATGGCTCACGTGGATTGGCACCCTCCATCCCAAGCGCCGCTCAGGCTCTCTCTATTCCCAGTACACTTGGCTGAAGACCATGCGCAATGCGCTTGCCGTCAGCGCAGCATACGAACGAAAAGAACTTTACCAACAATACCATCATCAATATGAACAATATCTCAACCAGTACCAAAATCCTTAGTGTCGCCGTCGTGCTCATCGTCGTCGGCTATCTGCTGATGGCAGGCCCGGGCAGCACCGACCAACAGTTCAATCCCGGCATCTTCTCCACCCGCAGGATTGTCGTCGCCCCTGCGCTCTGCCTTGCCGGCTATCTGCTCATCATCGTGGGAATCATCAAGAAAAAGTAATGCTAACGTAATGACAACAATGCGGTCTCGCCAAGACAACACTACGTTCTCGCCAAGACAACAACACGTTCTTGCCAAGACGCGAGTGATTTTGGCTGATTTTGACTGATTATTTGTCAAAAAATTTGGCCAAGTGAATTATTTTTACTATCTTTGAAGCACAAATAGAATTTGGACAAATAATTGCATATACTTACTAACTAACAAGAAACATATATGAAAGCAGATCAGATCATCAAGAACGCTAAAGTCTTCACAGCAGACAGTGCCAATCCTCTGGCAACCGCTTTGGTGGTGAAAGATGGCAAGTTTGTCTATGTGGGCAACGAGGCAGGTCTCTCGGACTATGAGGGCGAAGTGACCGACCTGGGTGGCAAGTTCATCATGCCTGCCATTATAGACAGCCATGTGCATGTGACCACGGGCATAGGCTTTGCATACATGGATCCCGGGGAGTACGTTATATGCTCCAACAAAAAGGAGGCATTAGACTTCATGGCCGCCAACATCAATAGTAATCCGGGCTTGCAGCGCTACAGGTTTATTCTCGAACGTAAGTATTTGAAGGGCGACGACCTCACCAAGGAAGATCTTGATGCCATTTGCCCCGATGCCGAACTTCTGATTCTGGAGGGCGAGGGGCATAGTGTCTGGGTGAACTCCAGAATTCTCGACATGCACGGCATCACAGATGCCACGCCCGACATGGTGCCCGAACTCAGCTATTATGTGCGCAAGGACGGCCACGTGACAGGCAATGCGTTCGAGTCTTCGGGCTGGAACATGCTCTTCGATGGTCTGACGAACCTTTCCGACGAACAAATCGACGCTGAGCTCCAGCGCTGGATAGACTATTCCGTGAAAACAGGCGTGTGTGCCGTCTTCGATGCCGGCTATCCCGAGGGCGAAGCACTCCACGAGCGCGTCTATGAGCGCCTGCGCGAGCTGGACCGTCAGGGCAAGCTCCCAGTGTATATAGACGGTAGCTTTGCGCTCACCGACCCGAGGAAAACGAAAGAGGCCATGGAGCATGTGAAGCGGTTCCGCAGCAAGTTCGACACAGCACATCTGAAGGTTCATACATTCAAGGTCTTCATGGACGGCACGCTGCGCATCGAGACTGCCGCTCAAGTGACGCCTTACGCGGACACTCACAAGAAAGGTGCGACCACCTACAATAAGGAGGAGGTGGCAGAGGTCATGAAGATGCTCAACAAGGAAGGACTGGACTTCCACGCACATACCGTGGGCGAGCAGGCATCACGCACAGTCCTCGACGGCGTGGAACTGGCTAAAAAGGAACTGGGAGACGACTTCCGAGTGAAGGTGACCTGTGCACATCTGGAGATACAGGATGACGCAGACATGGACCGCTTCGCCCGTTTAGGCATCAATGCCAACTACACCCCTTGGTGGCACTCCGGCTGCACGGGCGGCAACCCCTACGAGCTGTGGTGCAGCCTGCTGGGCGAGGAGCGCGCCAACAAGATGTACCGCAGCAAGACGATGTGGAACACCGGTGCCAACGTCACCTGGTCCAGCGACAACATCGTCTTTGGAGACTTCATCACATGGAACCCCTATCTGGGCATGGAGATTGGGATGACGCGCTACATCAACGAAAACACCCCCGGCCCTGAGATAGCCAAGGTCGCCAAGGAGTTCCCCTCTCCGAGTGAGAAGATGAGCATAGAACAGATGCTGCTGGGATACACCATCAACGGAGCCAAGCAACTCGGCATCGAGGCAATCAAGGGCTCCATCACGGTGGGCAAGGATGCCGACTTCCTGGTGTTCGACACCGACCTGCTCACAGCAGAACACTCAGGCTTCGGTCGCAACAAGCCGCGTGACGTGTATTTCAGCGGTAAGAAGATGAACTGACTTCCTTCACATCTTTATTATTATTAATTATTAATAAAAAAAACATGATGACAGCTATTGATTATTCCCCAAAGGCCAACGGGCAGCAGAATCCGGCAATCACTCATGCAGACCTCGTGGTATATGGCAAGATTTTCACTTGTGAAAGACTACGGGTAGGCGACGGAACGCCGGGAATGAACTATCAGACAGTAGAAGCCTTTGCAGTGAAAGACGGCAAATATGTGTATGTAGGCGACAAGGAAGGAGCCAAAGCTTTCATTGAAGCTGGCAAGACAGAGGTGCTGGACTATACTGGAAAGGGGCTTGTGATGCCCAGTTGCGGCAATGGCCACGCACATTACTCCATGGGATTCGCCTTGCCGTTGGTAGGAACGATAGTCAGTGGGGAAAACGATCCGGAGAAATTCCTCAAGGAAATCTTGCCCGCTGCCGTCCAGAAAGCCAGAGACACCAAGGCAACGACCGTCTTTGGCTTCGGCTGGAATTATTTAGGGTTCATGGAGAACATGCCTACCCGTCAGCAGTTAGATGCCATCTGCAGTGACATTCCTATCTACTTTGCTGATGATGAAGGCCACAAGGGACTGGCAAACACCCTCTGCCTGATCAATGCCGGCATCATGAAGGCAGACGGAACAGTGCTCAAAAAGGGGAAGGACATACGCGGCGGAGAGATCGTAATGGGGCCTGACGGCACGCCTACAGGTCTTCTGAAGGAGCAGGCTGGAACCTACACACGCTCCTTCTTGGACAATGAACGCCTCTATACCGTTGACGTAGCAAAGATAAACATGGCAAAAATCCAGGAGCATTTGTTGTCAGAAGGCTATACGATGTATATTGATGGCTGGTGTAACTATTTCTATAACAACAATTTCTATAAGGCCGCCCAGCAGATGGACAAGGCTGGCGACATGAAATTCGTGTTGGGCATGAACTACGAGATTGAAAGCTGGATGGATGTGGACGAGGCATTGGAGAAGGCCGCAGCCGTACAGAAATATGCCACCACACGTGTAAAGACAAACTGGCTCAAGCTCTTTATGGACGGAACGGTAGAAGGCGGGACCGGGTTTGTGGAGCCGCTCTATCCGGACGGCCATCAGGGTATTGCCAACTGGACGGAAGAGGAACTGACCGACATCACGCGCAAGACGAACGAAAAGGGCATGACCATGCACGTACATACGATGGGCAACAAAGCCGTCAACTACGTTGTCAGTGCCTACGTGAATGGCGGAAAGGATGATATGCGCAATACGGTGGTGCATGTACGTAACGTCATTGCATCTGACTATCAGCGTATGGCAGACCATAACGTGCATGTTGTCTCAGGCATGCTTTGGCATCATTGTCCGTCATGGGCAGCCGGCTATATCCGCGAGAATGGTCTGGCTCCTAAGGGCATTGAGGACAAGTCTTATCCGATGAAGACATACTTCGACCGAGGCATCACCATGACCTCGCACACCGACTTTCCCGCAACAAGCGGCAGTCCCGATGATCCGTTTGGCATCATGGAGATTGCCGTCACCGGGGTTCTTCACGGTGAAGACGGCACCCCCTGGTGGCCCGAGGAGCTCCTGACCCGCGAGCAGGCCATTACCGCCATGACCATCAATGTTGCCAAACAGATGTTTGTCGAGAACGAACGGGGTAGCATCAGCGTAGGCAAGTATGCCGACTTCCTTCTGGTCAACAAAGACGTGTTGTCGTGTCCGGTGACTGAGATTCACGAGGCCAGGCCGGTAGCCACCTATTTCGAGGGAGAGAAGGTCTTCGGGTAGTAAACAATTATTCAGAACAGCATCCGATAATCCCAAAATCATGTACAATCAAGTCAGGGAAGACATCCTTTATATCATGCTCTACGCAACAGTAATAGCGCTGGCCATGGTGGCCAGTTGCTATTTGCTGTTTCGTGACGGCAACGCTTTTGCCTCCGACATCACACCGCCAAAGCGTTTACGCCGCTGGGCTGCAGCCTTCTTCGCCTCGCTGGCCCTGAACCATCTGTGGTATATGCCGATGTTCTATCTCGACTCAAGCCGCGACATCAAGACAGTCGATCTCGTGGGCGGACTGCTCGACAGCATCACATTTCTGCCCTTAGCCATCAACGTGCTGCTCATCATGCTGCAGGACCGCCGCCGCCCACTTTGGACCGCCTTCATCATAACAGCTCCACTGACCGCAGGATCGGTTTGGTGCATAGTCAGTGGCAACTATACCCCACCACCCGTATTCTATGGTTTTGCCCTGCTACTGGGCATGGGCATCACCATATATATAATAAGAGCACTGAGGCAGTACGAACGCTGGTTGCACGACAACTATGCCGACCTGGAGCACAAAGAGGTGTGGCAGAGCTTCACGGTGCTCGGCATCACGCTGATGGTATTCGTCGTCTATGCCCTTGTCGGCAATGGTCCTGTCTATCAATATGCCATGCAGATGATATGCATCATAGTCGTAGGCTATCTCCTGTGGCGAGTGGAAACGCTGAGCGACCTCAGCGACCTGAGCGACCAGAAAACTTCAGGTTCTGAGGCCGACCCGCTTTTTGATTCTGAGGTGGCATCACCTGATACCTCGAAGCCCCAAAACCTCAATATGATGCTACAGCAGCACTGCATAGACACACAGCTCTATCTGCAGCACGACCTCACCATAGTACAGCTTGCCAAAGCCCTGGGCACTAACAGGTTTTATCTCAGCCAGTATTTCTCCAGTCAAGGCATCAACTACAACGCCTACATCAACAATCTGCGCATCCGACACTTCATGCAGCTCTACCGTCAGGCCGTCGCCAATCAGCGTCCCTTCACCGCCCAGCAGTTGGCCCACGAGAGCGGCTACCGCAGCTACAGCACCTTTGGCATCGCCTTCAAACAGCGCATGGGCCAGACCGTGACAGCCTGGATGCGCGACAATGCCAAGCAGTAGCCAGAAGCATTTTTTCGAAAATCAACAAAAATCGTTGTAAAATCAGCAAAACCTAATTCCACTGGCAATTAGGAGATAGTTTTTTTGGGGTAATTTGCCTAACTTTGCAGTGACTAAAAATCGGAATCAGGCCCCCCAAAAAGTGTTTTTACGCTAATTTATTAATATAAAATGAGAAAAATGAAAATGAGAAAAATGAAAATGTGGATGCTCGCCGCCATCCTGATATGCGGCGCAACGACGGTACTCACCTCGTGCAAAGAAAAAGAAAAGGAGGAGCCGGCTACAGACGGCAGTTCCAGTGTGCCCACGGCAACCGACTATTCGCAGAAAAGCAACTGGCACCATATACCGGACATCACCAAGGAATTCGACACCTTTTATATTCCCGCAACCAACTATGACGGCTACGAAGACGGCGACCCGACTTTCGCGCCTGTTGACAACGCCGAATTCGTTGCAGGAGTAACCGATGAATTCAAGGCACACGCCAGCGCCTACGCAGCCTCTACCAATGTCTTCGTACCCTACTACCGCCAGAGCAGCCTGAAACATGAGGAGGAATGCTGGAAGAAGAGCGGCAGCATGCTGACGGCACTGACCGGCACCCCTTATACTGACATCACCGCAGCCCTCGACTACTACTTCGCACACTACAACCAGGGCCGACCGTTCATCATCGCCGGCCACAGCCAGGGCTCGGCCATGACAAAACTCGTGCTGATGAACTACTTCAAGGCCCATCCCGACTACTACAAACGAATGGTGGCTGCCTATGTCATTGGCTATGCCGTCACCAAGGATGACCTCTCGGCCAATCCACACCTAAAGTTCGCCACAGGCGAGAGCGACGCTGGTGTCGTCGTCAGCTGGAACACCGAGGGACCCGCCAACTCCAACGCAAAGAACATGGTGTGGATGCCCGGAGCAATCAGCATTAACCCACTGAACTGGAAACTTGACGACACCTATGCCCCAGCGAGCGAGAACCTCGGCTCATACGTGCTGAACCTGAACACCTTGGAGCGAGAATTCAAGGATGTCAATGCCGATGCAAAACTGAACGTCGAACGCGGTGTGGTAGTGACTAACGCCACATGCCCCTTCAACCCGATCACCTGGCTTTTCGGAACTGCCAGCTATCACGACAACGACTACGGACTCTTCTACAACAACATCAAGGAGAACGTGGCCAAGCGCATCGCAACCTATAGAGAAATCAACGGCTACTATGACAAGTCGCTGGCCGTGAAATGTATTAACGGTACCTTCATCGGCAAAAAGACAGAGAACATCATCTCATTTAAGGGCATACCTTTCGTAGGCCAGCAGCCCGTAGGCGACCTGCGTTGGAAAGCTCCCGTACAATATACTGAAGACAATGGCGTGTACGAGGCTTATGAATATGGTAAAGCTCCCTATCAGGCACCCGGCGACCCTGCCGCTGAATACGGGGAAAGCGAAGACTGTCTGTACCTGAACGTATGGAAGGCCGATGAGAATACTGCAGCGAAGAAGCCCGTCATGGTGTGGATCTACGGCGGCGGATTCGAAGTTGGCGGAACGACTGATCCACAATATGACTGCCACAACCTCGTGAAAGAGAACCCCGATGTCATATTCGTCACCATCACCTACAGACTTGCTGCCTACGGCTTCATGCATTTGTCACACCTGCCAGACGGAGCTGCCTATCCCGATGCCCAGAATCTGGGAATCATGGACCAGCTGATGGCTCTGAAGTGGGTGCATGAGAACATCGAGAACTTCGGAGGCGATCCCGACAACGTCACCATCTGGGGTGAGTCGGCTGGCGGATCAAGCTGCGCTCTGCTCTCACTCACTGACGAAGGACATAAGTATTTCAAACGTGCCATCGCAATGAGCGGTTCGCCCATCATGACCCGATCGACCGAGGAGGCCATCGCCGTCACCAACAAGATTATGGAGGCTCTCGAATGCAAGACCGTTGCCGACCTGCAGAAGATTGCCCCCCGAACACTTGCCGACAAGGTGGGAGAATTGTTCGGCATCTATCAGGTACTCGGATGGAGCATCTGGCCGGAAAGAGACGGTAAGCTCCTGCCCAAGGACGGATGGAAAGCTTACGAAGACGGCATGGCAAAGGATATTGACATACTCGCCGGCTGCACCAAGGATGAGTACAACACCTTTGCGGCTGCCCTCGGAGTAGAAGGTTGGAACAAGTGGGCCGCCGACCGTATAGCGAAGAGAAACAAACTGATGACGCCCGAAGAAATAGCAAAGGTGGAGAGCTACATCAGCAGCGCACCAGGAGAAGAGTGGCAGAAGACTTGCAGCATGTTCAGCCAGAGCTATTTTAACGCACCAGCCATCCGTATGTCAGAGAATCAAAGCAAGTCAGGCGGTAAAATTTACACCTACCTCTACACGCCCGAGTCTGCCTTGCCAATGGTGAAGAGCGGCCATGCCTCAGAGCTGTCGGTAGTATTCAACCATCCAGAGATGACCGGCTTTACAGGAAGAGTCATTGACGAGACCTTCTCGAAGACCATGCGCAAGATGTGGATTCAGTTTGCCAAGACTGGCAACCCGTCACTCAGTGCCGAACAGTCGCCCGACGGTCAGGCAAAGGTATGGCCGCTCTACAACCAGAGCGACAAGCAGGTGATGGTGCTCGATGAGCAGAACATCCATCCGGCCAAGGAGTCAGAGGTGAAGATTGTGGACTGGGAGAACACCTATTTCCTGACCAAGTACTATTGCAACTGATAAACACTATTAAAAACCAGTAATAACTCTGGAGGGCGCATCGCTGCGGCCTCCAGAGTTGTCCCGGGTACTTCTCTTTTCCTTTTTACTAACTTTAGTTTGTTTTTACTGCAGACGGTAACTCACGGGAATAAGGAACTTGCAGCGAACCACCTTTCCCTTCTGCTTGCCGGGAGTCCACTTCGGCATGGCCTTGACCACGCGGATAGCCTCCTCACGCAACAGTTTCACTCCAGCATTATGCGTTTCAGCATCCTTACGCTGCTTGTCGGTCATTTGGGCATTGACCACCACCATGTTGGCCCCCGACGATTTGGGACTATCCACAATCGTGAAGTTGCTCAGACTGCCATCCTTCTCAACGATGAACTGCACGAGCACACGTCCCTGCACACCGTATTCCATTGCCTTTGTCGGATACTTGATGTTTTGGGCAAGCCACTTCATCAGCCCCACTTCGCCACCGGGGAACTGAGGCAGCTGCTCGCAGATTTCGAAGACTGGTTCGGTTTCAACGACGACCGCATCATCGGCCTCTACGTGGAGCGCATTTTTCACGGTCTCGCGACTGCCTATTGTCGTCACGCTGACCACATCCTTCTGAGGAATTTTCCCTACCGCTTCTTCCGATACCTGCTTACCATTCACGATATAGGCAGTCTTCTTGCCTGGCACTTCTGTCAACAGATTACATACATAGCGGTCGGATCCTGTCTCTGTGAGGTGAACCTCTTTGAGCGCTCCTGCTGGCAGGTCAAGCAAGCTGAGCTGGTCAATGGGCTTGCCGTTGAGCTGCATCGTGGTCTTCTCTACTTCGAGAGCAATGTTGCGCCCTTCGGGTATCTGCTCTTCCTTGCCGTTGCGGAAGAACTTGACACCGGGCTGATGGCGAATCTGATAGCTCTCGCCCCGGCCATTGGTGTTTTCACTGAACAGGCGCACAGCGAAGGCATCGTTGGTTGCCGCTTCTTCATGATCAACGACAGTCTCTGCCGACAGAGCCAGCGATACCAGCACAACGGGTACGATATAGAGTGCTTTGAGCCATGCACTCCGGTCTGATTTTGTTTTAAGCATCATAAAAATTCGTTTTTTAGTTTTGGGTGTGTGGATGCCGTTGGCGAGGGCACAGGCCTGAATGCCCGTCGCTTTCTGCATCAGTAAGTGAATGTACTGGCTTTCATCGAAGCCGCTTGAGAGAACGGATGCATCGGCCTGATACTCGTGGAGAATGCGCAGTTCCTGACGCAGGAACCACACCACGGGGTTGAACCATTGCAGAGCCGTGAGCACTTCTACGACCACAACGTCGTAGCTATGGTGATGACGCACATGCGCCTCTTCATGAGCAAGGATAGATTCGGATTGCATGAGCCAGTCGGCACGCGACAGCACGATGGTCTGCATCCATGAGAACGGAGCTATTGGAACATCGACCACGCTGACCCGGGTTCCCGATGGCAACGTGTGCCTTTCGCCGCTACAAATCAGTTTGGCAAGCTTTCCGTAACTTCTCGCCAGAAACAGCAGCCGCAGGAAGATGCCAGAAAGGAGAATGACGGACACAGCCTCACCCCCAGCCCCTCTCCGATTGGAGAGGGGAGTAGTATCTTTTGTTGTTTCGTTCTCTATCGGAAGTACTATATACTCCCCTCTCCAATCGGAGAGGGGTTGGGGGTGAGGCTTTTCATGTATAGTAATGATGCACAGCGGCAACACCACCGATAGCACGATGCCAGCAAGCAGCACAAAACGATTCAGTGCATGTGTGGTTTCCCGGGCCAGCAGCAGCATATAGAAAAGATAGAACACAGCTATCAGCGCCGCCACTTTCAGGTCATAGTATATCAAGTCAGTCAGCATGATTACGGTTTTGTATGATGGTTAGTATTTCGTTGATGTCTTCCGGCGTCAGCTCGTCCTCTTCGGCAAAGAACGACACGAGTGATTTCACCGATCCGCCAAAGAATGTGTCCTTCACATCGTTCATCACCAGTCGGCGATAGCGCTCACGAGTCATGAGGGGCGAATAGACGAATGTCTTTCCCGTGCTGCCTTTTCGTTTCTCTACGAAGCCTTTCTGCTCCATGATTTTCAGGAATGTGGCAATGGTGGTGTAGGCAGGCTGCGGTTCAGGAAACTTCTTCTGTATGTCGGCCACGCAGGCTCCGTGCTGCATGTCCCACAGGATGTTCATCACCTGCATTTCTCCTTTGGTCAGTGTTTTCTGCTGCATCATGTCTCACGATTTTTAGTTTTCTACGACAAAATTACTAACTTCTTAGAAAACTAAAAGATTAGTAGAGACAAAAAGAACAGAAAGCCTCGTTCTTTAACGTTCATTCTTAGTAATCAACGACTGATTATTAGTAATTAACGCATTTAAAAAAACTACACGGGCTGCATTGCTGTAGCCCGTGTAGTTTTTAAAAAAAATGACCTACTATCACGGCAGTGTGATGCTGAGTTTCCTGAGGTCCTTGTCAGCACTCGAGGTGCCCACCATCACGTCGTAGCGACCGGGGAGGATGCGCATGACGGAATGGGCGGCATCCCACCACTCGAAATCAGCACGCGACAACTGGATAGTGACGGTCTGCTTCTCACCCGGTTTCAGCAGGCGAGTACGGGCATAACCGCGAAGGGTCTTCACAGGACCGTCGGCTGTGTCGCCCTGACGATGCAGATAGAGCTGCACCACCTCGTTACCTTCGCGCTGCCCGGTGTTCGTCACGTCAATCGTCACATCGTAGGCTCCCTTTTGGTTCAGACGGCACTGCTCGTTGGCCAGCTCAAACGTGGTGTAAGACAGGCCGTAGCCAAAGGGGAAAAGGAGCTCGCCCCGGAAGAAGCGATAGGTGCGCCCCGACATGCGATAGTCGTCGAACGGCGGCAGCTGACTGTCATCGCGATAGAACGTGACGGGCAGCTTGCCCGACGGGTTGTAGTCGCCCAAGAGCACGTCGGCCAGTGCATGACCGCCCTGCTCACCAGCATACCATGCCTCGACGATGGCGTTGCAACTCTCCATCTCGGGCACCAGCGCCACGGCTGAACCGCTGCAGCACACGAACACCACCTTCTTGCCAGCCTTGTGCAATGTCTGCAAGATGTCGCGCTGCACCTGCGGCAACTCTATCGAGGTGCGGTCGCCTCCGTCGAATCCTTTCGCATCGGTGCGGGCCTCCTCACGCTCCAGATTGGGCGATATGCCGCCCACGAATATGACGGTCTTCGCTCTCTTGGCAGCCTTCAGGATTTCTTTGATTGTGAACGTATGCTCACCCTTGTCCACCATCTGCAGCGTAGTACTGCCGTCGGCTGTCTCTGTAGTGGCTCCGATGGCACGCTCCTTGGCCGTCATGCTGGTAATGTCGCAGGCCGTGAGATACGGCACGTCACCCAGACGGGCACGCAGTCCCTCAAGCGGGGTGACCGTATGGGAGGGCTGCCCGAAGTATATGCCCCAGAGCATGGTAGAGTCGGCTGCATTGGGTCCCATGACCATGATGCCTGAACGTCCTTTCTTGTCTGCCGAGAGGGGCAGCACGCCGTCGTTCTTCAGGAGCACCATCTGCTCGCGGGCCATCTGCCGGGCCAGTTCCTTATGCGCCTTGCAACCGATGACCGATGTGGGTATGCGCGTCCAAGGCACGAGCGAGTCGGCATCGAGGTTGCCCATCTCGAAGCGTCCTTTCAGCAGGCGGCGCACACTGACGTTGAGCTGTTCCTCCGACACGTCGCCCCGACGCACAGCATCGGGCAGCGCACCATAGTGAGCGCCACACTCCACGTCGGTGCCGCTGAGCACGGCCTTGGCTGCAGCGGCGGGCTTGTCAGCCGACACCCCGTGACGACCCGGTTGCCAAAAGTCGCCCACGGCTCCACAGTCACTCACCACCAGGCCCTCATAGCCCCACTCATCGCGCAGGATGTGCTGCAACAGTCGGTTGGAACCGCAGCATGGATCGCCCTCAAAGCGCTGATAGGCGCACATCACCTCCTTCACGCCAGCCTGTTTCACCAGCATCTTGAAGGCTGGCAGATAGCTCTCCCAAAGGTCGCGTGCCGGCAGGTTCTCAACATTCATGGCATGGCGCAGCTTCTCCGGTCCGCTATGCACGGCGAAGTGCTTCGCGCACGCATATAATTTATAGTAAGGTGTAGCAGCGGCCTCGGGCAGGTTCTGTCCCTGCAACGCACGCACCACGATGCTACCCATGCGCCCGTTCAGGTAGGGGTCTTCACCATAGCTTTCCTGTCCGCGCCCCCAGCGAGGGTCACGGAAGATGTTGATGGTAGGTGTCCAGAACGACAGTCCCTGATAGCGCCCTATCTTCTTACCCTCTCGTCGCATCTGCGTGTTCTTGGCACGGGCCTCATCGCTCACGGCAGTGTAGATGCGGTCGAGCAGTGCATCGTCGAACGACGCAGCCATGCCGATGCACGAGGGGAATGTGGTGGAAAGCCCATTTCGCCCCACCCCATGCAGTGCCTCGCTCCACCAGTCCCAGGCCGGGATGCCCAGTCGGTCGATGGCAGGCGATCCATTGCGCATGAGTTTCACTTTTTCCTCCAGCGTGAGCCTACTCAGCAGGTCATCGGCCCGCTCGTCGGCAGTGAGGCTGGCATTCTGATACGGCAACAGCTGTGCGCTGGCGCTCATCACGCTGATGGCAGCCAGTGTCAAGATAAAAATTCTTCGGTTCTTCATGTTAGTTCTTTATTATAATTATAGCGAAACTGGCCGATGCCCTATTTCCCTCTTGTCCATAGTACATCCATTATCTGCCGTTCTCGTTAATTAGGGCTGTTAGTGCTGCAAAGATAATACATTTTTTTAATATACAAACATTTGCGTGATTCTTATTTAGTGCAATTCATAATAGGTATTCATAACAGAAACTATCCCATTTCACGGGAGAACCGCCTCTATTTCAGGGGAGGGCCTGCCTTATTTCTCGGGATGATTTAGGCCATTTCAGTATAAGCAGCTGCAGCGGATTACATAGTCCGCTATAGCCGATTATATAATCCGCTGCAGCTGCTTATACTCATTCAACCAGAATCTCCCCAAGTTCCGTTACATTTTGCACCGCAAAACACAATGATGCATCCCACGATTCAGCTGCATTTCCATGAAGTCAATGGCAATGAGGTCGCGAATCATGTTTCTGATATTTTGCCTTGACTATCTCGTAGGAGTTTCGGGTCAGTTCCTTCAGTAAGTCATCGGGAGCCGCATCGGGATTGATGCCAATCCAGTGTTTGGGCGACTCGTTATAGGGATTACCGATACAATCATACTGTTCCTTCAAGTCCTCAATGCGCTCTGGCTGACATTTCAGCGAGATCACCGAGAAATCATTGCAGTCGAAGAATGAAAACATGTGTCCCATGACATAGAACACTAATACCCCCTCTCCGCTTTTGAATTTCTGGAAAGGCAGTTTCTCTTCAACGTCTGCGCCCAGCGACAGGCAATACTCACGATAGTCTTCTATGTTCATGGGGTCTATATAACAACAGCCGTTCCACTGGTGGCAACCATCAGCATGGAGTTGGTCTCGCCGATGGTCTCGTAGTCGATGTCGATGCCCACGATGGCATTGGCTCCCATAGCCTGGGCGCGTTCCATCATCTCCTTCATCGATGTGTCCTTTGCCTCGCGCAGCACCTTTTCATAACTACTGGAGCGTCCGCCAACGATGTCGCGGATGCCTGCGAAAAAGTCTTTCACGAAGTTTGCTCCGATAATCGTTTCACCTGTCACCACACCCTTGTACTCGCGGATGTTGCGACCCTCAATCTGTTGGGTAGTTGTAAGTATCATCTCAAAAAAAATATGTTAAAGAATATGTGCAAAAATAGCAATAATCACTGAATGACAGCTGATTTCGCACCACTTATTAAGAAAGTTTATGAAGAAGATACGGTTCTCTTAGATTTCAAAGTAACCAAGGGTTATTGTGTGTTGAATAATTTTCACCGCTCGGCCTTTGGACGCTTTTCCAAGAAAAGAAGGTTTGTAAAAGCAATTTTTTCACTTTATCTTGCATCTCATTAGAAAAATATTCGTATTTTTGTGGTCAAAAATTGACAACACGGAACGAGGATACCTAAAACATAAAATTTATGGCACAATGGCATAAGATAAAAATACAACGAGAGAATGGTGAGACTGTTGATGCTCAGGCTCCAATCATAGTCTCTGCAAGCAGGAGTACGGATATTCCAGCCTTCTATGCTGACTGGTTCTTCCATCGACTGAAGGTGGGCTATTCTGCATGGACGAATCCGTTTAATGGCGTTAAGAGTTATGTGTCATATCAAAACACTCGTTTCATTGTGTTCTGGTCAAAGAATCCTCGTCCTTTGCTCGATTATCTTGATTATCTGAAAGAAATAAATGTCGGTTGTTATATCCAATATACGCTGAATGACTATGAAAAAGAGAAATTGGAACAAGGTGTTCCAGCTCTTCAGCAGCGTATTGATACCTTTAAACAACTTGTTGACAAATTAGGAAAAGGTCGTGTCGTGTGGCGCTTTGACCCGCTGATACTAACAGACGAAATTTCCATTGATTCTTTGCTGGCGAAGATAGAGCTTATAGGAGACCAATTACAAGGATATACAGAGAAACTCGTTTTCAGTTATGCAGATATTCTGAGCTATCGGAAGGTGAAAGCCAATCTCGAAAAGAGTCATATTCCATATCATGAATGGACGGAGCCGCAGATGCTTGAATTTGCAAAGGGCTTGTCTGCACTCAACAAGAAATGGGGATTTACCTTGGCCACTTGTGGAGAGAAAGTAGATTTACAGCAGTTTGGCATTGAACACAACCACTGTGTTGACGATGCGCTCATCATCCGTTTTGCATACGAAGACAAGGCTTTGATGGACTTTCTTAAAGTCAAAATATTCCCAATCCCTGTCCCTAACCTATTTGGAGAATCAGAGTCCCTACCAGATGATGCTATCATTCTTCCAAACAACACATATGCCACTCACGGTGATAATCGAGACAAAGGTCAACGCCTCTTTTGTGGTTGCATCGTCAGCAAGGATATAGGGGAATATAATACTTGTCCACATTTGTGCGAGTATTGCTATGCGAATGCAACGAAACAATTGGCACTACAAAACTGGGAATGCCATAAGGCGAACCCAAAAGGAGAAACAATAACAGGAAAATAACTCTATAAGTGTATGGGCTATATAAACGATATTCAAAGGATAAACAACCTATCTATCAGTGACATCATAAGAGTTTCATTGAGTTATGTCCCTGTAGCCTTCAAATCCTGTCCGTGGTTATATAGAGACAGTAAAGGTCGAACGTTGGGACACGGAACTGCTGTGTTGGAAACTGAAGAACAGTGTTGTGCATATATGGCTGCCTATGGACCTATGCACCGCCATAAGCTACAGCGAGCCTTGGACGAGAATGAATTTCCTTATAGATCTTTGAGTAATGGAGTTGAGATATATGACTGGGGATGTGGACAGGGTATTGGTACTGTTGCTGTAATAGAACGGCTTCGGCAACAGGACACTTTATCAAAACTAAAGAAAATTACTCTGGAGGAGCCATCGAACGTGGCAAGACAGCGTGCTGTGCTGCATGTGAGACAGGCATTAGGAAATCATTCAGCAGAAATAATCGATTTACCCTACTATTTGCCTTCGGATAATGGGGACAACAGCAATTCTATCACTGAAATTGATGTTCACGAGCCATGTGCCATACATATATTCTCGAATATCCTGGATATTGAAGCGGTCAGTCTAAAGGGTGTTTCAAAGATGATTACCTCTTCTGGATCTCAACATATAGCCCTCTGTATAGGTCCGGCAAATCTAAATGAAAGCAGAATCAACACCTTCAGCTACTACTTTAAGAAGGAAGGCCTTCGCGTATTTACCGAGTTTCGTGACACCAATTTTGGCCATCATCCTAACGGAAAGGCGTATGGTTGTTTGATAAAGAGCTTCACATATAGTCTTGCACGTAACAAGGACATCCTCCACAAGTACAGTTACTTTGCTCCTGTCCAGTTGTTCGCTTCATATTCAGATTCAGGGCTACAAGGGTCCTTATTGCAAAGTGCATTTGAGGTTCTTGCTCCGTTTGACATGACGGCACACAAGAATCTCTGTCCTGTCTATGCCCTTGTCAGCAACCTTATCTCACGAGGCTGTCCAACAATAGCAAGCCAGAAGGTTTTGGACGCTATCAGTTCTAAAGACAAGGTAAAGAGTCTCAATGCAGTAGCACGTATTCAAAAGACCTTCGTAGAAGCAATCATATCAGATCGCTTGGATTTGAAGAAGGATGCCTGGGAGATTCTTATCATTGAAGATGACACATCGGTGGCAAAGCTTGCCCTTAACGATTTTGCTGAGTTATATCACCATGTCGTTGCTATGACACAGGATTACAGTGGAATGACTCTGCCCGCCATCAACGTTCATAGCAAAAAGGAGGCAAAGACAGAGGTAACTTATGATGCCATCATTGATGTCTCTATAGACCAGATTTGTAATCCAGAAGAGGTCGTGTTCTCGAAATATAAGGCTATCAACGACTGCTATTTCATTGTTCGGTCCTCGAAGAATGTCTATGCAGAAAGATTCCTATATACAACAGAAAGAATTAAGTATAAGCCTCTTGTTGAGAGAGACGCGCAGGGCAATTACCACAATATCGAAGAAATTTGCAATCATCTGAGATATTTCCTTAACCTTATTTTCAGAAAGGAAGACTTCAGACCAGGCCAGCTTCCTATTCTTAGCCGTGCCTTACAGTTGAAGAGTGTTATTGGGCTGTTGCCAACGGGTGGTGGCAAATCTCTCACATATCAATTGGCTGCAATGCTGCAGCCAGGAGTTACCTTGGTTGTTGATCCATTAAGAGGTCTGATGAAAGACCAATATGATGGGTTGCTTAAAACTGGTATTGACTGTATTTCGTACATCAACAGCGACATAACCAAAGACAGAGAAGAAAGAGAACGTAGGGAAAATGCACTTACAGGATCTCAAATACAAATCATGTTTTTGTCTCCAGAGCGACTGAGCATACATAGATTCAGGGAAGTCCTGCGTTCAATGCGCGAATCAGACGTATTCTTTGCTTATGGTGTTATCGATGAAGTTCATTGCGTCTCTGAGTGGGGCCATGACTTCAGACTTGCTTACCTGCATCTGGGAAGGAATCTTTTCAATTATGTTCTGCCCAAAGAAGTCGAAGGCGAAGATAATCACATATCTTTGTTTGGGCTGACGGCAACTGCATCGTTTGACGTTCTCGCTGATGTAGAAAGAGAGCTGTCGGGAAGTAATTCATATTCATTGGAAGACGATGCCACTGTCAGATATGAAAACACAAATCGTCTGGAGTTACAGTATTATGTATATCCTGTAGATGCTTCGTCCGCTTCAAGGGCCTGGGACGTAGGAGATATTAAAGAAGATGCTCTTCTTGATGCTATCAACGATGCAACTGGAAAACTGGAAGAAATCCAAGATGATGCCAACGTCAGCGTAATAAAGAAGCGATTCCTCGAAAGGGAGAACATAAATGATTCTAACAAGAAGGAAGAAATCAATGAAACCGACCTAAATACAGACATAGACGAAGATTGGTATTCAGCAAGAGAAACGAATACAGCAGGTATAGTATTCTGCCTACGAGCTTCTGAAAGATCAAACCTGAGCGTACCCACGGTTGCAAACTCTCTGAAGAATCATCATATTAATCGCTTTTCTACGTATAAAGGTGGTGATGATACTTCTTGCCAGGATGAGTTCCTATCTGGAAGAACCAATTTGATGGTAGCTACGAAGGCTTTTGGTATGGGTATTGACAAACCAAATGTGCGTTTAACGGTTCACTTGAACTATCCAGGTTCTTTGGAATCATTTGTTCAGGAGGCTGGACGTGCAGGACGTGACAAGAAGATGTCTTTAGCAACTATCATGTATGCTTCAAAGACATTCCCCGTCAAGAATGCCAGAACAAACCAATGGAGTCATTTTTCTGCTGACTACACAAACAACAAATTCTTCTATGATAGCAATTTCCTTGGCGAGGAATTTGAAATTTATGTTATGCAGTTACTCATGAATGGTTTACATGTCCGGATCAGTAATGAGGAAATTGCAGGAATTGGGAATCCAATATTTGGAAATAGTAAAGGTATCCTTCAATTTATTAAAAGGTACCCAAAAGGAACTATTTTAACTTATTACGTATCATACGAAGAAAACGAACAGGTTCTCGACGAATACAATGTGTATCTGAGAAGCAGAAGCATGCCATTGTTCAAAACAAGAAACGCAGAGAATGTCAAAGTAGATGGAAGGTTTAGTTATATAAGGAGCTATGGATCCGCAGACTATAAGGATGCAATACAAAAGGCAATCTACCGCATGTGCATTATTGGTCTAATAGACGATTTCACAGAGGATTATTATAAGAGGACTTTCCGTATTACGACTGTATGCCAAGATGAGTCGCATTATTATGATCATCTCCGCCTGTATTATCGGAAGTACTATTCCGAAGACAGGGTGGACATCATGATTGATGAAGTTAAGCAGATAGCCGCTACTGAAGGGGTTATTATGGCATGCTTAAAGCACCTTACATCTTTCATATATAGGAGCATTGCCGACAAGAGAGCCAGAGGCATACTGGATATGGAACAATTCTGCAATATGGCTATCAACTCTGGTAAAGACTGGAAGGAGACTAATGAGGACCTGAAAGACTTCATCTATTATTACTTCAACTCGAAATATGCAAGAGAAGCCTATGTCACATACGATTCAAGTGTAAGTCAGGAGATACCATTCTCACTGAAAGACGATACCAATTATGATATTCATAGCGAGAGTGAAATATCCGATTTTAGCTTGGTGAAAAAGTACATGAGAGTGGTTGACCCAGACATTGTAAACAATGATTCTCAAAAAGACAATATCAAGCATTTGCAAGGTGCTGTGCGTCTGATTAGAAGGGCTGTTGCAGAAATAAACCCTGTATTGAACCTACTAAACATTTTCTGTATTCTTTTCCTCGGACAACAGGAGAATGAAATGCTTGAAGAAGAACTGTACAACGACTACAAAGCCGTTATGAAATTATATTCTTCACAAGGGAAACTTGAACTTCTTGACGAATATACTCAATTACTCATAGACCACACTGCCCTTCTTCCAGAAGACAAAGGGTATATTGAAAAAATTCAGCTTGCAGTTCAACTTGAAATGCACGCTGATGAATTAACTAGAATAACTCAAAAATACATAGAACAATGATAGACGAGAGAATCAACAAGACTCTTAAGGAGTTAGAGCAAGGTCTTCAGGATGTAGAATCTGCTCGCAAACAAGTAGAAAGGACGGTAAGTTCTTTTAGTAACCTAAATACAACGACATTGGAGTATGTCAGCAAACTAGGGACTATTACAACAAAAGTCCAAGAGTTGGTGGGCTATGTAGGAAAAGACTACGCCCAAAAAGTGAAAGACTTTGAAAAGGACAGAGAGGCCGTCATAAAATCGTCTAATGCTGCCACAGAAAAGCTATCCAATGCGACAGAAGAATTTAAGGAATCGCTATTCGAGATTCAGACAAAATTGAAATACAGCCTGATTATCAATGCAGTTTCATTTGTCATAATAGCTGTTATTTTGTTTCTTCTTATGAAATAACAGATAGCTCAATTTATATTTGAAAGAAAGATGAACTTCACTTTAGACAATTTCACTATCGTTGCTATAGGGTCATATTTATTGCTATCTATGCAGCATGCCTATATGTGGCAAACACAAGTGACGAAAACTTGCCCAAGAGAAGAACATGGATAGGCCAGTTGCCTTCAATCATCTTAGTCCTAGTTGCGCTGGAGCATTTATCGGCATAACAAGGGGCTTAATGTCTTTTGATACCAAAGTATACTAATCTTACTGGATGGCATGAAAACGGCATTCTTTCTTGTCCCTGCGACAAAATATAAAGAAGCAATTTTAAAACAATTATTTGAATAGGATTCAATATGGTAGAATTTCTTTTTGTAATTATCTTGATTGTAGTATTCGTTTTGCTTTTTGGAAAGGCAGATTCAAAGAAGTATGTACTTAATCAAGTAGGTCTTGATTTAAGTGAAAAGACTTATGAAAATAAAAAGGAAAACGAATTTGCCAAATATTGTGTAAAAGCAATGAAAGAGACTATCAATGAGCATAATGTAGCAGGTAATAATGAAATGGATTTTTTGTACAATCTTGACAATGTACTAGATTTTGCTTGTAGAGGATTTAAGTATGAACGCATAAAGATTCATTTGTTTTCCAATATACTTGATGTCGAGGCTTATTCCATGCGACACTTAATTGAAATAGTTAAGCAAGGAGTTAAAGGCTATAACCATATGATATGTGTAAGTCCTTATATCAGCGATATTAAAACCGCAAGGTTTGATTCTTTCGTCAATAGTTTTAGTATGATGCCTCAATTCGACATGTTATTCCAAGATGTGGCCCTTCGTGGTGAGTGGGCAAATAGTTGGACAAAGTTTATTAAAACATTTAAGGTTGTTTTGTAGCAAATAACGAAAACACAATAGTAATATGGCAGTAAAAGGCTTTCTTGCAAGACTACTCCTTGGTAGAGACATAAACGAAGACTTAGCTATGGCTGAAAAGGAAAACCGTGAGGTACAAGGCAAGTATAATAATGCTTGCCAAGCAGTTGGTGTACTTGAAAAAAAGAAAAAAGAATTAAGTAAATCTCTGGATACATCTAAACAAAAAATTACTTGCTTACAAAGTGAGAAGGATTCGATAGATGCTTTGCTTTCTCAATTACTTGTTGAAGATGAATTAGGTAATGCTCAGACAACACTGGAAGGAAGGCTTGATAACAAAAAAGTACTACTTGGAAGATTAATAGTAAAACTGAAATCCTCCAAGAAGGAACATGATTTGATTCTGGCTCAATTAGAGAAATTGAAGGTAGAAAAAACTTCTTTAGAGCATGATGTTGACAATAAAACTCGTGAGATAGAATTATTGAAAGAGAAATCAAAGCATAGAGATGAACAGAAAGCAAAGAGAGAAGAATTTCTTTCTCAGCGGAGAGGGATTAGAGATAATCTCTTAACACTGAAAAATGAGTGGCAAGAGACTTTGGATAATTTTAAGGCAAGGATAGATGATGCTGATAGTCTGAAATCCTTTGAAGGATTAAAACGTGAACTTGAGGATTACGAGAGACGTGTTAATAACGCTATTGAAATATCTGTAAAATGAAGATAAAAATTGCCAGTATGCTTTTGGGCGAGAATGTTAGGGCTATTCTCGACAAAATACAATCACATCAGGACGATGCCTCTGATTACAAGTCTCGCCTGAAGAAGTTATTGCTGAGAAAGCAAGAACTCAATCAGCAGCTATCTGATTTAGATAAGCAAAAAGCCAATATTGATAGACAAATAGCAACTT
This sequence comes from uncultured Prevotella sp., assembly GCA_946614435.1. Taxonomy (GTDB): domain Bacteria; phylum Bacteroidota; class Bacteroidia; order Bacteroidales; family Bacteroidaceae; genus Prevotella. The sequence continues at coordinate 24,875 of CAMOGW010000006.1, read as the reverse complement.
TAAGAAATGAGGTAAATGAAAAGTGCCCTTTACAAAAAGGTGCAGAACAAATAATACAGACAGAAAAAGATATTATAAGTAAAGAGAAGGAAATATGTGATTGTACATCAAATATTAAAGAGTTGCAACAATCTATCGTTCCTCTCCAAAAAGAGATAGTCGACTTGAAGAGTCGTAAGTCGCTGCTTGAAACTGAAAAAAGAAAATATGAAGGAGAAATAAACATTGAAGATACAATTTCTGATGATTTACAGGTCATTAATTCTGAGATTGTTAATCTTCAAGAATGGTTACGGATTCATAGTGCTGATTTAACGCAATTAGAGAGTGAAATTACAGAGCTCATTCATGCATTGGAAGATGATAAGCCCATAGAGACACCTCAAGAAGACATAAAGGAAGATGCTGAAGAGGTAGAAAAAGAATTAGAAGATGATACGATCAATGAAGAACCAACTGACAAGAAAGAGCCAGATGAAGGTATAAGAAATGAAACTGTAGAACCACCAACTCGAAAAAAACGCGACCACAAAATTAAAGAAGTCTTTGATATAGAAACAGGTGATACCTTGTATGCAGAAGATTTCTTTAAAAAGCCCATAGATGAGTTGCAGAAGTGGCGTGCTATTTTCCAGCAATGTATATCACAAAACAATAGGCGTTTTGTTTGTCCTAAATGTCTTGAGATGATTCGCATATCTGGACGTGGCGATGAACGTGGTGTGCCCGCTATCTTTACCCATAAGAATGACAGTGTTTTTTGTAAGAGAACAACTACAGGACAATCCGTAGAGGATATCAACAGAAAAAAATATGGATTATTTGGCCAAAGTCAACGACATAAAGATTTGAAGCAGGAACTCTGTGACAGGCTTTGTGACGGAAATAGTCTTTCGTTGGGTATTAGTAACGTAGAAATGGAGAAACGAGTTTATAGCACTCTACCTTTTTTCAGTTGGCGACAGCCTGATATTCAAATAGATTATCAAGGGCATAAAATCGTATTCGAAATACAACTATCCACAACATTTCTTAGTGTCATTACAGAACGTGACACTTTCTACCGTTTAAATGACTATTATATCATCTGGATATTCAACTTTGATGATAACAGAAAATACGTTGACCTAAACAATCTTGCCATGAAGGATATCTATTTCGCAAACAAACGTAATGCATTTATCTTTGATGACGAAGCAAGAGCATGGAGTAGAGAGAGTGGGCAGCTAGTCCTGAAATGCAATTGGGTTGAGCCAGATTCAACATGGCATTACGCCAACACAGAAAAGCGTTTCGGAGGAGAACGAGTCACTCTCGATATGCTAAAGTTCGATCATGATACTCATAAACTCTATTATATAGACGCAGAAACACCTTATTTCGAAAAACATCCAGATATTGGGAAGCGTCTCGTCTCTGAACAGAAAACAAGGGAGGAATATATTAAGGAATTAGAGCAGAGAGCACAAGAAAAAGAAATAAGGAAGCAGGAAGCTATTGAACAAATGATGAGAGATGGCGGACACGTCATACCATTTGAAGAAAAGAAAAAAATTGGTTTTAAATATGGAACCACACATATTATCGAACCGCACTTTACTTCTTGTGATTCACGTACTGATGGGACTTTTATTGTTGGTTTCAATAGGAAAGAAGGTATAGTAAATCAATATGGCGAAATGACTCGTGAATGCGAGTACATCAAAATCTATTCTCTTTCTGGAAGTGCATATATAGCAGAGGGACGAAATTCTTTTTGGTTAGGCAATATAAATAGTACGTTTCGAGAACGTAGAGCTGGAGATAGGGTCAAGTCTGTTTCAATGACTGGAAGAGTAGAGAAAGTGAGCTTATTTCATAAAGATGATAGCGAACCTTTTTCTTCATTCTATGTAATAGATGGAACAAAGTTTTTTGTTCGCTTAAGTTACAGCACTGTTCTTATTGACCTAGAAGGAAATAAAATTGTAGAAGAAGATTTCTCTAAAATGAAACTCATCCTTGATCGGAATCTGATGCATGTACAACGAAAAGAGGATGGAAAGTGGAACGATTTGGATTTTGATGGTAATTACCTTTCCGATTGGACCATCTATGAAGAATTAAATGAATGGGGCGAAGGGCTTCGAATAGGCAGAGTTCATAAAGAAGGGAGCTGGCTACAACCAGAAAAGACATATTTCGATATTATTGATACTGAAGGAAATATTATTACAGGTGGATTGTCTTCTATTGGCGGGTTGAATAAAGGAAAAGCGAAAGTTGTCATTGAAGGGAAAAATGCGGATATTGATGCAAAAGGCCATCTTGTTCCAGAAATAGAAATACAGTTGTCTGACAATATAAAGGCATCGAAATTGTTAGGTTATTGGGAATTATTTAATCAAGAAGGAAAAATCATTTTGAGTCGAAAAGAAAGAATAACGGAAATAGAACAACTTATCGTGAATCTTATTGTCATTCATCGGCATTTCAACTCTGGCTTAGTTGATGCAAATGGGATAATTATTCCATGCAATCACAAGTCTATTAGTTTATGGGCTGAAAGTATCATTAAGGTTGAAGATGTTAGTTGCGAGTACTTAGTTGATTTTTCTGGTAAACGTGTAAGCTCTAACTACAGACAGATATGTGCATTAGAAAACGACAAGGCAAAAGTTCTATTGAACAATTGCTTCGGTTATATTGATAAAAATGGAAAGCCCGTTACCGAGAAGGAGATACAATTATCTAACGGCAGTATAAAATACCTTTTCATGGGAAAATGGGGAATCCGTAACTCTAAAGGCCAAACTACTTTGGATTGTTTATATGATGAGATTACAACTTATCATGGTTATTATTATGTAATTGCTGACAAGAAGATAACAAAAACCAATTGGAAGACAACAAATATAGTTCCAGTTAAAGGGGTAAAAACAAAGGAATCAGATAAAACTATAGTATTTAATGTGGCAGGCAAGGACTTCCTTGTACCTAGAGACATTTCTACTCAGTACTGGAATGGCAACGTACCAGAATATGCAGATCTTATCATCAAATACTTTCATAAGGAAACAAGTGGGAGAGGATGGCTTAGAAATACGCAATTGCATGTTTATGCAAAGCCATACCGTCAACAAGAGAAGAAATCTTATAAACAAAGAGAAATCCCAATACATGAAACAGTTAAAGGCGTTATCAACTGGGTACAATATGGAAGTGCCATTGTAAGACTCCCTGATAGAAGTACATTATATGTTCACAGAAGCAATTTCAGAGGTATAACTCTTGACAAGACCTATAAAGGGAAAGAGATAGAACTCAAGAAAGTTGGAGTTAATGAGGAACATAATAAAGATGTATGGGAAATTGTTAGGATAGAATAACACATAAACAAATGCTGCTCCTAGGCTTACTCATGAATATAGTAAGAAGCAGGGTAGAAGAAACCAGGAAGCAGGATAAAGGCTGTTTGAAGAGATTGAAGCAATAATAATGTAACGGACAAAGACGTTATACAATCAAAATAAGGCGTAATGACAAAAGAAGATATTTTGAGACTAAGAGATACGGCAGAACAGACGCGAGTGCAGTTCTTCGACAAGCGAAGCGGCAATGCCGAGCGCAAGGAGCGTGTGACTCGCGACAATAAGTATGACGTGAGTTGCGAGATGGTGGCACAGAGCAATTCTCGTGGCGGAATGATCGTAGTGGGTATTGATGACAAGACGGGGCGCATCAATCCCCTCTCGTATGTGGAGGTGCAAGAGACAACGAACTTGTTGGGGAGTTTGGCATCGGAAGGTGTCGTTCCACAGATTCTGCTTGACATCGAGAATGTTCAGCCGGAAGGGGTCAGCATGGAAAGTATCAAGCATGGCGCATCGGTGCCAAGGAACAAGTTGCTGTTCAATCATGGTATCAATCTGCTGCCCTATACTGGGGCAGGTAGTGGCATCACCAGAGCCTTGAAATTTACTCCTGATATCAAGTTTGTCAAATGGTTTTATAGAAATGACTGAGCCGGAGAAGCCCAACAGCAAGAATCAGAAGTATCGGAAAGTTAGAAACGAATAAATGGAAGCGTATGATATTCGGTAAGAAAATAAAAGAACTCAGAGAAGAGCACGGGATGGTGCAGCGAAAACTGGCGGCTGCACTGGATATAGACACGCCTATGTATAGCAAAATAGAGCGTGGAGAAAGGAAAGCCAAACGAAGCCATATCCCTATTATGGCCAAACTCCTTGAAATTGAAGAGAAGGAACTGCTGACCATCTGGCTGGCAGACAAGGTGCTGGATACCGTTGAGGGTGAGGACGAGGTAAAACGCGATGCTGTGATCTATGCTCAGAAAGAGATAGAAGCTGGAGTTAGATGATTCGGTTATAAGAACAGCTGGTAATCTATGCCACTGTTTTATCAAAAATCAGAAAAAAGAGAAAGATTTTCTTTGTTTTGTTCTCGCTTAATCGTACCTTTGCAGCAGACTTTCAGAGGCTTAAAAAACAAAAGGAATCATTACAGAACTTTATATGCAATATTACAGCACCAATGGAAAGGCTCCCCTTGCCGACCTGAAGAAGGCGGTAGTGAAAGGACTGGCCGAAGACCGTGGGCTCTACATGCCCGAGCATATCAACAAACTGCCAAAGGCTTTCTTCGACGACATGCCGAACATGAGCTTCAAAGACATTGCCTACAACGTGGCCGATGCCTTCTTCGGGGAAGACGTGGATGGCGACACACTGCAGGACTTGGTCTATGACACGCTGTCGTTCGACTGCCCAGTGGTGAAGGTGAAGGAGAACATCTATTCGCTCGAACTGTTTCATGGCCCCACACTCGCCTTCAAGGACGTGGGCGCAAGGTTCATGGCAAGACTGCTACGGAGCCTCAACCCCAATACGAAGGGCGAAGGCGTCGTGAATGTACTGGTGGCCACCAGTGGCGACACGGGTTCGGCGGTGGCCAACGGATTCCTCGGCGTGGAGGGCATCCACGTGTATGTGCTCTACCCAAAGGGCAAGGTGAGCCCCATTCAGGAGTGCCAGTTCACCACGCTGGGACAGAACATCACGGCCATTGAGGTGGACGGCGTGTTCGACGACTGTCAGCGGCTGGTGAAGAGCGCCTTCATGGACGAGGAACTGAACCGCCACATGATGCTCACCTCAGCCAACTCCATCAACGTGGCCCGCTTCCTGCCGCAGGCATTCTACTATTTCAATGCAGTGGCTCTTCTCACCTCTCACCTCTCACCCCTCACCTCTCAATTCGTAATCTGCGTGCCGTCCGGCAACTTCGGCAACATCTGTGCCGCCCTGTTCGGCCATCAGATGGGGCTGCCCGTGAAGCGGTTCATTGCCGCCAACAACGCCAACGATATTTTCTACAACTACCTGCAGACGGGCCGGTACGAGCCGAAGCCTTCGAAGCAGACGCTGGCCAACGCTATGGATGTGGGCGACCCGTCGAACTTCGCCCGCATCATCAATCTCTACTCGGAGAACGGCAAGCTGTCGCCCGAGGAGACGCACCGCCGCATCACTTCGCTCATCAGTGGAGCCACCTACAGCGACGAGCAGATCAAGGAGACCATGCGCCACTGCTACGAGGAGACGGGCTACATACTCGATCCGCACGGTACCTGCGGCTATCGCGCACTGGAGGAGCAACTGAAGCCGGGCGAAGTGGGCATCTTCTGCGAGACGGCTCACCCCGCCAAGTTCAAGGAGAAGGTAGATGAGATTCTGGGTATAGACGTGGAGATTCCCGAGCGCCTGCAAGCCTTCATGAAGGGCACGAAGCAGAGCGTGGCCATGACGAAGGACTTCGAAGACTTCAAGCAATACCTACTGAAGCAGTAACGTCAAGTAGGCAGACACATACAAAAAAGAGAGGCGGCTTTCCTGTCGGAACGGGAAAGCCGCCTCTCTTGGTCTCGGTTCTTCAGTGCTTCACGGGAATGACGTAGAACTGGCGATTCTTGGCAAAGTCTATCATCCACTGGTCGAGGATGATGTGGTCGTCAAGGGCTTTGACGTAGAGCCGGTGCCGCCCTTTGGTGAGGGTGACAGGCGTGTTGCGGAGAGCCTGACCGCGCAACACGTTTTGCTTCCAGCGCTCGGAGCGATAGGGTTCCTTCAGCGAGATGACCGTGCGCGGCCCGTCGTCGATGCCCACCTCATAGCGCAAATCGCCACGATCGCTGGGCTGTGTGGGAATCAGGGCAGTACGGAGCACGGCCTCGCCCTCACGGTCGGAGGTAAACTCATAGGTGAGCGTAGCGCCTTTGGCCAGTGCTACAGCCTGCATGGAGTGGCCCAGCATGTCAATGGCAATTGCCCCCCCTACAGCCCCAGAGGGGGCTTCTATGGAATGGTAGTCGCAGGCATTGCGGGCAATGCAGTAGCCGGGCGTTGGGTGCTGCGCCCACTCAGTGCGAGCTCCCTTGGCAAAGACAGGCAGCGAGCGAGGCGAGGCCGACATGAGTCCGCGCCACTTGCCGCCATTGAGCGCATTATAGTGCTCAGTCAACTGCTGTATCTCGTCGTATGCCTTGGCGCTCTCCTCGGGGCCGGAAAGCATTTTGCGCGTCATGGCGGCGGCGGCATGCACAGGATAGAGCACATGTGCAAAGTAGGCATCGCGCAGGTGGTCGCGCACCATCTGGCCATAGACATCGACAGTGGCTTCGATACGGGCAAAGTCGTTCATACGCTCAAAAGCCTCGCGACGCGAAAACTCGGTCTTCGAAGGCACCGACTTGCCGCCAGGATACTTCTTCTTATCGAGCTCCACCTGCGTGAAGCCCATGAACTCAGGTCGGCGAATGCCGTTCAGGCGGTAGAACTCACGCATGACAGGCGAAACGGCACGCCCCACCTCAGCACCGAACTGGGTGATGAGCCAGCGTTCCAGATGCTGAGAGAGCATGGATGCATTCACTCCGTCGATGTTCCACGCCATGTCTAAGAACAGCTCCAAATCGTAGGCGGCCACCTTGGGGTCGTGAACATTCGCAATCCAGAGCTTACGGCAGTTAAGGTCGTAGGCGGCCTTCATCTCGTGATAGATGAGTCCGGGCTGCGTGGTGGTGAGCCACAGATGGTCGTGCGGACGGCCCCAGTAGGAGAGGTGATAGTAGATGCCGCCTCTCCCACTGCGCTTCTGCTGCTCAGCATCGGGCAGACGGGTCAGGTAGCCGTAGTTGTCGTCACACCACATCAGGGTCACGTCGTCGGGAACGCGCAGACCGCTCTCGTAGATCTCGAGCACCTCCTTATAGGGAATGAACACCTGCGGAACGGTCTCCACCTTTTTATTATAATAGCGACGCAGCAACTCGCGCTGGTCGTCAATCACCTGCTGCAGTCCGTTCAGCTTCTCCTCCTTGGTCTTCACGCCCTCCATCGAGCCGTCGTGAATGCCGCGCATGCCGATGGTGAAGAGTTCTTCACTGCCGCGCACCTCCTGCAGGCGCTCTGCCCAGTAGCGCTTCACCTCCTCGCGATTGGTGATATAGTTGTAAGGGCCGCGCTTCTTGACGTCCCACTCGGCCACATTGTTGCGGAGCAGCGGCTCGCAATGGCTGGTGCCGATGAGAATGCCGCACGAGTCGGCCACCTCCTTGTTGCCCTTCACCGTGAAGAAGCCCGTGCCGCCCTCGTGCATGGCAGGCCAGAGCGTATTGGCACGCAGGCGCAGCAGCAGCTTGAACACCTCCTTATAGGTCTTCGGCCCGATGCCCACCCGGCCAGTCGGCTCAAACGTCTTCGACGACCAGTTGCGCAGCGACCAGTCTTCATCGTTGATGAAGATGCCGCGATATTGCACGCTCGGTGACTGCAGGGTGCAATCGGCATCGCGCATCACCAGCCGCGAACGGCTGAAGGGCCGCACGTCGCCCCACCACACCCAGGGCGACACGCCAGCCATGCGGCTCAGTTCCAGCAGGCCATAGGCCGTGCCGCGACCGTTGTTGCCCACCACCCAGATGTGGCCTTCGATTGGGGCCACGAAGAAGGCATCCATCGCCCTGAGCAAGGAATCGACGGGTATGCCCATCTTGCGAAGCTTCTGCTGAGCTGAAGCCGGAGCCTTGTCGAGCTCGACGATGCGAATCGTGGCATCCTTGGCGGCGATGGCCGACTGGCCGGTCACTAGCGACATGTCGGAGCTGAACATATCGAGGGCAATGCCCACCACGGGCGCACTCTTCCCCTCAACGACATAGCTGACGGGACGAGTGCCGTCATACCACACAACATCGGCTGCGCGAGACGTGAGTGTAGTCAGCGCAGCCGAGAATGCCATCATTGTTCCCAAAAAGATTAGTCTCTGATTCATAGTTTGCTGTTATTCAGATTTTTCAATGCACAAAGATAAAACAATTCAGCCATATTCCAAAATCTAAAGCCATGCTGACGACGAAATATACACGAAAATAAATGTTTTTTACAATAGTTCGCAAAAAAATGCCTAACTTTGCATGCCCAAAAACGAAAGAAAGCATGATGAACCTCGTTGACATCCTGTTGGTATCGGTAGCACTGGCTATGGACTGCTTCACGGTCTCCATTGTCAGTGGCGTGATACTGCGCAAGCGAATGTGGCGCGTAATGCTACAGACTGCCCTGTTCTTCGGACTGTTCCAGGCACTCATGCCTCTGCTGGGCTGGCTGGCCACGAGCAGTTTCAGACAGTATATAGAAGCCTTCGACCACTGGCTAGCCTTCGGACTGTTGCTCTATCTGGGCATTGGCATGATACGCGAGGCATGGAAGCCCGACGAGACTCCTCACACGTTCCGTCCGGAAAGTATGCGCACCCAACTGGTGCAGTCTGTTGCCACGAGCATCGATGCGCTGGCGGTGGGCATCTCAATGGCCGTGACGGGTTATCAAACTGTAAGCCAGCTCACCTTGCCCCTCGTCATCATCGGTGCCGGGTCGTTCCTGTTCAGTGTGGGAGGCTTCCTGCTCGGCATCCGTTTCGGCAACGGCATACGCCACCGACTGAAGCCTGAACTGCTGGGAGGCATCATCCTGCTGTTCATTGGCTTCAAGATTCTGCTGACCCACCTGATGGGCCAGTCATAACACAGATTGATACATTTCTTCAAGCGATTGTTACACTGTTGAAATGCTGCTGCAAAGAATAGCCGTACCTTTGCAGCAGCATTTTTTTCTTACGTATTAACCATAAAAAACTAAAACTGCAATGAGAAGACATCTACAAGCTATTGCCCTGCTGGCACTCTGCACGCTGATGCAGACCACACAGGCACAGACACTGACCGTGACCGACACCATCTTCGACCGTCAGGCATACGAACAGGACTTTGCCTTCGGTGCCGACCTGAGCGGTGTACCCATGATGGAAAGCTGGGGCACTACTTGGTTGGACAAGAACGGAAAGGCAAAGGACATCATGCAAATCATGAAGGAACAAGGCATCAACAGTTGCCGACTGCGCGTGTGGACGGTGGCCAGCGGCGGCAGCAGCAAACAGGAAGTGGTCAACATGGCCAAACGGGCCTGGGAAAAGGGCATGAGCGTGATGATAGACTTCCACTACAGCGACACATGGGCCGACCCGGGCAGCCAGACCATCCCTTCGGCCTGGACCGACCACAGTGTGGAGGCACTGGCTAAGAACATATACGACCACACCTACGACGTGCTGAAAGCCATTAAGAATGCCGGCGTCACACCAAAATGGGTGCAGGTGGGCAACGAGACGAAACGCGGCATGCTCTACCCCGTAGGTCAAACCAACAAGGGCGGCAGCGTGGCTTTCGCAAAGTTCGTGCAAAGCGGCTATAATGCCGTGAAGGCTGTCGATTCTACCATGCAGGTCATCGTACACCTGCCCGACGGTCATGACAACTCTCTCTATCACAGCATTTTCGACGGATTGAAGAAGAATGGTGCAAAATGGGACATCATAGGACTGTCGGCCTATCCCAGATGGTCGCATTTGGACGGTCCTACGATGATTACGAAGGTGATGGCCAACATCAAGGACCTGAAGGTTCGCTACAACACCCCCTGCATGGTGGTGGAGACAGGGCATTATCCCAACAAAGCCATAGAAGGCAACCAGTATATAGTGGAACTGATGAACCAGATGATAAAGGACGGCGACCTGACCGGTTGCTACTACTGGGCCCCCGAGACAATGAGCGGTTACGACATGGGAGCATGGGACAACACGACCAAGCGCCCCACGGTGATGATGGACGCCTTCCTCGGAATCAAGCACACGGTAGTAAACTGGATTATGAAAGCTTCGATGAAGACTCCTGAAGCCGAAATGTCGGTAAGCGATACGGCCCCGATACGTCTGGAAGCCGAAGTGAAACACATCAGGAACCGTAATGCCCAGGTAACTTTCTTCGTTGACGGAAAGCAAAAAGGCACCGTCAGTGCCACTCCCTACGAACTGGAGATCACGGGATTGGAGAAAGGTGGCCATCAGGTATGGGCTGTTGCCAAAGATGCTGCCGGCAATCAAGTGACGACCGACACCGTGACGTTCTTTGCAGGTGAGTCGGCATTAATGAACGCCCCTCAGCTGAAGAATGAAACAGAAAAGGGAGGAACGGCCAAATGGGCGGTCAATTTCAAGGAGAGTGGGAAATATATGTTTCAGTTTGGCTTCACATCGACAGAAGGCATTCGAGGAGTTGATGTCAAACTGAATGGCGACTCAATCACCCGACTGTACTTCCTGAGAAAGGACAATGCCTTCATGAAAACAGATATAGAGGTGGGACAGACTGGTAATGCCCTCTTGGAACTGAGCGCATTCCACAAGACAGGATTGCCGGTATTCAACAGCCTGCGAGTCTATCCACTTGAAGGTCAGACCCTGCCCACCGCAGGCGACGAAAGTCTGCTGGGCATCAGCACAAAGCCGTCATTCGGAGAAGACGAAGTCATTGAGGTGTTCAGCCTCAAGGGAATGAAATTAGGCAATATGACAGCGAAAGAGGCCGGACTCCCAACCGACTGGGACGGTCAGCCCATGGTGCTCAGGCTGTCGGATTCGGCCAAGTCGCTCTTGCCAGCCCACTGTGTGGGCGACATGCCAAACATTGTGCGGAAGCAACGGCTGAAATAACTGACTGAAGAGAAGCCTGTGGCATAGCTCACTTCTGTAACCGTGAGCTCACCCTCACGAAGCAATCTGGCTGCATAGCGCAAGCGGATGGTGCGGATGAATTCAGTGGGCTTCTGTCCGGTGAGCGCCTGGATCTTGCGATAGAACGTCATGCGACTCATGCACAGGTCCCTGCTCAGGTCTTCTACCGTATATTGCTCATTGCTCAGGTTCTTCTCTACCTGGGCAATGGCTTTTTTCAGCAGGCCGTTTTCCTGTGAAGGCTCATGGGCGGAAGCCTTCTCTTCGGCTGACGAGATTGCCGCTACTGGTGAGGTCTCGACAACAGCTGCGGACTTTTCGAACGCACGCATCTGATCTAAAAAGCGGCGACGCTGCCTGCGCAACATATAATTATAGGCGACGAGCGAAACGAGGGCTCCCACGAAAAGCGCATAGACACACCACATCCACCAGGCAGTGAGCCAACGGGGCAAACGCTCGACAACGAGGTTGCCCCTCACCGGGCTGCTCCAACGCGCAAAAGGAGCTGTGGGCTGTAGCTCGATGCGATAAACGTCATCGGCCACACGGCTCTGTTGTTGCATGGTATGGGTGGCAGTATCGTAGATGCGCACATAGCGGTCAAAGACCAGTATCAGACGTCCAAGATTGTCGGTCGTCAGGTCCTGTAAGCCATCGCCATATTCGTTCGCGGCATAGTCGTCAGTTGTCAGCCGCCCTTGCTGATAGGCAAACAGTTTGCCAAAGATACTGCCTAACCACAAAGTGCCGTCGGGCGTAAAAGATAGAGCTGAGATGTCGGGCAGGTCGCTAATCGCAATCTCCTCAATGCCACTGTCGAGATGAATGCGCCTAATGTCCTTGCCGGTGGAGAACCATAAAGCGCCATGCCCGTCGTCGGCCATAGCCGAAGGGCGATGCGAGAACTGAGCTGCCGCCTCAATGCGATTGGCGACACATCGGAAGAGTCGCTGACCATCGGTCACCCAGATGCCGCCCTCAGCACTCTTCGCCATCAAGGGCAAGAAAGGCAGGCCGCCAGAGTAAATGACATGTTCACTCCCCGTAAGGACATCAGTTGCTACAAGTCCCCGCCGCTCCTGATATGCCCATCGGGTATGCCCGTCTGAAAGTGTGCCGTCGTACCAGACAGGCAAAGGCTTTCCTATAGCAAAAGCCGAAGGCGAACTACCGGCCACGAGCAACTGCCCCTGAGCAGTGAGCGAAAGACGATTGAGCACTTTCTGACCGTCGGGTACAAAGGATGCTGTGGGCAAAGGCGATAGCTGCCGCCCCACACGGAAGAGTGAGAGATTGTCAATCGTAGTCATCCAAAGCAGCCCGTCGGCAACCGACAGCTGCAAATCAACGCATATCGTATTGCCCGTGGCTGGTTGTAGCACTGTAGTTCCGTCGGCCACTGAATAGCGCACGATGCCTCGGCCTACAGTACCCACCCAGAGGCTGTCAGGGCAACCGTTGTCGGCTATATCAGAGGGAGGCACATCAAGTGTCCAGACAGCCTCCCTGAACGAAGGACCGTCCTTGCAAAGCAAGCCTCCATCCCACTGCGTAGCCCACACGCGGCCTTGACTGTCTTCATAGAGATGCGACACATAGCAGTCACGTTCTTTCCAACGCGACGGATAGGTATGAAGAAGAGTAAACGGAGCTGATTTGTTTTCCTGATTGTAGGAAAACTCATATATTTTCTTATTTGCCGTCAGGAAGACAATTCCCCTGCGAGTCACTAACACATCGTCGATACGCTTGTCATCGACTTCAGCAAGATGACGGACGGAATAGTTGCGCTTGTCGAGTACATCTACCCCATGAAAAGTACCCATAATCATGTGTTGTCCCACTTCTGCCAGACAGCCTACGTTGTTACTGCTCAAAAGACTGGGGTGAGCAGCATCTGAACGGAACACATCCATGTCGCGCCCGTCGTCGCGACATACGCCGCCGCCCTCAGTGGCATACCAGAGGAAGCCCTCGGAGTCTTGCACGACTTGCAGCACGCGCTCAGACGACAACCGTTCGCGATTGGGCAGTTCAAGGTACTGAAATGTCTGTGCCTTTGCGGTCAAAAGTGCCAAGAAGTATGTCAGAAGCAGGAGCGTATATCTTTCCATTTACTGCATAAGCGTTAAAAAACAGGCATAAAGTTACATAATTTCATAATGATGTGACATTTTTGATATGCCCTTTTAGATTATTTTAGTATTTTTGCAAAGTGTTCATCATTAATTGCATATCATGAAGAAACTGATTTTAGTCCTGATTGCCTTTTTCAGCATGCTCAGCATGCAGGCACAACAGAAGATTACTGTGACTGAGAACATTGCGTACAGAACCGACGTGGGGCCAAGCACTGTGCTCGACCTCGCCCAACCGCTCTTCGGACCTCAGAAAGACCGACCGGCCATCCTCATCATACACGGCGGTGGATGGAGTGCCGGTTCGAAGAATGACATGGTGTATCGCGCACTGATGATTGACTATGCCCTGAAGGGCTACGTGGTGTGCAACATGAACTACCGGCTGGTGCAGGAGGCTCCGATGCCTGCCTGTATCGAAGACGTGCGCTGCGCCATACGCTGGATGAAGGCGCATGCTCAGGAGCTGGGCATTGACCCGCAACGCATAGGAACCTACGGACACTCGGCTGGCGGACACCTGTCGCTCATGGCAGGCTTGGCACCGATGAGCAAGGCTTTCAACGATGCTGCTGATCCCTGGAAGCAGTTCGATTGTTCGGTTGCCTGCGCTGCCGGTGGTGCGCCACCCACAGAGATTGGTCGCCCCGGACCTTGGGCCGATCACACGGAATGGTGGCCCATCGGCCATATTGGCAAAAGCGAGACGCCTTTCCTTGTATTGCAAGGTGGAGAAGACCCCATTGTGAAACCAAACCTGACGGAGGACTGGGTCGTGAAGATGCAGAAGGCTGGCGCATCGGTTGACTACGTGAAGGTGCACGGACAGCACGGCGTGGCTTTCGACCAGCAGTTGCAGTTCACTCGTCCTGCTCTGGATGCTTTCTTTGCACGTCATCTGAAGCACGACGATTCAAGTGTCAGCTTCGAGCAAATGAAGGTGGTGGAATATGGCGGCAGTGGTCGCCACAAGGCAGTGGCCGTGCGAGAGAAATCGCTGCCCGACTTCGTGGTCTATCGACCGATGAACCTGGAAGCCGCTACACAGCCTGCTCCGTTTGGAGAGAAGACGAAGGCAAAGCCACTGCCCGTACTCGTGTTCTGCAACGGCGGATGCATGGACACCAGCATCGGCTATGAGAATATGCTCAGCGACATAGCTTCCTACGGCTATGTGATTGTTGCAGTAGGCGAACTGCAGATGTTTGCACAGCATGAAAAGGACCAGCACACGCCATCGACGATGGTCAAGAAAGCACTCGACTGGATCTGTCAGCAGGCTATCGACCCAGCTTCACCTTATTATAATAAGATAGACACGGAGAAGATTGCTGCCGCAGGACATTCGTGCGGTGGTGCTCAAGTCCTGGCAAACGCAGCCGACCCAAGACTGAAAACGTATGTGATTCTGAATGCTGGCATGGGACGAATGACGATGGCCGATGCCAGCGCCAAGTCGCTGAAAAGCCTGCACGGCCCCATTCTCTATCTCGTAGGCGGAAAGGGCGACGTGGCATGGGCGAATGCCCAGATGGACTACAAAGCCATCAAGCGTGTGCCGGTAGTACTGGCCGACAACACGAAAAGCGGACATGGCGGCACCTACGAACAGCCTAACGGCGGTGACAACAGCCGAATGGTGCGTGCATGGCTCGACTGGCAGCTGAAAGACAAGAAAGAGAACGAGAAACTGTTCATCGAGGGTGACCTGACAGGCTATAGCGACTGGACCATCATGAAGAAGAACTTCAAACATATTGAGCAGGCTGCCACTGCCAATATACCCATGACCGACAAGGAACTGTGGATCAAGAATGGCGACCGCAACATCTACGGTGTGCTCAACCAGCCTCAACAGCATCGGGGAAAGATGCCGCTGGCCATCATTTCACACGGATTCAACGGCACTCACGCCTTTGGTCGCAACTATTTCGAGCCACTGGCCAAACTGGGATTCATGACTTACACCTTCGACTTTCCCTGTGGCTCCATCTACAGCCGCAGCGATAACAATACAATGGAGATGTCGGTCTTCGACGAGAAAAATGACCTGAAAGCTATTATCAACTATTTTAAAAAGCAGCCCTACGTCGATGCTTCGCGCATCGTGCTCATCGGTGAAAGCCAAGGCGGACTGGTGACGGCTCTCACCGCCGCCGAGATGAAGAAGGACGTAAGCGAGATTGTGCTCGTCTATCCAGCGCTCTGCATTCCCGACAACTGGAACGAGCGCTACCCCAAGGAAGAGATGATACCCGATACCACGCTGATGTGGAAAGTGCCACTGGGTCGCCGATACTTCAAGGAGGTGCGCCCACTACAGGTGTTCAAACAGATTGGTGAGTTCAAAGGCCCTGTGCTGATTGTGCAAGGCGACAAGGACCCCGTAGTGTCAATGAAAGACTCGGAAAGAGCTGTAAAAACATATAAAAATGCCCGTCTGCATGTCATTCCCGGGGCAGGACACGGCTTCAAACCTCATGAGCTAAAACAGTCTGTTGAGCAGATTAAGCTCTTTCTTAACCAAAATAATCCTAAATAATACAAAAATAATTGAGAAAACTCTTTGCTATTTGAACGAAATGTAATAACTTTGCAGCCGATTTTTTAAAATAGTTAATGAAGACCGACAAAAAACAGAACCAGTACCGCATCAACGAACAGATACGTGTGCGTGAAGTCCGCATCGTAGGCGACAGCGGATCAACGGTAATGCCTACAAAACAAGCTTTGGACATGGCTCGTCAGCAGGGTGTGGACCTTGTTGAGATTTCGCCTAATGCGAATCCGCCTGTGTGTCGTCTCATCGACTATTCTAAATTCCTCTATCAGCAGAAGAAGCGTGCAAAGGAAATGAAAGCCAAGCAAGTGAAGGTAGAGGTAAAGGAAATACGCTTCGGACCTCAGACCGACGAGCACGACTATCAGTTCAAACTGAAGCACGCCAAGGAGTTTCTGGAGGAAGGTAACAAAGTACGTGCCTACGTATTCTTCCGTGGCCGAAGCATCCTTTTCAAAGAGCAGGGCGAAGTATTGTTGCTGCGTTTTGCCAATGATTTGGAGGAATATGGCAAGGTGGAATCCATGCCGTCGCTTGAAGGAAAGAAAATGTTCCTCTATCTGGCACCGAAGAAAGCCGGTGTAGCCAAGAAAAGCCAGCAGGCTCGCGACCGCGAAAAACAGCGGGTAGGCGACGATGAGTTGGGAATGGCCAGCGAGTCCGAAGCCAAAGAGAGCATGAGACAGGTCAGAACTGCAACGATGGAGACCGAAATTGACGTAGAGACGCCTGCTAACGGAGGTCTTTTCGCGAATGCCAAGATTAGTGCCGATGCGCTGAAGAAGCTGCAAGAGCAACAAGAGGAGGATTAATTGAGAAGGCACAGCCTTCATTGAGATTGTCCTCAGACAAAAAGTAAGAAAAGGTGCGCTGCGCCCGGTATATGCGTTGCCACCGTCATTAATAACAAATTTAAAAATTAAAAAAATGCCAAAAGTAAAGACAAACTCTGGTGCAAAGAAGAGATTCTCTTTCACCGGTACAGGTAAGGTTAAGAGACATCACGCTTACCACAGCCACATTCTGACAAAGAAGACCAAGAAGCAGAAGCGCAACTTGGTGGGCTACACCATCGTTGACAACAGCAACATGAAGCAGGTACGCGACCTGTTGAATCTCCGTTAATCAACCTATTGTCTAACATTTAAAGTAAAGAAACTATGCCAAGATCAGTAAATCACGTTGCATCGAGAGCAAAACGTAAAAGAATTCTTAAGCTTACTCGCGGCTATTTTGGTGCCCGCAAGAATGTATGGACAGTAGCAAAGAACACATGGGAGAAGGGTCTGACCTACGCCTATCGTGATCGTCGCAATAAGAAGCGCAACTTCCGCGCACTGTGGATTCAGCGTATCAACGCTGCCGCTCGCATGGAAGGCATGAGCTACAGCAAGCTGATGGGTGCCTTGACCAAGGCTGGTATTGAGATTAACCGTAAGGTGCTCGCCGATTTGGCTCTGAACAATCCCGAAGCTTTCAAGGCTATCGTTGCTAAGGTCAAGTAAAACAACTACAAAGCATGACAAAAAAAGCCTGTTGCATTGCGCAGCAGGCTTTTTTGTGTTAAGTTATTTCTTTAGCAGCGGATAACAGGACTTCAGGATTCTCTGTTATCAATCTGGAGCCATCACATGTGAGTTGTCTTAGAACTCTGAGGTGAAGTGGAACTGAATGTGTTCAAAGTCCTGTTGCGCCATAGACAGCACATAGCCTGAGTCGGCCAGAAACACATCCCTACCCTCTTTGTCTTTAGCCATATATTGATATTTACGCTTCTTGAAAGCTTCCAACTCTTGTTCGCTATCACTCGATATCCAGCAAGCCTTATAGAGATGAACAGGTTCCCAACGGCATTTGGCATTGTACTCATTCTCCAGACGATACTGAATGACTTCAAACTGCAGCTGGCCAACCGTACCAATAATCTTGCGTCCGTTGAACTGATTGACGAACAACTGAGCCACGCCCTCGTCCATCAACTGATCAATGCCCTTCTGTAATTGCTTCGACTTCATGGGATCATCGTTCTCAATATACTTAAAGAGCTCAGGCGAGAACGACGGCAGGCCACGGAAATGAAGCTGTTCACCCTCGGTCAACGTATCACCAATCTTGAAGACGCCTCCCGTATCAGGCAGACCAACGATATCGCCCGGCCAAGCCTCATCAATCGTTGACTTACGTTGCGCCATGAACTGCGTGGGCGAAGTGAAGCGCATGTTCTTGCCCTGTCGCACATGCAGATAGGGTTGGTTGCGCTGGAACTTACCTGAGCACACCTTGCAGAATGCAATACATGAGCGATGATTAGGATCGATATTGGCTGTAATCTTGAAGATGAAGCCCGTAAACTTAGGCTCCTCAGGCTGTACTTCGCGTTCTTCGGCCTTCGTAGGACGAGGCGAAGGAGCAATCTCAACGAAGCAGTTGAGTAGTTCCTGCACACCGAAGTTATTAAGTGCAGATCCAAAGAACACCGGAGCTACTTCGGCTGCGCGATAAGTCTCTACGTCAAACTCAGGATACACGCCATCAACGAGTTCAAGATCCTCGCGTAGCTTTTCCGCATCCTGCTCACCAACTCTCTTATCAAGTTCTTCGGAATCGAGATCCACGCTGACTTTCTCCGTCACTCGTTGTTTGTCGGGTGTGAAGAGATCAAGTTTCTGCTCATAGATGTTATACACACCCTTGAACTTAGCTCCCTGATTGATAGGCCAACTCAAAGGACGCACTTTGATTTCCAGCTCCTGCTCCAGTTCGTCAAGCAAGTCGAAGGGATCGCGTCCCTCACGATCCATTTTATTAATAAAGATGATAACGGGTGTCTTACGCATGCGGCAGACCGTCATCAGTTTGCGCGTCTGTGTCTCCACGCCCTTGGCACCATCGACCACGATGATGGCCGAATCTACGGCTGTCAGTGTACGGAACGTATCTTCGGCAAAGTCCTGGTGACCAGGAGTGTCAAGGATATTCACCTTATATTCAACAGCCTTCCCCTCAGGAGTATAGTCAAACTCCATCACCGACGTAGAGACCGAGATGCCACGTTGTTTCTCGATTTCCATCCAGTCGGAAGTAGCCGTCTTCTTAATCTTATTGTTCTTTACTGCGCCGGCCACCTGAATCTGTCCGCCAAAAAGCAGGAACTTCTCAGTCAGTGTGGTCTTACCAGCATCCGGGTGCGAGATAATGGCGAATGTTCGCCTGCGTTCTATTTCTTGATTCACAACTAAATATTAATATTTGTTTATAATTCGTTACCCTCTATATACTCTATCTCCTCCTTACTGAGACCTACAATATTATAAATGATATGATAAGCCGTTTCGAGACGAAATTAAGAAAAAGCGAGCGGTTCACCCATGTCATCACAAGTCCTAAGGCCGCTTCTTCCTTTTCATCATTACTCATCAGCGCCCCCCTTTCATCAAAGAGCCGGATGGTTTCCTCCAACAGCGAGTGAGGCTGACGGTGATTAGGTCTGCGACGAACGATACGTGCAATATTCTCCACCATCACTTCTTCCAATTACGGCAGCCATGGTCACCTTGTTATTTCAACAATGCGATGCACTCTGCCAGCGACTCTTCCCAATAGGGTATCTCAATGTCATAGGTCTGCTTGATTTTAGTCTTGTCGAGCACAGAGTAATGCGGACGATGGGCCGGCGTGGGATATTCGGCTGTATGCAGGGGCTTCACATGACAAGTGGTGATGCCGGCAATACGGTGGATAGCCTTTGTAAAGTCGAACCATGAGATAACGCCTTCGTTGCTGAAGTGATAGACACCAGGCCGGATGCCCTTCTCAATCGCGGCAAAGATGGCCACAGCCAAGTCACGAGCATAGGTGGGGGTGCCTATCTGATCGAATATCACGCCCAGTTCGGGTTTCTCCTTGCCCAGTCGGATCATGGTCTTTACAAAGTTGTTGCCGAATGTGCTGTAGAGCCATGCAGTGCGGATAATCATAGTGCGCTTGCAACATTTCTGCGCCATCTGTTCGCCTGCCAGTTTTGTACTTCCATATACGCTGTCAGGACAAGTCGCGTCTGTCTCCACATAAGGTGTATGGTTGGTTCCGTCGAACACATAGTCGGTAGAAATCTGAACAAACCAGCCGCCGCGCTTACCCATAGCCTCGGCCAGATAGCCAGGAGCCACAGCATTGAGCAGACGGCACAGTTCCTGATTCTCCTCAGCCTTGTCAACTGCCGTATAGGCAGCACAGTTCACGATACCGTCAATCTCATGTTCAGTCACAAACGCCTCAATAGCCTCTTGATTAGTAATGTCCAGCTCGGCTACATCCGTATTAAAATAGTTGTGTTCAGGATGCACTTTCTCCAACAGCTGCATCTCATTCCCGAGTTGGCCATTACAGCCTGTTATCAGAATGTTCATAGTTTTCTATTCAAATTTTATACCTTCTTCCTTATCTTTCTTATAATAGTCGCTGAGCATACCGATAAAGGTTGATATTTCCTTGACTGCATGCTCTGTGTTTGGTGTGATTTCCTTTTTCTGCAGTCGCAGCATCATCACGCCATAGAGCGAATTAAAACAGGTTTCTATCTCATTTTCCTCCTTGTCGGCCCCTCGATTGCGCAACTCCACGATGAAAGGGAGCACCTTGTAATAGGCTGTGCTATAAAAGGGGAACTTGGGCGAAGCGAGCAGTTGACCATGCAATTCGATAAGAGTCTGCATGGTCACCTTATTTATTTGCAGATGGCCTTGTTCGCGACAGCCCTCTTCATTCATCATTCGGATGAGATTGCCAAACCAGTCTATCTCTTCTTCCTTCTGCTCATCCGTATAATCGAAGCGTTCCACATACTCACGCCGGATGCGGGGAAGAGAACAGCCAAACGCACGGATGGTGTCTTCTATCTGCCACATATATAGCAAATATTCCGCTATATTCTTCTTTCTTAGTTCTTGAGCTATATACACTTTAACAATCTATTAATCAAAACTTTAGTAATTACATCAACGCCACTCTTTTCAGAAGAATCTGAGCAGGTTGGTCGTGGTGCCAAGCAGCATGATGACACTGCTGATGATCACGGCCACGCCAATGACCTGATTGATGAGTTTGATACCGTTCTCGTCAAACTTTGTACGAATCTTATCGACCAGCCAAGTCAGTCCCCACCACCAGAGCATGGCTCCTCCCACAATGCTCAGGAAGCCCACCACCATCTCGAACGGATGATTGGGCAGCACGAAAGCGAACTGTGCATAGAGCGCCATAAAGAGGAAAACAATCAGAGGATTGGAGAGGGTGACGATAAAAGCTGTCACCAGATTGTAGGTCAGCGTGCCCTTCTCGTTTCCAGACTTGTGCATCTTCTTTGTTGGGTCGGTGCGGTAAGTGAACCATCCAAAGCCCAACAACATCAGCGAGCCAACAATCTGTAAATAATAACGGTTCTGCGGATCGTTCACGAAATCCATGACGAAAGCCATGCCAAAGCCCGTGATTGCCGCATAGATAATGTCGCTAAGGGCTGCGCCGACACCCGTGACAAGGCCATAGGAACGGCCTTTCTTCAGCGTGCGCTGCACACAGAGGACACCCGTAGGACCCATCGGCGCCGATGCTATCATTCCGATTAGCATCCCCTTAAAGATGAAGTCCAATATGTTAATTGGCATGTGAAATGGCATAATTATTGCAAAAATACAAAAGAGTTAGGAGTTCAGCGTGAACAGTTAGGAGTTTTTGCACACGCTTAATCATTTTTAACGGCTAACACACGGCGCTGTTCTCCTTCAGATACAGGGCGCACATCTCTGCACACCGCTCGCCATCCACACCTGCCGACACGATTCCGCCTGCATAGCCGGCCCCCTCGCCACAGGGGAAGAGCCCCTGCACCCGAACATGCTGAAGGGTCTCAGGATTGCGCACTATGCGCACAGGCGACGAGGTGCGGGTCTCCACACCTATCATCACGGCATCGTTGGTGAGAAATCCGTGAGCCTGCTTGCCAAACTGCCGGAATCCCTGCTGCAGACGATGCGATATAGACTTCGGCATCCAGAAATGCAGGGGCGACGACACCAGCCCAGGGGCATAACTGCTCTTGGGCAGATCGAAGCTGAGCCTTCCATTCACGAAGTCGGCCATGCGCTGCGCTGGAGCCGTCTGCTTGCGATTGCCCTGCTGCCAACAGTCGTGCTCCAGTTGTTCCTGAAAGTACATCATTTTTAGTGGAGAGTCGAGAGCTGACAGTGAAGAGTTTGCTACCGCCATGCCCTCTAAATCCTCCGGCCTCACCTCGACCACCATGCCCGAGTTCGACCATTGTGTGCCGCGATTAGCCGGACTCATGCCGTTGACCACAATCTGTTCAGGTCCTGTTGCTGCAGGAATAACAAAGCCACCAGGACACATACAGAATGAATAGACGCCGCGCCCCTCGACCTGTGTCACAAATGCATACTCGGCAGCGGGGAGCCAACGTCCCCGGCCCTCCTTGCGATGATACTGTATCTGATCTATCAGAGCAGAAGGGTGCTCCAGTCGCACACCTACGGCAATGCCTTTCGCCTCAATTTCAATCTTCGCCTCTGCCAAATAGCGATACACATCGCGAGCCGAGTGGCCTGTTGCCAGGATGACGGGACCAAAGAATGCGGTCTCTCCCACCCCCTCCGAAAGGATGGGAGCTGTTGATACAGTCTCCACACCTATCACGCGTTCTCCCCCCCTCCCTTTGGAAGGGTCAGAGGAGGCCTCTATGATCAGTCGTGTCACTTTCGTCTGGAAATGCACCTCACCGCCACATCTGATGATCGTATTGCGCATGTTCTCTATTACTTGCGGCAACCTGTCAGTGCCGATGTGGGGGTGTGCATCGGCAAGAATAGCAGTCGAAGCACCATGCTGACAGAACACGTTCAGAATCTTCTCAATGTTGCCTCGCTTCTTCGAACGGGTGTAGAGCTTTCCGTCGGAGTAGGCACCTGCCCCACCCTCACCAAAGCAGTAGTTGCTCTCTTCGTCCACCTGCTGCGTACGAGCTATATTGGCCATGTCTTTTTTTCGTTCGTGCACATTCTTTCCCCGTTCCAGCACGATGGGGCGGAAGCCCAGTTCAATCAGTCGGAGGGCAGCAAAGAGTCCGCCTGGGCCTGCACCCACGACGATGACCTGCCTACGGTCGCTCACATCGGGATAGTCCACATGCTGATATTCGTCATCGGAAGGCAGTTCGTTCACATAAACACGCACCTTCAAGTTCACATAGATGGTACGCTGACGGGCATCAATACTTCTCTTCAGTATGCGGATTCCCATGATCTCGTTCATCCGCAGACCGTACTCGTCGGCCAATAACTGTTTCAACCTATCCTGCTGGGCGGCCACCTCCGGCAACACCCTTATCTGATATTCATTTGTCATATTGGATGCAAAGTTACGGAAAGTCGAGCGAAATGCAAAAGGAAAGTATGCTTTTCTTTTGTTTTGCACTGCTACTAATTGCAGCCTGCACAAATGAAAAATCCCAGCCATCTTCCGGCTGAGATTCTTCATTCGTGCTTTCTAATCTTTCTTTCCTATGCGGTCGTTCCGTTCCGCCGCATATTAACTGATCAGTATTTTCACCGACTTGTTGTCAATCTTCACAATGGCAACACTGCCTGCCGGGATGTGGGAATCGAGGACCAATGTGGTAGATGCTGATGTACCACTGTTCGTCTGGTGACCTTCCACATCATAAATTGTAACACGAGTGCCTGCATTCAGACCCTTTATCGTGAGCACACCCTGTTTGCAGGTAATCAGTACCGGCAAGGCTTGCGTCTCTATGACGTTGGTTGTCCCGCTTTGTGGTTCCACGTCTATCCAGCACAGGGTAGCTGTGGCATCTGCCGACTTGTCATACGAGGCGGCTGTAGCATATACAGAGATGTAATAAGTCTTGGTCAGACTAATCTCATTGCCCTGACGTGTCTGTATGTCAGCATCCGTGATTGTGCTGTGGAATTCAGCGCTAGGTGTCTCACATGAGAAGTTCAGTTTCCCGTTTTTGTAGGCAATCGTAGGCGTAGCACACTGCTGTCCATATATTGGCTCTCCTGCATCGGTCAGTCCTAAGATGTTTCCGAAACCGCTCCAAGGATCTGTGGCCGCATAGAGGCTGACCACATCATTGGGAACATACAATGTGGCATTGCTGATAGATGCTCCTTCAAACACTTTGTTGTTCACCGTGGGGCGTGATGTAGCATAGCTATAGAAACTGGACAGTGAAGTGCATCCCTCAAAGGCTGACTCGCCAATCTCCCTGATTGTAGCAGGAATGCTTACTCCCGTCAGACCCGTGCATTGATAGAAGGCCTTGTCGCCAATCGCCCTTACTTCATAGGTAATGCCATTCCTGTATGTTTTCTCAGGAATATTGATTACTCCACTGTATCTTGCTCCCTCTGGACTTGGCATTACCTTCGCATATTTCCATCCATCAACATTGTATATTGCATAGTAGATGCCCTCATTAGCAAAACTCATGTCGTCTGGATTCTCAATAGACAGGATAGTGCCGAACTGGCTCCACACATCGTGCTGCCTGAAGTTAGCTATATAATTCGGATACGCATGCAGGGTAGCCTGTGAGAGAGCCGAGCCTTCAAATGCATCAGAGGTGCTGTCCAGATTATTTGGATTATAGCCAGAATTGTAGATGGTGAAGTCCTTCAGGGCGGTGCATCCTGCAAAAGCCTTAGACTGGAGGTAATAGAGTCCAGTTCCGATGATGACTTCCTTCAGGTTCGTGCAGTTCTCGAAGGCAGACTCCTCGATCCTCTCAACGCCGTCGGGAATCACAACCTTGTTGAGCTGGTCGCATCCATAGAAAGCCTTCTCGCCGATCTTCCTGACCAGATAGGTGGTTCCGTTGTAGTAGATATACTGCGGAATATTCACATCATTACTGTATTTCCTGTTCTTGCTTGCCGGGAACGGCCTTACCTGTGCATAGGCAGACCAGCCGTCGTAATAGAGCGAGTAGTTGATGCCGTTAA
>CAMOGW010000005.1 GCA_946614435.1 uncultured Prevotella sp. | reverse complement strand
TAATCCACCCTTGATGGCGGTCTCGAAGTCTGCAATGTTCTGTTCGAAATACGGTGTCATGTTCGTTGACCACGGCATGAAGAAAATGACTGTCTGCTCCGTTGGTTGTTCCCGAATCGGTTCTTCATCGTCGCTGCACGAGACAAGAATGAAAAGGGTAATCAATGCGGTGATGATGGTTTTCTTGTTCATAATCTTTTCGTTTTATTGATATTCCGAGCCACAAAGTTACAAAAAGGCATAAAAATAGGCCCTTGGCTAAATCTGAAAAAGAAATGCCAAGGGCTAATGTCTCAACTTAGGTTGAGAGTTTCTACCTGTTATAGACTATTATTTGCCGCCAAACGTAATGTCACGCCGTATTTTGCTGACAGTATTTGGATGAATGTTCAAGAACGAGGCGATGTCTTGCAAGTCAAGAAATTCCACAATGCCGGGACAACGCTGCAGCAGCAACTCATAGCGTTCGCGGGCTGTGGCGCGGTGGAGGTCGAGGTAGCAGGCGCGGGCCTGACTGAGTAGATGCTCAGCTATGACACTGCGCAACTCCATCTTTTCAGCGTCTTGACGGAAAAAGTCCATTAGCTGTTCGCCGCTCACACGGAGCATGCGGCTGGGCATCATCGCCTTGATCGTGGTCTGCGATGGACGACCGTCGAGGCAGTTGGGATAGTCGCCCGCAAACTCGCCCTCAAACGAGAACCATGTGATATGCTCCCTGTCATCGCTGATGCCATACGTTACATACTTGAAGCACCCTTCGGTGACGAAGCCGAACCATCGTGCGGGGTCGCCCTCGCGCTCCAGCTGGTCGCCCTTGCGGTAAGTCACCTCCTTGCCCTCGCGCTCGCAAAACTCGCGCAGCGCCTCAATGTCAATACTGTTTTTCCCGAATTTCTGTTCCATCGTCAGTCTGTCGTTACTTTTGGTGCAAAGGTACGAAAAGTTTCCGAGACAAAAATGGACAATTGAGAAATATCTTTTTCCTCAGCCTCCACAAGATGGGCCAGGAAG
Organism: uncultured Prevotella sp.; assembly: GCA_946614435.1. Taxonomy (GTDB): domain Bacteria; phylum Bacteroidota; class Bacteroidia; order Bacteroidales; family Bacteroidaceae; genus Prevotella. The sequence continues at coordinate 127,379 of CAMOGW010000005.1, read as the reverse complement.
ACTCGATGCGAAAGAAGAACAACGTTTGTCACATGTCTCCTGTCTTATCGCTTTAGCGGCGTTCACGCCGCAAAGATACATATTTTTTTCAATTAATGATAAGATTTGAAGAGTTTAACGTGATTTGGGAGCAGTTTTGTTACATTTTGAGACAAAAAGCTAAGAAAAAAGAACAATAGCAACGCAATCTGACCCCAAAAACAGTGTCAACATCTGCTTCCATCTGTTTCAACTGTAACTTTTTGATATATAACGATTTACGAAAGGAAACAGATGAAACAGATGTTTTGCAAACTTTTTTCGAATGTAGTATGTAGTGTTGATGACAATGGCGTTACACCATTACCAGAAAATGAAACGTGAATGATTCAAGAATGATTTAGCCTAAAATGTGACACCATCTAACCTAAACCGTGACATGATATAGCCTAAATCGTAACGTGATATAGCCTAAATCGTAACGTGATATAGCCTAAATCATGACGTGATATAGCCTAAATCATGACGCGATACAGCCTAAAAGTCGGGACGCTTTTGCATGGGGTAATCATCACACATGCAAAAGCGTCCCAAATTATTTTTTTACGATTACTTACTTGGTAAGAAACACCTTCTTGGTGTTCTTGCCCTGCGAGCGTCCTTCAGTCGGGCTGATGATGTTGAAGCCTCGCTGGGGTGTAGAACGACGGATGCCATCGATGCCATAATAAGCGGAATGAGCATCGGAGTCAGCTACGGGCATATCAATGCCGCTGGGGTCACCACCGTCCATGATGGTCTTCACCTCATCGGCTGTGACAGCGTAGTTGTAAATGCGCACATCGTCATAGTAAGCCGAAATCAGCGGGTCGGCGAGGAACTGACTGCGTCCCAAATAGTTCAGAATGGGATGAATGTCGCTCGGACGAATAGTGATGCTTGTTGTGGAGGCTGCCACCTTACCATCGATATAAATAGTAGTCTGCCCCTTACCAATCGTCACTACTACGTGTTTCCACTGATAAGCCGACAACTTACTGGGGCAATCAAGTATCTGCTCGTCGCCTCCATTCTTGATAGCAAAGCGCATCACATTGGTATAGCTGTTGTTAGGAGTAAGGAACATGTAGTGATCAGTATCTACTCCAAAATCAAAGATACGTTGCCACTGCGTGGTTGATGTGCGCCAGTTCACCCATAGGCAGATAGAAAGTTCATCGCTGTTGGCAATGCCATAAGGGAGCTGGGCATACTGAGAAGCGATATAGAGCGACTTCTCACCTGACTTGTGATCAGTCTGATACCTCACGGTGCCATTCACTGCCATATCCATCATATTCGGGGTCATATCGTAAACATTGTTTTCGAAATCCCAAACGGCAATGAGCGCACGTTCTCCTGAAGGGCCAGCCTCAGCAGTAGCAGATGCCTCCGACAGGTTCTGCGCACGGTCTATGGCTTTCACCTTATATATATATGAGGTACCGGGACGACAAGTATTATCAATAAAGTAGTTGGTAGTCAGTTTGCGGGCAATCGTATTCCAATCGGTCGTACCTTTCTGAGCACGTACCACCATGTATCCTTCCAAATCCCCTTCGGTATTGGCATCCCACGTCAGTTTGACGGAAGCAGGCTGCGCCTCAGCAATCAAATTGAGGGGCTGAGCCGGAGCCACTGTCTCATAATCGACATCAACAGGTAAAATGCGGAACATCATGCGGTCCTTATCGGCATCTGTCCATGCGCGCTGAATGATCTTAGCTGAATAAGAGGTTCCTGCCGTAGCCATATAGAGTGCGCTCTCGCGATTGCGAATGTAATAATATCCATTGCCGGCATATTCCAAATACCACTGCTCATTGCTGGAGGGATTGTCCTGCTGGTAAGCAATGATATCGGCCTGAGTCGTTGCAAAGTCCTTCACATTCATACGTATCTTCTGATTGTCAACCGACTCTATATCGTAGAAGCTCAGGTCGCCACCCGTCCTATTGGTAGCAGGCTTAATCACCCACTGCTGTTTAGCCTGAGCGGCAGTATTGGTACCATATTTCTTCGAAGTGATGTTACCTGTATTCGCAGAATAGGACAACATATTACCAGTTGCGCCAGACACCTTATTGAAGATTCGGTAAGTGCCATTGATAATGCCGGGAGCCACGTCGTCACCCCAAGTGATATCAATGACGCGCTCAGCATTGGTCTGCCCCTTCTGATAGGCTGTTCCGCCAGGCATCTCTGTAAAATATTCGTGCACAGGACCAAATCCATCATAATAGACCTCACGCTCAGTTGACACGAACTGATAGTTCGTTGTATTAGCCTGACGTTCGCTGGAGCCAACAAAAGCCTTCACACGTCCGTCGTCATGTCGATAGACCGAAGCTGCCGTCCACTTCGAACGGTTCTCCTCGTAGGCCAGTCTCACGCCGTGACGGCTGATCTGGCAGAATTCACCGCGTGCACGGCTGTCAAAGCCCCACCAAATACCTACGGTCATGCCGTACTCCAGTCCAATCATCGCCTCGCCCACATTGTGCATCTCATCGGCATAGCCCGTTTTTCCGTCCTTTGCCAACTGTTGATAGAAGCCTGCGAATGTGTCGAACGAGCCTGCCAACTGATGGGTATTGCCCCAATCGTAATAGTCTTTGCCAGGCGTGTACCAAGCGAGCGCCTTATCATTGTTGAGTGTATTGCCACCCACCATAGCAATATTATTGCAGCGTGGATAATTCTCTTTCAACAGTTTGGCCACCTGCCATTGCTTATCAACGGTAGCGCCCTCCTCCGTTGTCCAATAGTCGCCCTCGTTAAACGGAGAAATGCCAACAATCGGATGTCGCGTATTTGCTTGCATCCAATGCACATGGCTATTAATCATGGCAGCCCAGTGTTCGATGTTGGCACTCTTGTTCTTCACGAAATATTCTGGAGGTGCCGATGCTGTCTCGGGATTGACAGCTTCCTGGTCAGCCGTGAAGACAAGCGGCAACTGCGGATTCAGTTCATCGAAGACTGTGCTGCGAGTGCGCATTGCATTGATATCGGAAGCTCCTATCACTGAGTCATTGGTCAATGCCTGAGTGTATCGGAAAGCCGTTCGGCCAATACCAACATTTTCCTTCCCCATGTGATTGACGCCCTTACGTAGATTCTGTCGGCTAATCCATGCCTGATCCAGTCCCCAGGTAGGTTCGAAGCGTTTCCCCTCAGCCGAAATGGCAAAAGGAACGATATTGTCGGCCTTGGAGTATGCAGGCAGGTAAAGGCTCGAAGAAGAGCGAACCGTTTCCTGCGAGAAAGCGGTGGCCGCGCTAAGCGCAGCCACCATTATAAAAGTTTTTCTTAATGTTTCCATATATAAATATCATTATTTGACAACAGTCTTATAGGCACGTCCATCCACGACCTTGATATAGAGGCCGGGCTTCATAGACTGGGGTGAAACGCTACGGCCATCCACAGTATAAATGCCGTCAGCAGCCTTCGTCTTCACAGCAACATAATGTATGCCTGTAGAGACTTTAGCCTCGTTGGCTGTCTTATCGGCATCGGTGACGCCATTAATCGGCATGGTCTGTCCTTCCCAGTTCTCAATCACGGGAATACCAGTTGCCTTGTTGTCGCTGAACGGACGGAGGATTCCCGTAAAGTTACCTATGCTGGGACGATTCGCACTGGGTGCTTTCTCGAAGGCACCGTCCTTCACGTAGAAGTAATTGGCTGGTACACGAGCTGACGTTGACAAGAATCCGCGCAGATTGCACTGCTCTTCAGTTGCCACCTTTGAAACAGGCGTGCCAAACTCAAGGAACCGAGCATCGGCCACCGTTGAACGATAGATATACGGAACACCGGCTTCGGGCTGTTCCACTTCGGCCAGACACAGCTGAGTGTATTCGGGATTGATGCCTACAATCTGATAGTACTTCATCGTCGTCTGAGGATGCAAGGCATAAGGCAGACAGATAGCTCCACACTGCTCAGGAACGACAGTAAGCTGATAAAGAGGCGTGTGCTTCAATGTAAAGTCAGTGGCACACCACCATCCCTCACGCTTGTCGTTCGTCTGCCCGGAAGTCTTGCCGCGCTCAATCCATGCATTACTCAGAGCGCCCTTCTTCGAACCTTCAAATCCGATGGTCACGTCGCTATTCTCGTCCACATAGATAGGTGCTGAGAGCAGTGTCTGCCAACGATTCTTTTTCGACATGGCGGGCAGATCAAAGAAATCAGCCGAAAGGAGCGGTGTGTTTTCGGTCTGCGTACCATCAGTGATATATCCATGCTGGTCAGACAGACAATAGTGCTCAGTCGAAGCCTTGCACTCCAGTGCATAAAGACCATGAGAAAGATAATTCACGCTCTGCTTGATGGCCATCGTCTGCGTCTCATCGGTTGCATCAACGCCTGACCAGAAAGCGTTCCAGAACGTGGTCTCGTCAGTCGAGTTGATGCGCTGGTCGCCTTGCGTATAAGTACCGCACTTGGTTGTCCATCCTATCGAACTATCAAAGCTTGGATTCTTCACCTGATCCTCTACATCTGTCTGAGGCAGATACACGTCGGTTGCAATATCCAGTTCGGGGTAAGTGCTGACGATTTCGGCGGCACTCACAGCCTGCTGTGCAGCAGCGAGCTTTTCACGCAAATCCTCAACACCGACAAGATTAAAGGCTGCCAGTTTTTCAGCATAAGCCAGGATGTCGCCGCGCTCATTACTCTCCAGAATCCGATATGCCTTGATGGCATTATCGACAGCTGTCGTCAGCGTCGTCAACGCAGCTTCGTCAGTAGTGGTGACAGCAGCCAAAGTCTGTGTCAGTTCGGTGTTCAATGCAGGGAACTTGTCGGTCTGCTTAGTGTTATACTGTATGAACATTGCGGCCTTTTCACGCATCTTGGCCACGCCATCGGCTATAGCCTCCTCACGCGATTCAAACAGACGGCTGAGCAACAACTGATCCACCTGTCCCTTTGCCTCCATATTATAGAGCAACAAACGAGCTTCCGTATAGCTGTCGCTATTGAAGGTACCATTATGCATGTTCCAATTAGGTGATGTGTTATTAAGATACACTTTCGCCAAATTAGATATGCTTCCCTCCTTGCTGAGTCCCAATCTACTGGCATTGCTGGATGACATGTAACTTGAAGCAGCCGAGAAATAATAATAGGTATTAGTCTCAATCGGCAAAATGGTATTGATAGACATGGCCGTTGACTGTGTGCCCGTACCATAAGCCTGCAAATAAGTGCCGTCATCGTAGCCTCCAGCTTTCACCACTTGGAAGTAAGGAGCAGCAGGTTCTTCGCCAAGGCCGTTCTTCCATCCAAGGAATCCCATGTCGAAATTACCATTGGTAAACATGTTTCCTCCAAGATACATCGTGGTTCCATTCACATCGATTGCATCGCCGGCCTTATAGTCATTGTTGACTGCCGTAACGACCTTCGTATAGCGGTCAACCGACTTACCATCGACGATATGAACGCGATACTGGCAACCATTTGTAGCCCCATTGTCTTCGTAGGTATAGGCGGCCTTGCTTTCCTGCAATTCTATATCGGCAATTTTCTCCCACGTCTTTCCGATGCCAGAACGACGTTCCACGCTCATGCTGACATTCATCTCACCGTTTCTGTCATTCCACTTCAGCTGAGCTGAACCAGTCGTGCTATTATACAGCACCGACAGATCGGACGGATCATATTGTGTGGGAACTTTCGGCGCATAGTCGTACTTGCCATTATAGCCCAGACCAGAGTTCATGCTGGCATAATATTGTCCGGCAGGAGTCAGCGAATTATTTTTATAGAGACGCGACGGGTCGCGCTCGCCGTTCCAATAGTAGTAGCGCTCCACGTAGTCCCAACTATTCAGATTTGTGCAGATTCGCTGTAGTGCATCACGCACATTTGCTTCTGTCACGCCACTAGCAAAAGCGCCATTATTATTCCATGAAGCGCCCCAGCACCACTCCGAAATCCAAATGGGACGTTTGTACTTATTTGCCCAGTTTGCAATATTGCCGAAACTGCCTTCAGCCCAATAACAGTGCAAATCAATAATGTCGCAACGCCACCCACGGGCATCGATAGAATCCAAGAAGTCAGCCAAGAAACCAGTGGCATTCCAATAGTCACTACCGTCCCATGAAGCAGGTGAACAGAGACGCAAGCCTGTGCGCATCATATTCTCCCAGTTGTTCAGGATTGTAGTCAAGTCCTGTGGGTGGTCATCCGACGAGTTACGAGGCTCGTTGTTGTTCTTCGTGTGAGGCGACTGCATCGTCTTTCCGATGGTTGACGATGAGGGATAATCCTCATAGATATGGTTCGGAACCCACTCGAAGTCGGGCAGGAAACTGCTGTTGCCCTGTCCCCAGTCGTAGCTACTCTGCACATTGAGCGCAGTCAAGGCAGTCTTGTCCATGTAGTTGGCCAGCTGTTTCTTACCGCAATCGTACCACTTGAACACACGATACGATGAGATGGAATTGTCGAGAATGCCAGGCATAGAAGCCATCTCAATATCCTTGTCGGCAGCAATGAAGCAACGGCTATAGCCACGACCACCATCTTTCAGGGCAAACGTCACCATATAGCCGCGCTTCAGCTTGAACGAGCTGATGCGGTTGTTCAGTTTCTCCTCGGTCAGTGTGTTCATGTAGCCACCGGTGTTCTCCAGCCCGAAGTCATTGCATGACTCACCTTCAAAATTCTTCTCTGAATAAACGGTCAGGGGCTTGAAGTTATCGCCATCTGGATAAGGCAGGATAATACAACCCAAATTGTAGATTTTCACCTGGCAGTTGGTGTTGTTCACTGCTTTCTGACCATTAATCTGCACATACTTCAGCCAGCTGCTGATTGCTTTCGACGGTCTGACGGCATCGAGTATAAGCACGGCATGGTCGGTGTTGGTGATGTTTACGATTGCATCAGTACCCGAAAACGGGGTTGCACTGGTAATGATGTAATCAACGTCGGTAGAAAGCGTGACGGTGCTGGTCACCTGTTCCACGGTCGTTTTCGTGTTGGCTGCCCATCCCGGTACAGTCAACATCATGAGTAACAATGTTACAAATGATAGTCGTAGTTTTAAAGTCATTGTTTTTATAAAGATTTTGGTTTTTATTCTTACTCAGTTAGTAATACGTTGCAAATATAGGAAAAAAACTCAAAACATTGTCGTTTTTTGAGAAGATTAACGAAAGAATAGTAAAGCGCATGCAATAAATATGCAAGAATACGCTTTTCTACGAAAAAACATGCAAAAATATTTGTTTGTTCAGATAAAAGTGCATATCTTTGCAACCAAGAATCAACTAAACTTTAGACTCATGACAATGAACGCAAATGCATGGTGGTGGCGCAACTCAAGATTGAAACAGTCGTGAGAAACCAGCCGCATGCATCTTGCTGAAAAGAAAACAAGGCTCGTCGTTCTTACGGCGGGCCTTTTTTCGATAAGAGCAACCACATAAAAACTTTATAACATAAAAACAGTAAGCTATGAGCTATTTAGTCAATCAACAGGGATTCTACGGAGCGTTTGGCGGTGCCTATGTTCCCGAGATTCTCTATGCCACGGTGAAGAACCTGCAGGAACAATACCTGCCCATCCTGGAGTCTGACGAGTTCCAACAGGAGTACATGTCGCTGCTGCGCGACTACGTGGGCCGCCCCTCTCCTCTTTATTATGCGCGGCGCATGAGCGAGAAGTACGGATGCCGTCTCTACCTGAAGCGTGAGGACCTGAACCACACGGGCGCTCACAAAATCAACAACACCATCGGACAGATTCTGCTGGCAAAGAAGATGGGCAAGAAGCGCATCATTGCCGAGACGGGCGCTGGACAGCACGGTGTGGCCACAGCTACGGTGTGTGCACTCATGGACATGCCGTGCGTGGTCTATCAAGGAGCGCTCGACGTGGAGCGACAGCACGTGAACGTGGAACGCATGAAGATGCTGGGAGCTGAGGTCCGCCCCGTGAAGACAGGCAACTGGACTCTCAAGGATGCCACCAATGAGGCCATTCGCGACTGGTGCTGCCATCCTTCCGACACGTTCTACATCATCGGCTCTACCGTAGGGCCTCACCCCTACCCCGACATGGTAGCCCGTCTGCAGAGCATCATCTCGAAGGAGATCAAAGCACAACTGCAAGAGAAAATCGGGCGCGACTGTCCCGACTACCTTATGGCCTGCGTGGGCGGCGGCTCCAATGCTGCCGGTACCATCTACCACTACATTGACGACGAACGGGTGAAGATTGTGCTGGCCGAAGCAGGCGGACAAGGAGCCGACACTGGCCATACAGCCGCAACCATTCATGTGGGCCGCATGGGCATCCTCCACGGAGCCAAGACACTGGTCATGCAAACGCCTGACGGACAGATCATTGAAGCAGAAAGCATCTCTGCCGGACTCGACTATCCCGGCATCGGTCCCATGCACGCCAACCTGGCCACACAGCATCGCGCCACCGTCTATAGCATCAACGACGACGAGGCCATACGTGCCGCCTACGAACTGACGCGCATGGAAGGCATCATCCCCGCACTGGAGTCTGCCCATGCCTTGGCCGTTCTCCCGAAGATGCAGTTCCGTAAAGACGACGTAGTGGTGCTCACGGTGAGCGGACGCGGCGACAAGGACGTAGAAACCTATCTGAACAACAAGAACTTAGCTGGAGAATATGGAAACTTTTAATTACACCACCACTTCGCGCACCATCCTGGCCGACCTCTACACCCCGGTAGGAGTCTATATGCGGCTGCGCGACCTCTATCCGCAAAGTGCGCTGATGGAGAGTTCTGACTATCACGAACAGAGCAATGCCCGCTCGTTCATCGGCATCCACCCCATTGCCTCGGTTGCCATCGCTCACGGTACTGCTACAGTCAAATATCCCGACGGCACCGCTCTCCGACAGGACATCAACACCCGATTCGGCACTGCCGAAGCCATCCACGCGCTCATAGACAACATTCACGTGAGAGGTGAGCACCACGACTATTGCGGTCTCTTCGGCTATACGTCGTTCAATGCTGTGCGCTATTTCGAACAGATTGCCATAAAGGACGAGACACAGGAGAAGAACGACGCGCCCGACGTGCTCTACATTCTGTTTCGCGACATCATCGTGTTCGACCATTTCAACAACCAGCTCACTATCGTGTCGCTGGGCAGCGAGAGTGACATTGATGCTATCTACAAGTCGATGAACAAGACCAACGTGCAAGCCTACGACTTCCATCCCATAGGAGACGTGCGCTCTACGCTTTCCGACGACGAGCATAAGGCCAACATCCGACGCGGCATTCAGCACTGTCTGCGCGGCGACGTGTTCCAGATTGTGCTCTCACGCCGATTTGTCCAGCAATATGAGGGCGACGACTTCAAGCTCTATCGCACCCTGCGCAGCATTAACCCCTCACCCTACCTGTTCTACTTCGACTTCGGCGGCTTCCGCATCTTCGGCTCCAGTCCCGAGACGCACTGCCGCATTGAAGGCCGTAAAGCCTACATTGACCCGATAGCTGGCACGACAAAGCGCACTGGCGATGCCGAGGCTGACCGAAAGGGGGCCGAATTCCTGCGCAACGACCCGAAGGAGAATGCCGAGCACGTGATGCTGGTTGACCTGGCCCGCAACGACCTGTCGCGCAACTGCCACAACGTGCAGGTAGATTACTACAAGGACATTCAGTACTATTCGCACGTCATCCATCTGGTGAGCCGCGTTTCGGGCGAGCTGGACGATGGTGCCGACCCCATCAAAGCTTTCATTGACACCTTCCCCGCCGGAACGCTGAGTGGAGCGCCCAAAGTGCGTGCCATGCAGCTCATTTCCGAATATGAGCCGCACAACCGTGGAGCCTACGGCGGCTGCATCGGAGTCATCGGGCTCAACGGCTCGCTCAATCAGGCCATCACCATCCGCACCTTCGTCTCGCGCAACGGCGAGCTGTGGTTCCAGGCCGGTGGAGGCATCGTGGCCAAGAGCAACGAGGACTACGAGCTACAGGAAGTGAACAACAAGCTGGGGGCACTGCGGCGAGCCATTGAGAAAGCCGGAACCCTATAAGTCATATAAGTCCCATAAGTCATATAAGTCCCATAAGTCATATAAGTCCTATGAAAATAGTTATCATCGACAACTACGACTCATTCACCTACAATCTGAGTCATTTGGTGAAAGAACTCGGTGCCGAGGTCACCGTGCTACGCAACGACCAGTTCGAGCTTCCACGACTCGAAGCGTTCGACAAGATTATCCTTTCGCCCGGCCCGGGCATTCCCTCTGAGGCCGGATTGCTACTCGACGTGATTCGCACCTATGCCGGTCGCAAGCCCATCCTCGGTGTCTGTCTGGGGCATCAGGCCATCGGCGAGGCTTTCGGCGGCAAATTAGAGAACCTTTCAGAAGTCTTCCACGGTGTCGCCACGCCCTGTCACATCACATCCAACGACCCGATTTTCAATGGGTTAGACAGTTCCATCACCATAGGCCGCTACCATTCATGGGTGGTGTCAAAGGAAGATTTCCCCACCTGTCTGGAAATCACTGCAGAGAGCGACGAAGGACAGATCATGGCCCTGCGCCACCGAGACTTCGACATCCACGGCATTCAGTTTCACCCTGAGTCTGTGCTTACCCCACAAGGACGTACCATCATCAAAAACTTTATAGACGCATGAAAGAAATTTTAGCCAAGATTCTCAACCACGAGGAACTCACTCGTGAGGAGACCAAGAACATTCTGGTGGGCATCACCAAGAGCGCATATCCCACCGAACAAGTAACCGCCCTCATTACGGGCTTGCAGATGCGCGGCATCACGGTTGACGAGCTGTTGGGCTTCCGCGACGGCATTCTGGAGACCGGCGTGCCTGTTCCGCTGCAGTGCGACCGCTACATCGACGTGGTGGGCACTGGCGGCGACCGCAAGAACACCTTCAACATCTCTACCACCTCCTGCTTTGTCATAGCCGGAGCTGGCTATAAGGTGGCCAAACACGGCAACTATGCCGCCACCAGCACCAGCGGAGCCTCAAACGTGATAGCCAACCACGGCGTGAAGTTCACCGACAATATCGACCGCCTGAACCGCAGCCTCAATGAGTGCGGCATTGTCTATCTGCACGCTCAGCTTTTTGCGCGTGCCATGAAGTTCGTAGGCCCCATTCGCAAGGCACTGCCCTTCCCCACGTTCTTCAATCTGCTGGGCCCTATTGTCAACCCCTCGCAGCCACAGTGCCAGCTGCTCGGCGTGGCCAATCTCGACCAGATGCGTCTTTATAATAATGTGTATCAGCGAATCGGTATCGACTATGGCATCGTGAACACCATCGACGGCTACGACGAGATATCGCTCACGGGCGACTTCAAGGTGACGACCAATCACTACGAGAAAATCTTCTCGCCCACTGACCTCGGCTTTGAGAGGGCCAAACCCGAAGAGCTCGTGGCTGGTGCCACTGAGGAGGAAGCCAAGCAGATATTCGACTCAGTGCTGGAGAACCGTTGCCTGCCGGCTCAGAAGAACATTGTGCTGGCCAATGCCGCCTTCGGCATTCAGGTACTGGAACGCGGACAGAAGAGCATCGAAGAGTGTATTGACATCGCCCGCACCAGTATCGACAGCGGAGCGGCACTTCGGACGTTTAAGAAATTCGTGGAAATCAACTCCTGAACAATGGCTGACATCTTAGAACAAATCATTGCGCACAAGCAAACGGAACTGGCACAGATGCGTGCCAAGAAGCCTTCACTGCGCGAAGCGCTCCTGAAGAGCGACACGGGCATCATCGCCGAGTTCAAACGGCGCTCGCCCTCAAAGGGGTGGATCAAGGAAGATGGACGAGCCGGCGAGATTCCCCTGAGCTACCAACAGAACGGAGCCGCTGCACTCTCCATCCTCACCGATAAACAATATTTTGGCGGTCACGACCGTTTTATTATGGAGGCGAGACAGTCGGGAGTGACCCTCCCCATCCTGTATAAGAACTTCGTCATCGACGAGCTGCAGCTCTATGAAGCCCTGCTCTGCGGTGCCTCGGCTGTACTGCTCATAGCGGCCTGTCTGTCAAGACAACAGTGCCGAGTGCTCATGGACAAAGCCCATTCAATGGGCCTGGAGGTGCTACTTGAGATGCACGGCGAAGACGAGTTAGACTATGCCGAGCTGGAGCCTGACTTATGCGGTATCAACAACCGCCATTTAGGCTCATTCGTAACCGATGTAGAGCACTCGTTCCGCATGGCAGAAAAGCTCCCGAAAGGAACCGTCAAAATAAGCGAAAGCGGAATAAGCAGCACACACGTCATCAGGGAATTGCAAAGCGCCGGATTCAGCGGATTCCTCATTGGAGAGACCTTCATGAAAGCGCCCAATCCAGGACAAGCCCTTGCTGCTTTTATTGAGAAGATTCGATTTCCGCAGGTTTGACAGCACATTTTGACCGAAGAACGGACCGACTCTCGGTCGATAGATGACCGAACCGGGGCATTGAGCGGCACCTGGAAGCCCTTTGCACGACAGGCAACGAGACAACGTGAAGAACTTAAAAAATAAGAGAAGAATCAAACTTGAAATATGGACTGCAAGATTATTAAAGTGTGTGGCATGCGCAACGGTGAGAACATCCGTGCGGTGACCGCGTTAGGAGTGAACTGGATAGGCATGATTTTCTGGGACAAGTCGCCCCGCAACGTGACGATGATTCCCACCCATGCAGGAATTATTCCTGACAGGGCGGAAGCTCCCTCCGATCTCCATCAGGGGGGAAAGGTCTCAAGAGTCGGCGTGTTCGTGGACGAGATGGCTCAGAACATCATTACACGAACCGTCAACTACCAGTTGGATCTCATTCAGCTCCACGGTCACGAGTCGCCCACTTTCATCCGCAACCTGCGACGCACGCTCGATCCCGACATTCGCCCGGGCTTACAGTTCATCAAGGCCATCAGCATTCCCACTGGCGACCCGTTGCTGAGCAGTGAGGCGATAGCCTCCTGCAAGCAGTACGAGGACTGCGTAGATTACTTCTTGTTCGACACACAGAGCAAGACCGTTGGCGGCAGTGGCCGTCAGTTTGACTGGAGCGTACTCGAAGCCTACGACGGCGCGAAGCCTTTCCTGCTGAGTGGTGGCATAGGCCCCGATGACGCAGCGTGCATCAAGGCTTTCCACCACCCCAAGTGCATCGGCATCGACCTGAACTCACGCTTTGAGACAGAGCCGGGCATGAAGGACGTTGAGGCCCTCAGCCGGTTCCTCAAAGAACTGCTATAAGACCCATAGGTCCTATAAGTCCTATAAGTCCCATAAGTCTTATAAGACCTATAAGCCCCATCCCCCCCCAAAAAAAGAAATTCCCAACATCATGAACAAGATTAGCACTTTATTTTCCGAGAACAAAGACCGTAAGCTCCTCTCGCTCTATTTCTGCGCAGGAGCCCCCACCTTAGAAGGCACTGCCGATGTCATCAGGACACTGGAGCGCCGAGGCATCGACATGATTGAGGTGGGCATACCCTTCAGTGACCCGATGGCCGACGGCCCCGTGATTCAGGATGCCGCCACACAGGCCCTCAAGAACGGCATGACCCTTCGCAAGCTCTTTGCCCAACTGAAAGAGATAAAAGAGGACGTAAGTATTCCACTCGTGCTGATGGGCTATCTGAATCCCATCATACAGATGGGCATTGAGCCGTTTTTCAAAACATGCGTGGAGAGTGGCGTGAGTGGTGTCATCATTCCCGACCTGCCCTTCAAGGACTATTTAGACGAGGTGAAGCCTGTAGCCGACCGCTACGACGTGCGCGTCATCATGCTCATCACACCCGAGACCAGCGAGGAGCGCATCCGCTTCATCGACGAGCATACCGACGGCTTTATCTACATGGTATCGTCGGCTGCCACCACCGGAGCACAGAAGTCGTTTGATGAACAGAAGCAGGACTATTTCCGCCGCATCAATGCCATGAATCTGCGCAATCCGCGCATGATTGGCTTCGGCATCTCTAACCAGCAGACACTAAAGGCCGCACAGGACAATGCCGCAGGCGCCATCATCGGTTCGAAGTTCGTCACACTGCTGAGCGAGGAAAAAGATGCCGACCACGCACTCGACCGCCTGTTTGAAGCACTGAGCCATTAACCTGCCCTTCACTATGCTTTTTGCGCCAACTTGCACGGCTGTGTGAGTTGGCGCAAACCTTTACGTATGATTATATACCTTAATAAATATAAGAAATTTGGTGGTTTTGAGTTTTCTTCGTATATTTGCAAACAAAACTAAGACTAAGAATATTCATCAAAATAAAAAATCCAATATGTTAACAAGACCCATGAAATGCTTGCTCCTTGCATTGCTGCTGCCGCTTTTCACAGCTACAGCCAAGGAGTGGGACGATGCGCTCTACAAGCAGATAGAGCAGAGCATCAGAACGCCACAGATCAGTGGCAAGGACTACGCAATCACCAAGTATGGCGCAAAAGTTACGAACACGGCAGCCCAGAATCAGAAGGCTATTCAGAAAGCCATCGACCAGTGCTCAAAGAAGGGCGGTGGCCGCGTGGTTGTACCAGCAGGAATGACGTTTAAGACGGGAGCCATCCAGTTGAAGAGCCACGTCAACCTGCATGTAGAGGAAGGCGCTGTACTGCTGTTTGCCTTCGAGCCGGAGCTCTATCCCATCGTGGAGACCTCATGGGAGGGCCTGGAGTGCTTCAACCTGTCGCCCTGCGTCTATGCTTTCAAGGCTACCGACATTGCCATAACGGGTAAGGGAACCATCGACGGCGGCGGTTCAAAGGACACATGGTGGCCGTGGTGCGGTGCTGCCCAGTTCGGCTGGAAGGAAGGCATGATCAGCCAGAAACTTGAGTCGCGCCCTCGTCTGCTGAAAAACGGCGAAGACGGCATACCCATGTACGACGAGAAGGGACAGCGCAGCCCTGAGCGCGTGTTCGGAGCGAAGGACGGACTGCGCCCACAGTTAGTGAACTTCAACAAGTGTGAACGCATCCTGCTCGAGGACGTGACACTGCTGCGTTCACCATTCTGGGTGATTCATCCCCTGCATTCCACCGACATTACTGTGCGCCGCGTGAAGATGATCAACGATGGTCCTAACGGCGATGGGTGCGACCCTGAGTGCTGCGACCGCGTGCTGATTGAGGACTGTTTCTTCAATACCGGCGACGACTGTATTGCCATCAAGAGCGGACGCAACCGCGACGGACGCGAGCGCAACATGCCTTCGAAGAACATCATCATCCGCAATTGCGAGATGAAGAACGGTCACGGCGGCGTAGTCATCGGTTCAGAGATTTCAGGCGGTTGCCAGAACGTGTTTGCACATGACTGCGTGATGGACTCGCCCGAACTGGAGCGCGTGGTGCGCATCAAGACCAACTCGTGCCGTGGTGGCATCATCGAAAACATCAACGCCCGCAACATCAAGGTGGGCGTGTGCAAGGAGGCTGTGCTGAAAATCAACCTCGACTATGAGCACAACGAAATCTGCTGCCGTGGCTTCTATCCCATCGTACGCAACGTGAACATTGAGAACATCACCAGCCAGAAGTCGCAGTACGGCGTACAGATTATCGGGCTGGAGGAAGATACTTACGTCTATGACATCAACGTGAAGAACTGCCACTTCAACGGCGTGCGCGAAGGCAACTTCATGAGCGGTAAGACGCGCGACGTGCGCTTCGAGAATCTCTTCATCAACGGCGGTCTGGCACTCATTGAGAAACCCTATAAGTACTACTCGCAGTGGATGACCTACAGCGAAATGCAGCGTCAGCCGAAGAGCTACATGCTCGACTTCTCGAACCGCCCTAAATGGAGCTACGTGATGGGCATTGAGCTCGAAGGCATGCTCGACACTTATCTGCGCTACGGCGACCAGAAAATCATGGACTACTGCAAGCTCTACACCGACACGATGATTAACGGGAAGGGCGAGATTCGCGGATTCAAGATGGAGGACTACAACCTCGACAACATCCGCACGGGCCACTTTGTCACACGCATGTATCAGCAGCTGCCCGAGGAGAAGAACCTGAAGGCCATGCAAACGCTGATGAAGCAGTTGCAGGACCAGCCGCGCACGGTGGCCGACAAGGTGTATTGGCATAAGGCCATCTATGCCTATCAGGTGTGGCTCGACGGCATATTCATGGGCCTGCCCTATCGCACGCTGACCGCCCCGATCACTATTGGTGCCAAACCGGCAAAGACGGCCAAGCAGAAAGCGGCTCTTCAAAAAGAGATTACAGCTATCTACGACGATGCCGTTGACCAGCTTGTAAAGACTTATCAGCGCACGCTCGACCCGAAGACGGGACTGAACCGTCATGCCTACGACGAGAATCGCAACATGTTCTGGGCCGACAAGGAGACGGGACTGAGCCAGCACTGCTGGGGACGCGCCCAGGGATGGTACACGATGGCACTGGTTGAGGTGCTCGACGCACTGCCCGAGGACTATGCCCGTCGCACTGAGGTCATCGACCTGCTGAAGAAGGACCTCGATGCCGTCGTGAAGTGGCAGGACAAGCAGTCGGGTGTGTGGTATCAGGTGATGGATCAGCCTGGTCGCGAAGGCAACTATTTAGAGAGCACCTGCTCGTCAATGTTTGCCTATGCCCTGCTCAAAGCTTATCGCAAGGGATATGTGGGCACAAAATATCGCGAGGCCGGCATCAAAGCCTATCGTGGCATCATCAACAACTTCATTCGTGTGAATGCCGACAAGACCATCTCGCTCACCAACTGCTGCGCCGTAGCCGGACTTGGCCCGGGCATCAGCCCCGAAGTGGAGGCTGCTCTGAAGAAAATCAATCCGAAGGCTAAGGCCAAGGAGAACAAACGCCGCGACGGTTCTTACAACTACTATCTGTCGGAACAGATTCGCGATAACGATGCGAAGGGCGTCGGCCCGTTCATCTGGGCTTCGCTCGAGATGGAACAGATGGGCTTCGACACCGACAACGCCACGAAGAAGATTAACCGTCAGGCCGTAGCCTCTCGCAATAATCCCGTGATCACCGAGGCCGATCCGCTGGCCTCACTCACCGTGGGCAACGGACACTTCGCCACGACGGTCGATGTAACCGGCCTGCAGTCGTTCCCTTTTGATTATGAGGCAGGTGTGCCTCTGACGGCCATGTCCGATTGGGGATGGCATAAGTTCGAAAACACTGGTGGCTTGACACCGTCTGAGACCGAGAAGGCTTTTGACCTCGGCCACGGACATCAGGAAATCTATGCTGTTGAATACAAGCAAAAGCAACTGGGTGACGGTTCTGCCGTCACCCCTCGCAATGTTCAGGCCACAGAGTACTTTCGCGTGAATCCTCACCGCTTGAATCTGGGCATCATCGGACTGGAGCTGAAGAACAGTGCTGGAGAGAAGATTGGATTGAAGGCACTGACGGACATTCAGCAGGAGCTGAAGCTTTACGACGGAGTGATAGAATCGTCGTATAAAGCTGATGGGCAACAGGTTGACGTGACCACTGCCGCCTTGCAGAACAAGGATGCAGTCATCTATCGCATCAAGACTCCGCTACTGAAAGACGGGCGTGCCACAGTGGGCATCCGCCTGCCCTACCCTACAGGAAAGCATGCCGATGCCGCAACAGACCTTACAAAGCCCGAACGTCACACCTCGAAAATCGTTTTTGCAAATGAGCATTCGGCCACCATTCAGCATACGCTTGACTCTACCGACTACTATCTCACACTGAGCTGGCAGGGCGAAGCAAAGCTGCAGGAACGTGACCGCCATTACTTCGAACTTTCTACCACTGCCGACGTGCTGGCATTTCAGGCAGAATACCGTCTTTCTCCAATCGGGAAAGATGCAAGAGAGGCTGCTTTCGTTTTCGACCAAGCACTCAAGTCTGTGCTCAAGGCATGGAACCGCTGGTGGAAGGAAGGTGCCATTGTTGACTTCTCTGATTGCACCGATCCGCGTGCCAAGGAGCTGGAGCGCCGCGTAGTGCTTTCGCAGTATCTCACCCAGGTGAACTGCGCCAACACTTGTCCCCCACAGGAAACAGGACTGACCTATAATTCGTGGTTCGGTCGTCCGCATCTGGAAATGACATGGTGGCACATGGTTGACTTTGCCTTGTGGAACCGTCCGCAAGTGGTAGCCACCGTGCTCGACTGGTATAACAAGGTGGCTTATCCCGTAGCGAAGAAGATTGCCGAGCGTCAGGGATTCAAGGGCATTCGCTGGATGAAGATGACTGACCTGTGGGCAGGCGAAGCGCCCTCCAACACAGGTTCCTTCCTCATCTGGCAACAGCCACATTATATTTATATGGCTGAGGAGATGTATCGCAACAATCCCTCGAAGGAGACCTTGGCCAAATATGGTCAGCAGGTAGAAGAGACAGCCGAATTCATGGCCGATTTTGTATCACATAGGTCCTATATGCCCCATAAGTCTCATCAGTCCCATCAGCCCCATCAGTCCCATCAGTCCCATAGCTCCCACAATCCCCATCATTACTTCCTCCAGGGCGAGACCGCCATGCAGGAGTCAATGTCGAAAGACTTCAGCTACAACCACCCCTTCGAATTAGCCTACTGGTACTACGGGCTGAACGTGGCACAGCAATGGCGAGAGCGACAGGGCAAAGAGCGCAATGCCGAATGGGATGAAATCATGAGCCACCTGTCATCGCTGCCTGAGAGCAATGGCATCTATACAGCCGGACTGCAGAAAGGTGCAACAGGACAGTTAGAAGCTTTCGATCCCTTCAACACAGTGGGCGGTGGCGCGAAGAGTATTTCTACAGAGACCTTTGCTGAGAAATGTCGCAACGACCACCCTGCCGTATTGGGTGCCTGCGGTCTGCTCCCTCAAGTGCCTCTTTACGAAAAAGACGTAATGACGAAAACGCTTGACTGGACCATGCAGAACTGGAACTGGCAGACCACTTGGGGATGGGACTACGGCATGGTGGCTATGACCGCCGCTCGTCTGAACCAACCCGAGACCGCCTTGAAGGCACTGCTCATCGACACTCAGAAGAATACCTATCTCAAGAACGGTCATAATTTCCAGACAGCCGATCGCCTGCGCCTTTATCTGCCCGGCAACGGAGCCTTGCTCACTGCCATTGCCATGATGTGCGCCGGATGGGACGGCTACTCCATCCCGAACAATCCCGGCTTCCCTCAAGACGGCACATGGAACGTGCGCTGGGAGGGGCTGAAGAGAATGCAGTAAGGCCCATAAGACCTATAAGACTTATATGACCTATAAGACTCATAAGACCTATAAGACTCATAACAACAAACCCCAATAATACAACAATGAAAAAAATTCTGACAACACTGACCTTTGCGGCCCTTTCTTTGGCCACACAGGCACAGGCTCCAGCCTTCCCTGGTGCAGAAGGTCACGGACGCTACACCACAGGCGGACGCGGCGGAAAGATTGTTCACGTCACCAACCTGAACGATTCAGGCACAGGCTCATTCCGCCAAGCCGTGAGCGGCTCTGAAAAGAAAATCGTGGTATTCGACGTGGCAGGCGTGATACCCTTGACCAAGGATCTCACCATCGGTGCCAACACCACCGTGCTCGGACAGACAGCTCCTGCACCGGGCATCACCTTGCGCTACTTCACCATTCAACCATCATCAAACTGCGTCATCCGATTCATCCGTGCCCGTCGCGGACAGGAGAAAGATGTGAACGACGGTGCCGATGCCATCTGGAACCGTCACCTGACGGGCGTCATGATTGACCACTGCTCATTCTCCTGGAGCATTGACGAAGTGGCCTCGTTCTACGACAACAACAACTTCACCATGCAGTGGTCAACCATCGGCGAGAGCCTGAACAATGCCGGTCACGGCAAAGGTGCCCACGGATACGGCGGCATCTGGGGCGGCAAACTGGCATCGTTCCATCACAACCTGATCTGCCACGTCGGCAACCGCTCACCACGCTTCAACGGCGCCCGATACAACTGGGAAGGATTCACTGGCAACAAGCTTTACAGCGAATATAAATGGGCCAATGCGGTGCAGGCAGAAAACGTGGATTTCCGCAACTGCGTCATCTACAACTGCGGCAACGGCTGCTACGGCGGTCCCGGCGGCGGACAGATCAACATGGTGGGCAACTATTACAAGACAGGTCCTGCTGCCACTACCTCAGAACTGACGACCGTCACCGTGGGAGCCAGCGGCAACGCATCGGGCTACCCTATCTATTGGACCATGACCAGCCGTTACTATCTGGATGGCAACCGCATCAACTCGAACACCTCGGCAGGCTGGAGCAATGTTGACTACGACAACGGCACATACCTCATCAACGGCAAGCGCTACAGCCCGGACCCCAACCACTACTATGGCAATGATGTGACCTATGTGAAGAACACGGCTGGAACAGACTGCGTGTGCATCCAGATGGACGAGCCCGCTCCTACCGGCGTGGTCACCACTCACACGGCAGCCAAGGCATTCGACAAGGTGCTTGCATACGCAGGTTCGTCACTCACACAAGACAATGTGGATGCTCGCTACATGACGGAAGCCAAGAACGGAACCGCCACCTATTCAGGTTCGGTGACCAAGAAGAAAGGACGCATCGACCTGGTGAGCGACGTGCAGGGCTACACCGAAGCCAACTTCGGCACAGGCAGTCGTGAGGCGGACTTCGACACTGACAAAGATGGTATTCCCGATGCGTGGGAGACAGCCAACGGCCTGAACCCCAACAATGCAGCCGATGCCCAGCTCTACACGCTCGACTCCAAGAAATACTATACCAACATTGAGGTCTATGTCAACTCACTGGTGCAGGACATCATGCTCGGCGGCAATGCCGAGGCCACGGAAAGTGTTGAAGAATACTATCCTGCCTACACGAAAGAAGACGGCACCAAGGTAGAAGCCATCAACGGAGGCAGTGAGGGCGGCGGTGAAATCATCGAAGCCGTAGAAGGCGACATCGAATGGTCGCTCTCTGAAGGAACCGCCCAACCGGCCTATGGCTTTTCATCGACGATTGGTGACTATCTGGAAGCTCCTGCCATGACAGTCGGCTCACATCTGAAGATTGGCGGAACGAAGAAGGCCGACACCGTCACAGAGACCATCTTCACCATCACTGACGAAACACAAGACGATGCTGCGACGAGCGACAATGCCGTGAAGTTTACGATCACTCCAAAGGCTAACTATCTGTTCCAGCCCACCCACGTATCGTTCAAGGCCACACGCTTCGGCACAGGCCACGGAAAGTTCCAGTCCTACTGGCTCTACGATGACGAAAGCCGCACAGAAGTGGCCGCCGAACAACTGGCTAACAGAGACAATGGCGAAAACGGAGCCAAGTATTCGACCATAGACACCGATATACAAGGCAAGTCAACCTCAAAGGCCAGTTCACTCGTCATTCATCTTTACGACATTCCCTATAACACCAACACGAAGTACGTGGGCCTGGCCGATGTGGTCATATCGGGCAAAGTAGGCTCCTCGACATCAGGCATCAGCACCATAAGTGACATTACGAACGTCGCTCCTGTCTATTACAACCTGAAAGGCCAGCGTGTTGAGTCACCCACCAATGGCGCATACATTCGCGTGAGCTATGGAGCTGATGGCAAGCGAATGGTTCGCAAGGTGATTGTGAAATAATGTAAGGTCATAGACCACAAAACAAAGAAAGAGAGCTGGAGTCCGACAACGAATTCCAGCTCTCTTTTTTTTCGTATTTCGAAATCGGTAGGCTTACTTCAGCACCACTTTCTTTCCGTTCTTAATGGCGATGCCTTTGAAGCCGGCATTAACCTTCTGACCAGCAAGGTTGTAAACAACGCCGTTCTCAACGATTGAAGTCCTGACATTCAGGATGTTGTCTGAACTGCCACGAGTCACCTTGATAATGGTAAGGTTGGTACCAGTATTACCGTTACGGCCAATGTAGAGCTTGGCTGCATCTGCCTCCAGCGTATATGTCTGAGGAACAATATCGTCAGCTACCAGACGACCGTTGATGAAATCGTCGAATACCTTCAGCGAAGTTGCTGACACTCCATCTTCAGAAACAAACAGATCGGCAGTTCCGCGTTTAGTCTCATCAGAATTGTTGATGGCTCCACCCACGGTCACCACATCACCAGTCTTGAAGCCGCCCTCAATCTCCAACAGGATATGGTTACCATTCATCACATTATCTGTTGTATAACCATTCTTCAGAGAGATGCAGGCAACGGCATCCGCATTTTCATGAATTTTGACAGTACCTTTCGCGGTCGTACCACTCAGTGTAATGCCATTTTCGCTGGTAGGATAGTCAATGCCTGAAGTAGGCTGTGGCTCGGGTTCGGGTTCTGGTTCGGGATCTTCGCCACCGGGACGAACCACCTTAATCAGTGTCAGATTTGTACCTGTATTGCCATCACGGCCAATATACAATTTATCAGCATCAGCAGTCAATGTAAAGGTCTCCTCAACAGGTTCATCAGCTACAAGACGACCGTTGATGAAATCTGTAAAAATGTTCAGAGAAGTTGCAGTCTCTCCATCCGCCGAAACGAACAGATTGGCAGTACCTCGCTTAGTCTCATCACTATTATTGATTGCACCGGCAATCGTCACCACGTCACCACTCTTGAAGCCACCTTCAACCTCAAGGAGAATGTGATTGCCGTTCATTTTATCCTCCGTCAGGAATCCATTCTTTAGCACAAGGCATGCTACAGCATCCACGTTCGTATGGATTTTCACTGTTCCCTCAACCGTAGTGCCACTCACAGTGACACCCGTTTTACTGGTAGGATAATTAATTAACGTCTGTGCATTGACTCCAATGGTCATGACAGCCATTGCAATTAAAGTAAAAATTTTTTTCATAAGCATTTTGTTTTTTATGTTATTAAACAGAATAAAGTAAAATAATTCGATGCAAAGGTAATGATTTAATATGAATTATAAACAAATTTAATATAAAAAACATTCTCGGTTAAAATAAAAGATGTATATTTGCAGCAAAATACTTACAGAATCATCTCATTATTATTAACTAAAAACTAAAAACATCATGAAGTACAAATTACTGAGATTCTCGCTCATAGCATTCGTTGCGATGCTATGGGGAACTGCGTTTGCCGACCAGGTTACGATGGAATATACTGGGGGGACGACAACGAACATGACTTGCGACGGGAATGAAGCCGCTACCTTTGGACTTAATGCCGACGAATGGTCGGTTACAGGAAATAAAGGTTCATCCAACAATGCCCCAGGACTTAACGCGGCTGGCGACTTTAGGCTCTATTATAATGCCAACGGAAGTAATACGATCACGGTGTCGTCACTTACTGGTGCTACCATCAATTCTATTTCCATTACTTTCACAGCCAATAGCTATAGCAATGTCTCCGTGACTGTCGATGGAACAGATGTTACTGGTCAAGACGGAGCGTGGGATATTAACAGCAGCTCTTTTGTGTTAGGAAATGCAAATACCTCTAACACACAAGTACGTATCAAAAGTATAGTCATAAACTATACTTCCGCAGGTGGTCAGACCGACACTCGCGCTGCAACGGCCATCGAACTGGGCGAAGCCACGACTTCTGCTGAGGTTGGCGCAACGGTTGCACTGCCCACTTTCACAGTAAAGGCTGGTGACACAGCTATTGAGGGAGCCACTGTGACATGGAGCAGCACCAACGAGACTGTTGCCAAAATTGAAGAAGGCCAAATCAAGGCACTTGCCGCAGGCACTACGACCATCACAGCTTCCTACGCTGGCGATGAGACAAACTATAAGGCAAGCTCTGCCAGCTTCACGCTGACCGTAACGGCAGCACCTTACACCTCTATTGCAGCCATGCTCGAAGATGTCACAGCTACAAAAACGGACATTCAGTATAACTTTGAGAATCTGCTCGTGACTTATGTCATTGGCAAATACACCTACGTGAACGACGGTGTGAGCAACATGCTCTTCTATGGTTCTGACTTAGGGCTGACAGCTGGCGACAAAGTGAGCGGCTCCGTCAAAGGACAGCTCTACACCTACAACGGCCTGCCTGAGATAGCCCTCAACGCATCCGACATTCAGATCACGGTTGCTTCAAGCAATAACGAGGTGTTGCCCACTGTGGTTGAGGTTGCCCAACTGAGTGTAAACTACAACAACTACATCACCATTAAGAATGCCACCTATGTCTCTGCAAATAAAAAGAATCTCTACTTCAAGGTAGGTGAAGAGGACTTAGTGGTATATAACCAGTTTAACATCAAGCTTTCTGAAACCGACACTATTGTAGGTAAGGCTTACAACATCACTGGCTTTGGAGGATGCTACAATACTACCCAGCAGATTTTCCCCATCATCATTGCCGAAGCTGCAGGCGACGAGCCAACCGACCAGCCCGCCCTGCCTCTCACAGCCACTTGGGACTTCCAGAATCTGATTCCTGCCTCAATCGCTGATGTGAACATTCAGGGCAACAATACCGCAAAAGTTGCATCCGACGTGGAAGGTGTTGAACTGACTGTGATTTCAGAAGGCGGCAAGTTGCAGTACAATGCCAGCGGCTACGCTCAGTTCAATGTAAACACCACTATTCAGGTGCCTGTACGCAACAGCGGCGACGAAGTGACCGTAGTGAGCTATCCCGGCCAGTCGAACTACACTGTAGGTGGTGAAGATGCAACAGGACAGAATGAATTCACCCACATGGCCAATGCCAGCGAAAAGGCTCAAGGCTATGTAGAAATCATTGCATCGAAGACGGCTTACATCTATAGCATCAAGGTGCTACAGAAAGCTCAGATTCAGGAGAAGCTGCTCTACTCTACCGACTTTTCCGAGTGGACTGCTGCCAAGGCCGCAACCAGCGAATCGAAAGTAACATGGACCACCAAGTACAGCAAGGAACAGCTCGACTTCATGATCTACAACACTGCCATTTTCAGCTGTTCTGACGCCAAGTTCTCCAGCTACACCGAACTGCCTCACATGAGCCTGCAGGCCGCCAAGGCTGCCGACCCATACGTGAAGACCTCAAAGCTGGCTTCTGTCACCAAGGTGCGCTTCATTCACGGTGCCACTGGCAGCAACCGTGGCTGGAAGCTCGAAGCCAAGGGCGACGGCGATGCCGACTGGGTGGTATTGAGCGATACACCAGCCAATCCTGCATCATGGTGTGAGGTCACTGCCGAGGTGAACCGCACGAATGTTGAGCTGCGCTGGACCAACCTCACCAACAACCAGAATGCCTACATGTTCGAGCTCGACATCTATGGCAATGTTGACATGAGCAAAACGCCTGCACTGGGAACCTTCAAGGTCAATGGCGATACCTACGTTGCCGGCGACATCTTCGCTGAGCAGAACGACGGCTCAATGGCTGCCACCATCGAACTGTCGAAGAGCGCTCCTATGGTATCGGCTACCAATCCGCTGACCGACCTCGTTGCCGACAACGGCCAGATTGGTGAAGTATCCTACAGCGGCAATGAGACCAGCTGCACCGTGACCATCCCCGTCACGCTGGGTGCTACCACGCTCAACTACATCGCTACGTTCGTGCAGAAGCCCGACTTCACTCTCACCTATTATAATACTGACGGAACCACAATGGGTACGCAGGAGGTGGAGAAAGATGCAGCCATCGGAGCCTTCGCCTACGACTTCAGTACCGCCACGGCATCTGAGGGGAAGAAAGTACGCGGCTGGTTCGCAGCAGCCGACGGCGGTCGCAAGTTCACTACTGCCGACGTGATTACGGCCAACACAGCCCTCTATGCCGTTCAGACTCCGATTGAGGTGCAGAGCCCCAACGAGCGCTACACATTCGCCCTGAACGACCAGTACTTCTATGCCGAGGACCACGAAGCCTTCGAGCCTGTGGGCAGCGGCAAGTTCCACGATGCCACCCACGGATGGGCGTTTGCCAATGGCGACAAGGTGAACCTCCTTGTGGGCGGCAATGCCAACATCGTGCTCTACCTGTGCACCTACAGCAGCGAGACGGCCATCACACTGACCAATGCCGCTGAGACAGAGGTAGCCAAGATTGAGAACGCAAAGGTGACCACCGACGGAGCCGTCCAGACTCTGAACTATACGGGTGAGGCAGGCATCGTGACACTCCATTTCAGCGGCACATGCTACGTTCACAAGCTCGTCATTGCCAACCAGGCAGAACCGCTCTACACCTACGATGCTGACACAAAGACCTACAGCGTTGTAGCCGGAAAGACTGCCGGCCTGCTGGGCGCACTCGACATGGCCAACGGCTCTGGCAATGCCACCATCTATCTGCCCAATGGCACCTACGATCTGGGCAACGAGTGTCTGACCACTATCTCGGGCGAGAACATCACCATCAAGGGTGAGAGCCAGGAAGGTGTCATCATTCAGAACCTGCCTAAGGCCGAGGGCATCGGCGTGACCGCCACGCTGCTCAATACCAGCAACTATCTCACACTGGAGAAGCTCACGCTGAAGAATGCCTATCCCTACTACGATCCCAACACGGGCAAGGCTGCTGCCAGCGCCGGACGTGCCGTCTGTCTGCAGGACAAGGGCAACTACACCGTGTGCCGCAACGTGACGATGCTCTCTTATCAGGACACTTACTACAGCAACAACACGAACGGCCAGTTCTACTTCAAGGACTGCGAGATTCACGGTCTGGTTGACTTCGTTTGCGGTGGCGGCGACGTGTTCTTTGAGAACACCACCTTCTATCTGGAGAGCCGTGAGGCTACAGAGGACGTAGGCGACGTAACGATTGCCGCTCCCAACGGGGCCAAGCAGTATGGCTATGTGATGAACAAGTGCGTAGTTGACTGCCACTCTAAGACCTTCAACTGGGGCCGCTCATGGGGAGCCTTCTCTGGCCTGGTATGGCTGAACACCACCCTGAAGCAGCCTTCAAAGATCGCGCCAAGCCGCTTCACCGCCGCCGGCATGAACTGCGCTGCCGATGCCTTCTATGAGTACAACACGCTCGACGAGGCTGGCAACACCATCTCGCCGGCTTCCAACATCATCAAGTTCACCCACTCTTCTGGCAACAAGGAGTACGAGACCATTCTCACTGCCGAGCAGGCCGCAGGCTATGCCAAGGCTATCGTCTTTGCCGATGCTCCCGATGAGTTCCAGGATCGTGTAGGTCTCAACGACGATCCTACTGCCATCAGCACCGCCGTCAAGACCACTACACAGAGCGACGTAATCTACAACCTGCAAGGTGTGCGCGTGCAGAAAGCCGACAAGGGTCTCTACATCATCAACGGCAAGAAGGTCGTGGTGAAGTAAGAGCTCACATAAGAACATTCACATTCCCCAACGAGGAGGAAGGCCGTGCATGGCTTTCCTCCTCGTTTTTTATAATATAACGCGAACCCGATGAATACAGTTTGGTGTCGGTTTGAAGGTACTTGGTCACAGATGACAGGCATCATCATGAAAAATTATAGCTATAATTGACGGAATTATAGCTATTATTCTCTCAATTATAGCTATAATTTAATTTTATGCGGTGTAGATGACAAAAGAACTGATGGCATATCAGGTCATCGTCTTTGCCATTTCTGAAATTCGTTGAACTCACGTTAATTATAAGTGTTAATTTTAAGTGTCAGTACTTTTTTTTCAATAAACTTACTTTTTTTAAAATTCTTTTTCGTACATTTGCATGCGCATACTAACCTAACAACTATTTCATGAATCATGATGCAGCTGTAACAACAGCTAATACCTAACACCACACCCTAAGAAAAGAATATTAATATTAATTTTAAACAATTTGATTTATGTCATTTAAACTAAAGAGTATTAGAACGGCGCTGACGCTGGCCTTCCTCATGTTTGTGGGCAGCATCGCAGCGCAGACCGTAAAGGTCAACGTGAAAGACTCGAGCGGTGAGCCCGTCATTGGTGCCAGTGTGCTGGAAAAAGGCACGCGCAACGGTGGCATCACCGACCTCGATGGTAACTTCTCTATCAAGCTCACTGGCAAGAATTCCATCACCATCTCCTACATTGGCATGAAGACCAAGACGGTCGATGTGAAGGGCAAGACCTCGGTGAGCGTTGTACTGGAAGACGACAACACGACCCTAAACGACGTGGTGGTCATCGGTTACGGATCAGTCCGTAAGAAGGACATCACCGGTTCGGTCGCAACAGTAAACAGCGAAGCCCTGGTGGCTGTGCCTGTAGCCAATGCATCAGAGGCCCTCACAGGCAAGATGCCTGGTGTGCAAATCACTACAACCGAAGGTTCTCCTGACGCAGAAGTAAAAATTCGCGTACGCGGCGGCGGTTCTATTACACAGTCAAACGACCCTCTCTACATCGTAGATGGATTCCCCGTTGACGGTATCAGCGACATTCCTGCCAGCGACATCGAGGACATCACCGTGCTGAAGGATGCTTCTTCTACTGCTATCTACGGTAGCCGCGGTGCCAATGGTGTTATCCTCGTTACCACCAAAAGCGGTAAGGAAGGTAAGGTCAAGGTGAGCTACAATGCCTACTACAGCTGGAAGAAGATTGCAAAGAAGATGGATGTGCTCAGCCCCTACGACTATGCAAAATGGCAGTATGAGCTGGCTCTGCTGAAGAACAGCAACAATCCTGAGAAAATCTCTTCTTACACTGATTACTTCGGCAACTATGAGGACATCGACCTATACCAAAATGCAGCAAGCAATGATTGGCAGGATCTGATTTACGGTCGCACTGGTCACACCTTCAACCACAACATCAATATTAACGGTGGTTCTGAAAGCATTAAGTATGCATTCAGCTATGCTCACATAGATGACAAGGCTATCATGATTGGTTCGAACTTCAAGCGTGACAACCTCTCTCTGAAACTGAACACGAAGCCAACTAAGACCACAACACTCGATTTCCAAGTGCGCTATGCCAAGACACATGTGAAAGGTGCTGGTTCCAACGATGCTACAGGTGCTTATGACACTGACAAACGACTGAAATTTGCCGTTATCTACTACCCCATGCCTTTGAAGAATCTGGATCCCAGTGCAGGAACTGAAGACGACGACCTCGGCAACCTCTACAATCCTATTATTTCGCAGGCTGACAATGACCGTGAGCAAGACCGCAAGAACTTGAACATGGCAGGTAGCTTCGGTTGGGAAATCTTCAAGAACTTCAAGGTGAAGACTGAGTTCGGTTATGACGACTACAACAATTACGACAAGCGTTACTACGGACTTACTTCTTATATCGTTCGTAACTATGCTGACCAAGAATACGCTGACCATCCGCTCATTTCGCTTGCAAACACCACTCGTGAGCGCTTCCGTAACACCAATACTATCAACTACGATTTCAAGAAAATATTTGGTAAAGACAGTAAGCATTCGCTCAACGTTCTGGCAGGTCATGAATGGGTCATCACCAACCAACACGTCAACACCAATCAGGTAGTTGGCTTCCCCACTGATTATGACTCCGACAAAGCATGGAGACTTTCTTCACAAGGTCATGCTTCAGCTACCAGCGATGTCTATAGCCCCAAAGACAAGCTTCTGTCATTCTTCGGAAGAGCTAACTATAACTTTATGGACAGATATCTGGTAAGTGCAACTTTCCGTGCTGATGCTTCCTCTAAGTTCGCAAAGGGCAATCGTTGGGGGTACTTCCCATCGGCTGCTATTGCATGGCGTATTTCTGCCGAACCGTTCATGAGGGGTGCAGAGAACTGGCTCGACGACATGAAGATTCGACTCAGCTATGGTACTGCGGGTAATAACAATATTCCCTCTGGACAACTCATTCAGGAGTATGAACCATACACAGCCACAGCAAATCAGCGCACATGGGTAAATGGATTCTCCAATCCACTTCGGCCATCAACCTACATGGCTAATCCTGAGCTGAAGTGGGAAACCACGATTACTCGTAACGCAGGTATCGACTTCACTCTTCTTGGAGGCAAACTCAACGGTAGCATTGAAGGTTATATCAACACCACAAAGGACCTGCTCATTGCATTCCCAGTACAAGGCACAGGCTACGAGTACCAGTACAGAAACATGGGTAAGACACAGAATAAGGGTTTTGAAGTCAGCCTTACATACCATATTATCAATAAGAAAGATTGGGGTATCGATGTCAGCGCAAACATTGGTTTCAACAAGACCGAGATTAAGTCCTTGGGCGACATGGAAGATTTTGGATGGCCTACGCAGTGGGCATCAACTGAAATCGGCAACGACTACAAGATTGCCGTAGGTAGTGCTGTAGGCGAAATCATAGGCTACAAGAGCGCAGGCCGCTATGAAGTGAGCGACTTCGAAAGCTACGATGCAGCTTCGGATACATGGAAATTGAAGGAAGGTGTGGCTGATGCTTCTTCTCTTCTTAAACTCCGCCCCGGTTCTATGAAGTTTGAGGATATTGATGGCAATGGAATTATTGACCTTAATGATATTACAACTATCGGTAATGTGAATCCGACAGCTTTCGGTGGATTCAATATCAGCGCTCGCGCATTCGGATTCGACCTTGCTGCTAATTTCAACTACAGCATCGGCAATCAGGTCTATAATGCCAACCGTATAGAGTACACTCAGACTGGCAAATACCAGTATAGAAACATGATCACCGAGATGGCCGACGGTAAGCGCTGGACTAACCTCGATCCTGCAACAGGTCTGCTATCAAACG
Organism: uncultured Prevotella sp.; assembly: GCA_946614435.1. GTDB lineage: Bacteria > Bacteroidota > Bacteroidia > Bacteroidales > Bacteroidaceae > Prevotella. Next base: position 96,652 of record CAMOGW010000005.1, on the reverse strand, counting down.
ATCCCGCTCGTCTTGCAGAATTGAACGCTGGAACGACAATGTGGTCGCCTTATACCAACAGAATGATTCTGACCGATTGGGCAGTAGAGAATGCTGACTTCCTGCGTCTGAACACACTTACGCTTGGCTACACATTGCCTGAGAAGCTCACCAAGCGAGTTGGTATCAACAGCCTGCGATTCTACGCTACTGCATACAACGTGTTTACCATTACCAAATACACAGGTTTCGATCCTGAAGCCGACTGTATTCGCAAGACTTCACTTACTCCCAATGTTGACTATTCGGGTTACCCCAAGAGCCGCCAGTTCGTCATTGGTCTTAACTTGAACTTCTAAAAAATCGGAGGAAACAAACATGAAGAATAAAATAAAATTGTCACTTTTTTCGTTGACCATTCTCGGATTGGCATCTTGCGATATGGATGCACCCACACTATCAACACTTGATGAGTCAACAATGTTCTCTACTTATGCGCTGGCAGAAGCAGAGGTAATGTCAATCAACGTTTCATTCGGTGAGACAAACTCTTATCGTGGACGATACCTGCCCTATTACGGACTGAACAATGACGTAGAAGTAGGCAACTCGCCCGACTTAACCAAGGCCGGCGACGATGGTAAGAATGACTTGTGGAACTTCAACACAAGATCAACCAACTCACAGATGAACACCGACAACAATGCCTATGCCATGTTCTATCAAGGCATTGAGCGTGCTAATCTCGCCATTCAAGGCATTCGCAAGTACGGAAACATTGAGGTGAATAAGGATATGGCTCAACTGCTTGGTGAAGCACTAACACTTCGTGCCGTCCTTTATAATGACTTGATTAAAGCTTGGGGTGACGTTCCTGCTCGCTTTGTTCCAAACAACAGCGATAACACCTATCTGCCACGCACCAATAAGGACGTTATTTACAAACAGTTATTGGCTGACCTCTTGGAAGCTGAAAACTACTGCTACTGGCCTAATGAAAATAGCATCACCAAGACAACCGAGCGTGTCAGCAAGACATTTGTAAAAGCACTGCGTGCACGTCTTGCTCTCTATGCTGGAGGTTATGCTCTTCGCGGTGACGGTTACCGCCGTTCAAACGATCCTGAACTGGCTCCTGAGAAAATGTTCCAGATAGCCAAGGAGGAATGCGAAGATATCATCAATGCCGGCTACAATAAGCTCGGTACATTCGAAGAGAATTTCCGCAAGCTCTGTCAGGACAACGTAACTGCCGGCGGCGAGAGTATTTGGGAAATTCCTTTCTCTGCAGGTCGTGGACGTGTACTCTACACTTGGGGCATCAAGCACAATGCCAAGGATCAGTACACACAACAAGCACAGGGCGGTGTCAACGGTCCTATTGCTTACCTGTTCTACGACTATGACCAGCAAGACATTCGGCGCGACATCACCTGCATACCCTACGAATGGAGTTCGGATCTGAAAAATGGCAATTCTCATGTCACCTTCCGTGCCATTAACAAATGGTGCTTCGGCAAACTGCGCTACGAATGGATGAACCGTATTGTAACTTCTACCAACGATGATGGTATCAACTTCCAATACATGCGTCTGGCTGATGTCTATCTGATGGCTGCAGAGGCTGAGAACGAGCTCGGCAACACCGCCAAAGCATGGGATCTCATGAAGCCTGTGCTCGACCGTGTCCTTCCTGCCGACAAAGTTGCAGCTCTCCAAGCTAAATACACAGCCAGCCAGCAGACCTTCCGTGAGGGCATCTACGACCAGCGTGCATTTGAGTTTGCTGGTGAGTCGCTTCGCAAATTTGACCTTGTCCGCTGGGGTATCATCGACCAGAAGATGGCAGAAGCAAAGACAAAGCTTACTGCCCTGCAACAACGTACTGGTGCATATTCTGGCCTGCCTAACAAGGTGTACATTAACGGCACTGAAGATGCAACTCAAATTCAGATGTATGGATTCAACATGGGTGAAGACGATGCAACTTACATCAGTACTCTGGATGGATGGGAGTCAAAGAACTGGTTTGTCAGCACCAAAGAAGGAGTAGAGACTTTCAACCTTGAAGACAAGTACATTAACGGTCTCTATACTGTAGAGAGACCCAGTTCTCACTGCATCTGGCCTATTTGGCAGACATTCATTGACAAGAGCAACAACATGCTGAACAACAATGGCAATTTAGGTCAGCTTTAATCATCAACAAAAAAGTAGTAATTTACGCTATGAATAAGAGAATATTTATAAAAGGCATGCTTGCAGGACTGTTAACCCTGTCATTTGCAGCATGTAGCGAACCCGCCGACGAGATAAAGAGCAATACATACAGTCGCAATTTCTCGCCCGTCAACATAGAGGCTCGTGTGGTCAACCAAACTCAGATTCGCATGAACTGGGCTAAGGTTGAAGGTGCTACGGCCTACAATATAGAGGTCTTCAAAGGCAACATGCAGTTTGAAGGAACACCTATAAAGACAGTTCAAATCACGAACGACCAACTTCCCTATCTCTTGACTGGCCTTGAAGGTGAGGAGTGGTACAGCATTCGTATTCAAGCTATTACAGCTGGCGACGATAGCCGCGCTTCAAAATGGTCTAACATTTCGGTTGAAACCGGTCGTGAGCAGATATTCAAAGAAGTCGCAGAGACAGATCTTAACTACACAAGTGTTACCCTACGCTGGCCTGCTGGCGAGGAAGCCGACTACATCACAGTCACTCCCGGTAACATTCGTCACGATCTGACAGCCAGCGAGATTGCAGATGGTGCAGTTACCATTACCGGACTGACCAATGACACTGAGTATAAGGCTGTGATGACTCGCGGAACAAAAACACGCGGAACCATCACTTTCACTACTCCGCTTGATTTGGGTGGTGCAACGAAAGTTGAAGCCGACCAGACTCTTGCCGATGTGATTGCTGCTGCCAATGATGGTGACGTACTGGCTCTGATGCCTGGCACCTATGCTATTGCTGCTAGCGAGGAAGCTGCATACGAGAACGGCTCACTCAAGATTACCAAGAGCCTTACAATCCGTAGCGCGAGGTCAAAGGATCGTGCTACCATCAAGGGACGTATCACTATCGAGAACGAAGCATCACTCGAACTCAACCAGGTTATCATCGATTGTTCTAAGACTGACGGCGGACAAGCTATCAATGTAGTTGGAGAAGGTGAATACGACCATGTAAATATCAAGGATTGTGAAATCTTCGGAAGTGTTAAGGGCTTGTTCTATTTGAATGTGGCTGCTAAGATTTCTACTGTTTCTTTCAACAATTGCCTTATCCACGACATTGTCTGCACAGGTGGCGACTTCATTGACAACCGACTTGGCTACATCGGAACATTCAGTCTTACTAATAGCACGCTCTATAATAGCTGTGCCGACCGTGATGTCTTCCGATTCGATGGTGCTGGACAAAGCAACACCTTTGCAGAAAAAGGTCTGACAACTAATATTATTGTGGACCACAACACATTCTACAATATTGGAAATGCTGCAGCCAACCGCATGATATTCTATATCCGTTTTGTCAGCAACACTATTACATTTACCAACAACCTGGTTGTTGGATTCAATAACAACCGAGGCTTTACAAACAACAGTGCAACAGACCAGGCTCCAACTCTCTCTGGCAACTATTATTGGCAGACAGAAAACCTTCTTTCACTGGCAGCTGAAAACACACAGACAGTAAAATGGTTCGACACCGATGGCAAGATTGCTGATCCCGGATTTGCTGATGCAACCAATGGCAACTTTACTGTTACTAATGAAGACATCAAGTATTACGGTGCAGGTGATCCACGCTGGAACAAATAAACTTACTGGCTAAGAACTAAATAGTTCTATTCAGAGGCACATAATCTTCGGGTTATGTGCCTTTTTCAAGTAAAACCCATATAAGTACTTGTCCATCTCGGAAAAATCCTTTATCTTTGCAATTCAGATATGAATAAATAACCAAAGATGTGAAAACATGAATGAGAAAGATTCTTCTTTCATCAATCAAGAGCGCACCTACCGCACGCTGAAATGCTTTCAGAAAGCAGAATGCATTTATGACATAACATTCTACTTTGCACACAAATTTCTAAACATTGGCGACAGAACGATTGACCAGATGATACAAGCGGCACGTTCTGGAAAGCAAAACCTTGCAGAAGGCAACATCGACGGTGTCACATCGAAAGAAATGGAGTTGAAACTGACGAATGTCAATCGTGCTTCCCTCCATGAGCTTTTGCTTGACTATGAAGACTACTTACGTGTAAGGAACCTTGAGCACTGGGGGCCGAAGGACTCCCGATATATACAGACGGCTGCATTCTGCAGGAATCATCTTGACTCTGCTATCTACAGGGAGAAGATTCAGCAGCGCAGTGATGAGACGATTGCGAATATCGCCATCACGCTGATTCACCAGTGTGATGTCCTGATAGTAGGTCTCATCGAATGGCTGAAACGTGACTTCAAGCAGAAAGGCGGCATCAAGGAACAAATGTATCAAGCCAGGAAAGAATGGCAAAAAAGGAATAGTGGGAATGGTGGGTATAGTGGGTATAGTGGGTATAGTGGGCGTAGTGGGCAAATACCCACTCCACCCACATCACCCACACCACCCACACCGCCCACACCACCCACACCGCCCACACCACCCACACCACCCACAAATAACAAGCAATGAAACCACTACTACTCCCCCTATTAGCACTGGCGCTCACCCTCCATGCTAACGATCAGCTACCTGCCTTCCCCGGTGCTGAAGGCTTCGGCATGTACGCCACTGGCGGACGCGGCGGCGAGGTGATTCACGTCACCACGCTGGAAGACGGAACTCAGAAGGGAACCTTCCGCTATGCCTGCACACAGAGCAAGGTGAGAACCATCGTATTCGATGTGAGCGGCACCATCCGCCTGAAATCGGAACTGAGACTGAACAAAGACAACGTCACCATTGCTGGCCAGACGGCTCCTGGCGACGGCATCTGCATTGCTGACTACCCCTTCATAGTGGCAGCCAACAACGTCGTCATCCGCTATCTGCGATTCAGATTGGGCAACGAAGCACTCAAGACCAACAACACTGCCCACGAAGGCGACGGACTGGGCGGCATGGACAAGAAGAACATCATCATAGACCACTGCTCCGTGAGCTGGAGCATCGACGAATGCCTGTCGGTCTATGGCATGGAGAATCTCACCGTTCAGTGGTGCATCGCCTCACAAAGCCTGCGAGCCTCAGGCCACTCGAAAGGCAATCACGGCTACGGGGGCAACTGGGGCGGAGCCGGAGCCAGCTATCATCACAATCTGATGGCTCACCACGACTCGCGTGTGCCACGACTGGGACCGCGCCCAAGCACACAGACCCGAGAACAGATGGACCTGCGCAACAACGTGTTCTACAACTGGTGTGGCAACGGGTGCTATGGCGGCGAGGGCATGAACGTGAACATCGTGAACAATTACTATAAGCCAGGACCTGGCACGGCCAAACGTAGTACTACCATTCAGCAGCGCATAGCCAGCATCAATATCCGCACAACGGAATATACCAAGCACGGAACCGCATCGCCCAACCAATGGGACGTGATGTGGCACGTGTGGGGAAAGTTCTACGTCAACGGCAACGTGAACTCAAAACACAGCAACGTGACACTCGACAACTGGACCTATGGCATATACAATCAGATTGATGCCAACGGCAACGACGGCACCTACACGCAGCTGACAAAGGACACGATGCGACTCAGTCAGCCCGTTGTGTTCCATCAAGTGACCACCCATTCAGCCGAACAGGCATACGAACGAGTGCTCAACTATGCCGGTGCCTCGCTCCACCGCGACTGGGTGGACCAACTGATGGTGAGCGACACACGGCAAGGAGTGGCTTCGTTCACGGGCAAAGCCAATGGCGACAATCCTGGCATCATAGACTCGCAGGAGGACAACCGACCTGCCGATGCTCCTGCCGACTGGCAGCCCTGGCCTGTGTTGAACAGTGACCCCTGCCCTACTGACACCGACCAGGACGGCATGCCCGACGAATGGGAGAACGCCAACGGACTGAACCCGAACGACAAGGCCGACGGAGCATGCGACTCAGGCAATGGCTATACCAATCTCGAAGTTTATATGAACTCTCTCGTAGCCGACATCACCGCTTCGCAAAATGCTGGCGGCATCATGCTCGACGGACAGCAGGAATACACAACCAGTGGCATCTCACCTGTCACACCGAATCCGTCTGCTCCCCACCCTACGATACACTCCCTTAACGGTCAGCTGCTAAAGACGCAGCCACGTAAGGGAGTGTATATTCAGAATCATCGCAAATTCCTGAAAGAGTGAACCGACGGATTCCGCCCGACAAAGAGGCTATTCACATATTAAAAGACGGATTCCGCCCGACAAAGAGGCTATTCACATATTAAAAGACGGATTCCATCCAACAAAGAGACTATTCACACAATAAAACAAAGAATATCATGCAGAATCAATGGCTTGAAATCACGGCTGTCATCATTCTTGTGATTGCCGGCATCATCATCTATCGCAACAAGACTAAGTCCTGAATGAAGTGGGCATGCATGCGCGTGTCGCCATCTAGTTCAGGATGAAAAGATGTGACCAACTGTCGTCCCTGCTCCGCTGCCACGATACGACCGTGAAGCGTAGCCAAGGGATGACAGTTTTCTTTGTCACTATCTTGCAGAATCTCCTCAATGTAAGGTGCACGAATGAATGTCATGGGAATGTCTTCACCCACTCCTTCAACAGGTGCCTCGGCATGGAAACTTCCTAATTGCCGCCCGTAGGCATTGCGCCGTACACGAATCTTCATCGTGCCGAGCCGTCCTTCAGAAAGCAGAATCATACCTGCGCATGTTCCGAACATTGGCAGACCGTTGAGAATGGCCTGTCGCAAGGGATCAAAGAGTTGAAGGTCACGCAACAATCGCAACTGCACCGTACTCTCACCGCCAGGCAAGATGAGTCCCATTCCGTCGCCGCTGCCACCATATTGAGGTTCCATCAGCATCCAGTCGCGCAACTGTCTGACTTCGAACGTCTCCACCCCCAGTTGCCGCAGCATCTGCCGATGCTCTACGAATGCCCCCTGAAGAGCCAATACTCCAATTCTCATGCTGTTTATCTTCTTTTTGAGCGTTTCACTTGCCTCGTTCGGCCATGAGCAGTTCTATCTCCTGTTCGTTGATGCCCACCATGGCCTCTCCCAGGTCTTCTGACAAAGCTGCCAACAGTTTTGCATCCTGATAGTTGGTCACGGCCTGCACGATGGCAGCAGCACGCTTGCTCGGATTGCCACTCTTGAAAATGCCACTGCCCACGAACACGCCTTCTGCACCCAACTGCATCATCAGCGCCGCATCGGCTGGCGTTGCGACGCCCCCTGCAGCAAAGTTCACTACTGGCAGTCGTCCATTGTCATGCACATAGCGCACCAGCTCGTAAGGAGCCCTCAAATGTTTAGCTGCTTCATAGAGTTCATCCTCGCTCATGTTGGTCAATCGTCTGATTTCCGATTGCATCAGCCGAATATGGCGGACTGCCTGCACCACATCGCCAGTGCCAGGTTCGCCCTTCGTGCGTATCATCGTCGCACCTTCGCTGATACGGCGAAGTGCCTCGCCCAAGTCTTTCGCCCCACAGACGAAAGGAACATCGAAGCGAGTCTTGTCAATGTGATAGACATCGTCGGCAGGAGAAAGCACCTCACTCTCGTCAATGTAGTCGATCTCAATGGCTTGCAAAATCTGCGCCTCGGCAATATGGCCTATACGGCACTTTGCCATCACGGGAATGCTGACTGCATCTTGAATGCCGCGAATCATCTTCGGATCGCTCATACGGCTCACGCCTCCAGCTGCACGAATGTCAGCTGGTATGCGTTCCAAGGCCATCACGGCACAAGCCCCAGCCTCCTCAGCAATCCGAGCTTGCTCAGGAGTGGTCACATCCATAATCACGCCGCCTTTCAGCATTTGAGCTAACTGACGGTTCAAATTCTGTCGTTCATTGTTCTTATTCATCATCGTTTTTGTGTTGATTGATTAATTTTCCTGTTCTAAATCCATTTATATTAAGTAACCATACAAAATTATCTTGCACAATGATTTCTTTTTTACAAAGATTGTATAGTCACTTGATTCTCTTTTCTGTACTCACTCGGGCTCGTATTCTTCTGTTTCCGAAAGAAACGAGTGAGATGCGCCTGCGAAGAAAAGCCCAGTTCTGCTGCAATCACTTTGAGCGACTTGTTCGTGAGCATCAGTTCGCGCGTCACTTCTTCCACAATGCGTTCCTCAATGATAGACTTTGGTGAGCGATGGGCTATGCGCCGTGTCACCTGCGCCAAATAACGAGTGCTCACATTGAGCTGCTCTGAATAGAAAGCCACATCGCTGTAACGACGGAAGAAGCGTTCCACATTCTCCATGAAAGCTGCATAGAGCTCACCACTACGCCCTGCCCCATCACCTTCAGGCAACGGCATGCTACGCAGGTAGTCGCGAGCATGCTCCACTGCTTCGGCCAGTTCTTCGCCTTTGCTGAGTCCCACACAGATGGCCGAGGTAAAAAGATTTCCGCGACCATGAGCAGACTTCTCTTCATGCTTCACGACATAAGAGCAAAGCGGCTCCAACTTCTCTTTCACTGCGGCAATCACTTCGGCAGACATCAATTCTTCGCCCTTTGAGGAACGTACAGTTGGGTCACAGATCACATAACGGGCCCGATACTTCAACAGCATATCCACTACGGCATCGACCATATCTACCGATCGCAACATGCCCACCTTTATAATCTGCGGTTGCACATCGTTCACCACAGCTTCAATCTGGCCTTTGACTACATCCACTGGCAATTCGAAGAACTCCTGAATACCCAATGAATTCTGCACCGTGATGCAAGTGACAGCTGAAACGGCCTGAGCGCCCATCGCACTAATGGTGCGAATATCTGCCTGCACCCCGCTTCCCCCAGTGCCGTCAGAACCTGTTATCGTCAGTATAGTTTCTGTTTGTTTCATTTCGGCTGCAAAGAAACGAAAAAACCGTGATACAACCAAACGCTGTTCCATTTTTGCCAAACAGAACTTCATTTTGTGCAAAGACATGATCGTTTTTTGCCAAACAGAACTTCATTTTGTGCAAAGTCATGATCATTTTTTTGCCAAACAGAACTTCATTTTGTATAAAGACATGATTATTTTCATTACACTTTTTCTCCCGATGTTCCACAATACTCAGTATTATTTCGTATCTTTGCCAGACCAAATAAAAAAAGACATAAGACTATGAGACGATTTTCCATGCTAACAAGTTTGCTGTTCGGCCTCGTGCTGACGGTAAGCGCCCACCCCATCCCACGCAAGCTATTGTTCAATGACAACTGGCTCTTCTGCCTGAACGACAGTGATTTCACACATTCACAAGCCGTAACGCTCCCGCATGACTGGAGCATCAGACAAGCTTTCGACCGAAAGGCACCAGCCGGCAACGACGGCGGCTACCTGCCTACCGGGCGAGGATGGTATAAAAAGACATTCACCTTAGGTGCTGAGCACCAAGGCAAACGCCTGCGGCTCTATTTTGAAGGCATCTATATGAATGCCCACGTCTATGTGAACGGCCAACTGGCAGGCGGATGGCCCTATGGCTACACATCGTTTTGGGTTGATGTGACAAAGTTTGTGCACCAAGGACAAAACGAAGTAATAGTCAGTGTAGATAACAGCCAGCAGAAGAACTGCCGCTGGTATTCGGGCTCAGGCATCTATCGCAACGTGTGGCTTTACACCACGCCCATGAGCTACATTGACGAATGGAGTGTTTGCGTGACGAATCCCGATCCACATACCGTCAATATTAAAGCCGACGTAGTGGGAGAACAGGGCGATCGCACGCCCATTGAGCGCACCATCCATATAGAGAATCCGCAACTTTGGTCGCCCGCCCACCCTTATCTTTATGAAGCCGAATTGTCAGCAGGCGACGACCGTCTAAGCATCAGCTACGGACTGCGCACCATCAGCTATAATGATCAGCGAGGTCTGCTGCTCAACGGTCAGCCGCTTCGCCTGAACGGAGCCTGTCTCCACCACGACAACGGCATTCTCGGCGCAGCCGCATTCGATGCTGCCGAGCGCCGCAAAGCCGAGTTGATGAAAGCTGCCGGCTTCAATGCCGTGCGCACTTCTCACAATCCTCCTTCTGAAGCTTTCCTGCGTGCTTGCGACGAATTAGGCTTGCTGGTCATTGATGAAGCCTTCGACGGATGGCGCGAGCAGAAGAACGCCCATGACTATCATGAGCTGATAGACCAATGGTGGCAGCGCGACTTAGGGGCAATGATCCGACGCGACCGCAATCATCCCAGCATCTTCTGCTGGAGCATCGGCAATGAGGTGATTGAGCGCAAGAAGATTGAAGTGGTGAAGACCGCCCACCAGATGGCCGCACTCTGCCACGAGCTCGATCCGCAATGCCGTCCTGTTACTTCAGCCTTGGCCGCATGGGACAATGACTGGGACATTTACGACCCACTGGCTGCCGAACATGACATCGTGGGCTACAACTACATGATACACAAGTCGGAGAGCGATCACCAACGCATCCCGAACCGCGTGATGATGCAGACGGAGAGCTATCCCCGCGATGCATGGAAGAACTTTCAGAAAGTGATAAACGAACCATACGTGATTGGCGACTTCGTGTGGACCGGACTCGACTATATCGGTGAATCGGGCATCGGTCGGTGGTATTACGAGAAGCGACGGATGGGCAATGATATGTCGGGAAAAGGAGATGTGCCGGGCGAGCACTATGAGCGCCCTCTCTATCCATGGCACGCTGCCTATTGCGGCGACGTTGACCTCACTGGCCTGCGCAAGCCCATCTCCCACTATCGCAGCATGTTGTGGCACTCAGCACTGAGCGCCAATGAGCTTCCGAAGACTGACCAGCCCGAAGAACAACTCTTCATGGCCGTTCGCGAACCTGACGGCTATCATGGCAAAATCAAAGAGACACTATGGGGCACTTGGCCCACGTTTGAGAGTTGGAACTGGCCCGGCCATGAAGGGAAGCCTATCGAAGTAGAGGTCTATACGAAGCATCCTTCCGCAAAACTTTTCCTGAACAATCAGCTGGTGGGCGAACAAGCTACCAGCGAAATGAAAGCCGTGTTCACCCTTCCCTACGCCACAGGCACGTTGCGTGCTGAAGCTGGAGGTCAGCAAGTGGAGCTTCACACAGCCGGCGAGCCCATTGCCCTACGACTGACTGCCGACCGCACCATGCTGGCAGCCGACAAGCAAGACCTTTGCTTCATCACGATTGAGCTGATAGACAAGGATGGCCGGGTGAATCCCACTGCCAACAATCTGCTGACTGCCACCGTGAAAGGTGCTGCTACGCTTCAAGCTTTCGGCAATGCCGACATCAAGGACGAAGATGCTTACTTCGACAATGCCCATCATGCATGGCACGGTCGGGCATTGCTGGTTGTGAGAAGCAACGGGAAACGCGGCACTACCACCATCACCGTTGAGGGCAAAGGGCTCAAGAAGCAAAGGTTGACGATTAAGGCGAAATAACTCACCGAAGTAATCGTACAACGATTACTGAATGGACGTAACTGGTAAAACGAAGAGTCGCAGGCCATGTATGGCCTGCGACTCTTCGTTTTACTGGAAGCTATTCGGAAATAGCCGCCAGTTTCTTTCAATCGTTCTGCACTTTAGAACTATTCACCTGCATTCGGAGCATCATTCTCCTTTTTCTTTGCTGGCTTTCTGCCTGGAGTTTTCTTGGCTGCAGCTTTCTTGGCAGGTTTCTTCTCGTCTGTTGCCTCCAGTTTCTCCAACTTTGCCTTCAGGCGAGTAATCTCCTTATCCTTCAGCTCAATCTCATCACCCTGATTGCGAATGGTGGTGAGCAGTGAGTTCAGCTGCTCATTGTCTATCTCCTCAGGATAGAGGGCGTTCACTCTGTTGATGAAGTCACCCAGAATGTTCATGTAGTTGGTGAAGGCATCGAACGGACCGCTGTATATGCCACGATCGAGACCTACGTTTGAGGGCTTTGTGGTCATGAAGCGGAAGTTGTTGCTAGCCTGCAGATAGTCCCAGTCCTGATTGATGCGCGGGTCATTGGCGATGAGCAGACGGTCGGCTACAGAGTAAAGCTTGTTGAAAGCCTCGCGCTGCATTGCATTACCCAGCCAGCAGCTCACGTCGCGCTCCTCATCGACCCATGACAGCGTGTCGGGCACGTCGAGCGCACCCACGCTCTTGGTCTTCAGGCAGATCTCAGTCGGAGTAGCGAAGGTGATGCCCTTCTCTCTTGCGCAGGCAGGCAGTGCCTTGAGGAAGTCGAGGATATTGGAGCTGAGCGGCTGAGCGATGCCCAGTGCAGAGAGCTCCATGAAGATATTGATGACCTGCTCTTCCTCGGGCAGACGAGCGATGCGATCGATATAGGCATCAGCAAAGAGAGGATAACCGTCCCACTCGCGGTTGTTGAAGCGCAGCGAGATGTCGTCACTCAGTTCCACGTCGCGCAGCAGCAGCTTCAGGTTAGGAGCGATGTTGCAGTTATAGACATAGTGAGGCGACTTCCAGCCCAGCACATGCTTGGCACCCTCGGTGAGCATGCCCTTGAAGCCCAAAGCGGCAATCTGAGCACCGATGTCGTCGCTATAGATGAGCGAAGAGTTACGGGCCACTGTCGGTTTCTTTCCGAAGTATTCCTCCATCTTCTGGCACTGCTTCTTAATGTCGCGTGCGAAGCTTTCCTCATTGGCCAGCGACGACAGTCCGTGGCTGTAAGGCTCGGCAAGAAACTCCACGCAGCCCGTCTCGTTCAGCTCCTGCAGTTTCTCGAGCACCTGTGGAGCATGCATCTCCAGTTGCTCAATACCCACGCCTGAGAGCGAGAAAGCCACCTTGAAGTACTGGCCGTTCTCCTTGATCATCTGCTGCAGCGTGTTCAGTGCAGGCATGTAGGAGCGCTCGGCAATGTCGCTGATACTACGCTCATTCTCGTAGTCATCGTAGTAATAATGATCGGTACCGATGTCGAAGAAACGGTAGCGCTTCAGATGAATAATCTGATGTATTTCAAAATATAAGCAAATTGTTTTCATAAATGGAGCCCCCCTCTTATCCCCCCTGGGGGGGAAGACCTAAACGGAGGCTTTGGTCTTTTTTGTTATACATTCTATAATCCCCCCCAGGGGGGATTGAGGGGGGCTACTCCCACCCTAATGTCCTTCTGTAGAGCGTGCGAATCCAGCGGCCCACTTTCTCCCAAGTGATCTGATCGACCTCCTTCTTGCCCTCATCCTTCAGGTAGTGGAAGAGCGACTCGTTAGCGCAGATACTGTAGATGGCATCGGCCAGTGCGTGAATGTCCCAGTAATCCACCTTGATACAGTTTTCCAGGATCTCGGCGCAGCCCGACTGTTTCGAGATGATCGAAGGCGTTCCGCACTGCATTGCCTCAAGGGGCGATATGCCGAAGGGTTCCGATACCGACGGCATGACATACACGTCAGAGTCTTTCAGGCACTCATACACCTGCTTGCCACGCATGAATCCGGGGAAGTGGAAGCGGTCGGCAATGCCGCGCTCGGCAGCCAGATAGATCATGGCATCCATCATGTCGCCCGAACCAGCCATGCAGAAACGCACGTTGCGTGTGCGGTGCAGCACCATGTTGGCAGCCTCCACGAAATACTCAGGTCCCTTCTGCATGGTGATACGACCGAGGAACGTCACCACCTTCTCCTTGCCCGTGTGGTCCGGACGTGGAATGTCCTGATACTCCTGAGGCAGCGGATAAACGGCGTTGTGCACGGTGAAGCACTTGCGCGGATCCTGATGATACTGGTTGATGACCGTCTGACGGGTGAGCTCCGACACGCACATGATGCAGTCGGCATTGTCCATTCCGTTCTTCTCAATCGAATAGACCGTGGGGTTCACCTTGCCGCGCGAGCGGTCGAAGTCGGTAGCATGCACGTGTATGCACAGGGGCTTTCCGCTCACCTGCTTGGCATGTATGCCAGCGGGGAAGGTCAGCCAGTCGTGAGCGTGAATGATGTCGAACTCCTCGGTGCGGGCCACTACGCCTGCAATGATGGAGTAGTTGTTAATCTCTTCGTGCAGGTTGCCTGGATAGCCGCCGGCAAACTCCATGCAGCCCAGGTCGTTCACGTTCATATAGTTGAAGTCGGCATAGATATGGTCGCGATACTTGAAGTAGGCATCGGGATCCATGATGTTGCCCACACGCTGCTGCACATAGTCGCGATTCACGTCGCGCCATGCGATGGGCACTGCGTTCATGGCAATAATGCGTGCGGCATGCTGACTCTCGTCGCCGAAGGGATGAGGCAGGCAGAGCGCAATGTCCATGTCGCCCTGAGCCTTCAGTCCTTCCGAAATTCCGTAGTTAGCGGTGGCGAGTCCACCGAATACATGAGGAGGATACTCCCATCCAAACATTAATACTTTCATCGTCGTTCCTCCTTATTTTTGATATGAATATTTTTCCAGCAACTTCATCGAGCGCAGAATCTCGGCCACGTTCATGGCAAACGACATGGCTCCGCGTCCGTGGAAGGGCGGGTTACCGTCGAACAGCTCCGAGATGGTGCCGATGGCATGATAGTCTATCTCGTCTTCGTAGCCCACCATCTGGCGCTCTACAAACGAGAGGCGTGTGCGCTTATACAGCTTCAGGCAGGCCTCCATGTAGAAGCCGCCCAGCCAAGGCCATGCCGTGCCCTGATGGTAGGCATAGTCGCGCTGCACCTGCGGGCCCACATACATGGGGTTGTAGCCGCCGCTCTTTGGCGACAGTGAGCGCAGGCCCTTCGGGGTGAGCAGCTCGCGCGTACATATATCTACTACGCTCTTCATCTGCTGCTGTGACAGCGGCGAGTAGTCGAGTGCCACGGCAAAGATCATGTTCGGGCGAACGCTCCAGTCCATCATGTTGCCGTCAACATAGTCGAGCAGATAGCCATATTCGTTGACGAATGTATCGACAAACGACTGCTTGGTCTTGGCTGCCAGTTCCTCCAACTTCTCAGCACCCTTCGCGTCGCCATTCTCGCTGGCCAGTGCGGCACCGAACTTGACGGCATTGTACCACAGTGCGTTGAACTCAACGATATAGCCCGAACGCGGAATGACGGGGCGGCCATTGGCCGTAGAGTTCATCCACGTCACGGCTTTGTCGCGTCCGTTAGAGTACACCAGTCCGTTGTCGTCAAGACGCAGGTTAGGATGCTTGTTGCTCAGCACGTAGCTGATCACATCCTGAATCAGCTTTCCGTATTTCTTGAAAGCCTCGTCGCGGCCTGCATACTTGGCATATTGCTGAATGCTCCAAATGGCCCAGAGGGGCACGTCGGGCTGTTCCATCTCATATATCTGAACCGAGAGCGGCTTTTCCTCCATGAACTCGCGCAGTCCGCGCTCGGCGGTCTCCATCACCAGTTCAAAGTAGTCCTGCTCGTCGATGGCGAGGGTCAGGCCCGGCAGTGCGATAAACGTATCGCGTGCGCGGCACTTGTACCACGGATAGCCGGCCAGCAGATAGCGGGTGTCGTCGGCCTTGCGGTTGTGGAACTGATGGGCGGCAGTCACCAGGCAGTGATAGAAATTGTCGCGCGGCACGCGCACGTCTATCTCCTTCTGGAACAGCGACTTCAGCGAGCTGGACTTGATCTGCGACGTTGAAGCCGCAAACACCACGCTCTCGCCCTTCTTGATGGGCAGCTCGAAGTAGCCAGGCACGTAGAGGTCCTCGTTCGAGGAGTAGCCGCGCTCCTGCTCCTTCGGATACTCAATGCCGCGATACCAGTCGGGCTGGAACACGAACTCGTTCTTCTTCGAGAACTGCATGAACAGGTCGGGATAGCCCTTATACATGCAGGTCTTAATGCCGTTGTCAACGGTCTGATACTCACGGCTGGCCACTGAGTTCTCGTGAGTGAGCGAACGCACGGAGCGGAAGGCCAGGAACGGACGGAAGCGCAACAGCGTTGCCGAGTGGGCCTCGTCCAGCGTGTAGCGAATGAGGATGCGGTCCTCGTATGCCTGGAAGATGGTCTCTTTCCTCAGCACCACACCGCCCACGCGATAGACGGTGGTGGGCACGAGGCTTGCGTCAAACTCACGAATGTACTTGTGTCCCTTAGGACTGAAGTTGTTGCCCTGATACTTGTGGAGGCCCAGGTTGAATTCAGCTCCGTGCTGCACTACCGTACAATCAAGCGACGACAACAACACATGGTTATCGTCGTCAATCTCAGGCACTGGCACTACCAGCAGACCGTGGTACTTGCGCGTGTTGCAATCGACAAGCGTCGAAGAGCTATAGGCGCCAGAGCGGTTGGTACGGAGCAATTCGCGGCGCAGTGACTCCTCAAGGTTTGTCATCACGGCTTTCTCAAATCGCAAATAACTCATAGTTCCTATTTTAAGGTTTTAATAATATTGGTATAGCTTTTAGATTTCTTTTCCAAAAGTACGCATTTTATATTTCACAACAAAAAAAAAGACAACATTTTTTTGTTTTTTCTACGAAAATGCACAATTTTAATCAAAATTTTGGCAATATGACAGCATTTTCTTATCTTTGCGAACACATATATAAAAAAGAAAGCACAGTGGAAAAAGAATTTGATAAAGTTGAACTTGCAAAATCGGTAAGCATGCTATGGGATCCGCTTACCGACGAACAACGTGAACTCTTTGCAGAGAACATTTCCGTCAGAGACCTTTCGCGCGGCGAAGTATTATTCAAGGCAAGCTCCACCCCAACCCACCTTTATTATTTAATACGCGGAAAAATCACCATGCACCGCGAGGGCGTTGCCGGACAACAAATCGTGCGCATGGTAGAGCCCAGATCCATCTTCGGCTATGCCGCTGCCATCGAGGGCGTTGACTATCGCTCAACGGCCATCGCCGGCAACGACACCACAGTGCTGCAGATACCCATCAGCCTCATGTTCCATTTCATCTGGGAGAACAGCGACTTTGCCATGCTGTTCCTCAAGGAGCTGTCGTCGCTGCTCGGCATCTCCGTGGAGCGCACCATGAGCCTCACGCAGAAGCACATCCGGGGCCGACTGGCCGATGCATTGCTACAGATGAAGAAGAAATACGGCGTTGAAGACGACGGACAGACCCTGGCCGTCTATCTGAGTCGCGAAGACCTCGCCCAAATGTCGAACATGACCACGAGCAATGCCATCCGCACCCTCTCCTCGTTTGCCCAGGAAGGCCTCATCGCCATCGAAGGCCGCAAAATCAAGTTCGTCAATGTTGACGAGCTGCAAGTCATCTCCGACAGAGGGTAGCGACGTTCGACATTGAACATTGAACATTGAACGTTGAACGATTCTAATTCGGAATCAAAAAATTAATCACTTCCTGTTCCACCTGTATGCGATATTCGCCTACAGGTGTTTTCATTAGTCTTCCGTCAATGCCCACCAGTGCCTTCTTCGCCTCATCTACAAACACTTCGCGAGTGCGGAAAGCGTGAACCGAGTGATGGTTCAGGAAGCGCCCCGTGATCAGCAGCCACAGCCCCGTGATCAGCTGCGTAGCCTCAGCATTATAGACCACCGACACATCGAGCTGTCCGCTGTACGGCACGGCGCTCGGCGTCTGTCCGTAGCCCGGCCCATTGCCCACACACACCGTCATCACCTTGCGGTCTATCACGTCGGTGTTGATGCGCAGCCGCATCTTGTAGTCCATGCGGTGGAAGAACATCACCAGGAGCGATGACAGGAACGAGAGCGTGCGCGAGCCGAAGAGCCGTCGCGTCTGTCGGCGCAGGTTCATGATGTCAGCCGTCATACCAATGTTCACGCAGTTCAGGAAGTAGCGATGGCAGCGCTCGCCCTCCTTGCTGGTGTAGCGAATGCAGCCCAGGTCCACCTTCCTCACGTGTCGTTTCATCAGCCACTCTATCGTCTGCTCGTCGTTCTCCTCGTCAAAGTTCCAGAAACGGGCAAAGTCATTCATCACGCCATTCGGAATCACGCCCAGCACAATCTCGTCTCTCACACGTTTTTCCTCCAGCATCAGGCAGTTCACGGCATCGTTCAGTGCCGAGTCTCCGCCCACCACCACAATCGTCTTATAGCCATTGTTGATGAGCATAGTGATCAAGCGCGCCACACTGTCGCTGTTCTCGCTCTGTACCATGTCGTAAGCCACATGTCGCTCGTCCAACAACTGTCTGATCCTCTCCCACCGCTTGTGCTTCGTGGTCTTGCTTGATTTCGGACAATACAGAATGCCCCATCGTGTCGTTTCTACTGCCATTGCTGTTTATTTCATATTTATCACGCAAAGATAGTAATTAATGCCGTGATTGTGAGATTTATGTCTCTTTTTTATAATTATTTTAACATATTCAGTCTCTTTGATACACCCATTTTTTCTCCATCCTTATTTAGACAATCGCCCCTTCAAAACTCGCAAAAAATTCAGCACGCGGTCAGTCGCTCTCAAATTTGCGAGTTTTCGCCGTTTTACAACCACCTGACAATCAGCGGCTTACAAAACACCCCTTTTCTAAACCGCTTATACACAGGCAGTTTCAGCTGTTTAGGCCATTTCACGTCACCGTTTAGCATAGTTGGTCGCACCGTTTAGGTTAAATCGTGAACCGATCTAACCTAAATCGCAACGTGATATATTCAAAATCATCGCTTGATTTTGGCTAAAACCCATTGCTATTGAACCGCCAAAGGGCTTTCATCTAAGCATCATTTTACAGAAAAAAGCCCAAACAGGTGCTGAAAAACGAGCAAAATCAGAGAAACAGAACACCAAAGTTCTGTTATAGAACACCACTCACACTCCTTTTCCCCGTCAAAAACGTGTTAATTTTCCCTACTTTGCTCATTTTCCCCGTCATTTTTCTCACGCCTTATTTAGACGAACCAAACCGCCTTACCCGTTGTCTATCAGAAGAATATCGAAAAGTAGCCTCCCGTTCAAGATTTTTATCCAAAATAGCAGGCCAATTTCAGAAAAAACACTATCTTTGTACCCCAAAATCGTACCCCTAAAACACTTGACTGCAATGGCATTCACACCAGACGAAGAAGATATAGATTACGCTCTTAACAATTTGCAGGACCTGAAGTTCAACATGGAAGAGTCCATCGGGCGTGTGTTCAACAATGAATACATCCTGATTATTGGCAGCGAAGTGATGCTCAAGCCAACGGTGGAGCCGTCGGGCGACATCAACGACTATCTGCTGCGACACATCAACCGCAAGTTGAATTCAAGCTACAGGAACTTCGACGATCTGATGCGGCACTCCGGCACAGAGATTGACCCTATACGCAACCTGCTTTCATGGGACAGGTTCAAACGGAGCATGGTGGTCGATGACATTTCAGAAGAGTTGCAGGGACTACTGCGCACAAAGCTTTTCAAGGTGGTCATTACCACGACTTTCGACAGCTATCTCGAAATCCTGATGCGCGACATCTGGGGCAGCAGGCTCCGGGTGGTCAACGTGTGGGATACGTCCTCGCTTTCCAGCTTCTACGACCGGCTGGCTGAATACAAAGAGGTCAGGGATTATTATGAGCCCACGCTCATCTATGCTTTCGGCAAATGTGAGGAGAAAGAGGGCTGTTTCTATGCCCGCAAGGATTTTGAGTATATTCAGACCATAGAGCGATGGCTTGAGTTCGACAAACGCAAAAACCTGATGATGCTGTTTATTCTCAGTAAGCGTCTGCTCTCCCTGGGCTGCAAGTTCGACGACTGGTATTTCCGTTTCTTCTGGTACATCCTACGTCGCGAGGAGATGAAGCAACGAGATGGTGATATCGCCATTGCCTTCAACAGGAACGACCGTTCGGATCTGAAATTGGAAAATTACCTGAAAAACGTGCGTGCCATTACCCAGACTGAGCTGACAGCCCGTGAGTTCATGCGCCAGATGACGAAAGTGCTGACCTCCACCGACGCGGACAACCCCTATCGCAATCTTGTCACCCAGTACCGCCGACAGGGCAAGATTTTCTTCTCCTACTGCAATAAGGACAAGGAGCTGGCACAACAACTGTTCCAACAGCTCCGTCAGATTTACCCAAACCTCTGGTTCGATCAGGAAAACATACGTGGGGGCGACAACTACGACACTGAAATTCAGTATGGCATTAGCCATGCCAAGGTCTTCATCCCCTTGCTGACATCAACGGTAGCCGAAGACTTGAAGAACGGACAGACCGACCACTATTATCATGACGAGTGGCGGCAGGCAGCCAACCGCAAAGGCGAGTTGGCCGTCATCCCATTGGCTGTCGAAGGCTATTCCATGCGTGAATCGTATCACACAGTCTTTGAACAGATCATCGGAGACAGTATTTCCGGCATCAGTCTTTCAGAGCCTAATGCGCTCGGCAATCTCCAAAAAGCTATCGACAAACATTTGAACGGGCATGAGTAATTATATAGACAACAATCCCTGGGCTGGTCTGTCTTCCTACGAAGACCCTGAGAAAGCCAGACGTGAGGGCCGCAAGCCCAAACTGTTCTGTGGTCGTGACGATGAGTCGCATCAGGTCACCCAGCTCATCTGCAGCAACATCTTCGTCACCCTTTACGGCAAGAGCGGCACTGGCAAGACCTCGCTGCTCAATGCCGGCGTGTTCCCCCGTCTACGCCAAAAGCGCTATCTGCCCGTCAGCATCCGTCTTTCGATGGATGCCCGCGACATCAGTTTTCAGCAATGCATCGTTCATCGCCTGTCACAAGCGGTCAGTGAACATCTGGGCCAGCTGCAGACCGTAGAGGTTGTCCCCATGCCAGCCGACGAAGAAGCTCCTGACTATCTGTGGAGCCACTTTGCCCGAACCCGATTCGTGGATGGCGAGGGCCGCACGCTCTTCCCCGTCATTGTGCTCGACCAGTTTGAAGAGATTTTCCGCAACCGTCGCCCGGAAGCAGAAGTCCTGCTCCGACAGATTGCCTATTTGACGGATGAAAGCCATGCCCTCACCGCTCGCATGGTGGAGGGGCAGCCCTATAAATACGACTTCAACTTCCGCTTCGTCGCCTCCATCCGTGAGGACGACCTCTACCGGCTGGAAGACAGCATAGACAACAACTACCTTTCAGAGCTGAAACGCTGCCGCTATCGCCTGCGTAGTCTCACGGAGCAGGGGGCGAAAGATGTCATTCTTATCCCAGGAGGAGACCTTTTTAAGACAGAGGAGCAGACGGCTATTGCCGATGCCATCATCTCAAAGTCGCGCAACGAGGACGATAGCATCAGCACCAACATCATTTCCCTGCTGTGCAGCCGCATCTTCACGGATTTCCAGAAGAAGTCAGATGCTGATCACATCACCCCTGCGCTTGTCGATAACTTCATCAAGGGCAACCCCTTCGAGCGGTTCTATAACGAGGCTACCCGTGGCTTCTCCGACCATGAGAAATCCTACATTGAAGAGCACCTTGTGGATAGCACAGGCCGTCGCAACTCCATTCCCGAGAGCGACTTTCTGCTGCATGTGCCTAAAGGCAAAGACCTCTTGGAGGGCGACACCCGCATTTTGCAGCGCACCTCTACCTCGTCGGATGGCAGTAACTACCGCATAGAGCTGATACACGACTCGTTCTGCGAGCCGTTAGCTGGGCTAAAGGAGAAGCGGGAGCGCAGGAAGCGATTAAAGTGGATGGCAGGTGTCGCTGCTATTGCTTTGATCTGCTTGGGGGTGATGGCCTATATCCTATATCTTTTCAATGAGAACCAAAGTCAGGGAGACACCATTGCAAATCAGGAAGAGCAACTACGTCATGAGCGTGATTCCATCCAACGGACCAATGACAGACTGAAACAAGTACTCAACCATTTACAACTTGCGAATGAGCAGAAGGATAGTGCAAATGAACAACTCTCTCAGTCCTACCAACAGCTTTCAGAAAGAGAGCAGCAGCTGTCGGTAGCCAATCAAGGCTATCAAACGAATCTATCTCGCGTGTTAGCAGAAAAAGCCAAACAGCTGACAGACGACCACGATTCTTATCTGGCCCGACTCATCGCATTGCAAGCCTTGCCTCCCCATCGACCTTATACTGCAGAAGCTGAAGCAGCATTGCGTTCAGCCTGCATACGTGATGATGCAGTATTAAGGGAGCATACAGACGTTGTCAGGTCTGCTTCATTCAGCCCTGATGGCAAGCGCATTGTCTCAGCATCATGGGATAAAACCATTAGAATTTGGGATGCACAGACAGGAAAAGAACTAAAAAAGCTGGAGGGGCATACAATAAGAGTCAATTCTGCTTCGTTCAGCCCAGACGGCAAGCGCATCGTCTCAGCATCAGGTGATAAAACCGTTAGAATTTGGGACGCACAGACAGGAAAGGAACTGAAAAAGCTGGAGGGGCATAGATACGTCGTCGAGTCTGCTTCCTTCAGCCCTGACGGCAAACGCATCGTCTCAGCATCATGGGATAAAGCCATTAGGATTTGGGATGTACAAACAGGGAAGGAACTGAAAATACTGGAGGGACATACAGAATGGGTTGAATATGCTTCCTTCAGCCCTAATGGCAAACGTATCGTCTCAGCATCACATGATGGAACCGTTAGGATTTGGGATGCACAGACGGGAAAGGAACTACAGAAGCTGGAGGGACATACATACGTTGTCCACTCTGCTACCTTCAGCCCCGACGGCAAACGCATCGTCTCAGCATCAATGGATAATACCGTTAGGATTTGGGATGCACAAACAGGAAAAGAGCTGAAAAAGCTGGAAGGACATACAAGCCTTGCCAAGTCTGTTTCCTTCAGCCCTGACGGCAAGCGCATCGTCTCAGCATCATACGATAAAACCGTTAGGATTTGGGATGCACAGATAGGAAAGGAGCCGAAAAAAATGGAGGGGCATACAGATAATGTCAGTTCTGCTTCCTTCAGCCATGACGGCAAGTGCATTGTCTCAGCATCAAGTGATAAAACCGTTAGGATTTGGGATGCGCAGACAGGAAAGGAACTGAAAAAACTGGAGGGACATACAGGCGGTGTCAAGTCTGCTTCCTTCAGCCCCGATGGCAAGCGCATTGTCTCAGTTTCAAGTGATTATACCGTTAGGATATGGGATGCACAGACAGGAAAGGAACTGAAAAAACTGGAGGGATTCCGGGATGCTTCCTTCAGTCCTGACGGCAAGCACATCGTTTCAGCATCAAGGGCTAAAACCGTTAGAATTTGGGATGTACAAACAGGAAAAGAACTGAAAAAGCTGGAGGGGCATACAGGAAGTGTCAATTCTGCTTCCTTCAGCCCCGACGGCAAGTTCATCGTCTCAGCATCTTTCGATAAAACCGTTAGAATTTGGGATGCGCAGACTGGAAAGGAACTGAATAAATTGGTGGGGCATACAGGCGAAGTCTATTCTGCTACTTTCAGCCCTGACGGCAAACACATCGTCTCAGCATCTTACGATAACACCGTTAGGATTTGGGACGCGCAGACAGGAAAGGAACTGCAAAAGCTGGAGGGACATACAAACGGTGTCAATTCCGCTTCCTTCAGCCCCGACGGCAAGTACATCGTCTCAGCATCATACGATAAAACCATTAGAATTTGGGATGCACAGACAGGAAAGGAACTGCAAAAGCTGGAGGGGCATACAAAATGTGTCAATTCTGCTTCCTTCAGCCCCGATGGCAACCGCGTCGTCTCAGCATCATGGGACCGCACCATTAGGATTTGGGACTTCCCACCACTTGAAGACCTTATTGACCAGACTCGCGAACGGTTCAAGAACCGCCCACTTACACCAGAGGAGCGGCAGAAGTACTATTTGGAATAAAAATTGGCACATTCTCTTTTCATGCCCCCAAAAGAATTCTCCCTGAAAGTTTGGAAGGCTCCCAAACTATTCGTACAGTTGTATGCGACTATCAATAGCAGTTATCAACTATCTATAGGGCTTATACAAGATGGGCTTTAACCACATTTTTTGTTCATCAATGATAGAATCAAAAGCGGAAGGGAGTCTATATTCATATCAAACTATAAAAAAGAAAAAATATGAAGAAGCATTTATTCAAAGAACTTTGGATGACGGTGACAGTGGGATGCTTGTTTGCCGTGATGACGGGAGCTTGCGCAGGCAAGAATGGTGTGAAAGAAGTGGAAACATCAAATGACTCTGTTGTGGCGGGACTCGATGTATCTCAGTATCAGGGACATATAGAATGGAAACAACTGTCTCTGAATCGCAATTGTATAGTTGGCAGTGCAGAATATTTCAAGGATAAGAATCTAAAAGAAGATGTGCCAGTACAGTTTGTCTTTGTTAGAGCGACAAAAAGTAACTGCGTGACAGATGCCAACTTCTACACAAACTTTGAAGAGGCAAAGAACAACAATATCCTGCGAGGTGCATATCACTTCCTGATAGACTCTGTTTCGGGAACGAAGCAAGCTGAGCATTTCCTTTCTGTAGCTAACTTAGAGAAAGGTGACCTTCCTCCTGTGCTCGACATTGAGAAGGACACTAAGAACGGAAATACTATAGAGCTGAAAGTATCGGTTGACCAATGGCGCAAGATAGCCAAAGAATGGTTAGACGTGGTGGAGAAACATTATGGGGTGAAAGCCATTATCTACACCAACCTGAACGGATATAATGATTGGGTAAAGGATGATCAGGTGCTGCGCGATCATGACATTTGGATTGCAAAACCAAGAGGCGCCTATAATGAGTTGCCAGAGAACTGGAGGTTTTGGCAATTCACACATAAAGGCCATGCTACTGGAATAACAGAAAATGAAGTAGATATGAACCTGTTCAACGGCAATATTGACAGTCTGAAACAATACGTTGCTGAAAAAGGAATCAAGGAATAACGAAACGTAGCACAAGAGAAATAGGATGATAAAGAAAGTACTATCTATACTGCTGTTATGGTTCCCCATAATCAGCGTTTCGGCACAGGACTTGGCTGTGTATGAGGCGAAAGGCCCAGTAAAGCAAATCAAGTGGAAGAGTATGTTGAATCGCCCCTATCCCATTCCTTACTTTCAAGACACGCAAAAGTTCACTCGTAGTGGGCGCTTGATAGGGTTCGAACAACGTTATTATGCCGAACGAGACCGAAAAGGGCGGATGAAGCGAGAAGGCATGGATCCCACCGATGCATACCATTGGCATTATGACCGATTGGGAAGGGTCATTTGGGTGTTCTATAATCGTAGAGGCGATTACGAATTCACGCCTAAAATTATTTATCCTTTCTATACGACAAAAGGCGAAGTGGGCAAGTATAGAATTCATTATGGTGATCCTTCTGACATAGGAGATGTTCTTGACGAATTAACCGTGCACGTAACTGAACGCGACAGTCATGGCAACTGGACGAAGCGAAGGCATGTATCAAGTGACGGTAGGAATACATATATCGAAGAACGATCCATCACTTATTACTAAAAAAGCGATTAGAATCATGAAGACTTTCTTAATACATTTTGCAACAGCATTGTTTATTGGTTTTATAGGTGTGCCAGTCATTGTTTCCTTGTTAATAACAACAAATAAAGAATTTGATCTTGTAGAAGATGAAGTCCTTTTTACGCAACTGACACTATTGTTTACATTCATTGCTTTGGTCTGTAGATGCCGCTATCTGATTAAAGAAAAAGGCTATTCGAGATGGGCAAATCTGTATTGGTTCTTTGGCGGGATCGGAATAGGAGGAATGGGATTGTTCTACGCTTTTACATTAATCGATTAAAATAATCCTAATTATTGCATGATGGGAAAAATCATGAAACTCAAGAAGAAAAAATGGATTGTACTGATTGGCATACTTTGTGTCTGGTGCGTAGTGCTGAACTTGTTTGGAAAGACTGGCAGAGCAGTAATCATCATTGAGGACAAAATAGTAAGCAACGGACCTTACTGTGGCGTAAAAGTATATGTCATGAATAACGGAACTTGTCTCTATGAATATCAGGAAGGCTGTTCGAAAAGTAAAGGAAAAATAAAATATGCTGTAAACAAAGAGAAGCGTTCCATATCGTTTTCATACAACTATCCAATAGGTGTGCGCTACGTCGATTTTTCTTTCGATTTTGGACAGAAAGAGTATGAATACAGCTATCAACCTATCGGATCCGATTTCGAGAGATTTGAAATCACGAAAGCAGACTGGAACCGTATTCCATCCTTGTTTGAAGACTGAAACTCTATTGGTATCCAACGATAAAAAAGAAGACATTGCGGATGAACCATTTGTTCACAGAATTTTTGATTAATCAATATGATGAGGACGATGATTATTAGTCTGAAGGAAATCAAGCTAAGATATATTGGCGTATGGCTCAAGGATCAGCTGCAACGGCCTCACATGTTTCGTAACTTGGTAGTTAACAGGTCGGCATGGGGAGCCTTCTCTATCTACTCGCATATCAAGAGGAGTAACGGGAAGCCTAAGATAGCGTACCCGACAAAGAGCAAGGCAGAGAATGCTGCTGTAGATATGGCAAAGAAGTATGGAAAGCCATTCACGGTCTATAAGTGCTTGTTCTGCGACGGATGGCATGTCAGCCAAGATGCGCATGGATTGCCTATTCAGGAAAAATCCACCGAAGCGCTGAATTTGGAAAAATATGCCAAAAAGCCTATTGCACAGGCAACGGCTTTGGACGTGAAGAAAATCTTATCTACTAACATTCCAGATTTGGCACCTGTCTATGGAGGCTTTCGTGGAAGAACGCTATCGTCTGAAAGACAACTGCACGCATGGAACACGATGATGGAGGCTGGCATTAACCAGATCATTGATTTGCGAGCAGACTACACTTCCGACTTCTATAGTGAACTGTGCAAGGAAAGTGGCATAGCATATTTTCACTACCCGGTGTCATACGAGGAGGTTGAGCAGATGATTAGCCTCTTTCCAGAGTTTTGTCGTTTGATAGACAACGGCCGTTTTTACATTGCTTGTGCTATGGGACTGCATCGTACTGATATTGCACTTTGCACGTATTGGACGTTCAATGCTGCTGACAAGGGGATTGCTCCGCCAGAGATTCGAGGCTACAGAAAAGTAGATGGGCATAACACCAACAAAATCATGCGTGTACTCAACGCTTTCTATCAACATAAGACCGAAAAGGAAGGAAAAGAACCTATACCCATAGAAGTCTTTAAGGAACGCAAGAATATCATCAATGAATTGAGTAAGCTAGAATCCCTTTCCACTACATCAATGCCTTGATGGCCTGCACCTTCTCCTCCATCGGCAACGTGGCATCTATCCAGTGGATGGTGAAGCCGCGACGCTCCATGCCCCGGAACCAGGTCATTTGCCGCTTGGCAAACTGGTGGATGGCTATCTCTAACTGACGGAACATTTCATCGTAAGTAAGGCGACCAATGACATACTCCGTGAGATACTTGTATTCCAACCCATAGTAAATGAGGTCCTCGGCAGGGATGCCGCTATCGAGCAGTGTCCGAATCTCATCGACCATACCCTCATCGAGACGGGCTTTCAGACGACAAGTGATCTTCTCACGGCGCAGCTCACGGTCGATATTCACCCCGATAATGAGCGACTGAATGGCAGGCAGTTCCCTAAGGGGCATGGGATGCTCCAAGTTGTAGGATTCTATCTCGATGGCTCGAATGGCCCGCTGACAGGAGTCCACGTCCGTGACATTATGCATCACCGAACCGTTCTTGCGCTTCAGTTCCTCCAACATGACAGTCAGTTCTTCCAGGCTCTTTCCTTCCAACTGCGCACGCAGTTCAGGGTTCTGTGGAACGGGTGACAGGTGATAGCCCTTGAGCACAGCCTCGATATAGAGTCCGGTACCTCCGCAGAGGATGGGTTGCCGGTTTCTTTCCAGGATCTGCTGATAGGCATCGTAGAAATCCTGCTGGTACTGAAAAAGATTATACTTCGTGCCAGGCTCGCAGATGTCAATCAAGTGGTAGGGGATGTCAATGGGAGTGCCGTCAATCTCCACGCGGTAGTCGGCCAGGTCCTTACCTGTTCCGATGTCCATCCGTCGGTACACCTGCCTTGAGTCGGCAGAGAGGATCTCACCGTCGGTTTCGCTTGCCAAAGCCGCTGCCAACGGTGTCTTCCCGCTGGCTGTTGGTCCAAGAATAGTAATCAGTTGTTTCATAGATGTTTGCAAAAGTAAGAAAAAAAAGACAACCGTCATGACTTTTTTCGGGAAAAATAGCTATCTTTGCAGCACTCGAAGAATGAAACAGAACGAATACTGCTCTTTTCACAATGAATCGATTTTTCATCCTAGCCCTTCCTATGCTGGCTATGACCAACCTCACAGCAAGTGGACAGACCCACATTGCTGGGGTTATACAATCGTATAATGAAGCAAGTCGCGGACAACTGCGCACCCAGCAATATTTTCCCGAGAACGGGGCTTTCGTCTGCGAGAATGGTAAAAACCGTTTCACCCGTGCGCTCTACGGCTCCTATACCGACTGGCGTGTAGAGACCTCCGACCGACCTGCCTTCGCAGTTGTGAAGAAAGGTCACCATCGCAACATCCGTTTTTCTGTAAATGGTGTTGCCCTCGACTCCACCGACTATTGCAAGGCTACTTATAAGAACGGCATGCGCAGCTACCTGCTGAAGGACCATCGCTGGCAGAGCGCACTCCGGATGGCTGTTGTGGCACTCCCCACCGAAGAGGGAGCCGTATGGCAGTTGGAAGCCGACGATGCGGCAATGGCACTCGACGTACAGGTCAAGTTGTGCCAGATAGCCAAGCCGAAGTTGAAGCGCAATGGTGACATCGGAGCTGATGCCCCAGGTGTGTTCGAACCCGACCCGCAAGAGCGCGGACTTGTAGTGAGCCAAGCTTCCTATAGCGATGACAGTCGCACGAAAGCCCACATCGTGGTACGCCTCGACTCAGTGGCTCCACTGAGTTTCGCAGATGCCAGTCAGCTATACAACGAAGCACTGCAGTACAACGAGCAGTTGGCAAGCCGATTGACATTCCACACCCCCGATCCTTACATCAACACCTTAGGCAGTGCGCTCGCCGTAGCTGCCGACGGCGACTGGGACGGTCAGACGTGGCTGCACGGCTGCATTGGCTGGCGCATGCCGCTGGCAGGATGGCGAGCAGCATACGTGGGTGATGTGCTGGGCTGGAACGACCGTCAGTTGAGCCACTTCGATGCCTATGCCAAGAGTCAGGTGACCGACGTGCCGGCTACCATCCCCCACCCCTCGCAAGACCCGAAGATGAACCTGGCACGTGCCGAGAAGCGATGGGGCACACAGATGTACTCGAACGGCTACATCTGTCGCAACCCCGAACGCAATGACCAGATGCACCACTACGACATGAACCTCAACTATATGGACGAGTTGCTGTGGCACTTCCAGTATGATGCCGACACCATCTATATGCGCCGCATGTGGCCTGTCATCAAGCGCCATCTGGCATGGGAGAAGCGCAACTACGATGCCGACGGCGATCACCTCTACGATGCCTACTGCTGCATCTGGGCAAGCGATGCCTTATACTATAGTGGTGGAGCCGTGACCCACTCCTCTGCCTATAACTATAGAGGTAACAAGCTCGCTGCCCGCATTGCCGAAATCATCGGAGAGGATCCCAAGCCCTACCAGCAAGAGGCAGAAGCCATCCTCAAGGCCATGAACGAGCGTCTCTGGATGAAGGACAAAGGTGTCTGGGCAGAGTATCAGGACGCGATGGGCTTGAAACGACTCCATGAAAGTCCTGCCGTATGGAGCATCTATACACCCATCGATTGTGGCGCTTGTTCGCCAGAACAGGCATATAGGGCTACCAACTGGGTGAGGTCGCACATCCCTCATTTCCGTGTTGAGAATACGGGCTATCGCACCATCGCCACATCAAACTGGATGCCCTATTCGTGGAGCATCAACAACGTGGCCATTGCCGAGGTGATGCACACGGCACTGGCTTTCTTCGAGGCAGGCAACAGCACACAGGGTTTCGACCTGCTGATGGGCAATGTGATGGACAACATGTACTTCGGACAGTCGCCTGCCAACTTCGGACAGTTATCGCACTTCGATGCAGCCCGTGGTGAGTGTTATCGCGACTTTGGTGATTGCATCGGCATCTCTTCGCGCACACTGATTCAAGGTCTCTTTGGCATTATTCCTCAGGCGCTTGACGGTAAGTGCATGATTCGTCCTGGCTTTCCTGACTCGTGGAATAGCGTCAGCATCAAGACACCTTATCTGGAATATAAGTTTACGCGCAAGGAAGGACTGGAGCGCTATGAAATCACACAGAACTTCCGTCAGCCCCTGAAGATTGTGCTCCGCCAGAACTGCGGACTGGGAAAGTATCATGACACCGAGGGTACCAGCGAACGGCATCAAGTGATAGAAGTGAAAAAAGCTGATTACGTGATGCGTCTGTCGCATCCCGTTGTGCACGGGAAGCCTGAACTGGGACTTGCCGAGCCTACGGAAGGAGCCAAGCGGGTGCAAAAGATAGACAGTTACTTCAATGCCGAGGTGGATGACATCTACAAGAATCAGTACCTCTCGCCCCGCCCACAGGTTACTACGCTTCAGATTCCCGTTCAGGGAGTGGGCGAATGGTGTCATCCACAGTACACCCCCACCATCAACGACTCCGTGTTCCGCACCCTTATTCGCAACAATCAGTTCACTGTGGCTGGTGTGCCTTTCCGCACGCCCACTGAGGGGCGCAACATTGCTTACACCTCGCTGTGGGACAACTATCCCGACAGCATTGTGATACCGCTCAAGGGAAGGGCTTCAGCTGCCTATCTGCTGATGGCTGGCAGCACCAACCACATGCAGAGCCGCATCGACAATGGGCTCGTCGTCGTGACCTATACCGACCACACCACCGATACGCTCCGTCTGCAGAACCCCGCCAACTGGTGTCCCATTGAGCAGGACTACTTCATCGACGGCAAGGCGTTCAGCGCTGCCCAGCCTCGACCCTACCGCGTCTGTCTGGGAACTGGCACCGTGAGCCGCAACCTGGGTGAAGCCCTCAACATCAAGGAGGTGTACGGACGAGAAATACCCGGAGGAGCAGCACAGATGCTCAACATGCCCCTCAACAGGCAGAAGAAACTGAAAAGCCTCACTCTACGCACGCTCTCCAACGACGTGGTGATAGGACTGATGGGCATTACATTACAATGAATACATAAAAAAAGCTATGGAACAACTGTTGAAACTATATCAAAACTGGCGAGGACAAGAACCAGCCCAAACTGAGAAACTGCCAGGTGCAGGCAGCAACCGAGCCTACTATCGATTGACCGACAATGACGGACAGAGCGTCATAGGATGCGTCGGCACCAGTCGCGACGAGAACCACGCCTTCATCTATCTGGCCCAGCACTTCACCCTGCGTAGGCTGCCAGTGCCAAAGGTACTCGCTGTGAGCGACGACGAGCTGCGCTATCTGCAGTCCGACCTGGGCAGCACATCGCTCTTCGATGCCATCAGCGGAGGTCGTGAGGCAGGCGGGCGCTATACCGTAGCCGAACAACAGTTGCTCAGACGCACCATTCGCGAACTGCCCAACATACAGTTTCGGGGAGCACGCGGACTGGACTTTAGCCACTGCTATCCGCAACCCGATTTCAATGTCGAGGGAGTACTCTTCGACCTGAACTATTTCAAGTACTGCTTCCTGAAAGCCAGTGAGCTTGATTTCCATGAGATGAAGCTCGAGGCCGACTTCCGTCTGCTAGCCAAAGACCTCACCACAGAGAGTTCAGACAGCTTTCTCTATCGCGACTTCCAGGCGCGCAACGTCATGCTGGTAGGAGAAGACACCCCCCAACCATTCTTCATCGATTTCCAGGGAGGCAGACGCGGTCCGTTCTACTACGACCTGGCCTCTTTCCTGTGGCAGGCATCAGCCCAGTATCCCGACAAACTGCGCCACGAGCTCATCGACGAATACTATGAGGCAGCCCAGCAGTTCACCGAGATGCCTAAGCGCGACCTCTTCGACAGCCGTCTGCGCCTGTTTGTCTTCTTCCGCACCCTGCAGGTGCTGGGAGCCTACGGCTTCAGAGGCTACTTCGAGCGTAAGCAGCACTTCATCAAGAGCATTCCTCCCGCCATACAGAACCTGCGCGAGCTGCTACAGTCGCCTGCCGACCTGCCCTATCCCTATCTGTGCGATGTACTGCGCCGTCTGTGTCAGTTGCCCCAGTATCATCACATTGAGGTGGTTGCACAGTCGCGTTCCGATGGTTACAAGACCACCGACCTGAACCCCTACAACGCCCACCCCAAAGACGGTCCTGCCACTTTCTCAAAGTACGATGCACAGGGTCCGCTTGTGGTCAAGGTGTTCAGCTTCAGCTATCATAAGGGCATCCCCGAAGACGAGAGCGGCAACGGCGGTGGCTATGTGTTCGACTGCCGCAGCACCCACAACCCCGGTCGCTACGAGCCTTACAAGAAGTTGACTGGTCTCGACGAGCCCGTCATCCGCTTCTTAGAGGACGACGGCGAAATCCTTACGTTCCTCGACTCAGTCTATAAACTGGCCGATGCCCACGTGCAGCGCTACATTCAGCGCGGCTTCACCTCACTGATGTTCTGCTTCGGCTGCACGGGCGGTCAGCATCGCTCCGTCTATAGTGCCCAGCATCTGGCTGAGCACATCCACAGCAAGTTCGGCATTGAGGTGCATGTCTGCCATCGCGAACAGAACATTCAGCAGGTATTGAAAGCGAATGCCACAAACTCACAAGCATCATGAAACGCATCATCCCGTTCCTATTCCTCCTCATGATGGCAGTCTGCCTACAGGCTGGCACCGAGAAGGGCATGCGCCCTGAAACGAAAGCAACAGCAGGCAGAAAAGAAACTGTGCCTGTGATTTTGACCGCAGGACAATCGAATGCCGACGGACGAGTGCCACTGAAAGACCTGCCCTCCTACGTGTACTACGACTACTGCCAGTGGAGCTACGGCAGTGGTGACTTCGAGACGGCCACCGGACAGTTCACGCCCTTTTGGCCGCGTGTGGCCAAGCCAAAGATAGAGCAGAGCTGGGGCTTCGATGCCATCGTCTATTACCTGCTGGAACAACGGTGGCAACGACCTTTCTACGTCATCAAGCACACCGATGGAGGCACCGCCATCGACCCGTCCTGCAAAAGCAGCACCCACGGTCTCTTCTGGAGTGCCGACACGGCCTTCCTCAATCACACCACTTCAGCCAGTCATGGCGGCAAGTCGCTCCTGCTGGCTTTCGAACGCCAGGTGGAGGACTGCCTGAAGACTCTTCCCGAGCATTACGACATCCAGTGTCTGCTGTGGCATCAGGGAGAGAGCGACTTTCAGGCCGACAGTCTCTATTATGACAATCTGAAGGCCGTCATCGCCCACATCCGCCAACATCTGGTGAAGGTTACGGGCAAGCGGAAGTATCGCAAGCTGCCTGTCATCTGCGGCAACTACTCCGTGCAGAGCCGTCAGCGCAGTGAGCGCATAGCCAATGCGCTGAACCGCATGGCTAAGGACGACCGTCACTTCTACGTGGTTGACGCCAGCGATCTGCCTTTGCTGCGCGACCGTCTCCACTTCAATGCCGAGGGAGCCGAGACACTGGGCCGACGAATCTATGAAAAGCTCGCTACCATCATAGCAATGTGATTTCCGTTTTTTTATTCTAAGAATAGTCATTTTCCTTTCATGAAACAAGCAATGATCTTTGCCGCAGGGTTGGGCACCAGACTAAAACCACTCACCGACACCATGCCGAAAGCGCTGGTGCCCGTGGCCGGACAACCGCTGCTGTGGCACGTCATCATGAAGCTGAAGGCCGCCGGCTTCGAACGTATCGTCATCAATGTTCACCACTTTGCCAGCCAAATCGTAAACTACTTGCAGGCCCACCGAAACTTTGATTTAGACATTCGCATCAGCGACGAGACCGAGATGCTGCTTGAGACAGGTGGCGGCATCAAGAAAGCCTTGCCACTCTTCGATCCCGACAGTCCCATACTGATACACAATGTTGACATACTGAGCAACGTCAGTCTCGACACGCTCTTTCCCGAAAGACATCCCGATGCGCTGCTCCTCGTGAGCCAGCGAAACACGAAGCGCTATCTGCTGTTCGACGACGAGATGATTCTCGACGGATGGACCAACATTGAGACTGGCGAAGTGAGAAGTCCCTATCCCAGTCTCGACCCGTCTGGCATGAAGCGACTGGCCTTCAGCGGCATTCATGTGCTGTGGCCTCATGTGTTTCCTTTGTTCCGCGAGATGCCCGATCGCTTTGGCATCATCGACTTCTATCTGAAGTACTGCAATCAGTGTGCTTTCATGGGATTAGAAAAATCCGACCTTCGCCTTATGGACGTAGGCAAGCTCGATACCATAGGCGAGGCCGAACAATTCCTCAAGGAATAGTGCAGAAAGCATATCTAGTCTAAGTCATTTTTTCGTAACTCTGGCTTTGCCGAAGTTTTTCGCTTTGCTCAAGGAAACTCCTGCCACTCGGAAACGAAAAGAAAACCAAGCTTTCCTTTTGCATTTCACTCCTTTTTCCGTAACTTTGGAAGAAATCGCAGGATTTCTTTATATAAAGGCAGTCTGGGGAATTGAAAGAAAATGGGGTTACGAATTGGCAACCGTACTCAATCCACATTCTTCCACCTAAAGGTAGAAGTGTGGCTTCGCATTCTGCTATGAAATGCATTCAATGAACACCCGATAATGAGCCATCAGCCGTTTTATGACTCATCATCGGGTGCAAAGGTACGAATAAGTGAGCAAAACACCTAATTTATTTGAGTATTTTCGAACGCGAGAACTCGAACTCGTTCGCTTGGCTTGTCCAAGAACTTCGAGACATCGTCTCAAAGGTAATCATTCTTTCTGAAATCGCACACATTGGGTACGCTCACATGAGTTTTCTCAACTCCTCTGGTTCAGGAAGTATACCTTGGTATTCCTTGGGTAACTCTGAAGACGTGCGATAGGTTGCTACACCCATTGGCTTGTTGATGTCTCGGAATGCGAACTCCACCGTTTTTGAATCTCTGTCCTTGCAGAGAATAATTCCGATGGAAGGATTCTCATGAGGTAGTTTCACATACTCGTCAAGTGCTGACAGATAGAAATTCAACTTCCCTGCATACTCTGGCTTGAACTCACCCCGTTTCAATTCGATCGCGATTAGTGCCTGAAGACGGCGATTGAAGAACAGCAAATCTATGAAATACTCTTTTTCGGATACAACAAGACGATACTGATTACCCATAAACGAGAAATCACTACCCAATGCCATGATGAAGTTCTTGATATTGTGAACAATCTGCTGCTCTATTACACGCTCATCCGTCTCGTCGGGATCCTCGATGTTCACAAAATCAAGCAGATATTCGTCCTTGAACGAGCGTAATGCCTTACTGCGCAAATCCACATTTGCAATGGTTTTTGCAAAGTTATTGGGCATGTTGCCACGCTTTCCAAACAAATCGTCCTTCATATAATATTTCAACTTGTCGCCATTCCAAAATCCAGTGGCACAATTCACGATATAGAACAATCGTTGCTCTACATCCTTCTTTTGGGCCAGTATCTCATAATGGTTCGTAAAACCAACGGCAAGAAAGGCATCTAATGTCTCTGGAGATAATTCGTCCGTTGTCAATGGACGAATTTCGATATGTCCTTTGTCGCCTACAGGAATGATGCTGTTTTGTAAATCGTCCGCTGACAATGGACGATTCTCGAACATGCTGCACCATGCCTCGTAGAAGATACGCATACGTTTGATGCTGGTCTCAGAGAAGCCCCTTAGTCCAGGCAGCTCCTGTTGCAGCAATTCTGATATAGTGCCAATAGCATTGCTGCCCCATCTTGCAGCTCTGCTTTGGGCGGAAATATACCCGCCAATAGCATAGTAAAGAGCCAACACTTCCTTGTTTACTAACCGTGCTGCACGATAGCGACTTTCCAATATCGCTTCCTTGATCGCCTTTACTGCCTCAGCATACGTTGCTGTTATTTGTTTCTGTTCCATATCTTCAATATCGTTTGCAAAGTTAATCATTTATTACAAGATAATCAATGGAAGCCTCTTCGTGATACTTCTTATAGTCTTATTATTAGCAGAATCCCTTACAACGAGCGGAGAACAACATCTTTCTTTCTTGAATGGAAAAGGAATTCCAAATG
Source organism: uncultured Prevotella sp. (assembly GCA_946614435.1). Taxonomy (GTDB): domain Bacteria; phylum Bacteroidota; class Bacteroidia; order Bacteroidales; family Bacteroidaceae; genus Prevotella. The sequence goes on along the minus strand of CAMOGW010000005.1, from coordinate 60,355 downwards.
GTAATGAGGTCAGAGACCTTTATTTCGTCAAATGATGGATAGTCTGCGCATGGAACTCCGTTTTCTTCGTATCGCCGTTTGGGCGGTATGCCCGACATCAAGACTAATTCTACATTCTTGACATTCCGTAAATCTTCTGTATACCCTTCGTTATGTATAGCAAGTACGATCAGCTTTCCTCTTTTGGACAGCAGTCGGAACCATTCATCTATTGGATTTACAGAAATGTTTTCTTGTTTGTTCATATTCTTTGTTATGAGCATTTGAATGTATCAGCTTTTATATTAATTTCCTTCTTCTCAGTTCCCAGAAGCATTGCTGCGTAGCCTCAATATCGCTTGCTGCATTATGTGCTTCTTCAAAATCGTTGCCAAATAATTTGTGATACAATTCTTGTAACTTTGGATATTTATATCCGTAGTATCCTGGTATCTTACAAAAGTCTGTACTTGATTTCATCGTGCAAAATGCTTGCTTAGAATCCATAATGTCAGGTCTTGACAGCCTAATTAGTTCTGCCCCAACGATCTTCTTGTCGAAGTCTATGTTATGGCCTACAATATATTTGGTCTTATTGAAGTCTTGCAAGAATTTGTCAATAACATATGATAAATTGTATCCTAATTCTAAGGCCATTTTCGTTGTTATCTTATGAATTTTTGCCGCCTCATCAGGAATTGTGAAACCATCAGGCTTGATTATATAGTTTCCTTTTGATACCTTTTCGCCGTCCTCAGTCATTAAAATCCATCCTAATTGTACAAGACGGGGCCAATTTCTTGTGTCAGAACTTGGTGCTTTGTAATTAAGTGGAGTTCCAGTCGTTTCAGTATCAAAGAAAAGATAATATGTTTTATTATTTGGCTCTATCCACTCATTTACAATACTCGCAATATCATTTTTAATTTGATATTCGTAAAAATGGAGGTCACCATTTGCATCTTCCTTAACAAAATATCGTATAATGTCATGCTTATCAAAATTAGAGTCAGTAAGGATTTCCTTATTACTATAAGCTATTTTGTCATACTCACAAGGGATGTATTCTTTAATCAAAGAAATATCTTGTATAAAGCCTATTTCCCGTAAGTCATTGTTAACAACACCCCATTTTCCATCGCGTTTAACGATTATTGGATACGTAAAGTATTCTCTTTTTTGGCGTACAAGAATGCCTTCCCGCCATTCTGTCTCTTTGGCAATTTCAGGAATTATTTGATATTGTGTATCCAATAGGATATTGCCATCATAATCATATAAAGCAATGTAGCCGTTTAAAATTGTCACAATAACTTCATCGTGTACTTTAATATCGTCATAAACAACATCATATAACTTTTTTCCCTCATCATTATACAATCCCTTCTTTCCACCTTTCATTACAACATAACAGGAGCCGTTCGATGATTTACAAATAGCATCATAAATAGGACTGATAAGATATTCTTCTTTAATATAATCATACATGCCCCATCCTCCCCATTTGACAATAATTTGGTATCTCCATCCTTCTAAATACTCACTGAATAAGGCGGGTAACAATACTCTATTATTTAGATTATATATTTGCCACCATCCATTTTTATTTACAAGTATTCGAGACGTTTTCCATCCCAGGTTTTTAATAAAATCATATTCTATTGGAAGTATCTCCTTACCGTTATTGTCATATAATCCAAACTTTTTGTTGCAAGCAATAATAAAAGTTGAATTTTTAAAAGAGTCCACAGCAATTATATCATCGTATTCAACTGGAATAGTTATTAAACCCTCTAAATTTGAAAAACCTTTTTTGTCGCATTTTGTCAAGATAAAACCATGTAAAGTCCAATAATCAAAAACTATAGTATCATATACAGTAGAAATAATCTGCTTATTGTTACAAAATACACCTTTTTCCCCATTCTTCTCAACTATATATATATCGTCGTCACTTTCTATATTATCATATTCTATCGGAATAATAACATTTCCACATTCGTCAAGGACACCCTTCATATTATATTGAGAAACAAGAATTTTACCTTTGTAATTTATTTGTGATATTGAATCATAAATAATATCTGTTTTTAATTCACTTTCATTGTAAAAGCCATACAGCCCCTTACTTTTTACAAAATACACAGACTTCCATTTGTGTGTAACTTCTTCATAGTAAATAGGGACAATTGTTTTTCCATAATTGTTTATGACTCCCATCTTATTGTTGGTTTCAACAATAAAGAAAGATTCCGTACCATCACAATCAGAAAATTCATAATGCAAAGAATCATACATTACAGGTGTAATTGCCAAACATTGAGTATTGATTAATCCCCACTTTTCATCTTTTTCTATGGCAAATACAGATTTGAAACGAACAATATCTGCATATTGTAATGGAAGTACAACAAGCCCCTTTTCGTTTATAATTCCTTTTTTTCCATCTGTTGACACAATACACAGTTTGTCAACAAAAGCTGTTTCGATTTCAGTTTCATCGTATGTGTTCTCAAAAACAATCTCATTCCATTTATTTATAAAAATAACTTTTGAATCTAAAACAGCCGCTGTAACATCTGGACAATTAAAAAAGACGAGTGAATCATAAATTATCGGTATTTGAATCTCCCCCAATTTATTGATGCAACCCCATTTTCCTCCATCTATTATTAAGAAAGTATCATAACCTGGACCACACGCCCACTCATAACGTTCCTTACCTCCTATATTTACATTTAGAAGGCCACATTTATCAAACCCATGTAAGTCACTAGACACTTTATAGTCAATAGGTATTTCCTGACCAGTTTCCTTGTTTTCTATCCATTTGTTCTCGCCATATTGCATGAAGGCAACATCAGAACTTTCAATTATTTTATATTTCTGCTCTCTGTCTATTCTTTGAGAATATTCTGCCAAATCTATTCTCAAAAGATCTTCTTCATCATTAGATTGCATGATATACTCTTGTGAATATAACACATTTCCATTTTGTTTAAACTCTAGAATATAAGTTCCTTTCCTCAATTCAATTTTGAAAATGGATTGTGGAACAGCATCACCTTTTAATTCATAGTCACAATAGACTTCGCATGGCGTATCAACCAAAATTTTCAATATAGAGCTCATAAGTGAAATTTTTATCTGTTAAAATGTTTGTTGTCTTGGAATTGAAAGTATGGCAAAGTGAGCGATTAATCCCAAGACGATTTACTATTTGCTTTATCATAACGTAGTCTTTTGGAGTAAATACAGAAAAATACCATTTTGCAGAAGGTTTAACACATGAATATATCCTTATAAAATAAGGTAGGTCAATATCGTTCAAAGAACAACCACTAACAATGATTTTGTCTATTTTATATGCTTTAATTATTTTAAAAAAGTACTCATTGTCACTAATTATATTAGAAACATTTTTGTGCAAATTCAAATAATAATCATTAATCAGTTTGTATGCATTTTCTTCCACAATATCATCACATTCTATCTCTAATCCCGCTTCATTTCCATGTCCATAAATGTAATTTGTTTCATGTCTTTTACCATGAATATGACAAATATTATTAGAATTTATTCCGTAGACACCTTCTAATGTTTCCGTATAATTGAATGTAAAAAACAACGCATCTTTTGCGTCCTTATTCAAACACGGATGATAACCTTTGGGAGACGAAATATCCAACGAATCAATCCAAGAATGAAAGCATTTATCCATATCAGAAAGCACAGACGCTAAATAACCACTTGGACAATCTTCAATATCATATGCATATCGGGAAAGATTATCATATTTTTCAAGGTCAACACCTAATTTGCATTGATCAAATACATAATCCTCATCAATGGCTCCTAATATTTCTTCAAATTGACACCATAAAAGAGATTTCCCTTTTTCGTCAAAAGCAGGGAAAAAGGACTCCAATATGGATGACAAATGATTTCCGTTCGGCCATTTACTAACCATATAATCATAGAAATCACAATAACTGGATTTTATTCCATGATGCAGATCAAAACCATTACCGATTATATATAATGTATGTGACATGTATTTGCAGAAAATTGATTTCTAAAGAATCTTACAATAATTCCCAACACTTACATTTGCCAGTTGAAAATCTGATTGAGTTTAGCGTGGTGTTCATTTTGATTTTATTATTCACTTTACTTTGACGACACCAACAATTCCTTCACATCTACGTCGAGATGGCGTGCAATCTCGTAGAGTTGTTCCACTGAGGGCTGCACCTTGTTGGTCATCCATCGTGAAACGGTACTGATGCTGTGGCCCATCTGCTCTGAGAGCCACGTACCAGTTCTTTCTTTCTCAGCTAATACTATCTTTAATCTGTTATAGCGTTGTATCTCCATATTGCTTTTAGTTATTCTTGCTCAACATTGAGCGTTCTGTGCGCAAATATAATCAAAAAAGTCGAGAATAGGATGATTCGTGAACATAAATTAAGAAAAAGTGTGGTCTTTTCTCTTGATATGGGAATAATCCGTATAGATTTTTGTTCCCAATGCCACAAACAGGTTCCATAGAAGGGTGTATTCTAATGCACACTTTTCTGTGGAACAATTGCCCTTTACATCCCACATGTCAAGCGGAATCGTCTTCTTACAACTGCGCTCGGCTCTGCCGCTTCGCTTGTCGAAGAACTGGCTCTGCGTGCCGTTAATCGGACTTGGCTTTGCCGCTTGCCTTAAGCAAGAACCCTGCCCATGATAACCCTGCATTATAGCCGCCCCTTACCAAGGGGCTCTAAATGTTCACATAGAACAGAATGTTAAAAGTACTTCTCATGTTTCTTACTCTTTTTAATTTTGGCTGCAAAACTACTATTTCTTTTGGCATCCATCGCTATGCAAAATGTAGCAGTTTGCGGAATAAGAACGGGTTACGATTTGGCAACCTAACTCCTTCAGCATTCCTCCCTAATTTGCTTTCTCCTTCAATTTGAAGTTCCTCGTTTTTCCCTTGATTGCCTTTATTTTAGGTCGAAATGCGTTAATCTTCTAAAATCGCTTCGCTTTTACAAGCTTTTTCCGTAACTTTGGCTTTGCCGAAGTTTTTCGCTTTGCTCAAGGAAACTCCTGACACTCGGCAATGCAAAAGAAAATTAGGCTTTTCTTTTGCATTGCTCTCGTTTTTTCGTAACTTTGCACCGAGTTATGAGAAGAGACTGACAATTATTTATTTACATAATCCATAAAAAAGAAGTGATGCAACAGAAGATTATCATTCTTGACTTCGGTTCGCAGACCACCCAGCTTATCGGACGAAGGGTGCGCGAACTGGACACCTTCTGCGAGATTCTTCCCTACAACAAGTTTCCAAAAGATGACCCGACGGTGATTGGAGTCATACTGAGCGGCTCACCCTACTCCGTGCATGACCCGGAAGCTTTCAAGGTGGATCTCAACGACTTCATTGGCCGGTTGCCCGTGCTGGGCATCTGCTACGGAGCACAGTTCATCAGCCACACGCTGGGCGGTAGGGTCGAGAAAGCCGACTCGCGCGAATACGGTCGCGCTCATCTCAAAACGGTTGACACAGAGAACCCGCTCTTCAAGGGCTTCGACCAGGGTTCGCAGGTGTGGATGAGTCATGGCGACACCATCACCGCCATCCCTGAGGGCTTCAGCGTGATTGGCAGTACGAAAGACGTAAAGAACGCAGCGTTCTACGCTCTCAACTCTCAATTCTCAAAAGGCATCTGGGCTGTTCAGTTCCACCCCGAGGTGTTCCACACCGTGCAGGGCACCCAGCTGCTCAAGAACTTCGTGGTTGACATCTGCGGCTCGCGACAGGAGTGGAGCGCAGCCTCATTCGTTGATACGACCGTAGCCGAGCTGAAGCAGCAGATAGGACAGGACCGCGTCATTCTCGGTCTCTCGGGAGGCGTTGACTCCAGCGTGGCAGCCGTGCTGCTGAACAGGGCCATCAGCGACCGTCTCACCTGCATCTTCGTAGATCACGGCATGTTGCGCAAGAACGAGTTCCAACAGGTGATGGACGACTATAAGGTATTAGGACTGAACGTGATTGGTGTAGATGCATCGGAGAAGTTCTTTGCCGACCTCAAAGGCATCTCCGACCCTGAGCAGAAGCGCAAAATCATTGGCCGCGACTTCGTGGAGGTGTTCAATGCCGAAGCCAAGAAGATTACCGATGCCCGCTGGCTGGCACAGGGCACCATCTATCCCGACCGCATTGAGAGCCTGAACATCACGGGCAAGGTCATCAAGAGCCATCACAACGTGGGCGGACTACCGAAGGAGATGAACCTGCAGCTGTGCGAACCGCTGAAGTGGCTGTTCAAGGACGAGGTGCGCCGTGTGGGCCGACAACTGGGCATGCCCGAGCACCTCATCACCCGTCACCCCTTCCCCGGCCCCGGACTGGCTGTGCGCATTCTCGGCGACATCACTCCCGAAAAGGTTCGTGTGCTGCAAGAGGCCGACGACATCTACATCCGTGGACTGCGCGAATACAAGGTGAAGCTCTCTGGCGAAGAGGCCCGCAAGGTGCTGGCTGCCGGCGTGCCGGCTGAGATGCAGGACGGCGAGATCGAAGTATCACTCTACGACCAGGTGTGGCAGGCCGGAGCCATCCTGCTCAGCACCGTCCGCTCAGTGGGCGTGATGGGCGACGAGCGCACTTACGAGAATCCGGTGGCCCTGCGTGCAGTGACCAGCAGCGATGCCATGACAGCCGACTGGGCTCACCTGCCCTACGACTTCATGGCCAAAGTGTCTAACGAGATCATCAACAAAGTGCGTGGCGTGAACCGCGTCTGCTACGACATCTCCTCAAAGCCGCCTGCAACCATCGAGTGGGAATAACACCTGAGCCACAATACGCTTATACTATATAAGTTTTCATTTCATCTGCTCCATCTGCCCCCTTTCTGCAACGCACTGATTTTCAATTACTTCCGTGCAAAGCAGATGGGAGCAGATGGAGCAGATGGCTTTTAGCCAAGATCACAGCGCCATGCTGCCTAAACCGTGAGACCATTTAGCCAAGATCATCAAGCGATATCGCCTAAATCGCAATGTGATCTGTCCTAAACCTCAGCACGATTTAGCCACCGCCTCGCTGTGGGACTTCCTAAACCTCAAACGCGAAGAAAGCAAGCCCAAACGCGACTGAACATCAAACGGAAATGCAAACTATCTATAATTTTCTTAAAATTACATGGAACTTTGGAAAAATTGCCGTATCTTTGTCATCTGATTACTAACATGAAAAGAACTTAAAACTATTTTTTACTATCCAATGAGACTTTTTACATGCATGATTGCATTGGCGCTGTCGGTGCTGACGGTCAATGCCAAGCCTATCTCCCGTGAGCAGGCAAAGGTGCGAGCCGCTTCGTTCATGAAGCAGAAAGGCGACGCCCGCAAGCTCTCGGCAGTGGTCAACCAGAAAAAACTGGCTCCCGGAAAAGCTTCGGTAGCTGCCGACAACGGCATAGCCCCCTACTACGTGTTCGACAAGGGGAAGAGCGAGGGCTTCGTCATCGTGTCGGGCGACGACCAGACCATCGACGTGCTGGGCTACTGCGACGAGGGCTCGTTCGACTACTCGCAGCTGCCACCGAACATGAAGGAGTGGCTGGACGACTATGCCAACCAGCTGGCCCGCATCCAGGCTGGAGCACCCGTCATTCGCAAGGCGGCCTCCACCCATCCGAAAGTGGACCAGCTGATGACCAGCAAATGGAGCCAGGGTGCCCCCTACAACAACTCGTGCCCACTCGACGGAGGCAACCGCTCGGTGACGGGCTGCGTGGCTACGGCCATGGCACAGATCCTCTACTACAACCGCGAGAAATCGGTCACTGAGACGCAAGCCACCATCCCGGCCTTCAGCACCTGGACCAAGGGCATCAACGTGAGCGCCGTGCCGGCAGGCTCGCCCATCGACTGGGAGAACATGAAAGACACCTACGGTTCGGCCACCGACATCCAGAAAAAAGCCGTGGCCGACTTGATGTTCTACTGCGGCGCATCGGTGAAGATGGACTACACCAGCTCGTCGTCGGGTGCACAGTCATGGGATGCCTACAACGCATTTGTAAACTACTTCGGCTACGGCTCGTCAACTCGCTTCGTGAGCTATTCCGACGGACTGACCGATACCGAATGGGACAACCTGGTGTATGCCGAGATGGCTGCAGGCCGCCCCATCTACATCAGCGGCTCAAATGCCAGCGTGGGCCATGCCTTCGTGTGCGACGGCTACGACGGCAACCTGCGCTACCACATCAACTGGGGCTGGGGCGGACAGAGCGACGGCTACTACTATCTGACCAACCTCACGCCGGGCGACGGACAGGGCATCGGCGGCAGTAGCGACGGTTACAACGCCTACCGGCAGATTGTGGTGGGACTGGAGCCTGAGAACTATCAGGCCAAGACCATGTCGTTTGCCGATGCTGCGGTGAAGAACATCTGTCTGGCCAACTGGGACACCGACCACGACGGCAAGCTGACCTACGGCGAGGCTGCCGAGGTGGAAAGTCTGGGAACTGCCTTCAAGGGACAGACCAGCCTGAAGAGCTTCAAGGAGCTCTACTATTTCACGAGCCTCACTACCCTATCCGACGATGCCTTCAACGGATGCACGCAGCTGGAGACCATCAAGCTGCCAAAGGCGCTGAAGACCGTTGGCGCACGCGCCTTCAAGGACTGCCAGAAACTGAAGCAAGTGCTTCTGCCCACTTCGGTGAATGCCATCGGCGAAGAAGCCTTCGACGGATGCAGCGTGCTCACAGGATTCGAGCTGCCGGGCGAGATCTCGGCCATTGAGAAGGGAACATTCCGCAACTGCCTCCTGCTCCTGGCAATGGAGCTGCCCGTCAGCGTTGAGAAAATCGGCGACGATGCCTTTGCCGGATGCACCAAGCTGTCGAGCTTCACCGTGAAGACGTTCCACCCCGAGAACATAGAGATGGGAACTTCGGTGTTCGGAGGAATAGACCTGAGCCATGCCACGCTCACCGTGATGCAAGGCACCAAGGACTACTTTGCATCGGCAGACCAGTGGAAGGACTTCGGCAACATCAAGCAGGTGCGCGAACTGTCGGGCGGCAATTTCGCCACGATGGAAGCCGGCAACACCTATTATTTATATAACATCGGCACAGGCCGCTACCTCACCAAAGGCGAGGCATGGGGGGCACAGGCCATCGTAGGCACATCGCCCATGCGCTTCAAGGTGAACCACACGGCCACGATGCCCGAAGGCGTGTATTATCTCACTACTCCCGATGCAGGCAAGGCCAGCGACACCTATGTATTCCGCACCACGACCGACAACAATGTGGGACAGGGCGTACAGGCAGCCTTCGTAGATGGTGCCAACCTCACGACCAATGCCTACTGGAGCATTCAGCCCATTGGCAACAATATCTATACCATACAGATTCCGACCGACGGTGCCAACTATGCAGCAGACAATTTCTGGGGTGTGCAGACCGACCACGAGAGCAGTGCCGCTTCGCCCACATACGGTGTGTATTCCGACATTGACTATGCTACCCACAAGCAGAACTGTCACTGGCAGTTTGTGCTCTACGACGAGGTAGTGACAGCACGCTACGAGGCGGCTGAAACACTGGCCGCCCTCCTGCTCTCAGCTAAGAAGAAGCAGGTGAAGGCTACCGACGAGCAGGCCGTCTTCGACAACCTGGACAGCTCGCTCGAAGAACTGCTGGCAGCACAGCGCTCACTCCGCAAGAAACTGAACCTGATTGAGTTTGCCGACGCACAAGTGCGTTCCATCTGCATTGCCAACTACGACTCGAACTTCGACGGCGAGCTGAGCTACGCCGAGGCTGCGGAGACGGGCGACTTCGCCACCAGTTTCAGGAACAACACCTCGCTAAAGAACTTCGACGAGTTCCAGTACTTCAAGTCGGCACCGAGCATCTATGGCAGCACCTTCCAGGGATGCACCAATCTGGAGTCGATAGTGCTCCCATCGGGCTTGCAGCACATTTACTACTACGCTTTCTACAACTGTAAGAAGCTCACGAAAATCAATATCCCTGAGTTCGTGAACCAACTCGGACAGGCTTGTTTCTACGGCTGCTCCGCACTGCGCGAAGTGACGGTGGAGAGCCCCGATCCCGCCACGATTACACTGGGTAGCAACATCTTTGGCGGCGTGCCCCTGACGGAGTGTACGCTCTACGTCCCCTATGGCTCGAAAGCGCTCTACGAGGAAGCCGACACATGGAAAAACTTCGGCAAGATTGTGGAGATTCGCGGTCATGTCCAGCCTGCCTACTCAGCCGTAGAGAACGGACTGACGGGCTACGTCATGAACCTCGGCTCACGCATGCAGCTCACAATGGGCGAAGCCTATGGCACACAGTCGGTCGTCAGCGCAAAGGGCCGACTTTATAAGTGGGTACGCACCAACAGCATGAGCGAAGGCGTCTTCTATCTGCAGGATGTCAGCACGGGCAAGGCCGTGTTCCGCACCAATACTGACTCGAAGGTGGGCGAAGGCGTGAAGGCATGCTTCGGCGACGGTGCTGTATCTACCAAAGCCTACTGGCAGGTTGAGATGGACGACGACAACACCTTCACCATGCAGGTGCCGGCCAACGACGAGAACTATGTGGCCAACGAATACTTAGGTACCGACGAGACCCATACGAGCGACGTGGCCAGTCCCACCAACGGCATTTATTGGGACATTCCGGGCATCAGCCGAAACTCGCAGTGGGCATTCATCACCGAAGAAGCCATGCAGGCCGCACAACAGGAAGAGACCATCGTGGCACAACTGAAGGAGATGCTGGCCAAAGCCAAGGCACAGAGCATAGACGTGACTGAGGAGCAGGCCGTATATGACAACTTCGAGAGCACTACCGAAGAACTGCGCGTCGCCCTGAAGTCAGTACGCGACAAGCTCCACTTCATCACCTTCTCCGACAACGCAGCACAGACCATCTGTCTGACCAACTGGGATGCCGACCAAGACGGTGAGCTCAGCTTCGAGGAGGCTGCCGAGGTGAGCGAGATTGGTGAGCTGTTCCGTGGAAATGACAAAATGAAGTATTTTGAGGAGCTGAAGTATTTCACTTCGCTCACCGCGATTCCGAACGATGCATTCCGCAACACATCGAATCTCGTGACACTCTATCTGCCGAAAAACATACAGAGCATTGGCAGCAATGCGTTCATGGCCTGCAGTAAGCTGCGCAACCTCGTCATCATGAACGACGCACAGGTGATTCCCTACGGAACATGCTACCTGAACGCACAGGCCACGGTGTTCCTGCCGGAGAACATGCTGAGCAGCTATGAGGCCGACGAGACATGGAGCGCCAAGGCCAAGCGCCTCACCGAATATACGGGCCAGCCTGTAGTGACCGCCAAGGCCAGCCGCATCTATGGCCGCACCATCGCCACCATCGAGACGATTGTATCGGGCGCACCTGTCGAGGGACAACCAGAGGCCGAGTGTGCTGCCATCAGCGACAGGTATCTGCCTGTAGGCGACTACCCCATCACGCTGAAAGTCGGCACCATCGTGACGCCTGGCACCGAGCTGGTGGAGGGTGTGTTCACCATTGAGCCTGCACCGCTCACCATCACCGCCAAGAGCTACACGCGCAACGTGGGCGAACCCAATCCCGAGTTCGAAGTGACCTACAAGTCATTCCGCAACAACGAGAAGGAAGACGTGCTCACCAGCCAGCCCGTCATCAGCTGCGATGCCACCATCGACAGTCCGGCAGGCGAATACGAGATCACCGTCAGCGGTGCCGAGGCTCAGAACTATGCCATCACCTACGTGGCAGGCAAGCTGACCGTGGTCGATCCGCTGGGTGTGGAATCTGTCAAGGCCGATCCTACCGGCGCTCAGCCCATCTATGACCTGCAGGGCCGTCGCGTTCAGCAGCCCAAGCGCGGTGTCTATGTGTCGGGCAACCGCAAGGTGGTGGTCAAATAATCGCCCATCCCGACGCGGCCACACAACGGAATGACCGCAAGAAAACATACGCTACAGCTCCAGATCCTGCCGACGGACCTGGGGCTGTTTCTGTTTCCTTTCGCTGATATATGCAATAAATCACATGAAGCTGCGTTATTAAAAGGTATGTCAATGCGTCAATCCATATATCAGTTCATCATCGGCAGCCTCATCGTTCTGCTTCTGGCAGGATGCGGTGCCGAAGCCGCCATGAAGAAGGGCGACAGATTCTATGCCCTTGGCGAATACTTCGACGCATCAGCGCAGTATAAGAAAGCCTACTCAATGACCAAGTCGAAGGAGCGTCCGCTCCGTGGACAGCGGGCACTGAAGATGGCCGACTGCTATCGACGCATCAACTATACGCAGAAAGCCATTGCCGCCTACAACAATGCCGTGCGCTACAAGCAGGCCGACTCTACGGCACTGTTTCACCTGGGACAGCTACTGCTGAAGAACGGCAACTACAAAGAGGCCGAGAACGTGTTCAAGGCGCTGCTCGACTCCATGCCCGACAACCCGCTGGTGAAGGTGGGGTTAGAGTCGGCACGCAGGGCTCCGAAATGGAAAGCCGATGCAGCCCTGTCGGGCTACACCGTCAAGCGCGAGGACCTCTTCAACTCCCGCCGAGCCGACTTCTCCCCCATGCTGGCAGGCGACGATTACGACCAGCTCTTCATCACCTCGACACGCAACCAGGCTGTCGGCGACGAGCTGAGCGGCATCACAGGCACCAAGCCTTCCGACATCTTCATGGCCACGAAGGACGATAAGGGCAAGTGGCAAAAGCCCGAAGCGATTGAGAGCGAACTGAACACCGAACAGGACGAGGGGGCATGCGCCTTCACGCCCGACTCGAAGACGATGTACCTCACCGTCTGCAAGACCGACCCTAACTATCCGCGCTATGCCAAGATTGCCACCTCGAACCGCAGCGACGCATCGTGGAGCAAACCGCAGGAACTGGAAATCACTAAGGATACGCTCTCGCTCTTTGCCCATCCGGCCATCTCTCCCGACGGCATGTGGCTCTACTTCGTGAGCGACATGCCTGGCGGCATGGGCGGACTCGACATCTGGCGCGCACAGCTCACCACTTCTGGCATCGGCGCTCTGGAGAACCTCGGCTACCCTATCAACACACCAGCCGACGAGATGTTTCCCACCTTCCGCCCCAATGGCGACCTCTATTTCTCGTCGAACGGGCATCCGGGCATGGGCGGATTAGACATCTTTATAGCAGAGCCAATATCCGAACAAAACCAAAGCTCCACCCCCAATTCCTCCCAGTTTATCCTCTCACATCCCGGCTTTCCCCTCAACTCTCAAGGCGACGACTTCGGCATGACGTTCGAAGGACTGCACAATCGCGGTTTCTTCTGCTCCAACCGAGGCGACGGACGCGGGTGGGATCACATCTATTCGTTTGAGAAACATGAGGTGATTCAGACCGTGAAAGGCTGGGTCTATGAGCAAGACGGCTACGAACTGCCACAGGCACTGGTCTATATGGTGGGCAACGACGGTACGAACAAGAAACTCAGCGTGAAAGGCGACGGCTCCTTCACCGAGGAGATTCAGCCGGGAGTTGACTACGTTTTCCTCGGCACTTGCAAAGGCTACCTCAACCACACAGAGCAACTGAAAGTGGACACGGTGAAAGAATCGGAAGAGTATGTGCTGCAGTTCCCGCTGGCCTCTATCACGGCTCCCGTGCTTATCAACAATATCTTCTACGATTTCGACAAGGCTACGCTTCGCCCGGAATCCACGGTGGCACTCGACAACCTGATTAAACTGCTCAACGAGAACCCGAACGTCACCATCGAGCTATCGGCCCATACCGACTATCGCGGCTCTGAAGCCTACAACAAGCGCCTGTCGCAGCGACGTGCCGAGAGCGTGGTCAACTACCTCACCGAGCACGGCATTGCAGCCGACCGCCTGTCGCCGATGGGCTATGGCAAAGAGAAGCCTAAGACCATCAAGCGCAAACTCACGGAGAAGTATGACTGGCTGAAAGAAGGCGATGTGCTCACCGAGGAGTTCATCACCGCACTGAAGGACGAGGAGAAGCAGGAGATATGCAATCAGCTGAACCGCCGCACCGAGTTCATCGTGCTGCGCACCACCTACGGACTGTTCGATACCGACGGAAAGCCCAAGGAGGAGCCGCAGCCAAAGAACGACAAAAAAGAAGAACAAGCCGCCACAGAGGACGACTTGTTCTAATAAGAGTTTCTCCCTAAGTCTAATGGTTATCTTGACGGCATAACCAGCCAAAGAATCAGATAGACGGGAATGCCACTAAAGGCCGTAAAGAACGTGAGCAGTGCAAAGGCCACTCGCACCACCGTGGGATCGAAGCCGAAATACTCGGCCAGACCGCCACACACGCCACCAATCACGCGATCTTGCGAACGACGCAGTTTTTTTCCTTGTTCCATATCCATATTGTTGTTTAAAGCATTATTCAGCCCTGTCTGCTTGGGTCTTCGTCTGAAGAGCATCACCACTAAAAGAATCAAGACAATAACTATCAGCAGGGGCAAGGAGAAGATGAAAATGGTGAACATCAGCGTGAGAATCATGCTGAAAATCATAAAGATGCCTCCCGACGAATTGAAAAGATTCTCAATCTTCACAAAGTCTTCATCATCCATCGGTGCCTGCGGAGTCACCACTTCCACCGTCCCCGTATCCACGGCAGTCGTGTCAGAGAAAGCTTCCACACCGTCGGTCTGGGTTGAGTCAATGAGTTCGCCCATCTCAGGTTGCTGTTCGTCCTGCTGCTGGGCAACAGTGCCTTGAGCAAATCCCAAGAGGCACGCCATCATGAAAAGTAGTCGTATCAGTCTCATTTTTCTTCTTACTTAATTTTTTTAATAAATCACATCACACAACTTTTGTGTGATTCGGTTGCAAAGGTGCACATTTTTTTTTAATTTTGCAAACGATTATGCAATTACCTGACGATTTCATACAGCTCGTCCGTCCTGTGTTCGGCGAAGAACGCTTCGCACGCTTCCTTCAAGCGCTCAGCGAGGAGTCGCCTGTCAGCATCAGGATGAATCCTTCGAAGATTGGAGAACGGAGAGAGGAAAGCGAAGAGAGAAAAGTGGAGAGTGGAGAGTGGAGAGCGGAAAAAGGAGAGCCCATTCCCTGGTGCCGCAATGCTTTCTATCTGTCAGCACGTCCTAATTTCACTTTCGATCCGTTACTGCATGCCGGCTGCTACTACGTGCAGGAAGCCTCATCCATGTTTCTCGACGAGGTGCTGCGCCAGCATCTGACAGCTTTTACTTCAGATAAAAGACTACAGACTACAGACAGTTGTCCGTTAATGTGTTTGGACCTCTGTGCTGCCCCAGGCGGCAAATCGACTCTGATGCGCTCGGCACTGCCCAACGGCAGTGTGCTCTACAGCAATGAGCCTAACCGTAAGCGTGCCAGCATCCTGCTGGAGAATGTTACGAAATGGGGGTACGATAAGCATATAGTAACCAACTGTTATCCAAAAGATTACAAAAAGTCGAAGCTACGGTTCGACGTGATACTATGTGACGTCCCCTGCTCTGGCGAAGGCATGTTTCGCAAAGACCCTAACAGTATCAAGGAGTGGAGTCTGCAGCACGTGCAGCAATGCCAGCAACTGCAACGCGACATCGTGAGCAATGCGTGGCAATGTCTGGTGCCAGGCGGACTTTTCATCTATAGCACCTGCACTTACAACACGAGAGAAGACGAGGAGAATGTGCGCTGGATGATCGAGGAGTTAGATGCCGAACCACTCACGGTTCACACCGAAGCCGAATGGGGCATCATCGGCTCCCTGCTCGAAGGCTTCACCGCCCCCGTCTATCGTTTCATCCCCGGCTACACAAAGGGCGAAGGTCTGTTCATGGCCGTGATGAGGAAGAAAGGAGAGTGGAAAAACCACCTCTCACCTCTCACCTCTCCCCTCTCACATTTCCCATCTCCCCTCTCACCTCTCACATTTCCCATCTCTCCTCTCACCTCTCCCCTCTCACCTCTTACCTCTCCCCTCTCCTACCCTCAGGCCATCGCCTATCTGCGCGGCGAGGCCATTGTTCTTCCTCCTGACACCCCACGCGGCATCGTCACCGTTGCCTTCAAAGGCCATCCTCTCGGACAGGTGAAGAACATCGGCAACCGTGCCAACAACCTCTACCCGAAAGAGTGGCGCATCAAGAGCACACATGTTCCCGATGAATACCAGCCCGTGCTCCCCATCGTTTGACATCTAAAACGCATCAAGAATATGAAACAATACTTAGACCTACTTGACCGCATCCTCCGCGAAGGCGTGGAGAAAGGCGATCGCACAGGTACAGGCACACTGAGCGTGTTTGGCCATCAGATGCGCTTCAATCTGGAAGAAGGCTTTCCGCTGCTCACCACGAAGAAACTCCATCTGAAGAGCATCATCTACGAACTGTTGTGGTTCCTGCAGGGCGACACGAACGTGCGCTACTTGCAAGAGCACGGCGTGCGCATCTGGAACGAATGGGCCGACGAGAATGGCGAGCTTGGCCCCGTCTATGGACACCAGTGGCGCTCATGGCCCGACTACGACGGAGGCTCCATCGACCAGATAAAGATCATCCTCGACCAACTGAAGAACAATCCCAACTCACGCCGCATGCTCGTCTCGGCTTGGAACGTGGCTGAGGTAAACAAGATGGCCCTGCCCCCCTGCCACACCATGTTCCAGTTCTATGTGGCTCCGCCAAAGGAAGAGGGCGACAAGCCCCGACTCTCCCTACAGCTCTATCAGCGCTCCGCCGACACATTCCTCGGCGTTCCGTTCAACATTGCCAGCTATGCCCTGCTCTGCATGATGATGGCGCAGGTATGCGACATGAAGCCAGGCGACTTTGTCCATACCACTGGCGACACCCATCTCTACCTGAACCACTTGGAGCAGGCCCGATTGCAGCTCACACGTGAGCCCCGTCCCCTCCCCACAATGCGCATCAATTCCGATGTGAAAGACCTCTTCTCTTTCCAATACGAGGATTTCCAGTTGGAAAACTACGACCCGTGGCCGCACATCAAGGCCGAGGTCAGCGTATAGCCAGTCGATACTCTTCATCATAAAGATACGTCAATGCGTGGTGGCATTGACGTATCTTTTATTTCTATGCAAAATGACGTGATCACCGTTCGTAATCAACGAAGGCATAGCGCTGCGCATGTCGCTCGTCGGAAGGATGCGCCTCGCGGGCTACTTCTTTCCAGTCACTGTAGTCGGGGAAGAAGGTGTCGGCCTCAGCAGGGGTGTCGTCTATCTCAGTGAGACACAGGCGGTCGGCCTTGCCGATGAGCTGGCGGTAGAGGCTCGCCCCACCTATTATATATATATGCTCGTCGGGGTGACAGGTGGCAATGAAGTCATCCCATGTGCGGAAGCACTCGCAGCCGGGCAGTGATGCCGTGCTCGTGGTGAGCACGCAGTTGCGGCGGTTGGGCAGTGCTCCCTTGGGCAGACTCTCGAATGTATGGCGCCCCATGAGGATGGTGTGGCCAGTGGTGAGCTGCTTGAAGCGCTTCAGGTCGTTTGGCAGCCAGTAGATGAGCTTGTTCTGA
This sequence comes from uncultured Prevotella sp., assembly GCA_946614435.1. Lineage (GTDB taxonomy): Bacteria > Bacteroidota > Bacteroidia > Bacteroidales > Bacteroidaceae > Prevotella. The sequence goes on along the minus strand of CAMOGW010000005.1, from coordinate 42,759 downwards.
AAGCCGATGGCCCTGTTGCGGGCCACGGATGCAATCATGGAAATAGTCATTCTCCCGATTCTGAATTAAATCACATGCAATGTTCCCATGAAGTAGAGCAACGTGTAGCCCAGCACCATTGAGATGATGCCCACGATGAGACCAATCTTGGCCATCTGATTCTGATGCACCAGATTGGTGGCATAAGCCAGCGCGTTAGGAGGCGTAGAGATGGGCAGCACCATTGCGCTCGAGGCAGCAACAGCCACGCCTATGAGCACGGTGGGCGTGCCGCCGATGGCATTGAGCTTGTCGCCCATAGCTGCGCAGACCACAGCCAGGATAGGCATGAGCAGTGCGGCGGTGGCTGAGTTGGAGATGAAGTTGGACAGCCCGTAGCAGATGAGTCCTGAGAGCAACAGGATGAGCAGTGGCGAGAACTGGCCAAAGGGAATGCTCTGCACGGCGAGTGCTGCCAGTCCTGAGGCATTCAGGCCGTAGCCCAAGGCAAAGCCGCCGGCCACCATCCAGATGACAGACCAGTTGATTTCCTCTAAGTCGGCACGGGTGATGACCCCAGTGAGCGCGAACACCATGAAAGGGATGAGCGCCACGGTGTAGGAGTTGATGCCTGTGACGGTATCGAGCAGCCAGAGCAGCACCGTCACGAAGAAAGTGATGATCACGATATAAGTGCGCGGTTCCTTCTTCATGCCGCCTTCAATCTTCAGTTCCACCGTCTTCTGCGAGAAGGGGAAGATGGTCTTGAGCAGCATCCAGCTGATGAAGAGCAACAGTGCCACGAGCGGCAGCATGAACATCATCCACTGTCCGAAGCCCAGTCCGAGGTTCAGCCCCTCGGGATCGTTCAGATACTTCATGGCGATAGTGTTGGGAGGTGTGCCGATGGGTGTTCCCATGCCGCCCAGGTTGGCAGCCACGGGGATGGAGAGTGCCATAGCGATGCGGCCTTTGCCTTCGGGAGGTAGCTGCTTGAACACCGGCGTAAGGAACGTGAGCATCATGGCAGCCGTAGCTGTGTTGCTCACGAACATGGAGAAGAGGCCCGTGATGAGCAGGAAGCCCAGCAGCACGTTCTCGCTCTTGTTGCCAAAGGGCTTGAGCATGACCTTGGCCAACTGTGCATCGAGTCCGGTCTTCGTGGCCGCAATGGCGAGGATGAAGCCGCCGATGAAAAGCATGATGACTGGGTCGGCAAACGTGGCCATCACCGCCTTGTAGCTGAGGAGCTGGCCCACCTCGTCGGGATTGCACATCCACTTAATGCCGCTATCGGTGGTGAAGACCAGCATGAGCCCGATAATTGATACGCTCGTTGCCCACGAGGGCACCACCTCCATGATCCACATGAGCGTGGCAAAAGCAAAAATGGCAATGATGCGCTGCTGAACGATGTTCAGTCCATCAATGCCAAACGCTGTGATAGGCAGGTTCCAGATGAGGAGCGTAACGCCTGCAACGAAGATACCCTGAAGAAGTTTTTTGTGAATCGTGGTAGGATGTTCCTTTTGGGCATGCCGCATCTTGTGATAGGTCTCCAAAAGGCTGTAGCCATGAAAGTTTTTAAACATGTCGAATTCTGTATTTTAATTGTTTAATTATTGTATCAAACACAATATTTTCGGATTCGGGCTGCAAAGTTAATACTTTTTTACCATAAAAAGCTTTGAAATCACGTCTTTTTATTATTGAACCCGAACATTTTAATATATTTATGCAACATTTGCTCCACATATACCGACAATTTGCTATTGCATAAAAAAATTTTTATTCGTAACTTTGCGCGCAAAATTCAAACAACAGTCTATAATTATGAAGAAAATATTCCTCTTTTGCATGGCTTTTGCCCTCAGCGGAATCGTCATGGCCCACGCAACAAACGTCACCGACACGCTCACCGTGCGCATCAAAGGTATGCGCTGCGAGGAGTGCGCCCACAAGGTGGGCACGCTGCTGAAGAAAGACAAGGCAGTGGGCCACCTGAGCTTCGACCTGGAGAAGCGCACCGTAGCCATAGAGTATGATGCCCAGAAAGTGAGCGCCGACACGCTCAAGGCCCGTCTGGCCGCTACAGGTCGTTACAAGTCAAGCCCTTACGACAAGAACGAGGTGATCAGGCGCGGCATGGGACTACAGATGGCCGACATGCACTGCCAGAACTGTGCCAACCGCATTGTGAAGCGACTGCAGCAGGCTGAGGGCATCGACAGCATTGCGCCCCATGTAGATAAGCACTACGTGTTCGTGCGCTACGATGCCAACAAGACCACGAAAGCCAATATCCGGCAGATTCTGCAGGGCATGGGGTTCACGCCCGTGAACTACTACACCAGCAAGAACATCAGCTTTGCCTACTTCAACATTCCTGCCGAGAAAGCCACTGAGGAGACCACAGAGATAGCCCTGGCCATTGACGGAGTGGATGATGCGAACGTGAATGCCCGCCGAGGCTCGCTGGCCATCACTTACTTGAACACCGAGACTTCTGAGGAGCGACTGCAGGAAGCCCTGAAAGAAGAAGGCATTGAGGCCGTAGTGCCCCCAGCCCACCAGTGCAAGGAGAAACAGGAAGCAGGCAAGGAGAACTGCGACAAACAATAAGAAGAACCACTACTCTATGCGCAACCGACTCAGACTGTTATTGCCGCTCTTGCTGCTGCCCCTGCTGGCCGTAGCACAGAAGAGCGGCTACACACTCAACATCAGCGTGAACGAACGCCACGGACACGAGCCCGTGATGATGGCCACGCTGAAGCTCCAGCCCGCCGGCATCATGACCGTGACCGACATGAACGGAAAAGCCACCATGCAGAACGTGCCGGCAGGCGACTACATGCTACAGATAAGTTATGTGGGCTTTGAGACCATCAATGCCCGCGTGAAGGTGGAAGGCGACAAAGAACTGAAGTTTGCGATGGTGCCCTCATCGCTGGCCCTGAAGGGCGTCACCGTCACTGCCCGCCAAAACGCCAGCGGCTCATCGACCTCCAGCATCATTGGCCGACAGGCCATAGACCACCTGCAAGCCACGTCGCTGGCCGACGTGATGCAGCTCATACCCGGCCACCTGATGGGCAACAGCGACCTCACCTCGGCCTCCAACCTGCAACTACGCCAACTGGTGAACAACAACACATCGGCTTTCGGTGCCAGCATCGTGGTCGATGGCGTGCCGATGTCGAACAACGGTGCCGTGACGCAAGGCACTTTCTCGACAACTGCCTTCACAGGTACCGACCTGCGACAGGTGGCAGCCGACGACATAGACGAGGTGGAAGTGGTGCGCGGCATTCCCTCAGCCGAATATGGCGACCTGAGTAGCGGACTGGTCGTGGTACACTCGAAAGTGGGTGTCACTCCGTGGCAGTTCAAGGCCAAGATCAATCCGGGCCTCATGAACTTCTCATTAGGCAAGGGACAAAGGCTGGGCAAGGCTGGCATCATCAACGCCAGTCTGGACTATGCCCAGGCATGGGGCGACCCTCGCATGAAGACACGCTCGTTCCATCGCTATACGGCCAGTGTGGGCTGGGCTTTCGACATCAGCCGCAAGTGGCACACGAACACGAAGCTGCGCTACATGCAGGCCAAAGACTGGACCGGCAACGACCCCGACGCACAAGCCGACGGCACATACTCGCAAAACAGGAACCAGAACTTCGCGCTGACTCATAACGGGCGCATACAGCTGGACAAGCTCTTCGCGCGTACATTATCTTATACTATAGGCGTGAGCCTCGTGCGCACCGACGCGACCACGTCGTCGTTTGCAAGTGTGAGTTCGGGCCTGCTGCCCATTCTCACCGCACGCGAGACGGGCTACTACGACGTGCCTTTCGAGACCCGTTCCTATCTGGCCACTGGCAAGACCGAAGGCCGCCCGGGCAACGTGTATGCCAAGGTGAGCGACCAGTTCTACTTCAGATGGGGCAAGACGCGACAGAGCTTTAAGGTGGGAGCCGACTATCACTTCGACTGGAACAGCGGACGCGGCTACTACAATGCCGACGAGACGCGCCCCCTGCGCCCTAACAGCGACGGTCGCCCGCGTGCGTTCAACGACATTCCCGGACTGCACCAGATTGCAGCCTACGCCGAGGATCAGTTCACGTGGAACCTGAACAAGGTGAACCGCCTGCGCGCCACTGCCGGACTGCGCTTCACCGCCATGCAGCCGTTCTCGAACGTGGCAACGACTGCCCTGTCGCCCCGACTGAATCTGTCGTTCTCGCTCACCAAGTGGCTCGACGTGCGCGGCGGCATCGGCATGAACTCGAAGACACCCGGACTGAACCACCTCTATCCCGACAAGAAATATGCCGACCGCGTGGCAGCCAACTACATGCCGCAAGACGGCAGTCAACAGGTGCTGAACTATCACACGCAGGTGTATGAGGTGGCCTACTCGAAGAACATGAAGAACGCTACCACCACGAAGATAGAGGCCGGACTGGACTTCAAACTGCCTAACGGGCGCAAACTGTCGCTGCTGGCCTATCGCGACAAGACACCGAACGGGTTCGGCCCCGTGACCGACTTTCTGACCTACACCTCGAACTTCTACCTGCTCGACCTCGCCCATCCCACGATTGCCGAGGCCGCCAGCGCCGGTGCCATGCGGCAGGACGTGGTGTTCATGACCACAGGCGAGATTGGTAACACCAATACCACCGTGAACCGAGGCATCGAGGCCGACATGGACTTCGGCACGGTGAAGCCACTGCGCACACAGTTCCTGCTGAGCGGTGCATGGCAGGAGACTAAGACGTGGAGCACCGACATGAACAGCAGCTCGGTGAAGGCGGCCCTGATTCCCAGCTCATACTCGGGCAACGGGCTCACACCCTTCAAAGTGGTCTATCCCTCGGGCGAGGACTATACAAAGTATCGCCGACTGGTGACCACCCTGCGCACGGTGACCCACATTCCAGAGCTGCGCATGGTGGCCTCGCTCACGGCACAGGCCATCTGGCACAACTGGAACGAAAGCTATACCGCCGACAAAGCCCCCATCGCCTGGATTGACAATCAGCTGAACCGACATGAGCTCACGCCCGACCAGATGGACGGCTACATCTACTTCGACAATACTTTCACCGAAGAGGGAGGCCGGATGACCAACCACGCTGCCTACTATGCCACCCTACCCCAATCGGCTGCCGAAGCAGCAGGCAGACCCGCCAGCTATGTGGCCGTGAAGGACATGATGGTCAAGGTGAGCGACAACGAGCCCTCAAAGTCGCCCATCACATGGAACCTGCAGGCACGCCTCACCAAGGAACTGGGCAAGATAGGCGGACTGTCGTTCTACGTGAACAATGCGCTCTACTACGAGCCTTTTCTGAAAGGCAACAACACCAACACGCTGTCGCAACGCAACGTAGGCTTCAGCTTCGGTGCCGAGCTATACCTGAACCTGTGACAAGAGAATGAATCATCATCGACAAAAAAAGACTATGAAACATATTGTCAGGCTAATCGCATTTACCAGTTCGTTACTCTTATTTAACTGCCCGTTACTCTTATTTAACGGATGCATAGATTATTCGGACACAACGACCGCCGTCAGCGTGAAGGTACAACTGCAGATGCCAGCTGAATTCACAAAGGGCAGCGACTTTGAAGGTCACACCGTTCATCTGAGCCTCAACGGCACCACCACCCAGACGGCTACGACCGATGCCAACGGCATGGTGGAATTCAGCCATCTCATACCCGACGTTTACGACCTCTCTACCTCATGGGACATCAGCGACGCCGAATATGAATCGCTCACAGGCGAGAAGCCGCAGGGCAACAGTTGCACGGTGTCGGGCAGCATCAACTCTACGTTCATCAAGGACGAGGGAAGCGTGATCACATTGCCCACCAACGTGACCGTGAAGCGCGACATCGTGATCAGCAAGATTGCCAGCGCTGGCTCAAAAGACCAGAACAACCGCTACTACATGGCAGGCAAGTACATGGAACTCTACAACCAGTCAAGCGACACGACGGACATCAGCGCCCTCTACATCGGACTGCTGGACAGCACGAATCCCCAACCTTTCACACTGGCCAACCTGCACGATGCCTACAACGACTCGGTGGTCTTGGTGAAACAGGTGTTCCAAATTCCAGAAGGTGCAAAGCCCATAGCGCCCGGACAGACCGTGGTGCTCACCAACAGCGCCACCGACCACAGCGACGTGAGCGCAACGGAGCAGGACCTGCGCGATGCCGACTACGAGGCAAAGGACCCGACAGGCAACACCATCAACAATCCACACACGCCGGCCCTGCTCAGCATCTACTCTTCTACAGGCAACGGTGCAACGATGAATCTGGTGCAAGGCGGCCCCTGCGGCATCATCATCTTCAGGACCGACGAGGACATCAAGTCGTGGCAGAAGACATACGCCTACGGAAAAACGACGGGTAATCAGCTATATCTGCTGGTGCCGAAGCGCGTGATTCTTGACGGAGTGGATTACATGAGAAACAAGCCCACGGGCATTGACCTCAGCGCAAAGCGGCTCTACAGCGACATTGATGCAGGCTATACGCATATCAATGCCTACAACGGATGGACAGGCGAGGTGGTCTATCGCCGCACCGCCAAAGTGATGTCTAACGGACAGAAGATTCTGACGGACACGAACAACAGCTCGAACGACTTCAAGGTATCGACAACCATCAAACCGCGTGAGTATGATGATGAGAACTGAACAGATAACGATGACAAGAACCGACAAAATGAGACGGACATTCCCTATATTCCTACTACTATATGTATTCCTGATGCCCATGCAAGCACAGGAAAGCACCTACCGATATGACGATGCCACGCAGCTGTGGCGACTGACAAACAATCCGGCAGGACTGGGCATCGACTCGTCGCGCAACCGTGGCTTCGCCCTCTTCAACGTGGAACATCAGAGCGGCAGCTATGCCCGTGTGCAAGAAGGCACGCAGACCAATCAGCTGCGCTTTCAGACGGAACGCTACCAGAAGGTGGGCAAATATCTCTATGGCTACGGACGCTTCGACTTTGACTACGGGCGCACAAAGAATCGCACTTGGTGCGACGTGATGCGCCCCTACAATGCGAATCCTTACTTCGCAGGCAGTAGCGTCATCGGCAAGTACGACTTTCAAGACTTCGACTTCACAGCAAAGCTGGGCACAATGCCTTTCTTCGGTCACGGGAAAGATGGCAACGGACTGCGATTCGGACTGCGATTGGACTATAACGTGGGAGACTTGAGCCGACTGCGCGACCCACGCTCGCGCTCACAACTGCTCGACTATAAGGTGACACCTGCCGTGACTTACTCCTTCGGGCAGCACACCATCGGACTGAGCGGTAACTATCACCGCCGGAAAGAGAAAATCATCGGGGTGACCACCGTGCAGCAGGATCCCACACTGAAGTACTACTTGATGTCGGGATTGGAGAATGTCCAGGGCACCGTCGGAGGTTATAGCAGTTTCAGCCGCGAGTGGGTGGACCATATACTGGGAGGGGAACTCAGCTACGGCTTCAAGAACCAAAAATGGAACTCACTCCTGTCACTCAGCATAGCCCGAGGGGAAGAGAATGCCTACGAGAAATACAAGTATGAGCCAGGGAGATACGTACACTATGACTATGGGGTAAGCCTGCGCAATCGTCTCACAACGAAAAAAGTACTGCATCAGTTGGACCTTAGCTTCAACTATCAGCAGAGCTATGCCGACGAATACCGTCAGCAACTTTACCAAGAGACTGATGCTGAAACGGGCTTCACGTCTTATTTTTATGAAAACTCGCTGACTTACAAAAAGCGTTATCAAGCATATATCTTTGATGCTGACATACACTATCGGGCCTGTTTCTTGAAAAATCAGCAACAGCAGGCTTATATCGGACTGCGCTACACAACGGACGGGGCGGAAAACAAAAGGCTTCTGCCCGATTCGAAACTCTGCTACGGAAGTAATAACATCACGCTGGAAGGAGGATTGTGCATCATACGACATCTGTGGATTGATCTTTGGGGTACCAGGCATTGGGCAAAAGATGCCACACTCGACCTATCCGATCCCACTACCGACTATGCAAAAGGCGTGCTATTGCCCGATATGGAATACTATCAAGCCAACTACTGGCACGGCCATTTGCAACTCACCTACGAGATCCCCCTAAAAATCAAGGGGAAGACCTCACACTGGTTCATACGAGCCTACGGTGACTATCTGAAGACCAACAACTCACTCGACAGCAAGTGCGCCGGACTCAGTATCGGACTGTTCAATTAAACCATTCGACATAAAAAGCATCAAACAAATAACATTCACATAAAGAATTTTCAAAACAGAAATATCAGAAATGAAGAAAAAGATTGTAACCGCCCTGAGCTGTATGGCTCTCATCGCTGCAACAGCAACACTACTGAGCGCAGCTCCACAAAGCGATGAAGTGATGACCAAAGAAAACAGCATGTACGTGATCAATACAACCACGCTGGGCAAGAACGTGACTGGCTACGTGAGCACAACGCCTCTGAAGATTTACGTCAAAAAGAACAAAGTGGTGAAGATTGAAGCCCTGAAAAATCAGGAAACGCCGAAATACTTCATAAAGGTAAAGAAAGGACTGCTCGACAAATGGAACGGACTGAAGGTGAACGATGCACAGAAGCTGCAAGTAGATGGCATTACAGGCGCCACCTTCTCTTCGGATGCCGTGAAAGAAAACGTGAAACTGGGACTCGACTATTACAAAAAGCACAAATAAGGGGGGCAGTTTTCGTCAAGTTGAAGACACTTTGACACCGACAACGGGCGACGACACTTGACTTATATAATGTAAAATAAGGTGGAAAAGAAAAATTTTCCACTTTATTTATATCGTATAATTACTTTTTTTGTACCTTTGCATGCGAGTAATTGTACACTATCTTTTTATAACGTTATAAGATACATTTTTATGCCAGAAGTTAAGAAAATTAAGACTGCACTGATTTCCGTTTTCCACAAGGACGGACTGGACGAATTGTTGAAAAAGCTCAATGCAGAGGGCGTGAAGTTCCTCTCTACGGGCGGCACTCAGACATTCATTGAGTCGCTGGGCTATGAATGTCAGAAGGTAGAGGATCTGACAACCTATCCATCCATTCTCGGAGGCCGCGTAAAGACGCTCCACCCGAAAGTATTCGGAGGCATTCTGGGACGTCGCGACAACGAAGGCGACCGCGAACAGATGGCTAAATATGAAATTCCCGAAATCGACTTGGTGATTGTTGACTTGTATCCCTTCGAGCAGACCGTTGCCAGCGGTGCCTCTGAGGCCGACATCATTGAGAAAATAGACATCGGCGGCATTTCGCTCATCCGTGCAGGAGCCAAGAATTTCAAGGACGTAGTCATTGTGCCGTCGAAGGCCGAATATCCTGTGTTGCTCGACATTCTGAACAAAAAAGGTGCTCAGACTGATATTGAAGACCGCAAGATGTTTGCCGAGCGTGCCTTTGGTGTAAGCTCTCACTACGACACGGCTATTCACTCCTGGTTTCTTAATCACTAATTTAGGGAACTCACACAGATATGGGATTTTTTAGTTTCAGACAAGAGCTGGCCATGGACCTTGGCACAGCCAATACAATTATCATCAGCGACGACAAAATCGTAGTAGATGAGCCTTCGGTGGTGGCACTCGACCGCAGAACCGACAAGATGATTGCAGTAGGAACGCAGGCTAAGATGATGTATGAGAAGACCCACGAGAACATTCGCACCATTCGCCCCTTACGCGATGGCGTGATAGCCGACTTCTCAGCCTGCGAGCAAATGATGCGCGGCTTCATCAAGATGGTACATTCAGGCCGTCACCTCTTCTCTCCGTCGCTTCGCATGGTCATCGGTGTTCCGTCGGGCTCAACTGAAGTGGAGCTACGCGCTGTGAGAGATTCTGCCGAGCATGCAGACGGTCGCGATGTTTACCTTATATTCGAACCTATGGCAGCCGCTATTGGTATCGGTATCGACGTGGAAGCCCCCGAAGGCAACATGATTGTTGACATCGGTGGCGGATCGACCGAGATTGCCGTCATTTCGCTGGGCGGCATTGTTTCGAACAACTCGATTCGTACTGCTGGCGACGATCTGACTGCTGACATACAGGAATACATGAGCCGTCAGCACAACGTGAAGGTTTCGGAACGTATGGCCGAACGCATCAAGATTCACGTAGGTTCTGCACTCACCGACTTGGGCGACGAGGCTCCTGAAGACTATATCGTTCATGGTCCTAACCGTATCACCGCACTGCCGATGGAGGTGCCGGTGTGCTATCAGGAGATTGCACACTGTCTGGACAAGACCGTGGCCAAGATTGAGAACGCAGTACTCTCTGCATTGGAGAACACGCCCCCCGAGCTCTATGCCGACATCGTGAAGAACGGCATCTACCTGAGTGGCGGCGGTGCACTGCTGCGTGGACTTGACAAACGCTTGGAGGACAAGATCAACATCCAGTTCCACGTACCCGAGGATCCTTTGCATTCGGTTGCAAAGGGTGCAGGCATTGCACTGAAGAATGTTGACCGCTTCTCGTTCTTGATGCGCTGATGCAAAATTTCTGGACTTTCATTACACAACACTTTCACTGGCTGCTTTTCATCATTTTGGAAGCAGTCAGTGTTGTCATGCTCTTTAGTTATAACAACTATCAGGCCAGTGTCTGGATATCATCAGCCAACTCGGTGACAGGAAAAATATATGAATGGCAGGCTGGCGTGGAACACTTCTTCTCGCTCACCCAACTAAATGAAGAGCTGACCCGGCAGAACATTGAGCTGGAAGAACAGTTGGAGAAGATGACACAACAGCTCCTTGACATGAAAGCAGACACATCGGCTTATGCAAAGGAGCTGAAACGTGACACGCTGGAAAATGTTCGCCTGATCAATGCCAAAGTGGTATCAAACTCAATTGGCAATGCCGACAATCTCATTACCATCGACAAAGGAAGTGCCGATGGTGTGCAGACCGATATGGGAGTCATCTGCGGCACTGGCATCGTGGGCGTTGTGTATTTGGTGAGTCCGCACTACTCTATCGTTATCTCTGCACTGAACGAACGCTCACGCATCAGTTGTGCCATTCGTGGCAGCAGCTATTTTGGCTATTTGTCATGGAAGGGCGGCGATGTCACACGGGCCTATCTGGAAGGAGTTCCCCGTCATGCACGTTTCAAGAAAGGCAACTGGATTGAGACGAGTGGCTACTCTTCAATATTTCCTCATGGAGTGTCTGTAGGAAAGATTGAGAAAATATACAACTCGAATGACGGTCTTTCCTATCGACTGCTGATAAAGCTCTCTACCGACTTTGCTAAACTGCGTGACGTCTGCGTAATTGACGACAAGGAGATCGTTGACCGTATGCGACTGAAAGAAGCTGCGAATGACTCTCTCATGCTAATGCCAAAAAAAGAATAAGTGCTATGACTATAGACTCGCTGAAACGTCTTTTGGTATTTGTCCTGTTCTGTTTGGCACAGGCACTGGTGTGTAACCGCATCCAGCTGTTTCACTGCGCCATACCGCTCCCTTATATCCATTTCGTGATCATGTTTCCACGCAACCTCCCCAAATGGAGCATTCTGCTATGGAGCTTTGCCCTGGGAGTAACGATTGACATGTTCTCCAACACACCTGGTGTGGCCAGCAGTTCGCTTACGTTAGCAGGAGCCTTGCAACCATATCTGCTGGAGTTCTTCATTCCGCGCGATGCTGAAGAAAACATCAACGTGTCGGCCAAGACATTGGGATGGGGCAAGTTCTCAACCTTCACTTTGCTCATAGTGTTTATTTTCTGTTTCACTTTCTTTACAGTCGAAGCATTCAATTTCTACAACTGGCAGCAATGGCTGCAATATATTTTCAGCAGCATGCTTCTCACCTTCATCCTCATTCTGAGCCTGGAGACGATTCGACAATAGGAAATTAAATTAGACGATTTGAGAGCAACCACATTTGCAAATGAAAGATAACGAGCTGGATACAAGAAAATATGTGATTGGCGGTGTAGCTGTAGTCATCGTCATCATCTATATTCTGCGCCTGTTCTTTCTGCAGCTCATGAGTGATGACTACAAGAAGAATGCCGACTCTAATGCATTCCTAAAGAAAGTCGATTTCCCATCGCGCGGCAATATACGCGACCGCAATGGTCAGTTGCTTGTTTTCAATCAGCCTGCATACGACATAATGGTGGTCATCAACGAGGCCAAGGACCATCTGGATACGCTCGAGCTATGCCAGACGCTGGGCATCACTCGCGAAGAATTTGACCTGCGCATGTCGAACATAAAAGACCGCTCGAAGAATCCCGGCTATTCGCGTTTCACTGAACAGATGTTCATGAACCAACTATCCGACAAAGACTTCAGCGTGTTCCAAGAGAAGATGTATCGCTTTCCCGGCTTCTACATTCAGCGGCGCAGCATCCGACAATATCAATTCCCCTATGCTGCTCATGTGTTAGGCGATGTGGCTGAAGTGTCGCCCTCTGACATTGAGGAAGATGACTATTATCAGCCAGGCGACTATATCGGGAAACAAGGTGTGGAACGCTCCTATGAGAAACAACTGCGTGGCGTAAAGGGTGTTCAGATTCTACTTCGCGATGCTCATGGCCGAATCAAGGGCAGTTATCAGAATGGTGCGCTCGACCGGAAGCCTATACCGGGCAAAGACCTCACGCTGGGCATCGACTTCCGCTTACAAGCACTGGGCGAACGGCTGATGGAAGGCAAGATTGGCAGCATCGTAGCGATTGAGCCTAAGACAGGTGAGGTGCTTTGCATGGTCTCCTCTCCCTCCTACGATCCTCGCATCATGGTAGGCCGAAAACGTTCGAAGAGCCATCGTGAACTAAGTCGAGACACATGGAAGCCATTGCTCAATCGCAGCATCATGGGACGCTACCCTCCTGGTTCTACTTTCAAGACCTCGCAAGGATTAACCTTCCTCTCTGAAGGCATTATCACGCCCGAGACCACTTATCCCTGCTATCATGGATTTGTCTATAAAGGATTGCGTGTAGGTTGCCACGGCCATGCATCACCTCTCCCATTGGTTCCTGCACTCAGCACATCATGCAACGGATTCTTCTGCTGGGGACTTTATTACATGATTGGTAACCGCAAATACGGCAGTGTGCAGAATGCCATGAATACATGGCGCGACTATATGGTATCAATGGGATTCGGCTACCAGCTCGGCATCGACCTGCCCGGCGAGAAACGCGGCCTCATCCCGAACGCACAGTTCTATGACAAAGCCTATAAGGGTTCGTGGAACGGACTTACCATCATCTCGATCAGCATCGGACAAGGCGAGGTAAACCTCACTCCCTTGCAGATTGCAAATCTTGGAGCCACCATTGCCAACCGTGGCTACTACATCACTCCACACGTAGTGAAGAAGGTTCAAGGCGAGCCACTCGACACGGCCTTCACTACCCGACACTATACGAAAGCAACACGCGAGAGCTATGACTACGTGGTTAAAGGCATGCGTGCATCAGCCTTGGGCGGCACATGCCATGAACTTGCCCGCTATGACTTCGAGGCTTGCGGAAAGACAGGTACAGCACAGAACCGAGGACAAGACCACTCCGTTTTCATGGGCTTTGCCCCGATGGACAATCCTAAGATTGCCATTGCCGTCTATGTTGAGAATGGCGGATGGGGTGCCACCTACGGCGTACCTATCGGTGGTCTGCTCATGGAGCAATACCTGCACGGTCAGCTCTCAGAGGCTTCTCAACTGAAAGCGAAAACCATTCAGGAAAAGCGTATCAACTACGGCAGCGATGTCCGATAACATGCACAAAAAACAAAAGACTCATGCAAGACTACAGAAGAAACGACAGAGACAAAGGAGTGCTGCGCTCACTCGACTGGTGGACGATTGCCATCTACGTTGCTCTGCTCACGTTCGGATGGATTAGCGTGTGCGGTGCCAGTTACACCTATGGTGATACCGATTTGCTCTCGCTCTCCACACGTTCGGGCATGCAGATCGTATGGATCGGCACCTCGTTCCTACTGGGACTCACGCTTCTGCTCATCGACAATCGCTTCTATGAAACTTTTGCCTACGCGCTGTTTGCCATACTACTCGCTCTACTTTTTGTCACCATTTTCAACACCCATACCATCAAAGGTTCCCGATCGTGGCTCGTCTTGGGACCTATCCGCCTGCAACCTGCTGAGTTCGCGAAATTTGCCACCGCACTGGCTTTGGCAAAGTTCATGAGTAAGTTCGACTACGACATTCACAAATGGAGAGACTTTGCCGTCACACTGGCCATCATCTTCACGCCTATGCTCTTCATCGTCATGCAGCGCGAAACTGGTTCAGCTCTCGTCTATTTCAGTTTCTTCCTGATGCTCTATCGTGAAGGTATGACTGGTAGCGTACTTTTCACGGGTGTTGCCATGATCATCTATTTTGTTATCGGCATCCGCTATTCCGAAGTCATGTTGTTCAACACCCCAACGTCAGTGGGCAAGTTTGTCGTTCTGCTACTCATTCAGATATTCACAGCCGCTATGGTGTGGATTTTCTGTAAGGAACGAAAGCAGGCGCTCCAAATATCGGGTATTTGTATCGGTGTGACTATAGTTTGTGCAGCTTTTTCTATCTACGTCATTCCCTTTGACATGTTTTGGATACAGATGGGACTCTGCATCTTGTTAATCATTTTCCTCATCGTGCAGGCGTTGGCCTCACGCATCAAGAACTACCTTTGGATAGCAGCATTTACTTTCGGTTCGGTGATCTTCTTCAACATGGCTGACTATGCGCTCAACAATATTCTTGAAGCACATCAGCGCACACGTATCAACGTACTGTTAGGATTGGAAGAAGACCTGAAGGGTGCCGGTTATAACGTCCATCAGAGCGAGATAGCCATAGGGTCAGGCGGACTGGAGGGTAAAGGATTCCTGAACGGCACGCAGACCAAACTGAAATACGTACCCGAGCAAGACACCGATTTCATATTCTGCACCGTAGGCGAAGAGGAGGGCTTTGTTGGAGCAGCCAGTGTATTACTGCTCTTCCTTGCACTCATCCTGCGCCTCATCTATCTGGCCGAACGACAAATCAGCACCTTCGGTCGAGTCTATGGCTATTGTGTATTGTCGGTGTTTCTCTTCCACGTGTTCATCAACGTGGGCATGGTCTTAGGCTTAACTCCCGTCATTGGCATTCCACTGCCCTTCTTTAGCTATGGAGGTTCCTCGCTTTGGGGATTCACTTTCCTGCTTTTCATTTTCCTCCGTATTGACGCAGAGAGTAATCGCACGAAGAGCTAACCCTCGTCACTTCTCTGCTCTGCATCACTTATTTCTGCCTGATTGTCACCCCAATATCAGAAATGCCGCGCAGGCTTTCACGTTTCATATAATGGGAAATCAAAATCTTCAGAGAATCCTCTCCACTGAGCTGAACATCGGGTAATTGACAATTATTCTGATAAAGCATGATGCCATTACCCAGCCTATTGCCCACACTATCAGTTAGCAATATTGTCACCGTATCGCTGCGGGAAAAGCCCGAAGGAAAGGCTTGCTGTTTCACAATCATCGTCAGTGAGGTAAAAGGATAGGCAGTTGTGGTGCGGAGACCCACTTCTTCACTATACATCCCCTCTTTACCCATTTTGGGTATCAGGAATTCCAGCGTGTCGCCACGGTCCCACCCTTCCCTGATGTCCGTATGATCATAATGGCTGTAAATGGCCTTACGGTTGCAACTGCCCATGACCAGTGCAACCGTAAGACATATTGCGCCAAAAAAGAAGCTATTGCTTAGGTTCCTCATTTCTGGGCTTTTTCTTATTCTTTCTTTCTCTTGTTTCGCCGCCACCCTCCTGATGTTGTGCTCCAGGTTGCTGTGGCTTTTTCTTCTTTTTCTTCTTACTCTTATCAAAGCGGGTGATGCTGTCGCCTGCCAGCAGATCAACGGGACCTTCGGGCTCCCTCTGCTTATTATCGGGCTGCAACGACTCTGGCTTCTCCCCTCGCTTGTTCATCTCGATTATCTCCTTGGCGCGTTCAGCCGTGATTGTTTCAAGATTGGCAGCCATCCGCTTGTCAGTGCTGTAAGTCACGAGTCCCGCCAAGATATCGGTCTTGAACATATAATAATCAGAATCCAGTGTCTGCAACATCACATCGCGTCCTGGCAGCCGACGACCAGCCTCAATATAGTCATCCACCTCATAGTTCAGACAGCACTTCAGCTTAGCGCACATACCTGCCAACTTCTGAGGATTGAGCGAAATATCCTGAAATCGAGCGGCACTCGTTGATACCGAGACGAAGTTCTTCATCCATGTGGCGCAGCACAACTCGCGCCCACAAGGCCCTGTTCCGCCTATACGGCCAGCCTCTTGTCGGGCACCGATTTGTTTCATCTCAATGCGCACATGGAACGCAGCAGCCAAATCCTTGATGAGCTGACGGAAATCCACACGTTCGTCAGCGATATAGTAAAAGATGGCTTTCTGACCGTCGCCTTGATACTCCACATCGCCTATTTTCATCTGCAGCCCCAAGCCCTTAGCAATTTCACGACTCTCAATCATCGTCTCATGCTCACGTGCCTTTGCCTCATGATACTTTTCCATATCAATCTGACGTGCAAGGCGATACACACGTTTAATATCGTCAGCCGACTTCAGATTAGCTTTTTTCAGTTGCATCTTTACCAGTCGTCCTGTCAGTGTCACCACTCCAATGTCGTGACCGGGACTGGCCTCCACGGCCACAATGTCACCTTTCTTCAGCGGCAGTTTGTTCACGTTATGATAGTAGCCCTTACGTGTATGTTTGAACTGCACCTCCACCAGATCAGTCGAATCGGCATTGCCCGGCACATCGGCCAGCCAGTCGTATGTATTCAGCTGTCGGTCCTGTCGCCCTATGGCAGCACGGCACAATCCTCGGCTGCACCCAGTCCGTATTTCATATTCCTTTTGTTTCTGTTCCATATTTTCTATTTCTGTATAAGCAAAACTATCATTTGCAGCGCCAAGTCGAAGAACACGATCTTCGCACTGGCATTCTGCCCTATGTCACGAATCGCACGGTTCACGATATCATAAATCTCCAGCACATTCGCCTCATTGATGAAACGGGCAAAGTTGCGGGCAAAGTCTTCTTCCTTCTGCGTCATGTAGCAGAGTTCCTGCTGTTGGAAATTATACATAAAGTTCTCACGCAGCATGCGCAGGAAGAATTCCAAAAAGCGCTTCTGTTTCTCGCGCCCAAAGGTTGCCATCTCGTCACTCCATCTGCGCAGGTCCTTCACCTTACGCTGATAAGCCAGTCGCATCAACATGATGAAGAGGTCCAAGAATTGCTCGTTCTCCGAGCCCACCTGCAATTCCTCCAGTGCCTTCAGCCATGAGCCATTGGCCAGTCGGCTTATCCTTATGGCCATCTGTTCGTCAATGCCGCGTCGTTCCACTAAAGCCTTACGCACGCTCTCATTGTCTACGCGCTTCACGTCGATTCGCTGCACCCTGCTGCGGATGGTTTCCAGCAATCGGTCTGGCTCTTCACACACCATGATGAACACCGTTTGCTGTGGTGGTTCTTCAATCAGTTTCAGCAGTTTATTGGCACATGCGATGTTCATGCGCTCAGGCAACCAGATGACCGACACCTTATATCCACCCTGACTCGACTTCAACGACAGCTTACGCACCAGTTCATCGCTCTCGCCTGCCGTGATAATGGCCTGTTGGTTCTCAGCACCGATAGCAGTCATCCAACTGTCCATCGAGAAGTAAGGACTCTTCAGCATCAGCTCGCGCCATTCACGGATGAAATCGTCGCTCACTGGCATGTGGTCGCTTCCCATTGAGGGCAACTTGATTGTGGGAAAGGTAAAATGCAGGTCAGGATGCTCCAATTTCTGTAGCATGGTCTCTTCCTGTGGAGTCTTGGACAGTAAATAACAGGCAAATGCAGTTGCCAGTGCCTTCTTTCCCACACCCGAAGGACCACAGAGCATAATGGCATGCGGCAGACGGTCTTCGCTCACCATCTGCTTGAGGCGTTCTTTCACCTCCTCCTGTCCTATTACTTCGTTGAATGTCATATCACCTTAGGTTCCGCACTATTTGCACAACGGAGTCAACCGCTCCCATCGTGTAGAAGTGAATGTCATTGATGCCATGCTCGTAGAGCTCCCTGCACTGCTCAGTAGTCCACTCCACACCCAACTGTCGGGCATCTTCATCGGTCTTGCATTTCACGATTTCGCGTGCCAGCAATTCAGGGATATCACAGTGGAACGTCTTCGGCACCACCGTCAGCTGACTCAACTTCGCCAATGGCTTAATGCCTGGAATGATGGGAATCGTGATGCCCATTTGCCGGGCTTTTTCCACGAATTCAAAATATTTCTGATTATCGTAGAACAGCTGTGTCACTGCATATTGTGCGCCCAGTTGCTGTTTCTGCAACAGGTAGTCCATGTCGCGTTCCAAGTTCGGAGCTTCCTCATGTTTCTCTGGGTAGCATGCCACGCCAATATCAAACTTACGGCCTGGCGACTTAATCGGTGTTCCGTCGGCAAAGAATCCGTCGTTGAAGCGCATCACCTGTCGGATGAGATCCGTTGTGTGGGCATGCCCTCCGGGCGTAGGTTTAAACACGGCATCGTCCTTTGCTTTGTCTCCTCGCAGCAGAAGCAGGTCGGTTATGCCCAGAAATTGCAGGTCAAGCAGTTCATATTCTATATCCTCGATCGTGGCTCCACTGCATATCACGTGCGGCTGCACCGTCACGCCGAAGTGCTGTTGGATGGCAGCTGCCACAGCGATTGTTCCCGGACGGCGCCGCACTCGCTGCCGTTCGTACCGACCTTCGTCCACCTCTTTATACACATACTCACTATGATGAGTAGTAATATTGATAAAAGCAGGATTCAGCTCGCACAGTTTCGCAATGTCGGCAAACAAGCGTTCGGTGCCAGTCCCTTTCAGTGGGGGTAGCACCTCAAACGAGAACTGCCGTTGTTCATTGTCTTTGCTGATGATATTTGCAACTGCCATTCCTTCACGTTTTTACATATCAAGTTGCAAAGATACAAAAAAAGGTCGTAAGAAGAGAGTTATTTGCGAGAATTAACGCTATAAACCGATTTTCGCATCTTGCTCTATATAATACTTGTCGCTTTCTAAATCTGGATTGGAAATGAGTTCTAAAATATGCTTGAAAGAGGCACCAGAAATCCGGTCGCCCCCTCCTATGCTGACTAAGCCATGAGCTCGTCGAGCTCTTCTTTCGACACTCCCATCGTCTTGGCCGCCATGCTGAGATACATCTTCTCGGCCATCGTCTTGCGTCCCGTGACGTGCATGACAGCAATCATGCCACGCAACGTGTCGCGAGCGGCATCAGGCTCACAGGCCAGCACATCATAGTCAACATCGAAGCTGTATTCTGTTCCGAGATTCTCAAGCAGCTCTATCTGCTGTTTGTCAGAGAGATCGGTCTTGGCAATGCTCTCCTCTATGAGGTCCTGGACATCGGCAGAAAGGTCATCGGAGATATTGGCCATGTTGATCATGGCCTGAAGCATGGCCAGCTGTCGGGCCTGCGGATTGTCCTGACTCTGCTCAGCCTTGACAAACGAGGCGCGAATGTTGGAGAACTCCAATGCATCGATATCGCCATCGTTGAAGTGTATCTTCTGCGCACGCAGACGTTTCTGCAAGCGACGTGCACCCGGCTTGAACGTGAACAAAGTGACGGTGCCAGAGAAGAGACCACCGGCAATCGGAATGAAACGGCCCACCGTCTTGGCCAGTCCCTCCTTGGTGAGCTTGGCCCCCACCAGCTTTGCCACCTGCATGACCACAGGATAGATAGCGGCTTTGGTGAGCATAAGACGAGGCAGACGACCTACGGCTGAAGTGGCAAGTCCCTTGGCCAGCTCATTGATGCCCTGATCGGCCACTTTTACACCCATCATGGAACCCATGAAGATGGTGAGCAGTTCGCTGGCCGTCTCGCCCAGTTCGCCGTTCTCATCGCAGAAGTCAGGGAACCCGTAGAGGTAGGCCAATTTCTGCGAAAGCACCACCACGTGATAATAGTACTGCGTGAGGTCGCCCGGCAGTGTGGCTGCCATAGCCAGCCCACCCGGCAGTCCGGCAATGGTCGAACCTGTAGTGGCAAGTGCCGTGTGATAATTGATGCATTGTGTAGCCACCTGGTCTATCACGTCATCGGTAGTGATGGTATAGGGGCGCACATTAGCCAGCATATCGAGTCTCTGCTCGTTGCAATAGTTCTTCAGCGACTTGCGAAGAAAGGCTTCGCGATTTACCTTCACGCCTGGCATCTTCAGCACAGCTGCCAGTATTTTGTTCCAAATCAAAGTCTCTTTTTCCATAAGCTCAGTTTCTGAATTTCTTAATGATACTATATGCCGTATAGAGTCCCAGCTCGCCTGCCTTGCTCAGGTCGCGGACGGCAGCCTTGGTCTGTTTGAGATAGATGGCGCAGAGGCCACGGTTGTAGTAAGCTTCCGCCAGATTGGCATCGAGCGCGATGGCACGGGTGAAGTCCTCGATGGCCTTCTGATATTCCTGTTGCTGGGCATAGAGTGTGCCGCGATTGTAGAGCAGATAGGCATTGTTCGGATCGAGTGCAAGGGCACGGTTGAAGTCGGCCATCACATTTACGTTCTTCAAAGCCACGTTCACGCCCTCGGAAGCCATGAAGTTGTTCATGCGCGACTGCGAGACAGCTCTCAGCCAGAGTGCCGGCACACTGGCGGTATCTTCCTGCAGATAGGTGGTGAGGTCGTTGATGGCCTCGTCGAAGTTCTGTATGACAGTGAAGGCCACTGCACGCAGGAACACCACATCCATGATGCGCTGGAAATTGCGCAGCGAGCCGATGCTGTCACTCAGCGACTGAATGTAGATGAAGTATTTCTCCGACTCGTCTTCATCGAGCGCCGTCTGCTTATTATTTATATATATAGTACGCGCATGTGAGCGCTGGTTGAATGCCTCCACATGTCGGTCGAAGGCTATGTAGCTGGTGCGCAGCTCGTCGTTCATGGGTTCGAACGAGAGCGAGAAGAGCGGCTGCAGCTCCATATCCACCTTTCGGTTCTGCACACGCCCGCGATAGTTACTCTGATACTCGTGCTCCATCTCCTGTGTGTCCTCAACCACCATTTGGTTGTACTTCTCAGGATCCTCGTCGCTTCGCTTTCGCATCTGCTGACGGCTCAGACGCGGCTGCTTGCCATAGAGATGCTTGTCGAGCCGGGCTTTGAACACGGTGAACTCGTCGCGCTCGGCCTGCTTGGTCATGCCCAGCTTGCGGTAGCACGCAGCACGATACTCCAGTCCGGTCCAGAAGTTAGGATACTCCTTGATGACCTTCGAATAGTCTCGGATGGCCGCTTTCAGGTCGCCCGTCTTGTCGAGCAGCACGGCGCGGTTGAAGAGCGCCATGAGATTGTCGGGCTCCAAGCGAAGCACGAAGTCGAAGTCGGTAATGGCACGGTTGTCATCGCCCACTTCGGATCGAAGCAGACCACGGTTATAGTGCCCCAGAAAGTTGTTGGGGTCAATCTCGAGCGCCTTGTCATAATCAGACATGGCTCCTCGCAGATTGTTCAAATTGCAACGCGCAAGGGCGCGGTTAATGTAGTTGTTGGCCTGCTTGGGTTGCAGATGGATGGCCTTTTCGAGCATGCCCTCAGCCTCCTTCCACTCCGATCGCGACAGGCTGATGATGCTTCGCGCGCTCCAAGCCTGCCCGTCGTAAGGGTCGATCTCCAATCCCTTGTCGAGGGCTTCTACGGCAGCGGTCGTGTCCTTTTTCTGCATGTAGATGTCGGCTTTCATGAGGTAGAGGGTGGACTGTTGTTTCCAGCGTGTGAGCATGGTGTCAATCTGGGCCAAGGCCACATCGAAGTTCTCATCACGAATGTTGCAGAGCACACGGTTGTGCCACAATCCGCGATTCATGGGGTCATACTTCAGGGCTGTGTCATAGTCGCTGATGGCATCCTTATACTTCTTCTGCTGAATGCGGGCAATGCCTCGCAACTCATAGACATTGACCACGTATGGATTGCGTTTCAGGGCCTCGTCACAATCGGCCTCAGCTCCGGCAAAGTCGTCAAGGCTGTACTTCGCCACACCACGGTAGAACCAAGGCTCGTAGAGATAGGGCTTGGCCGAAATGGCTTGATTGAAGTACTGCATAGACAGCACGTAGTCCTCATAGTAGAGTGCCGACCGTCCGATGGTAATCAGACGATCGACCTTGTACTGTGAGAAAGCAGCATGCGATTGTACAAGGAAGAGGATTGTGAACAGTATATTCCTGAAACTCATGAGCTTTTCAGATTTCTTATTTTCTCACGGGCTTAGTCTTGTAGCCACAGCGATAGCGGCCCTGGGTGAGAGCCTTCAGCTTGCTCTTGATGAGCTGACGGCGCAAGGGCGACACGCGATCGACAAACATCTTGCCGTCAAGATGGTCGAACTCGTGCTGCATGACTCGGGCCAGATAGCCCTCTATCCACTCGTCGTGAGCCTGCAGTTCCTCGTCGAGCCACTGCACCCGAATGCGCGTCGGGCGTGTCACTTTCTCATGAATGGCAGGCAGCGACAGGCAGCCTTCCTCCATGCTGTCGGTCTTGCTTTCGTCGTATTCTACGATATGGGGATTGATGAAGGCATGACGGAACCCTTTGTATTCGGGCATGTCTTCGCTAAGCACGTCAAGGTCGATGACGACCACACGCACCGAACGGCCCACCTGCGGAGCGGCCAGGCCGATGCCTTCCGACTGGTCGAGTGTCTCGTACATGTCGGCAAGGAATTGTTTCAACTCTGGATAGTCTGTTGGAATGTCTTCAGCCACTTTTCTCAATACGGGCTGACCATAAACATAAATAGGTAGTATCATTATCAGGTAGTTAACTTCTTACGTTTCGACGGCGCTGCATATAGTCTTCGAGCAGAATGGTTGCGCTAATCTCATCGACCAGCGCCTTGTTCTGGCGGTCCTTTTTCCGAAGCCCTCCGTCAAGCATGGCGCGATGGGCCAGAGCCGAGGTGAATCGCTCGTCGTAATACTCAATGGGAATGGAGGGAACGGCCTTGCGCCAACGGCTCACGAACTGCTGCACACGGGCAAGATTCTCACTCGGGCTACCGTCTAACTGTCGCGGCTCGCCCATGACAATCAACTCAACGGCCTCACGGCCCACATAAGCCTTCAGCCACTCGAATAGCTCCGATGTAGAAACAGTCGCCAATCCGCTGGCAATGATTTGCAACGGATCGGTGACTGCCAGTCCTGTTCGCTTACGTCCGTAGTCTATAGATAGGATGCGGGCCAAAGCGATATTATTTTAGATTATAGAGCAACCAAGCATCGGGATAGGAGCTACGAAGCTGGTCTCGACTCTGCACGGCAGATGCCTTATCATCGAAAGTTGAAGCCACCACACGGTACATGTTGCGATCGGTGTTCTTCACAATCTGTGCAGAGTAGCCTGCGTTCTTTAGGCGCTGTTGCAGTCCCTCGGCATTGGCAATCACCGAGAACGAGCCTACGACTACGCTAAAGTTACGGACACCGGCACCGTTGACCATCGTCACGCGCTCCTCGCGCACAGCCACATTGTCAACATTGTCCACCACCTTAGCTTCTGTAACAGGACGTGTCTGGACTGGTGTCACAACAGGAATCTCGGCCTCTTCTGTCTCCTGCTGGGCGCTCTCTGCAGCCTTAGCCTTCTCATAAGCCTGCTTATAAGCACTCTCCTTTGACTTACATCCCGTCAACGCCATTGCCAGGCAAAGACCTGCGCATAATACCATGTACTTCTTCATAATTCTCTTACTTTTCTTATGTTTAAAATTACTATTTTGTGCCAAATCAGCATATTTGATGGCGAAATTACAAAATATCGCGCAATAATCGGCACTGTGGGCGCATAAACTTTGTTAATTTGCTGAATTAGAGCTTTTTTAACAAAAAATGACAGCCTTTTCTATGTCACTTACGAGAATTATTCGTATATTTGCCCTATCGATTACAACGAAACTAAAGTTTAACTTATTAAAAAAACTATCAACTATGAAGAGTTTAGGCTACATTGGCGCATTTCTCGGCGGTGCTATCGCCGGTGCCGCACTGGGACTTCTGATGGCTCCTGAAAAGGGCAGTGACACACGCGCAAAGCTCACGGACACCGTGGAAGACTTTCTCAAGAAGCACAACATCAAGCTGAACCGCAAAGAGGTTGGCGACCTGGTGGACGACATTCAGGATGCCGCTGTAGAGTAAAAACAAACGAGGAGCAATGCTGTCGAGCGATAAGAATGTTGAGAACATAGCGCAGCTCATTGAGGTGCTGAAGCACTATCTGGAGCTGGAGGGCGAGTATGCCAAGCTCACGCTCATCGACAAGGTGGTGCGGTTGGGCACGGCCATTGCCCTGGCCATCATATTCATCATCCTGGCACTGGCCGTGTTCATGTTCTTCTGGATAGGCATAGCCTTCTGGCTGTCCCATCTCATCGGACTGACCGCTGCTTTCCTCTGTGTCTCGGCAGCCCATCTTGTCCTCCTGCTACTTTTCTTCATTTTCCGTAAGTCATGGATCGAACGCCCGCTCGTTCAGTTCCTGGCCAGTCTGTTACTAAGCTAATGCCTATGCCTGCTACACAGATAGAGACCTACAACACGCTTGAGGAGATTCAGTTGCGCAGAGACCAGCTGAGCGAGTCAATAGAACGAGACAAGGAGAAGATTGCCGCCGTGTGGGGCGAACTGCTCACTAAGCGCGAAGATGCTTCTAAAGGCGAGCTCATCGCCTCAGTGGTCACCAAGAGCATCACAGCCATTGACGCATTCCTCATGATGCGCAAGCTGATGAAGAACTACGGTCACTTGTTCAGCTTCCTGAATCTGGGTTCGAAGAAGAAGAGGCGCTAACGGGCAAGCCGGAAAATTAACTGCAAACGAAATTACTGGTAAAGACGAACACGAGTTTCATGTTCTCTTTACCAGTAATTTTTTTAGATGCTTAGGCCATCTTGAATGACGGGGGTGCTGCTTTACATTATTTCAGCACCACCTTCTTCTCCTGTCCGTCATAATCTACTACTTGAGTGAACGCCTGCGGAACGGCATCGCCCTTGGCACCGATGACGATGCTGAAACGGCGCTGCTTCAGCATGCCGCTGAAACTGCCGCGACGCGGACCGATGGTAAGTGTGCGGTTTGCATCATCCCAACTGAAGATGATCTCGCTGAACTCGCCCTTCTCGTAATTATAGTTGTCGCCCTCATCCTCATAGAGCGTAAAGGTGCCGTTGGCTCCAGGATAAACGCGCAGCTCGAGATTGTCCCAAGCCTTCTCATTGCTATACTGCACGAACGGGCCTAAGGGCAGGATGCTCCCTGCACGCACATAGACCGGCATCTCGTCGATGGGACACGGGCGCTGCAGGGTGCGACCGCCCTTCACGCGCTGCCCGGTCCAGAAGTCGTACCAGTCTGTACCGGCAGGCAGATAGACACTCACCGGGGCAGCAGCCTTGCGCACGTCGGGATAGACGAGATGGCCTTTCTTCCGCTCGTCTTTCCAGGTATAGAGAGGGTCGGTCACGGGCTTCACCAGCAGCTGTCGTCCGAACATATACTCATCGTTCAGCCGGATGGCCTTGCGGTCGTGGGCAAAGTCCATCACCAGCGGACGCATCATCGAACCGCTGCGCTGCACCACATCGCCAGCCGTAGCATAGATGTAGGGCAGCAATCGGTAGCGCAGCTCAATATAGCGCTTGGTCACGTCGTAGGCCCAGTCGCCCTCCTTGCCGATGTGATAGACCTCGCTCACCATAGGCGACGAGCAGTGGTTGCGCATCAGGGGCATGAAGGCTCCCCACTGCATCCAGCGCACGCGCAACTCCTGCAGCGCCGGGTTCTTCGGGTCGTTGTTGTAGTCCCAATAGAAGAAGCCGCCCAAGTCGGTGTTCCAGAACGGAATGCCGCAGAGTGTGTAGTTCAGTCCGCTGGGCACCTGACACTTCATTTCCTTCCACGACGACTGAATGTCACCGCTCCACGAGAAGGCACCATAGTGCTGCAAGCCGAACGAGCCGCTACGGGTCATCTGCACACTGCGCTTGCCCTTATAGTTCTTCTGCTTCTTCATCTTCGCCTTCTCCGCAGCACGCTGGTGCTCATAAATGCCCTTGTTCGTCAACAGCGGGAAAGCATTCTTCACCGAGCGCCATGTGCCGGCATAGGTCTTGTACTCATCGTCGCCGGGCTGTTCAAAGTGGTCGGGCTCCGTCGAGTCGGTCCACCACGCATCGAAGCCGATGCGATAGAGGTTCGTGAGCTGTTGCCAATAGATGTCGCGTGCCTTCGGGTTGAAGGCATCGTAAGGCATCACGCCGTGATTCCTCGGCCATGTGTCGAAGGGCAGCAGCGCACCGATCTCCTTCAGCTTGGCATAGCCCTCCGTCCACGGGCCGAAGTTGGCCCAGATGCTGATCATCAGGTGTGCATGGTTCTTATGCACGTAGTCGGCCATCTCCTCCGGGCTCTTGATACGTGGGCTCTTTCCCGTCTTCACATAGTCATCGGCCATCTGCTGCAGGTCCTTTGGCAGATACTTTGCCCACTGCGGATCGCCCACCTTATTTATATAATAGGGATTCTCAAAGCGCATGGCGTTCCAGTTGCTGTCGCATCCCCAGTACTGCCAGTCCTGCACGATGCCGTCGAGCGGGATGCGCAGCTCGCGATAGCGGTCGAGCACCTCACAGAGCTCGTCGCTGGTCTTATAGCGCTCGCGGCACTGCCAGTGGCCCATCGTCCAGAGGGGGAACATCGTGGCCTGGCCGGTGAGCTCCCGGATGGCGGCAATCACGCCGTCCTGCGAACCGTCGCGATACATGAAGTAGTAGTCGATGGCCTCAGCCACCTCCGACGCGAACGTCATTCCCTCACTATTGTCGGTGAAGCGGCTGCGCCCGGCATTGTCCCAGTACAGCCCATAGCCTTTCTCCGAGGTGATGTATGGTATGGCAATATAGGTGTTATGATTCCACAGCTCCATGTCGCGACCGCGCCAGGTCATCGCCGTATCGCGCAGTTGTCCCAGTCCGAACACGGCCTCGTCGCCGTCGAGTGTCCAGGTCTGCCCCACTCTCAGCTTGCCTGCATCGGCATCGCCCTGTCGGCGCTCCATGCTCAGATGTTTCTCCTTCAGCAGCACGTCGCCTGCCGCATTGCAGAACGTGACTTGCCCGCTCTGCTGGTCAATGCTCACCTTCATCCGCTCCGAGGTGAGTGTCAGCGTTGTGCCGTTGGTGCTCGCAGCATAAGGAGCCGCCTCAGCCGCCTTCTTGTCGCGCGACGAGGGCTTTGCCGCAGCCTGCGGGGGCAGGATCACCGAGAAGCTCGTCTTCTCTAACTTGGCGGCCCCTGCCGGCTGTTTCACCACCCTGACGATCTCGGGGGTGTAGAACTCCACCGTCACCACCTCATTCTGTGTCTCCACTCGGGCGTTCTGCCCTGTCTGTTGTCCACGGTTGCTCTTCTGAGCGTGTGCGCCCAGCGCCATTGTCATGCAGCACAAGAGGGCCACGCCTCTTCTTGCCAGAAAATTCAGTTTGTGTTTTGCCATGTTGTAATGTTGGTTAGTAAGTTTATGATGATTCTTATGGTTCTTGGTTTTGGTCGCTTTTCTCTGTCGTTTTCAGATTTCCAATATCTGTCCGTCGTAGGCCAGCTCCACCCCTTCGGGCAGTTTTCGGTTCACCTCCTCATGCAGCCCGATGTCGTGGCATACATGGGTGAGCAGTGTGCGCCTTGCCCCCATCCTGCGGGCAAAGGCCACGGCATCATCGACCGACTGATGCGAATGGTGCTCAGGCTTGTATCGCAGGGCGTTCACCACCAGCACCTCCACCCCGTCGAGCAGTGCCGCCTGACGGTCGTCTATGGTCTTCATGTCGGTGATATAGGCAAAGCGCCCGAACCGATAGCCCAGTATGGGCAGCTTGCCGTGCATCACCTCAAACGGCAGCACGCCGATGTCGCCTATCTGCATCGGCTCTCCGGCATGTATCTCATGCAGTCCGATCGCCGGCACGCCCGGATAGCGATGTTCCGCAAAGCAGTAAGGCAGCATCTCGAGCATGCCCTTGCGGGCTATGGGGTCAGCATATACATTGATCTCGCCAAACTGGCAATAGGGCCGGATGTCGTCCATGCCTCCCACATGGTCGTAGTGCGAATGGGTGATCAGGATGCCGTCGATGCGCCGGAACGGCATGGGCAGTATCTGTTCGCGGAAGTCGGGACCTATATCGACCAGCAGGCGCGTGCGCTCGGTCTCCACCAGGATGGAGCAGCGCAGCCGGCGGTCATGCTTGTCGGCACTGCGGCACACTTCGCACTGGCAGCCTATCACTGGCACGCCGCACGAAGTCCCGGTTCCAAGAAAAGTGATTCGCATAGGGAGGAAAATGATTCGTTTTTAGATGATGTTCACTTCAGGGAAGATGCTGATACCGAACTGCGCCTGCACATCAGCTCGAATGGCCTCACACAGTGTCACGACCTCCTGCCCTGTAGCACCGCCTCGGTTCACGAGCACCAGGGCCTGCTTGCCGTGTACGCCGGCATGGCCCATCGTGCGCCCTTTCCATCCGCACTGGTCGATGAGCCAGCCTGCGGGAATCTTCTCGTGCTGCTCGTCAACGGCATAGTGCGGCATCTGCGGATGCTCAGCCAGTAGCGCCTCAAACTGCTCACGCCCCACCACGGGGTTCATGAAGAAGCTGCCAGCATTGCCTTCCACCTTCGGGTCGGGCAGTTTCTCGCGCCTGATGGCAATGATCACTTCGCGCAACTGTGCCGCCGTGGGATGTGTGATTCCCTGCTTGCCCAGTTCGGTGCGAATATTGCCGTAGTCCAGACGTGGCACAAACTGCTTCGC
The DNA here is from genome assembly GCA_946614435.1 of uncultured Prevotella sp. Classification (GTDB taxonomy): domain Bacteria; phylum Bacteroidota; class Bacteroidia; order Bacteroidales; family Bacteroidaceae; genus Prevotella. Next base: position 13,699 of record CAMOGW010000005.1, on the reverse strand, counting down.
GAGGCGATACGTCACATGGGTGATCAGGTAGCGGTTCTTCCATTCATGCTTGAACTGGCTACTTCTATACCCGTATCGGCAGGCCGTCGCGGGTATCCGTTCCACCTCTCCGCTTGGTATGTTCACGGCCTCGACCCAGGCTATCAGCTCGCCCACCTCGGCACCGTAGGCACCGATGTTCTGCACCGCCGAAGCGCCCACGTCGCCAGGAATCAGCGACAGGTTCTCAGCCCCGTGCCACCCGTGGCTTACGAAGCAATCGACCATTGCATCCCACTCCTCGCCGCTGCCCACGCGCACCAGCACATGGTCGGCTTGTTCCTCCACCACCTCACAGCCCTTGATGGCCGAGCGCACCACCGTTCCCTCATAGTCGCGCGTAAGCAGCAGGTTGCTGCCTCCTCCCACGACGAGGAAAGGCTCACTCAGCCCACGAGCCACGGCTGCGGCCTCCTGCTCAGAGTCGAACTCAACGAAGCGGCGGCAACGGGCATCGATGCCAAAAGTGTTGTGCCGAAGCAGACTATAGTTGCTGTAGTCCTTCATGTCTCTCTTCAGGTGATGAGCTTGGTCAGAATCCAGTGGCCCTTGCGCAGGTGGAAGGTGAGCTCCACCTCCAGTCCGTTGGCAATGCCGCGCAGCAGCATTATCTTGTGCGTTGAGGCGGGATTCTGCTGACCATATACGATGTTATAGAGTATGTGTTGCGGCAGTTCCGGACGGAAAGCTTCCCAGAAGTCGGGTGTGATCATGCCCTCGATGGTTGAGAAGTCATCGTCGGGATCGGGACCCGAGAAGATGATTTGCTGCGCCAGACTGGCATGCTGGAACACGGAGTCGGAAGCAAACTGCTGATAGAACTTCAGAAACTGCGCATTGGCATTGCGCTGCAGGGGCAGCCGCCTCACCTCGTGCAGCATCCAGCGCCCACTGCGCCGGCTGAACACGAACTGCTCCACGCGGTCGGTGTCCAGATTGAAGCGCTCCACCGTGGCCTCCACCAGCGTCGTGTCGTGCACCAGGTCTTCCTGTGGCGACGAGTCGAAGATGAGCGTGTAGTAGTCCTGATTCATGAAGAACGGCTCCATCTTCCACTGCCGGCGCTCCACCGTAAGCTTCTTACCGTCAGTAATCACTGGCAACGGAAACACCGTGCGCTCCTGCTGTTGCCTGTGGCTGGTAGCATAGTTGAAAAAGAAATCGTCGAACAGCTCATCGGCCCCCGTGGGCATGAGCGAATCGCCCTGGGCTACATCAGCCGAATCCACGCTTGTTGTATCGGCCTCCTCGCCCGTCAGCAGCCATGTGCTCCGACGGTTGTCGGAACAGGATGCCAGCACGCAGGCCATCAGCACAAACAGGCCGCAGGCTATTTTGGTTTGCTTATACATCATCCCGTGAGAAGTATGCTTCTCTTCCTTATTTAATATCACACAATACTTTGTTTGCTTCTACTGTAGAAAAAACTTTGCAAAAGTACAAAAAAAACTACATTCTCTTCCCCTTTTGACAAAAAATTATCACCACCGTGCAAAAAAATGTCTACAAGGGCATGGACATTAAACAGAAAGAACTACCTTTGCACAAAATACTCATAAAAAACGACTGAATAGCAAACACGATGGGCAGCATCAAGAAAATCGTACTCACAGGCGGGCCCTGCGCCGGCAAGACATCGGCGCTGGTTCGCGTCATCGAACATTTCTCAAGCCTTGGGTTCAAGGTGTTCACCATTCCCGAAGTGCCTACTCTCTTCACGCAAGCGGGAATGGACTATCTCACTAAGAACCGGGGATTCTTCTATCAGGGCGAGAAGGCCACACTCGAAATCCAGATGGCGCTCGAGGACAAGTTCACACGCATGGCGCAGGAATTCGAGGAGAACTGCATCATCGTGTGCGACCGTGGCACAATGGACATCTCGGCCTATATGGCACCCGAGGTGTGGGACGAGATTACCCGCGCCGTAGGCACCTCCACGCCCGAACTGCGACAGCGCTACGATGCCGTGCTACACCTCGTGTCGGCTGCCGACGGAGCCGAACAGTACTACACCACGGCCAACAACGCCTCGCGTAATGAGAGCAACGACGAGGAGGGACTGCGCATCGCACGAGGGCTCGACAAGAAGGTCATCAAGGCATGGACGGGACACCCCCACCTGCGCGTCATCAACAACGACGAGGACTTCGACAAGAAGATGAACCGCGTGCTGAAGGAAATCTCCGACGTGCTCAGCCTGCCCCAGCCCATCGTGGATGAGCGCAAGTACATCGTTCAGCTCACAGGAGCACTGCCCGACGACTGTACCGAGAGCGAGATCACGCAGTGCTACCTCACGGGCGATCCTGATGCCGAGGTACGCCTGCGCCGCCGCGTGTGGCAGGGCAAGGTGGTCAACGTGCACACCACGCGCAAGCGCATCTCCCCCACCGAGGAGATTGTCACCGAACGGCAGATCAACAACAACCTCTACGAGATGATGCTCGCACTGGCCGACCCCGACCGACTGCCCATACACAAGCTGCGCAAGAGCTTCATCTGGAAAGGGCAGTACTTCGAGCTCGACTTCTACAAAGACCAGCTCGACGGCCTCGTCATCCTGGAGACCAAAGGCATCACCGAGCACAAGAGCGTGAAGTTCCCACCCTTCATCCGCGTGGTGGAGGACATCACGTGCAGCACCAAATACTACAACTACAACCTGGCCAAGAAGAAGAAGGAGTCATGAAGATAGGCATTGAAGCACAGCGTATCTTCCGTGCCAACAAGCACGGCATGGACTACGTGGTGCTGCAGGAGATTCTGCAATTGCAGCAGATAGACCATGAGAACGAGTATTTCGTGTTCGTGAAGCCCGGCCCCGACCGTTGCGTCAGCGAGTCGGCCAACATGCACATCGTGGAGCTCACCACACCCAGCTACCCCCTCTGGGAGCAGTGGGCACTGCCCCGGGCCGCCAAGAAGGCCGGCGTGCAACTGCTCCACTGCACCAGCAACACTGCCCCCATTCGCTGCAGCATACCGCTCGTGCTCACCCTCCACGACATCATCTTCCTTGAACCGCGCGACAAGGCCAACAAGTCGCTCTATCAGAACATGGGGTGGTTCTACCGCCGACTCGTAGTGCCGCGCATCCTGCCCCGCTGCCGCCGCATCATCACCGTGTCGCAGTTCGAGCTGCGCAACATCGTCGGCAAGCTCCACATCCCCGAGGAGCGCATGGCCATGATCTACAATGGCTACAACGAGTGGTTCCGCGTGCTCAACGACACACACGACGTTTACAAGAAATACATCCCTCAGAAAGGCTACATCTTCTTCCTCGGCAATACCGACCCGAAGAAGAACACCGAGCGCACGCTCATTGCCTACGCCCGCTACCTGGAGCGCTCAGCCGTGAAGCGACCGCTGCTCATGGCCGACCTCGACCGCCACTATCTCGACAGCATCATCAGCCGCAACCACATCGGGCACATACGCCAGCATCTGCACATGCCCGGCTACATTCCCAACAGCGACCTGCCTGCCATCTATAACGACGCCTTCTGTTTCCTCTACACCTCGCTGCGCGAGAGCTTCGGCATCCCCCTGCTCGAAGGTATGGCCTGCGGCACGCCCGTCATCACCAGCAACACGTCGTCGATGCCGGAGATTGGCGGCCCCGATGCCATCCTCGTCAATCCCGAACAGGCCGACGAGATAGCCGACATGCTCATCCGCCTGGAGACCGACCCTGACTTCTATCAGCAGAAACGCGAAGTGGGACTGCAGCGTGCCCGCCTCTTCTCATGGCAGCGAACCGCCGAGCAACTGCTCAGCCTCTATCACGAAATTGCCTGAATCGTAACGCTATTTTTCCTGAATCGTAACGTAATCTATCCTAAATCATGACCCAATCTTGGATAGATAGCCTCGTGATATATCCTAAAACGCGGCGTGAAACAGCCGTCGGCACTGCATGAAACAGCCGTCGGCACTGTATGAAACAGCCGTCGGCGCTGCATGTGACAGCCGCAAGCGAGACATCCCTGTTACAGCGCTGCTGAACCATTTGTTTACTATAACAGGAAAAGTTTGCAAAACATCTGCTCCATCTGCTCCGCTACGCAACATCTTATATATCAGCCACTTAGAAGAGGAGCAGATGGGAGCAGATAAAAAAACATCTGCTCCGCCTGCAACACTCTGATTGTCAATAAGATAACAAAGCGGAGCAGATGGAGCAGATGTTTTGCAACTTTTTCTGGTAAGTGACATATCACCTCTTCATCACAGCATACTTCTTTCCGTCCTTGATATAGATGCCATGCTTGGGAGTGTCTTGAATCTGATGCCCCTGAAGGTCAAAACAGCCCACCGAATGAGGTTCCTCCGTATTTGCGCCGTAACGAGAGGACATCCCAGAAGCAGTTCCCGTTCCGTTCTTCGGCAAATAGAAGTTTTCTTGAGTGAAAAGACAGGTATCGCTCTCGAAATATTCCATATAATCATATCCGCCAGGTGTAAATGCAACTGGAGTGAACAGAGCGCTGTTGCTCCCTATACCCTCTACCCAATACGCCTTTATTTGTTGCTGACTTCCATGTTTCTCATATTCATAGGTAATTTCTAATCGGCTGCGCTTAATACCGTTGACCTCTATTGTATCCTCATCCGTTACTATTCCCACAGCATCTTCAGGTGCACCGTACAGATTAGAAATTGCATCTCCCTTCTTCAGGTTGAAGTCATAGTACAGCACCTTACGGTTTAGGAATTCATTCCACACATACACTTTCCTGTCTTGTTCCTGCCATGCACTTTCAAATCTGCTGGTAATGTGGTATTCAGGATAGGTGAAGATCAGTTTCAAATATAAACATTTGTACTTTTCGTTCCCTATAATGGTGTCGCCCTCAAACCAGAACGTGATGTTGCTTTGGGTGTCACCAGTCTGATACCGCATGTCATACTCCCATACAGCCTCTTCTTTCACCAAGGGGATATAATCGTCGGCAACCATTTCCGACAGGTTTGCGCAGAACGACACGAAAAGTAACATCCATTTTTTCATAGTTATAAATGTTTTATTTCACCATTTTCGATAATCAGCTCAGCTCCTACAGGCACGTCAAGATTTTTTCCTCTACGCATCAGGATGCGTCCACCGTTTCGAAGAATTATCTTACAAGAACTCGACAGTTCAAATTCCGCATTATAGATGCACCCATCATCAATAATTAGTTCGGCTGGTCCTTGGGAATGAACTCGAAAGCTACATAATAAAAATAATAAGAAAAATATCTTTTTCATGCGACATTTTTTACTTCTTCACTGCTCGGTTTACCGCTTGTCACCGACAAGAACTTTCTTCCCGTCCTTGATATAAATTCCGTGTGATGGTTCACCTGTGAGTCGGCGTCCCTGAAGGTCATAGAAATTAGGGACAAGGAATCGGGGAGACACCTTACTCCTACCTATAGAAGTGGGTTCAGCAAACCACTCTATTTGATAGACGTATTTGTCACCTTCCATACACGATTCGACATAGCCGTTATTTAACTCGCTGTACAATTCTTTAGCAAAAGGATTCCCGTACACACTGCCTACCCCTTCTATCCAAAAACCGAGCGGATGTGTTTGCAACACTTCATCGCCGGAAACTTCGTAAAGAGGATATTCCCATACTATTGACGGATCGTATTGGTAAGTGTTCAGACCATGTCCACCAAGTCTGGCAAACGTACAGCTATGCCGTGTGACATTTACCACTTCATTCTGCCTACTAAAGTCATAGAGTAGTATTTCCTCGTTGTCATCAAGCTCTACGAGATAGACGAGATCAGAACCTTCCCGGACTGCACAATAGTACTGTTCCTCCGTCGCCATCAACTTTTCATCGAGACAATATACTTTCTTATAGGTTTTCCCATTTATCAATGTGTCGCCACTCATAGTGAATACAAGTGTCTTCTGGACATGCCCTGCATTAGAATCATCCGTAACAAAGCGCCACTTTTTCCCTTCTTTGACAAATGGCACATATTGGTGTGGCATGTCTTGTGCCATACAAGGCTTTGTGCTAACCACACTTAAAAAGAGAATGATCCCACTAATTATTCCCATTGCAAAAAATACTTTTCTACTTACCATATATTCAAATCGTTAAAATTAATCCTACTCATTTGTTATAAAGAATTCAGTACCTTTCCGCACCTCGAAATCTCGACTAATTATAGCTTCCTGATGAGACTTAATAACAATATTTCCACTATCAACTACAACTGGTCCTTGATTAACTTTTGAAGTCACATTTGATCCAAATTAGTTCTTATGTACAATTTATTGGACACAGCATCATATTCAAATGGACAGACGTGAAAAGTAAGTGACATCATCACCTCTTCGTCACAGCATACTTCTTTCCGTCCTTGATATAGATACCACGCTTGGGAGTGCCTTGAATCTGACGACCCTGAAGGTCGTAAATGCAGCTCTTAGACGAATGAGTGGCGCAGATGGACGATGAAACACCCAACGTGGCACGGTCAACGATAGAAATGCCACAATCCTTCACATAATTATAATAGACATAGTCATCTACGTTTCGATAGCATGCTGACAAATAAGTATAGCGAGAGGCGTACTGCGATTCCGGATTCAAGTAATCAATCAGCATGCCATTAGAATTGATGCATCCAATACCCTCAATCAACACCAACCCATTGTTCAACGTCAGCCGCCGGAGTGGAACACCTGGCTTCCCACTAATCTCAATGGTATCTTTCTTCACCACAAATATGTCTTCATGACCATCCACGTGGCGATAGCTGTCGCCCACCTCCATCGTATAGTCATAGAGAATCAGTTCTGTGTTGTCGGCTGTTAGGTTGTAGGGAAGGTAGTTGGGATCTCCATGCGAGAAAAGTGGGAATCTGTAATCATCATAAATTAGATGACAAGACTGATAGAACCTAAAATCTTCGTAATCAGTAAGCACTCGCCCATTCTCGAAACGAATGCCAATGGAATATTTCCACCGATCTGCAGGGATGACTTCACTCTGTATCCTCTGTGTAGCTGTCGGTATTGGCAAAGGATGCTGATAAAGAAGATTATATTCTTTTCCGTTAATAGTACGAACTGATCCCCCTAAGAAACGAAAAAAATAAGCATTTCCTTCATCATACTTCCCAATGACGGAATCGCCCTGAAGGTGCCAGTCATCAAAAAAATCATATTGCCACTCGTCACCACATGGCTGTGACCAAACATTCACTACTCCCATTTGAATAAACAGGGAAACAAACAAGTATCTTACCTTCTTCATAGTTTTTCCGTTTTTTTTAGAAGATTACCATTTCTTGTAACTACTCAGCACCCCCTGGTGCATGAGTAGTTACTGCCCATAAAGAAGCAGAAAAGAACAAACTGGACAATAAAACGATTTTCTTTCTCATAGCTTTACATTTTAAGTTTAATGCGGCAAATATACGCAGAAAAAGATTTTTTTGGCAAAAAAATCCATTAACAAATCGTCAACAAATTCATTTTCCCCGATTTCATCGAAGAAAAAACCGCATTGTCTGACTTTCTGCACATGCTAAAAATTCATGATAAAGGAATCTAAATCCTGAGCTGAGCCGTCACGACGTGTCAATTTTTTGTATAGACGTTTGCGCAGCATACTTATGGCGGCAACCGTCCTAAACTGTAAAACCGCTATCTGATTTGCAGACACTCCGACCTTGAGAAGACAACAGGTGCGAAGCTCCATATCACTCAAAGTACACAGTGACTGTAAACGAATAGAAAAATCGTCATATATTCTATCGACCCTGCTTTGCAGCTGACTCCACTCTTCTTCACTTAAACGGACATCACCTGTTCCATATTTATAACGAACCTTTTTATATAAATCAGATTCCACGAACTGCCGACGCAATAATTCCTGTTGCTCCTTTTTATGCTGGATAGAGCTGTTTTCCATTCGGTATGACTGAGCATCAATCTCTATTCTGCTTATCGCCTCCGCATCATTGTGCCGGCGTGCCTCCACCAACTGCTGTTCCAGAGTTGCGATGCGACGGTTGTTCTCCTCTATTCTGCGCTCGCTCTGCAGGTATTTCTGATGCTCTAACAGTTTCAAACGGCGTTCCTGTTCGAGTTCACCCACTTTCCGATAGCGATATGACTTAAAGAACGACCAGGAGACAACGGCAAAAAGCAGCATGACAAGAACTGAGATTATCACAAAAGCCTGTAAGCGCTCGGCTTTGCGCTGAGAGGAATCGAGCTCAGACTTTATTTGTTCGTTGTTGAACTGTGCTTGTACACGCTGTGTCTCTTCTTGCCGATCTTGCTTTTGCAAAGAGTCGGCTAAGGACACATGTCTAATATAATAGTCTAACGACAAGGCCAAATGTCCACGTTCATGCTCTATCTGACCAAGCATCTGCAATATCTCCACTCGACCGCGCAAAGCCTCGTGGTTATATGCCCGATGGAAATAATAAGCTGCCGAATCAAAATGGTGCTGCCCATAGTGCCAATATGCCCAGTTGTAATCATCAAGCGGCTCACGCGACATGTATTTACAGGCCTCGTCGTATTCACCTAATTGAATATAGATGTCACTAAGTTTATAGTTTGCAGCGGAAAGAATACTTCCTTTCTGACAAGTATTTCGACCTAATACTATCGTCTGTTTATAATAATGTATTGCACTGTCTGGCTGATTTTTAATAGTACTCACGATTCCCATGCGATAAGACAGATGGGCCATGCGTAGCGTATCTCTCATTGCCCGAGATGCATCATAACTTCGCAGATAGTGAGGGATGCAATCGTCTAACATACGTTGGTCAAGATACAGAGTTCCTATGTTCTTTTCAGACCATAAAAGAAGCATGTTATCACCACTCGCATCGGCCAATCGACTGGCGTTCAAGTAACAATCCAAAGCCGACGGATAATTGTAGCCTTTTCGATAAGCATCTCCCAGAAAAATCAAGGACTTGACATATTCTGAACGATGACCGTGCCGAGAATAGTAACGCACGAGACTATCGGCCAACATCAAATTTTCACCGCTAATCTCGGCCCTTACAAACAGTCGGCAGAGTCCCAGCAGCTTAGCATACATGCGTACAGGTTCTTCGGCATCGGCAGCAAGATTTGGACTAAAGGCATCCAACAGGCTGTCCGCCCGCTGGTAGTCGCCACGCATATAGGCACTATCGGCCTGAACCAACAGAGGGGGAGCAGAGGCATGATCTACACAGGATGACAGCAATGCTGACAGCGACAGAACGAAAGAAATGAAGATGTTTCGCATAGACTGATTTCGCTTTTACACTGCAAAAATACAAAAAATCTTCAGAAACCTTACAACAAATAATATGTATTAGCACTATTTGCGTAAGATTTCTGAAGATTTTGGGGTCTCTTCTTCTTGAGACTAATGAGGCTTACTTGTCGTCCTTGCCAATCATGTTGTTTACGGCATCGGCAGCATCTTCATTCAGGTTGATGTTGCGCGTAGTCTTGGCCTCAAGCGTTCCGGCACGCATGATGTCGGCCATATCAACTCCCGTAGCTGACTTCAGCACGTCGAAAGCCTGCTTGATGGCCACTGGCACGCCACCACTCATCGAAGCCACACCAGCACCTGTGTCCTGACCACCGCTATAGACGTGGACATCCTTGATAGACGAGATGGGCTTGGCCACATTCTCTACTACCTGAGGCAGCACCTCGATCATCATCTGAATCACGGCTGCATTGTTATACTTCTTATAAGCTTCGGCCTTCTTGTCCATGGCTTGTGCCTCGGCCTCACCCTTCTTCTGAATGGCGTAAGCCTCGGCCTCACCCTTGGCCTTGATACCGGCAGCCTCCTGCTCCAGGCGGTAACGAGCGGCATCCGACTCGGCGTTCTGGGCCAGTGCCTTCTGCTCAGCCTCGTAGCGCTGGGCTTCAGCCACACGCTTGCGCTGCTCCAAGTCAGCGGCAGCATCCTGCTCCACCTTATATTTGTCGGCATCGGCTTTTTTCTCCACTTCGGCAGCCAGCTGGTTCATCTTGATCTCAATCTGTTCCTTTGAGAGAATCTGCTCGCGCTTGGTCTTCTCAATCTCTGCCTCCACCGTCTTGATGTTGATGGTCTTCTGCTGCTCCTGTTGCTGAATGGCGTATGCAGCATCGGCATCGGCCTGGGCAGTGTCGGCCTCACGCTTCAGGGCTGCACGCTTCAGAGCCAGCTCGTTGTTCTTGATGGCAATAGCGGTATCGGCATCCACACGGGCATCGTTTGAAGCCTTGTCGGCCTTAGACACCTCAATCTTCACGTCGCGCTCAGCCACGGCACGATTGATGGCTGCATCCTTCTTGATCTTGGCCGTGTTGTCGGCACCAAGGTCACGAATCAAGCCTTCTCGGTCGGTCACGTTCTGAATGTTGCACGAGATGATGTTGATACCCAGCTTGGCCATATCGGGCGTTGCCTTCATCATCACCTGATCAGAGAATCCGTCACGATCGGTGTTCAGCGAGCGAAGGTCCAGCGTACCGATAATCTCACGCATGTTACCCTGCAGCGAGTCCTGCAACTGTGCGGCAATCTCCTCGGGAGTCATGTTCAGGAAGTTCTTGGCAGCCAACCGAGTACCGTCTTTGTCGGGCAACACCTGCACCTTGGCCACAGCATCTACGTCAACATTGATGAAGTCGTTGGTAGGCACGCTCTCCTCTGTCTTGATATCGACCGTAATCTGTCCCAGATACACACGGTCCAGACGCTGGAAGAACGGGATGCGGAATCCACCCGTACCAATCAGCACTTTCGGCTCTTTCCAAATACCTGAGATGATGTAGGCAAACGAGGGGGGAGCCTTCACGTAAGAAATAAAGACAAACAGGGCCAGTAGGATGATAGCGACCGCAATCCAAAGATAGGTTTCTTCAATCATAAGATAAAGTTTTTTAAAAGGGTTAATATAATTCTATTCTCATTTCTCTTATTGCGAAGTCATGTAAGCACGGAGGTTCGAGAAATCGCCTCGAAGCAGGCGTTCCTCTTCTATCAGTATGTAGAGAAGTCCCATGTCATGAAACATCAGTGAATAATGCTCATTCTCATCGGAGTCGAGCTGAAGCAAGAGCCGCCAGCCCTCCGGCATCGCCATGCGCACCTCTTCCTCAAACGGCTCGCCCAGCAGGCGCATGCCGTCACCACAGGCATCGGTCTTACTGAAAGTGATGGGATGTGGCGGAATCATGTCGTCTTCAGTGTAGGGATTCTGACGTACCAGCAATTCAGGGGCTACATCGGCATAGACTGCTCGCACACTGCCATCGCCCCACCAACCAGTGCCGAACGCGTAAGGTACATCATAGCCCAGGAAATAGTCAACAAGCCCAAAGAAGTAGAGCATGCCACGACGAGGCAGTCCGGTACCGCCCATCACCTGCGCTTGCAAGCCTTTACTCTTTGTCAAGGTTGCATGCAGCTCAGCACAGTTCACCTGACAAATGAACTGCATGGGCACCTCATCACCATCCTCATTCGTGTAAAAAGGATACAAATCGGCATCCTTGGGAAGCTGGGGAGCATCCCAAAAATAGCTCTGACCCATCGTCACAGGTTCAGATGCTGATGCAATCGTCATTTGTATAGCCAATTTTTCCTCCGTTTTATAGTCTTATAGTTTATGCAAAAGTAGCAAATACATGTTGAAATCCCAAGCAATTTAGGATTATTAACGCAATTTGTACGACAAGATGATTCAATACAAACAAAGCCGACTGTCTCACGACAGTCAGCTCCAAAACAAACTACTTAAAAACTAATCTACTAAAACAAATCAAAAAAATATCTTTTCATTTGCAAAGATAGACATTAAAACACACTAATACAAGTATTTACGAATAAAAAACAACAAAAATTGATGCAAATCAAAGGAAAAACTTAATATATTGATACAATACTCATGAATTGATAACTAAAGTTGACAAATATCATTGTCCAAAAGTAAAATATAAATATTGTTAAGCGAATAAGTCATTTCATCAAAATCGAGTATCTTTGCAAGGAAATAACCAAAAGAATATAGAATCCAAATCATGAAAAAATCAACTATCGCAGCGTTTCTGTTATGTTTGGCAACCATGAGTCATGCACAAAACAATGAGATTGTCCGCATCTTCACTCCTTCTAAGACATACGCCTTTCTCACAACAGACGTTGATAGTATTACGTTTGGCGGAATCTGTCCTGACAATAATCATCCGCATGCCATTGATATGGGGCTCAGCACAAAATGGGCCTGCTGCAGCGTAGGAGCTGAAGCACCAGAGGAAGAAGGTATTTATTATGCATGGGGTGAAACGCACACAAAAGACTATTTCTGGTATGACGAATATGAATTCTACGATGAGGAAAACGAAGAGTGTACGCTGAGAATAGATATCAGTGGAACTAAATATGATGCTGCCTTCACAAACTGGAATGACAACTGGGTCATGCCAACGAAGGCCGCTGCAGAAGAACTGCTACAGAATTGTACCTGGACACTGACAAAGTATCACAACGTCAACGGGTTCATTGTCACAGCCCCAAACGGACAGTGTCTCTTCTTTCCTCTCTCAGGAGGATATGCACTCACTCAAAAAATCGACTACGACAAACTGGGCTACTACTGGCTCTCTACTCCTGCCGAAAACGGAATGGCCTATGTACTTCAGTTTAACAGTCGCAACAAGTATGCCAACATAGAACCTACATACCCACAAATAGGTCTCCTAGTAAGACCCGTGAAAAGAACTTTCGGACAATAAACAGGAGAAAGTCTAAATTCTGTTCAATGTGAATGAAGCTTCATTGCCTTTGGCGTAACGCGAATGCCCGTAAATGAACCGTAAATGATCCGTGAATGGCTTGTAAATGGTTCGTAAATGTTTTGTAAATATTCTCGGATCATTCACGGTTCATTTACGGGCATTCGCGTTACGCCGTAGGCGAACATTGATTTCTATGAAAGAATATAGGGCTATCGTCTGAAGTTCCCCCTTCTGCAGTCAAGACAAAAAAGAAAGAGAGAGACTACAGTCAGTGACCATAGTCTCTCCCATTAAAAAGATGGCGGCCTCCTACTCTCCCGCATTGCATTGCAGTACCATCGGCGCAGGCGGGCTTAACTTCTCTGTTCGGAATGGGAAGAGGTGGGCCCCCGCCGCAATAGCCACCTGAATAGACTCGCTAAGTGGACGGTGGAGGACTCGGAGTGAAGAGAATCTGACTACATCACCCGTCAAGCCTGACACCATGCACCGCGTATAAGGCGACACATCACACACAAGGACTGAAAAGTACGACCTAAAAGCCGACAACCTACAGCCAAAAGAATGAGCACTTGCAGCGAAAGTATTCGGGCAATTAGTAGTGCTCGGCTTTGACGTCGCCGTCTTTACACCTGCACCCTATCAACGTCGTAGTCTGCGACGACCCTCAATATGGAGCCCTCATCTTGTGGCCGGCTTCGCACTTAGATGCTTTCAGCGCTTATCCGAACCCGACGCGGATACCCGGCGGTGCACCTGGCGGTACAACCGGCAGACCGGAGGTCGGTCAATCACGGTCCTCTCGTACTAGTGACCGGTCCACTCAAGACTCCTGCGCCCACGATAGATAGAGACCGAACTGTCTCACGACGTTCTG